>CAZIFO010000028.1:0-28697 GCA_964538245.1 uncultured Treponema sp.
TACGAAAAGCTGGGGCTTGCTGTTCCTCTTGGGCTTGAGGGAACAAATCCAAGCCAGCTGGCATCTTCTGAAAAGCTCATTTTTATCGGGAAACTTGAGCAATAGCATACTTTGTGTCCATTTGCTTTGGTTGTAAGCCGCCTTTTTATTCACTATAATTTGTTGTAATTTGTTTTTGGAGCAAGATTTATGATAGTGATGAAATTTGGCGGAAGCTCAGTCGCCAACGCTGAGCGCATAAGAAATGTTGCGTCTATTATCCAGGCGTATGCGGAAAAGCGGCCTGTTGTTGTCTTGAGCGCGATGGGCGACACGACCGACCATCTTCTTGACGCTGCTGACATGGCTGTAAACGGAAAAGTTGATATTGAGAAAATCGAGAAGCTTCATTTTGACACTGCGAAGGAGCTTGATATTGATGTTCCTGCTGTAAAGGAGCTTCTTGGCGAGCTGAAGACTCTTCTGACTGGAATTTCAATGCTCCATGAGCTTACAAAGCGCACAAGGGACTATCTTGTCTCTTTCGGCGAGCGTCTTTCGGTCAGAATGATGGCTGCCTATCTTAAAAAACAGGGAACTCCTGCGAAGTTCTACGACGCCTGGGACATCGGCATGGTTTCGGACTCTAACTATATGAACGCCGAGCTTCTTGACGAGGTCTGGCAGAACATTCCGCGCGCTCTCGGAAGCTACAAGGACGGAAAGACAAACGAGATTCCGATTGTCACAGGATTCATCGCGAAAGACAAGAAAGGCGTGATTACAACTCTCGGACGCGGCGGCTCGGACTTGTCCGCGACAATGATTGGAAGCGCGATGCGCGCTGATGAAATCCAGACTTGGAAGGACGTTGACGGAATTCTTACAGCTGATCCGCGCGTTGTGAAAGACGCGCGCCTTGTTCCGGAAGTCACTTATGAAGAGGCTCAGGAGCTTGCGATGTTCGGCTCGCAGGTGCTTCATCCGCGCTCAATGGTTCCGTGCCGCAAGACCGGAACAACTGTTCGCGTGAAAAATTCATACAATATAAAGAGCGAGGGAACTGTGATTGTCGAGAAGCATTCCGGCGCAGTTCCGCGCGTCACAGCGATTACAAGCGTAAAGAACGTGAATTTGATTGATATTCAGTCGAACAATATGTTCGGGGCGTGCGGATTTCTGGCCCATGTCTTCAACCAGTTCTTAAAGTGGAATGTTAGCGTTGACGTGATTGCGACTTCAGAGGTTTCTGTCTCTCTCACCGTGAACGGAAAATCTGACCTCGGCGGCCTTATTGAGGACTTGAAGAAAGCGAGCGACGTTACAGTAAAGAAAGACAAGGCGATTGTCACTGTTATCTGCGACGCGGCTCATTCAAGCTCTATTCTCGCGGACGCTTTCGCTGCGCTTGCAAAAGAGAAAATCAACGTGCAGATGATTTCCCAGGGCGCGAGCAAGGTGAACATCAGCTTCCTTGTTGACAACTCGCAGGCTAACGAAGTTGTGCAGGTTCTCCACGCCGCTCTGTTCAAGTAAAGAACACGCTTGTCCGTGTTGAATAAATAATTTTGGAGTTATTAATGAAGAAAACTTTTTGCTCCGCAGCTTTGGCTTTTGCTTTGCTTCTTGGATTCGTCTCGTGCGCTTCTACGAAAGCGGAGAATGGAAAATCAGATGAGAAATCTTCCGGCGGAGTTAAAATCAGCATGACTGGAAATCCGACAGCCGGATATTCATGGGAATTTTCCGCGCTTCCAGACGGAATTGTTTCTGTAAAGGAAAATATTACATATCTTGGCTCTGACGGAATTGTCGGCGCGCCTTCGCGTTTTGACTACGTTGTGACGCCTTTGAAGGACGGAGAGGCGCGGCTTGATTTTGTCTACGGCCGCTCATGGGAAAGCGGCGAGCCTGCTGTAAAATCGGCATATGAAATCGAGGTGAAAAATCACAAGGCATATATAAAGAGTGATTTTGCCGGAAACTGGAAACTTGAGAAACTTTTGAAAGATGATGATGAGCAGAATATTTTCGTTGTTGAGCTTGGCCTGGACAAGAAAGATGGGAATGATTATTCGATCCGCGGAAGCGCAGGCGCGAATGTCTTCAGCGGCGAAATCAAAATTGATGGAAACAGCGCAGATGCTTCAAATGGATTCGCTCTTACAAAAATGATGGGCGCTCCTGATGAAATGGAGTTTGAGAGGCTTTATCTCTCTCTCTTTGACGGCGGGCTTGAGATGTCAACTTTTGTCCGCAACGGAGAGAAGGTTCTTTCAATCGTGAATCCTGCGGAGAATCTTTGCGCGGAATATAAATCTGCAGACTAAGGGGGAGAAAATTATGAAAATTGCGCTTGTCGGATATGGAAAGATGGGGCACATGATTGAAGGCTGCGCCAAGGAAGCCGGGCACGAGGTTGTTGCGACTGTTGATGTAATGGCGAAGGACGCGACAAATCTTGTTCCTTCTGGCGATGGAGATGCAGTAGCCGACGCGGTTAAAAAGAGCGGGGCTGAGGGCGTGATTGAGTTTTCTCACCCTTTGTCTGTTGTCGGAAACCTTAAGGCGCTTGTTCCGCTCGGCCTTCCGCTTGTTGTCGGAACAACCGGCTGGGCAAAGTCAGAGGATGAAATCGCTTCCCTCTGCGAAAAGACAGGCGGAACTTTGATGCGCTCTTCCAATTTTTCTGTCGGCGTTAATATGTTCTATAAAATTGTTCAGGAAGCCGCTAAGATAATGGCGGAATACAAGGATTACGATGTCGCGGTCTGGGAGGCTCACCACAACCAGAAAGCCGACAGCCCTTCCGGAACTGCGCTTGAGATTGCAAGAAGAATCATGCTTGAGAACAAGACAAAGACCGAGATTGTGACTGACGCTTTCCATGAGCGGCCGAGGCAGAACCAGCTTCATGTTAGCTCCACAAGAGTGGGACACGTTCCTGGCACACACACTGTTTTCTTTGACGGTCCTGCTGACGAGATTGAGATTACCCACCGCGCAAGAAGCCGCGAAGGATTTGCCCGCGGTGCTGTAATCGCTCTTGAGAAGCTTTCCGCTGCACTAGAATCTGGAAAGCTCGCCAAAGGCAGAATCTACGGAATGGAAGACTTGTTCTAAGTCATATGGAAAACGAAAATTTTATTATTGGAGAGACTTCCGGCGGCGAGAAATATCTTGAGAAGTACGCCGGAAGCGAAACCTCTGTCGAGGTTCCGCCGGAAATCGCTTTTATTGGAGAGGACGCTTTTCTCGAAAATCAAAAAATCGAGAAAGTCGTCGTTCCTGATGGCGTTGACGCAATTGAAAGCTACGCCTTTTCGCGCTGCAAGAATCTTAAGTCTGTTGTTCTTCCTGAAACTTTGCAGGAAATAAACCTGGGCGCGTTTTACGGCTGTGAAAATCTTGAGAGCGTGAATCTTCCGGAAAAGCTAAGAATTATAGGCCCGAAAGCTTTTTCACTCTGCAATAGCCTTAAAATTGATTCTGTTCCCGCTTTTCTGATTGAAGCCTGCCTTGATTCCTTTGACGACACAGTTGCAGTTCTTTCAAAAAATGCGTTTTACAAGGTTTCTGACGGTGTTATGTACAATGAGCATTCAAAATCGCTTTTGTTCGCCGCGGACAAAAATCTTGAGTCCGTGAAAATCAAGAACGGAACAAAGTATCTTGGCTGGAACTCGCTTTCAAATCTAAAGCGGCTGAAAAATGTCTCTGTTCCTTCCACGGTTTCTTACATCGGGCGCGGCGCCTTTATGTTCTCGGAAAACCTTGAGAAAATCATTCTGCCGCCTTCTGTAAAGTCTATTGACACCGGCGTGTTTTTTAACTGCGTGAATCTAAAGGAAGTGATTTTTCAGGGCGACGGCCTTGAGAAAATCTGCGGAGCTGCGTTCTCAGGCTGCGTAAATCTCCGCACTGTCACTGTTCCATCTGAATGCGAGATAGATGAAAGCGCGTTTGAGAAATCCTGCATTGTAAAAAGAAGATTGAATTAGGCTGTGCGTCTAAAAAAAATCGGGCAGACTTCTGCTCGATTTTTTTGTCTTTATAAAAGTCTAGAAGTTGTCTTTCTTGACTTCAAAATAGCTCTGCGGATGTGCGCAGACTGGGCAGACTTCCGGGGCTTTCTTTCCAACTACGATGTGTCCGCAGTTGGCGCATTGCCAGATTGTGTCGCCGTCTTTTGAGAAGACGAGTCCGTTCTTTACGTTCTCTAAAAGCTTTAGATAGCGTTTCTCGTGTTCTTTTTCAATCGCCCCGACCATCTCGAAAAGCTTCGCGATTCTTGCAAATCCTTCTTCTTTAGCTGTCTTTGCGAATCCTGCGTACATATCGGTCCACTCATAGTTTTCTCCGGCCGCAGCTTCTTTCAGGTTTTCTTCTGTGGAATGAATTTCGCCTCCGTTCAGGAGCTTGAACCAGATTTTCGCGTGCTCTTTCTCGTTGTTGGCTGTTTCCTCGAAAATCTTTGCAATCTGCTCGAATCCGTCTTTTCTTGCCTTGCTTGCAAAGTAGGTGTACTTGTTGCGCGCCTGTGACTCGCCGGCAAAAGCCGCCTGCAAATTCTTCTCAGTCTGAGTTCCTGCAATGTTTTCCATACGTACCTCCGGAAAAATTATAGTTTAATCATTTATGACTGTTTTTTAAGATTAAATCAAGGTTACTTTCATTAAAACATGAAAATCTCAAAAGTCAAACAAAAAAATACAAAATCAAATTGTTGAATGATTGATTGAAATGAAATATACTTTAAACAAATCAAAATTTTGTATTTTTCCGTTGGAGGACTTATGACAATCGAAGAAATGCTGGGACAGAGCGCAATCCTTACTGTCCTTGGTATGTGTGTCGTTTTTGCCTTCCTCATCATCTTGATTGGCTGCATGAACCTGCTTAGAATCGCTGTACATGCCGCACATCTTGACGAAGAGGCGCCAAAACCTGAAGCCGCGGCTCCTGCAGCAGCGGCCATTGATCAAAAAGCAGTCGTAGCGGCAATTGCAACCGCCCTGCACGAAAAAAACTAAATAGTTAATAGAGGTATTTGACAAATGGCAAAGAAAATCGGAATTTCTGAACTTGTTTTGCGCGATGCTACACAGTCGCTTCACGCCACACGTATGACTACAGCAGATATGCTGCCAATCGCTCCAAAAATTGATAAAATCGGATACTGGGCTGTTGAAGCCTGGGGCGGAGCTACTTATGACTCTTGTATCCGCTTTTTGAACGAAGATCCGTGGGAGCGCCTTAGAAAGCTCCACGCTGCAATGCCTAACTCTAAAATCATGATGCTTTTGCGCGGACAGAACCTTCTCGGCTACCGCCACTATGCAGATGATGTTGTTGATAAATTCGTAGAGGCTGCCGCAAAGAACGGCGTTGATGTTTTCCGTATCTTTGATGCCTGCAACGATCCTCGCAACCTTGAGCGCGCTACAAAAGCCGCTAAAAAGACTGGAAAGCACGTCCAGATGGCTATTTCTTACGCGACAACTCCGTACCACACAAAAGAAATCTACGCTGACCTTGCAAAGACATACGCTGACTTCGGCGCTGACTCAATCTGTATCAAGGATATGTCAGGTCTTTTGAAGCCGTTCGACGCTTATGACCTTGTAAAGGCTATCAAATCAAAAGTTGACCTTCCTGTTGAAATCCACTCGCACGCGACAACAGGACTTTCTGTAGCGACATTGCTCAAGTCTGCCGAGGCTGGCGCTGATGTTCTCGACACGGCTATTTCTTCAATGGCTATGGGAACTTCACACTCTCCGACAGAGACTGTGGTAGAGATGCTCAGAGGAACTGAGTGGGACACAGGTCTTGATATTTCCGCATTGCTTGAGATTGCGGCTTATTTCCGCGAGATCCGCAAGCACTACGCTTCCCTTGAGTCAAAATTCCTCGGAGCCGACACTCGTATCTTGAAGTCACAGGTTCCAGGAGGAATGCTCTCTAACCTTGAGAACCAGCTCAAGCAGCAGGGCGCGTCAGACAAAATCGACGATGTATTGAAAGAAATCCCTATCGTCCAGAAGGATGTAGGATATGTTCCGCTTGTAACTCCAACTTCACAGATTGTTGGAACTCAGGCTGTATTCAATGTTCTCTTCGGAAGATACAAGAACTTGACTCAGGAATTCCGCGATCTTCTCGTCGGAAAATATGGAAAAGTTCCTGCAGCTCCGAACGCAGAGCTTGTTAAGAAAGCTCTTGAGCTTAACAAGATGGACAAGCCAGTCACTTGCCGCCCGGCCGACCTTATCGAGCCAGAGTGGGACAAGATGGTCGAGGAGTCAAAGAAGAACGGCGGAAACGGCTCAGTTGAAGATACTTTGACATATGCTATGTTCCCGAAAGTTGCAGCTAAATTCTTCTCAACACGCGCTAACGGACCTGTTGACGCAGAGAAGACATTCGGACTTAAAGAGACTCCGAAAGCAGCTTCTAAAAACGGTTCTTACACAGTCACAGTCAACGGACAGAGCTATCAGGTTACAGCTAACGGAGACAACGTTACAGTTGACGGAACTCCTTACAATGTAACATTCGGAGAAGCCGGAGCCGCTCCAGCTGCTGCCGCTGCCACAACAGTCGGCGGAGAGGATGTCAAGGCTCCTGTTGCCGGAACATTGCTCAAGCAGTGCTTCTCTAACGGAACAAAAGTTACAAAAGGCCAGACAATCATCATTGTTGAGTCTATGAAGATGGAGCTTGAGGTAAAATCTCCGGCTGACGGAACAATCACATACACAGTTCCAACAGGAACCCAGATTTCAAACGGTCAGGTTATCGCGACAATCGGCGGAGTTGTAAAAGCAGCTCCAGCTCCTGCCGCGGCCGCTGCTCCAAAGACAGCTCCTGCTGCCGCAGCTGCTCCTGCAGGCGGAAAACCAGTAAACGCTCCGGTCGCCGGAACTTTGCTTAAGTACGCTGTAGCTGAAGGCGCTTCTGTCCAGGCTGACACAACTGTAATCATCATTGAGTCAATGAAGATGGAGCTTGAGATTAAGGCCGGAGCCGCTGGAAAAGTTCACTTTACAGTGCCGACAGGAACTCAGGTTTCTAACGGACAGACAGTAGCAACAATTCAGTAAAAATGTTATTTGCCGCCGCAGTTTGCGCTAGATGCTCTGCGGCGGCGGTAAAGACAGGAAATAAAAATGATCGATTTGAAGAAAAATTTTAGAAAGCAGGTTCTTTGCGTGACCTGCGCAATCATGGCAATTGCTTTTGTGCTTAGCACAGGCTCAAAAGTTCTTGCTCAGACTGCTGAAAATACAGAGCCTAAGACTGCCGCCGCAGCCGCCGCTCCTGTTGTCGCTGAGCGCGCTTCGCTCAAGACAATGGGAACTGCGAAAATCAAGGGAACTGAGAACTGGGGCGAGGAGCACAAGATTTCTGTTCCTAAATTCTTAAAGAACATTGGAAAGTCAACTGGATTTTACCAGATGTTCTTGGAGACTGAGGAAGAGAAGGCTGCCGCTAAAGCCCAGGCTGAGGCTAACGAGGCAATCAAGGAGAAGGCCGACGCTTCGGCTTTCGCTGCTTCCGCTCCTGGCTGGCAAAGCTTTATAATGATTCTTGTAGGCTTCCTTGTTGTATATCTTGGAGCCGGACGCGGATTTGAGCCGCTTCTTCTGATTCCAATCGGATTCGGAACAATCCTTGTAAACATTGTCGGAGCCGGAATGGGCGACCTTCCTGACGGAATGCTGGCTATTATCTACAAAGCCGGTGTTGGAAACGAGTTCTTCCCGATGCTAATCTTTATGGGAATCGGAGCCATGACAGACTTCGGTCCGCTTATCGCTAACCCTAAGACTGCTATTCTCGGCGGCGCGGCTCAGCTCGGTGTATTCTTCACTTTGTTCGGTGTCGCCTTGATGAACCTTATCCCTGGAATTGACTACAATATGCTTCAGGCTTGCGCAATCGGAATTATCGGCGGCGCGGACGGCCCTACATCAATCTACGTTTCTGGAAAACTTGCTCCTGAGCTTATGGCGGTAATCGCAGTTGCGGCTTACTCTTACATGGCTCTTGTTCCGATGATCCAGCCTCCGATTATGAAGCTTCTTACAACTAAGAAACAGAGATGCATCCATATGGAGAATCCAAGACCAGTTTCAAAGGCTGAGAAAGTTCTCTTCCCGATGATGCTTCTTTTCCTGACAATTCTTCTTCTTCCGCCGGCAGCACCTCTTATCGGTATGCTTGCTTTCGGAAACTTTGTAAAAGAGTCTGGAGCTGCGACCCGCCTTTCAAAGACAATGGAGAACGAGCTTATGAACATCGTTTCAATTCTTCTTTCTTTGGGTGTAGGCTCTCAGATGACTCCGGAGAAAATCATCAACGGAAACTCAATCGGAATTATCATCCTCGGACTTCTTGCTTTCGCAGTAGCGACAGCGGGCGGCTTGCTCATGGCTCAGCTTATGAACCTGTTCCTGCCGGAAGGAAAGAAAATCAATCCTCTTATCGGTTCTGCGGGTGTTTCTGCTGTTCCAATGGCGGCGCGCGTTGCGCATAACGTTGCCCAGAAAGATGATCCTTCTAACTTCATCTTGATGAACGCTATGGGACCTAACGTTGCTGGTGTTATCGGAACTGCTATGGCAGCCGGCGTCTTTATTGCGACATACGGCGGACTTCGCTAACGCTTTGTCCGTGTAGTTTTAGTAAAGATTAAAAAATATGAAAAGCCGTCTTTTGTACGTTATTTTTTCATTTCTCGCTTTGTTTTCTTCATATGCGGGATTTGGCGTGCAAAGGGCGGTTTTTTCTTCCTCAGATGAATTAAAAATAGTCGCATCACATGCCGCGTCTCCGGACTTTATATCTGTAGCTGCAAATGAAACTAAGATTTCTGGAATAAATGAAAGTTCGTTTTCACGTTCCCAGAAAAAAGCGGAATTCTCCGTTCATTTTGCAGGCGGCTTTGCTCTTGCTTCAAGCGGAAGTTTTTCTTCCAATATTCCATTTTTATCAGACATTTCAGAAAGCACTTCAAGAGTGCTCCTTCTTCCAAAATCAGTTGAAAATATAATTTTTCTCCAGACAGTAATCTAGCCTGCTCATTGTCAGTTAAACCGTAATGAAGAAATTTTAGCCTCTCCAGCTGGAGTAAAGGTTCCTGGTGAATCGCCTGCGACTTTTATCCTGGCAGTTCATCGTCTTCATTTGAATTTTCATTTTTAAGAGGCTTTTATGGCAGGTTATATTGCGCTCATTGTCATATTTTTAGTTTTGACAGTAGCTTGTGTTATTCTTTTTAAATAACTTTTTTGAAGTTTGCGCTGACTTTATAAAGGCCGGCCGCTTATGATTTTGTTTCCGTCTGGAACGGCGGTGAAGTTTTTTTTATTAGGAGAATTTTATGTTGTCTGGAATTTTATGTATTGTTTTGATGTGTCTTTTTGCAGTTGTTTTTTCTGTTCTTGCTGTTGTAATCGACAATATCGGTGACAAGTGCATCGCAAACATTGACAGAAAGCGCGCGTCAGGCAAGTAGAAACATATAGAATGGAAAGCGGAGCGTCCTGATAAAATGGTAGACTTATGGATATTTGACGGGCGCTCCGTTTTTGAAATTATTTTAAACGTTAATATTCTTTTCTTTTTTAATTGTGTTTTCTGCAACGTTTTCTTTCTAATCTTTCACTTTACGCAATATTTATGTCTTGCTATAATTTTTAGCTGAAAATATAAAAAGAGGTACATAAATGGCAAAGAAATCTGACAATGCTTGCAAAGGAACGGCGCGCGCGCCGCACCGCTCGCTTTTTTACGCTTCAGGCTACACTGAGGAGGAGCTTAACCAGCCGTTGGTCGGCGTTATCTGCGCTAAGAACGAGCTTATCCCGGGCCACATTGAACTTGACCGCATAGCTGAGGCTGTAAAGGCCGGAGTGCGCTATGCCGGCGGAACTCCTATTGAATTTCCTGCGATCGGCGTGTGCGACGGAATCGCAATGGGACACGAGGGAATGAAATATTCGCTTGTAACGCGCGAGCTTATCGCCGATTCTGTCGAGTGCATCGCAAAGGCGCACCAGCTTGACGCCCTTGTCATGATTCCTAACTGCGACAAGATTGTTCCGGGAATGCTGATGGCCGCCGCCCGCCTTGACCTGCCGACTGTTTTCTGCTCAGGCGGACCTATGATGCCGGGCCATCTTCCGGGACATGACTCTTCAAATCCTTATTCAGATAAAAATCTTTCTCTTACAGATATGTTTGAGGCTGTAGGAGGACTTGCTGTAGGAAAAGTCACTGAATCACAGCTTACAGAAATGGAGCATTACGCCTGCCCTGGCTGCGGAGCCTGCTCAGGAATGTTCACTGCGAACTCGATGAATTGCCTTACAGAAGTTCTTGGACTCGGACTTCCTGGAAATGGAACTATTCCTGCCGTCACAGGAAGAAGAATCGCGCTCGCAAAGCACGCCGGAATGCAGGTCATGGAGATGTACAGGCGCGGAATCACAGCGCGAAAGATGATGACCGCTGAAAACTTCCGCAACGCACTCACCGCTGACATGGCTCTCGGCTGCTCTTCAAACACAATGCTCCATGTTCCGGCAATCGCGCACGAGGCCGGAATCACAATCGATTTGCACGAGGTGAACAAGATTTCTGAGCGCACGCCGAACCTCTGCCACCTGGCTCCGGCAGGACACACATTCATGTGCGAGCTTGACGACGCCGGCGGAGTCCAGGCTGTTCTCGCCGAGCTTGCGAAAAAGAATCTTATCAACACAGACCTTATTACAGCGACTGGAAAGACAATCGCTGAGAATATAAAGGGCGTGAAGAACCGCAATCCTGAGATTCTGCGGCCGATTGAAAATCCTTATTCAGACAACGGCGGAATCGCAATCCTTTTCGGAAACCTTGCCCCTGACGGAACTGTCGTAAAACGCTCCGCCTGCGCGAAGGAGCTTATGTATCACACAGGTCCTGCCCGCGTGTTCGACGGCGAGGAAGAGGCGATGGACGCAGTTCAGAAGTCGCAGATTCATCCTGGCGATGTTGTTGTAATCCGCTACGAGGGACCGAAAGGCGGACCTGGAATGCGCGAGATGCTAGCTGTTACAGCGGCTCTTGCTGGTCAGGGTCTCGACAAGCAGGTCGCTCTTATCACCGACGGAAGATTCTCCGGCGCGACACGCGGAGCCTCTCTCGGCCACTGCTCGCCTGAAGCCGCTGTCGGAGGCCCGATTGCTCTTGTGGAAGAGGGTGACAAAATCACTCTCGACATCAACAACTACAAGATTCATCTTGAAGTGAGCGACGAGGAGCTTGAAAGACGGCGCAAGAATTGGAAGCCGCACGAGCCTAAAGTCAAGACTGGCTACCTTGCGCGCTACGCCAAGCTTGTAAGCTCTGCCGACAAGGGCGCAATCCTGGAGTAGAAACTGATTTTCCCCACATTTGTGGGGAAAATTCTATCTTAATTTTTTCCCAGAGTTTTGATTTGGTTCATAAAATCTCGTGTTTCAAAAATCTTTTCGATTCCGAACGAGCGCAGGTTTTCATTCCAGTTTATGCTCATCGCGATTCCTGATTGCTCATTGGAATACTGCGCCGGAGATTTTTCAAACATGTTCTCGACCTTTATTTCGCCTTCTTTTATTGAAAACTTTTTTTCAAGGCACTTTGCGAGAATCGCAATCACAAAATGGCGCAGAACTTCAGTCTGGAAAAAGTTGATTTTGTGCATCGGGTCGATTACAAGCCCTGAGAGCGCGCCGTACAAAAAAGAGTCGAGCTTTATAAAGAGATTTGCGCCGTTGAGCGAAAGCCTGTAGAGAAAATCATTTTTTGTGAGCGAGTCAAAGAATTCCTCGGCCGTGATTTCCTCCGCGTTTGTCAGAATAAGCTTTCTGATTTTTGGCGCGCCGAATTTGTCTTTCAGTGCTTTCTCAAAGTCCAGGTTCAGCTCTGTGCACTGTTTTTTTACAATTTCTATTTCATCCGCCTTAAAAAAATTCGGACGTTTGTATTTTTTTTCTTCTGCACTTGATTTTGTTTTTGCGTCTTGTGATATAATTCCAAAAAGCTTATCTACTTCGTCTTGTGAGATTGCAATGCTGTTTTCCATATTTTTATTCTAACGCTGAAAGAGGGAAAAGAAAATTGAAATTGAAGAAAATCTTTCTAAAAATCACAATCATTTTGGTTCTTGCTCTTGTCCTTGTGTGCGCCGGATTTTACGGATTCAAAAAACTTTCAGAAATCAGAACAGAAAAACGCATGATGACGGCAAAGTACGAAATGCAGAAAGCCGCCGAGATGGTCACGGTAAAAAGCCGCTACAGCGACATTATCTCAATCAAGAAGACACGGATTGCGGGCCTTGCGAAATCTTTTTCAATTGTGAAATATGACGGAATCTTGCGCGCAGGAATCGCCGACTTGAGCCTTGCCGACATAAAAATTTCAGACAACGGAAGAAAAATCGGAATCGTTCTTCCTGAATGCGAAATTCTTGGAAACGATATTTCTGACATCGAGGTTTTTGACGAGGACAGAAGCATTTTCGTTGCCGTTACGATGAAAGAAGTTGTTGACGAGGTTAACCTGAGCCGGAAAAGCACCGAGGCGAAGCTTGTCGAAAGCGGAATCCTTGACGACGCGAAGGCGCAGGCGGTTATGATAATAGAAAACATTTTTAAGGCGGCAGGTTTTACCGATGTTGAAGTTCATTAAGAAATTATGCGGCGGAATGGAGAAGAAATACTGGGCGTACACTGCTGTTTCTCCGGTATTCATGGTGGGCGAGGTCATGATGGAGACAACGATTCCGCTTGTGATGGCGAAAATTGTCGATGTCGGAATCAAGAATCTGGACTCAGCCTTTGTAATAAAATACGGACTTTTGATGATTTCGATGGCGCTTTTCTCGCTTGTTTGCGGCGCAATGTGCGGACGGACCTCATCTGTTGCCGCGTTCGGCTTTTCAAAAAACTTGAGAAAAAAGCTCTTTGCGCGCGTTCAGGAATTCTCGTTCGGAAACGTTGACAAGTTCAGTACAAGCTCCCTTGTTACAAGGCTCACAACCGATGTAACAAACGTGCAGAACATGTACCAGAACATAATCCGCTCGATGATCCGCTCTCCGATGATGCTGATTTCCGGCACTGTGATGGCTTGCACAATCAGCGCGAAGCTTGCCCTTATCTTTTTTGTTGCGACTCCGGTTCTTTTTGTGACCTTGCTTTTGATTGTCTGGATCTCTTATCCGAGGTTCAAAAGGCTTTTTGAAAAATACGACAGCTTGAACCGCGTTGTCCAGGAGAACTTGATTGCAATCCGCGTTGTAAAGGCATTTGTCCGCCGCGAGCACGAGGACGAGAAATTTGACAAAATCGCCGACGAGCTAAGGCAGACCCAGGTGGACGCCGAGAAAATCGTAATTCTTAACATGCCGATTATGCAGATGACAATTTATATGTGCATTGTTGCGGCATTGTGGTTCGGCGGAAAATTTGTTCTTTCAGGCGACATGCTCGTAGGCGAGCTTATAAGCTTTATTTCCTACGTGACGCAGGTCTTGATGTCGCTCATGATGCTAAGCCGTCTTTTTGTTATGTTCATAATGTCGCGCGCGAGCGTCATGAGAATTTCAGAAGTCCTTGACGAGAAAATCGAGATTGAGGATAATCCTGACTCTTCTCCGCTTACAAAAAGTCCTGCCGCAGTTGACTTTGACAATGTTTATTTTTCATATGACAAGAAAGAGGAGCACAGCGTTCTTCTTGACATAAACCTTCACATTCCGGCCGGAAGCGTAGTCGGAATTCTGGGCGGAACCGGCTCGTCAAAGTCAACGCTCGTGCAGATGATTCCGCGCCTTTACGATGTTACAAAAGGAAGCGTGAAAGTCGGCGGAAAAGACGTTCGCAAATGGGAGATTGAAAAGCTAAGAAAGAGAATCGGATTTGTCCTGCAGAAGAATGTGCTTTTTTCAGGAACAATCGCAGACAACTTAAGATGGGGAAACGACAGCGCGACGGACGAGGAGATTGTCCAGGCGGCAAAGGCGGCCGACGCTGACGAGTTTGTCTCGTCTTTTCCTGACGGCTACAATACAATGCTGGGGCAGGGCGGCGTGAATCTTTCAGGCGGACAGAAGCAGCGGCTTTGCATTGCGCGCGCGCTTTTAAAAAAGCCTGACATTCTTGTGATGGACGACTCGACAAGCGCTGTTGATACTGCGACAGACTTGAGAATCAGAAACGCGCTCAAGAATCTTCTGCCGGACACAACAAAGCTTATTATCGCGCAGAGAATCGCGAGCGTTGAGAATTCCGACTTTATCGTCGTGATGAACGAGGGCCGGATTGACGGAATCGGAACCCACGCCGAGCTTTTGGAAAACAACAAGATTTACAGGGAAGTCTACGACTCGCAGATGAGCGCGAACTAGATTATGGAGAAATAAATGCCAAGAATAAGAATGCGGGGGACGGACAAGCCCCGGAACACAAAGAAAACAGTTTTGCGTCTTATTTCATATATGGGGCGGTTCAAGGCCTTGTGGCCGCTCGTATTCCTTTTTGTAATTGTCTCGGCCCTTGCGGATGTGGCCGGAACTTATCTCTTAAAGCCTGCCCTGAATGATTTTATCGTGCCGCTTATTGGCAAGAAGAATGTTGACCTTTCGGCGTTCGCCAGGCTGATTTTCACAATGCTCGCGATTTACGCCGCGGGCGCGCTCTCGTCGTTCGGCTCGGAGCGTCTTCTGCTTTATATCTCGACAAAGACGCTTTTTAATATCCGGCGCGACCTTTTCCATCATATGGAGAATCTTCCGCTTAAGTTCTTTGACTCTCATCCGCACGGCGAGCTGATGTCTCTCTACACAAACGACACCGACACTTTGCGCGAGATGTTCAGTGTGAGCGTGTCCCAGCTTTTCTCCACGTTTTTCCAGGTCTCAGGAATTCTTGTTATGATGATTGTCCTAAGTCCGCCGCTTACGCTTCTTGTTGTTGTCACTACTGGGCTGATTATGCTTTTGTCGGCGAAAATAGGCTCAAGGTCTGCCTCAGCTTTTACCGCCCAGCAGAAAAACATCGCCCGCGTGAACGGATATATAGAAGAACTGATTGAAGGTCAGCGCGTTGTGAAAGTCTTTACGCGTGAGGATGTGACAAACAGCCGTTTCGCAGTCTTGAACGAGGATTTGCGCAAGGCCGGAACCGCCGCGATGAGCTACAGCTCAATGCTAGGCCCGATTATGAACAACCTGAGCCACGTGCAGTATGCGCTTACTTCGATTGCCGGAGCGTTCATGGTGATTGCCGGAAAAACGGACATTGGAACCGTGGCGAGCTTTCTTCAGTCAATCCGCTCGTTCTCGCGCCCTTTGACGCAGGTGAGCCAGCAGTTCAACTCTGTCTTGAACGCTCTTGCCGGAGCTGAAAGAATCTTCAACGCTATTGACGAGAAAATCGAGGATGACAACGGCAAAGTTCTTCTTGTGAATGCGCATGAAAAAGACGGAAAGATTTTTGAAAGCTTCGCGCCGACTGGCGAATGGGCGTGGAAACTTCCGGAAGATGATTCTACGCTTAAAAAGCTTTCGGGCGACGTTGTGTTTGACAACGTCAGCTTTGGATATGAGAAAGATGTCGAGGTTCTCCATAAAATAAATCTTCATGCGGAGCCAGGAAAGAAAATCGCGCTTGTAGGCTCGACCGGAAGCGGAAAAACCACAATCACAAATCTTCTGACGCGTTTCTACGACCTTGAGGACGGAAAGGGAAAAATCACCTACGACGGAATTGATGTTAAAGACATCAAGAAAGATTCGCTGCGTGCTTCGCTTGGAATGGTCTTGCAGGACACTCATCTTTTTACAGGAACAATCCGCGACAACATAAAATACGGAAACCTTGGTGCGTCTGAAAAACAGGTTCTTGATGCGGCGAAGCTTGCGAACGCGGACTTCTTTATCCGCCACTTGCCACAGGGCTACGACACGGTTATTACAGGCGACGGCGCGAACTTGAGCCAGGGGCAGAGGCAGCTTCTTGCAATCGCGCGCGCGGCGGCGGCAAATCCTCCGGTATTGATTTTGGACGAGGCCACAAGTTCAATCGACACTCGCACAGAGTCGCTTATCCAGCAGGGAATGGACAGGCTTATGAACGGCCGCACAGTCTTTGTGATTGCGCACCGATTGAGCACAGTAAGAAACGCCGACGAAATTATTGTTCTTGAGAAAGGAAACATAATCGAGCGCGGAAACCACGCGGAGCTTCTCGCAAAGAAAGGCCGCTACTACGCGCTTTACACAGGGGCGTTCAAGCTTGAGTAGCGGAAAATACACAATATCTTCCACGCTGTCGCTCGTTTCACATATTCATAGCGAGGCGGCGGAATTCTTAGGAAAGCGTCTTGCAGAAAAAGGACTTGAGTCGCTTGCATCGAGCCACGGATTTATTCTCTTCTGCCTTTCAAAGAGGAAATCCATGCTTATGGGCGAGCTTTCTTCCGCGATAAACCGCGACAAGTCAACTACAACCGCCCTTGTAAAGAAACTTGAAAGGCTTGGATTTGTCCAGCTGGAAAAGTCAAAGGAAGACTCAAGGAAAAAAATAGTCACGCTCACAGAAAAAGGCCTTGAATACAACAAGACGACATCTGAAATCTCAAAGGAGCTTCTTGAAAAAGCGTTCGGCGGATTTTCTGAAGACGAGAAAAGTGTTCTTCTTTCCATGCTCTGCAGGCTTTCTGAAAATCTTGAGTTGACTTAAAATTTTTATAACGGAGCATTATGCAAGGACTTGGAAAAACTGCATAATGCGATAGAAAATTATAGACAGTCTGCTCAAGAAGAAGCGGCTCGATTTTTGTCTCGCCGATCGCAAGTTTTGTTCCATGAAGCGCAAATGAATTCTGATTTAAATTATTTTTAGTGGCTTAGCATTTTATTCAATTCATATTTAGGTCAAAATTCGAGTTTTGAAGGAATTGGAAACATGGCAAGAACCATTTGTTCACATTATCAACAAGATGGAGCAAAAAGGACGAAATGCTATAGAAAAAGTGGTGGAACATTACGGTCATTCTCCCGGCACGGCGATAAATCAGCTTATAGTTCAGCTTCATGGCAGACTGTTACGCCTCAAAATGAGCCGGACTGCTCTTTAGTAAGCATAGGGGGTATATTCTTCCTTTGAAGAACGAGCTCTTCTGACTTCATTGTGTCAAAAAAAAACGGCGGTTTTGAAAGCATTTGCCTCCGCGCCGCCGTTTTCTTGCTGATTTTAATTTTTTACTGGTTTGCGGCTTTTACAGTTTCTTTCAAAAGCTCCGCAATTTCAGGCCTGTCCCAGCGTTCCGCCATCTGAGCCGGAGTTTCGCCGGTGATATTTTTCGCTGCACGGTCAAGGTTCATCGCGACAAGATGTGAAACTGTGTCCTTGTCAGCCGTTCGCGCCGCGTAATGCAGAATTGTGTCTCCCTGACGGTCAGTTTTTTCGCTGTTGTATTTTACAATCGCGTCAAGAATCGTGAAATTCTTTGTCTTGAAAACAGAAGTCAGCGCGTTTTCTCCAGCCGGAGTTGCAAGATAAGGGTCAGCTCCGTATTCAAGAAGAACAAGCGCAAGGCTCTCGTTGTCTTTTTCAACTGCGATGTTGAGCGCCGTCATTCCTTTTCCGTTCCGCTGGCTTACAGGAAATCCTGTGTTCAGAAGCTGCGTCAGAAGAGTTTTTGAAACTCCGTTTTCAACTGCGATGTGAACCGGCGTGTTTCCGTCAGAGTCAACAATTGTCGTGTCGTTTCCAAGAACTGCTTGGATAACAGCAAAGTCTGCCTTAAGAACAAGCGAGAACGGACTTTCGCCTCCGGCATCGCGGCTCAGAGGATTTCCTCCAGCGTTGCGCACCATGTTGATGATTGAAATGTCACCTGTAAGAGCCGCGGCGTGGTAAGCGTTTCTTCCATAAATTTCCTGGATCTGGACATTCGCGCCGTAGCCAAGAAGAAGAGAAACCATTTCCTCATTGCGGCTTGAAATTGCATCCATTAAGACAGTGCGTCCAGCTGCGTCCGCCGCGTTTATATCAGCTCCGCTTTGAATCAGAAGAACCGCCATCTCGCGTTTTGCTGAGCGGCAAGCTTCGTTCAGGGCTGTTTTTCCGCTCAAGTTCTGCGCGTTTACATCAACTCCGAGCGAAATCAAAGTTCTTGCCGCCTCAGTTGCGTTCCATTTTACAGCTGCGTGCAAAGGCGTGTTTCCAAGATTGTCGCGCGCGTGGTTGTCTTTTGAGTCAACAATAGCTCCGTTGTCAACAAGAATCTGGATTGTCTCAGGATTGTCGCTTTTTACAGCTGAGAACAAAGCTGTCTCTCCGTTCGCATTTTCCGCTGTGACTTTCGCTCCTTTTTGAATCAGCGAGATAACCGCGTTGTTCAGCTGCCATTCAGCCGCGTAGTGGAGCGGAGTGTTTCCAGAGCCGTCAGTCGTGTTCAGCGTCTTTGATGTAATCAGCCAGTCCTGGACTTCTCCGCCGCGTGTGAGCGCAATTCTTAAAGGCGAGTCGTTCTGAACGTTTGTCGCGAAGATGTCAGCGTCTTTTTCAAGAAGAATGTCTCCTGCGTCCTTTCTGTTCTTCTGGACCGCGATAAAAAGAACTGAGTCTCCGTTCTTGTTGCGCGCGTTCACGTCAGAGCCTGCGTCAATCAGATATCTGATATATTCAATCGGAGCGTCGTTCAAAACCGCAAGGTGAAGGGCAGTGTTTCCGCTTGAATCTTTCGCCCCGATGTTCTCCTCGTTTACAAGAAGCTTGAGCATATCCGGAGTAGGGCGGCTCAAAGCCTTTGAAAGCGGCGTGTTTCCTTCCATGTCCTCAGCGAAAATATCCGCGCCGTTTTTCGCAAAGAAAGCGACCTGGTTCGCGTGCTCCTGCTCAATTGCAATCTCAATCGGAGTAACGCCCTGCTTGTTTCTTTCATTTATTGCCGCGCCTTTCTTTACAAGAAGATCAAGAACATCAACCGGCGCATTTGCCATTGTCGCAACGTGCAGAACTGTGTCTCCGTACATGTCTTTCTGGTTTATGTTCGCTCCTGAGTCAAGAAGAAGCGAGTAGCTCTTATACTGGCTTTCAACCGGCATAATCAGAAGAATCGGGCTTTTTCCGATTGAGTCAAGCGCATCGACTTTCGCGCCCGCCTTTAGCAAAAGCTCTGCGATGTCTGTTCTTCCGTAGCGCACAGCCTCGTGCAGCGGAGTCGCGCCTGAAATATCCTGAGCGCCGAGAATATCAGAAAGGCGGAGAGAAGTTTTCTGGTTCAAGATGTAGTCAACAATTCCCGTGTGCCCGTCAATTGTCGCAAGATGAAGCGGAGTCTGGCCGTCGTTAAAGCGCAGAATCATATTGTGTGTCTTTACAGCGTCCTCAAAATAAGCGAATTCGCCGCGCACAAGCTCAGCGTCGGCAAGAATAAGTTTCGCCGCGATTCTGATTGAAGCGGAATTGTCCGCGCTTTCAAACGCAAGATGAAGCGGCGTTTTTCCTTCCGCGTCCTTTGCAGAAAGCGGAAGCCCTTTTTGTATGCAGATGTCAATCGCT
This sequence comes from uncultured Treponema sp., assembly GCA_964538245.1. Taxonomy (GTDB): domain Bacteria; phylum Spirochaetota; class Spirochaetia; order Treponematales; family Treponemataceae; genus Treponema_D. The sequence goes on from CAZIFO010000028.1 coordinate 19,587, forward strand.
TTTTCGTCGCGCGTAAGCACAAAATGATGAACTAAAGACTGTCCGTTCTCGTCGCGGATTTCGCCTGTCTGCCGCGTAATCATCGCGTCGTACCATTTGTCGCCTTTTTCAAGCGCAAGGTCAATCGCCATGTTTCCGTCAGAATCCTTTTCAAAAATATCGCTTGAGACAATCGCAAGAATTTTCGCCGCGTCAATGCTGTCGTTCTTAATCGCCGTGTGAAGCGCAATATCTCCGTCATTGTTCCGGATTTCAGTGTCCGCGCCTTTTATCACAAGGAAACTCGTCAAGTCGGCTTCATTCACTTTCGCCGCAAGATGAAGCGCCGTGTTTCCGTCAGCGTCAACTGCGTTAATATCTTCCTTTGTCTTAAAACGGTCTTTCGCTTCCTCATATTTTCCCTGCAAGATAAGTTCAAAAATCGAATCTTCCCTCGGAGAAGAGGCGCAGCCTGCAAGAATCAAAATCAAAATAAAAGATTTAAGAGCATTCGACACAAAATGTTTCTTCATATTTTTCTCCCACACAGTTGCAAAACGCGCAACCATTCCTTTTGATTATCGGAGAAAAAAACGCTTCCATTAAGAAGAATGAACTCGCAATCTAAAATAAAAAGATTTATTTTTTTCGGGCGTTTCCCGCCTTGCGGCGGGCCGGGCTTTCCACGGCTTTGCCGCCGTTACAATCCCTAACGCGTTTGTTTTTTCCTGTTCACTGCCCATGTCATAATCACAGCCATCAAAAACACAGAAATTTCCGAGATTCCGTAGCTGTACCAGACAATTCCCGCTCCGAAAACCGCCGGAAGACCGAGAATAAAGACTGTCTTTGCAACAAAGCTCCTGAAGAAGTTCAGGCAGATTGCCATTTTTGAATGCATTGTCGAGTACAAGTATCCTGAAACCATTGTGCTCACTCCGGCGAGGACAAATCCCCACGAGAACGGCAGAAAGTGCTTCTCAACTTCCTCCAGGACTTCTCCCTTCGCCCCGAAAAGCATCGCGACTTCCTGGTTAAAGAAAAAGAACAGGGCGACAACCGCCGCGCTTCCGAAAATCGCGATGAACATTCCGCTCTTAAAGTAGAACTTCACGTCCTTGTCCTTTCCGGCTCCGTAAGACTGGCCTAAAAGCGGCTGCATTCCTTCCGACGCTCCGAAAAGCATCGCGAGCGTCAAAGACGAAATGTATGAAATCACCGAGAACGAGTTTACGCCGAGGTCGCCGATATATTTTGCAATCGAGCGGTTCATCCAAAGCGTCATGAGCGGAGAGGAGAACTGCGCAATCATCTCCGGCATTCCGCGGTAGGCAATCTGCGCAAAAAGGCTTTTCGCAGGCTTAAAAAGCTTAAATCGCAGAATTCCTCTCTTCCTGAAAAAGTGGACAAGCACGACGATTAAAGTTGTCACCTGGGACATTCCTGTCGCAATCGCCGCGCCCTCGACTCCTGTCTGGAGCGGATAAACCAAAAGCCAGTCAAGAAAGACGTTAACGACAGTTCCGGCGACGGTCGCAATGGCGACAAGACCCGGCTCTCCGTCGTTCCGGCAGAATCCCTGCAAATTCATAGAAAGAAAGTTCGGGATTATAAAAAGCGCCCACCAGAAAAGATACTGCTGCGTCATTTCGTGGTAAGTCTCTGTCGCGCCGAGAAGCGTCGCAATCTGCGGCGTAAGAAGCGTTCCCAGAAGCGTAAGAATTATTCCGAGTACAAGGGAAAAAAGAAGCGAGTGCAGAAAAACCTGGTTCGCTCCCTTTGTGTCTCCTCGCCCGATTCTGACCGCTCCGATTGTGACTCCGCCAATGCTCGCCATCATGTTGAGCGCGATTGAGATTGTCACAAACGGAACGCAGATGTTCACCGACGCTAGAGCCGCTGTTCCAACTCCGTTCCCGACGAAAAGTCCGTCAACGACGCTGAACAAGAACGAGCACACGTTTGTCAGAACCGCCGGAGCCACATAATGAAAAATATTGCTTTTGTATGATGATGATAATGCTGTTCCAGCCATTTTCCTAAAATCTCCTATTTTCTCGCCTCAAACCAGCTCTCGATGTATTTTGCAATAGCCGGCGCAAGATTCTTTATTTCGCATCCCGAAGTGTTCACGCACAGAGTGTAGCTTTCTTTTCTTCCCCACGGACTGTCGGAGAAAAGCGCGTGGTAGTCAGCGCGTTCCCTTGCGATTTTCTTGATTTTTGATTTGAGCGCTCCTTCTGAAAGATTCTCGTCCGGCTTTGCGCGCTCAAGGCATCTGTTGATTTTAGACTTCATATCCGCGTAGACAAAAATGTTGAACGGATTCTCGCCCGATAGAAGAACGTCCGCCGCCCGCCCGACAATTATGCAGTCGTGCTCAGCGAGCTTCCTTATCAGCTTCTCCTGGTCCGAGATAAGACGCAGCTGCTGGCTTGAAACCGGATAGCTCACGGAAAATCTGTTCGCAATCGTGGCCGCGTATTGAAGCGGAAACGATTTCTCCGAAAACGAGCCCACATATTCAGGCGCGAGCTTTTTCTCCTCGGCGAGAATTTCTATAATCTCATGGTCGTAGACAGGAAGCTCAAGCTCGTCTGAAAGCCGCTTTCCAAGCTCACGCCCGCCGCTTCCAAACTCCCGGCTGATTGTGATGATTCTTTTCATTTTTTTATTCTCCTTCTCTCGAATCCGCCAGACAAAGATGTTTAGCAGCCGCGCGAATCTGCTTTAAACAAAAAAAATGCGCCCCGGCCGCCATGAAAACACATGGCAACCTGAGCGCACTCAGCATCTTTTTCGTCCCTGCGGCTGCGGCCGCAGTTCCTCCGATGAATCCAAGTTATAAAACTAAGTATGCAAGTATAGCGATGCAAAAAGTTATGTCAACAGAAAAAACTCACTTAAAAACAAAAAATTTATTGAAGATTACTGGATAAAACTATATCTTTAAATAAAAATCTTTTTTTATCCTTTTCATACGTGTTAATCCGTGTTGAATTGGAAAGGAGACATTTTATGGCAAATTCTATTGCGCTTAGTCAGTCTGAAAAACAGGCTTTTGTCGCGCGCACTTACGGCTGGATGGCCTTTGCGCTTTTGCTGAGCGCGGCCGCGGCGTTTTTTACATCTTTAAGCCCGTCGCTTTTGCGCTTTTTGTTTGGAAACGGAGCGGTCGGATTCTGGATTCTCGCAATTGCTGAGATTATCCTTGTCGTTGTCTTGTCGGCAAGAATCAGAACAATGTCAGTCGGCGGCGCGGTTGCAGGCTTTGTCGCCTATTCAGTTATTGACGGCGTTACACTTTCTTCTATATTCTTGGTTTACCAGATGAACTCAATCACAGCGGCTTTTTTCGCAAGCGCGGCGATGTTCGGTGTGATGAGCTTTTACGGAGCGACTACAAAGCGCGACCTGACCACTTTCGGAAAATATCTGATGATGGCCGTTCTCGGCGTGATTATCGCGAGCCTTGTCCAGCTTGTTCTTTCGCTGATTACAAAAAATCCGTTCTCTATGTTCGACCTTTTGATTTCATTCGCGACCGTCGTGATTTTCACCGGGCTTACAGCCTACGATTCTCAGAAGGTAATCAGAACTGCTGAATACGCAAGAAATACAGACGACTACAAGAAAGTCTCGATTTTCGCGGCATTGGAGCTTTATCTTGACTTTATCAACATCTTCCTTTCTCTCCTGAGAATTTTCGGAAAAAGAAGAGACTAAAAAAATCACTTGTAAATCAGAAAAATCGCCGGAATCTTGTTTATTTCCGGCAGATTTGATTTCTTCCACTCTGAAACTGTCTTTGTCTTTATAAATTCATTTTTCGTTGTAAGTCCCGAAGCGACGCAAAGCCTTGTTTCGGGACGCAGTGTCTTTAAAAGCGACTCAAGCAGCTTTTCATTTCTGTACGGCGCCTCTATAAAAAGCTGCGTCTGGTTTTCCTTGTACATTCGGCTTTCAAGTGAGCGGATCTTGCCTTCACGCTCGCCGTTTTTCGCCGGAAGATAGCCGTTGAACGCGAAGTTCTGTCCGTTGAATCCTGAGGCCATGAGCGCGAGAATCATTGAGGAAGGCCCTACAAGCGGAACAATCTTTATATTCTTTTTCTGCGCAAGCTCAACTGCGCGGCTTCCCGGGTCTCCGATGCAAGGACAGCCCGCGTCTGAGATAACGCCCATCGGCTTTTTTTCTTTTAGAATCGGGTCAAGAATGCGGCTTAAATCCGTCTTTCTGTCAGTGTGCTCGCTGAGCTCTGTAAAGCGGCAGCTGTCAACCGGAAAATCCTTGTCGAGCGAAATCAAAAAGCGGACGGCGGATTTCCGGCTTTCCACAATAAAGTCGCGGATGTTTTTTACAATCTCAAAGTTAAAGTCCGGCAGAACACGTCTGTCAGAAGAATTTTCAAAAGTAGAGTCCGAAGCGTCAATCGGGCAGGGGATAAGATAAAGCGCAGTTTCCATAATGTTATTATAACTGAAAAGTCGCCCGAAATGCGACCAATTATCCGCAAGCCTTTCCCATTTTGTCTGACAGGCTTGCATATAAAATTTGTCTGCCTTTCAAGCTTTGTCTGCAAGGCTTGAAAACTTTGTTTCTCAGTCTGAAAAACTTTGTTTGCAAGCCTTAGAAATTTAATCTGACTCATCTTTGAATTCCGTGGTATAATCAGAATATGAAAATTTTAATCAGACCGCATGACATCGGCAAGGGAACTGCCGATTTTTTGGGAAAGACAGCACACGAATGGGGATTTGACGGAGTTCAGCTTGCGATTGCAAAGGCGATTGAAGGCCAGAACGGAAATCCTGGAACGCTCACGCCGGAAGTTATAAAAGAAATCCGCGACGGATTTAACTCGCACGGAGTAGAGATTCCTCTTTTGGGCGCGTATTTTAATCCTGTCCACTCGAACAAGGAAAAAGTAAAGCTCGGAGCTGAAAAATACGCCGACCATCTCCGCCACGCGCGTGAATTCGGCGCGAAGTTTGTCGCTTCGGAAACCGGAAGCTACAACGATGATAAATGGACTTACAATCCTAAAAACCAGACAGAGGAAGCTTTTCAGGAAGTAAAGTCGATTTTTGCTCCCATGCCGAAAATCGCCGCGGAAAACGGAGTCTGCATGTCTCTTGAAGGCGCGTGGGGCCACTGCATGTTCTGCCCGGAGCAGCTGAAAAGGCTGGCCGATGAAATCGACCCTGGCCAGAAAAATTTCCGCTTTATTGTTGATATTTACAATTATCTTTACATTGGGAACCACGAGAAGCGCGACGAGATTTTTGAAAAATGCCTGAAACTTTTCAAGGGCAAAATCGCGGGCTTTCATCTTAAAGATTACGTTGTAAAGAACGGCGGGCTTGAAATCGCGCCTCTCGGACAGGGAATCATGGGCTGGAAAGATTATCTTCCGCGGATTATGAAGGAATGTCCGGACGCGTATTTGATTTTTGAGGGCGTAAAAGACGTTCCTCATTCGCTGGAATTTGTGCGTGGAATTGTAGGATAGCTCCCTATGGTGGATCGCCATGCTTGGCTATAGCGGATTGAATTAGTGGCGGACATCGTATTTTGCGTTTGTGTCCGAATTTATTGTGGACAGTTTTGTGCTTTTTGGATTTTCTGCCACCATTCCTAATCCGCTAGATTCATCTGCATATTGGTTCATTCTGGCCGCATAAGACACTGCGCGCTCTTCCATATCGTTGTTGTCCGCCCAGAGCTCGCACTGCGTCATCACTGTCTTGACAGCGTCGTCCATGCCTTCCGGCGGGTACTTGTGTTTCTTCAAAAGCCTTTTTATCAGCATGCGCATTTTTGCCCGTGCCGAATCGCGTTTTTGCCAATCGATGGTTCGGTTCTTTCGCAACGTATCGGCGAGTTCTTTCGTGATGGCAATCAGCTCATCGTTCTGATAGAAGTCCTTGATAGCCTGCGGCTTTGTGAGCGCATCGTAGAAGGCAAGTTCATCTGCTGTAAGGCCAAGTTCTTGTCCTTCCTTCTGTGCAGCTTGTATTTGCCTGGCGAGGTTTAATAGCTCCCCGATGACCTGCTCGTTTGTGAGCATTCCGTTCAGGTAGCGGTTCATTGCCTGCTGCATAATCTCGCTGAACTTCTGCGACTTTACAACGTTTGTGTGCTTGTAGACGACAACCTGTTCTGCAATCAGTTTTTTTAGAAGCTCGACAGCAAGGTTCTTTTCTTTCATGTTTGCTATTTCTTTAAGAAACTTCGGGTCGAACAGAGAGAACTCGCCTTTCACGTCCTGAAAAAGATTTATCACGCCGTCGCTGTGGATGCTTGCTTTTAAAAGCTCGCTGATTCTCTTGTTCATTTCCGGCAGGGAGATTCTGTTGGTGCCGCCCTGGTTTGAAAGCCTGTTCACGAGCACGCGGACGGACTCGAAGAATGCGGCCTCAATGCGCTCGTCTTCTTTGGCAAGGGAAGAGCAGAGTGAAAGCGACTGCTTTAGCATGAGTGATTCTTTTAGGAAAGTTTCGCGGTCTTTTTCCTTGTCCGTCGCCACAATGAAGTTCACCGCTCCGCTGATTGCCCTTGAGCGGGCGAGATTAGTTCCCTGTATAAAGTCTGAATAGTCGAAGTCGTAGAACAAGTCGCGGCAGACAGAAAGTTTTTCAAGGAATTTCGGATAGGCGACCTTTGACACGTCGGTGTCGCCGTAGTTCTTCCTGTCGCGCGCTGTGTAGTCGTTCATTGCCTCTTTTAGCGCGGAGGCAATGCCCACGTAATCTACAACCAGTCCGCCTTCCTTGTCCTTAAAAACGCGGTTCACACGGGCAATCGCCTGCATCAGGTTGTAGCCTTTCATCGGCTTGTAGATGTACATGGTAGCAAGAGAGGGCACATCGAACCCGGTCAGCCACATATCGACAACAATGGCAATCTTGAATGGGCTGTCATTGTCCTTGAACTCAGAAGCAAGCTCGTCCTTGTGGCGCTCGTTCCCGATAATTTTTGCCCATTCCTCCGGGTCTTTGTTGGAACTTGTCATTACGACTTTGACCTTATCAGTCCATCCAGGGCGTAGTTCCAGAATCCGCTTATAAATCTTCATGGCAATCGGGCGCGAGTAGGCGACAATCATCGCCTTGCCGGTAAGCAAGTTCTCACGGTAATTCTCGTAATGGCCAAGAATGTCGTTCACAAGCGATTCGATTGTCTTGTCGTTTCCTAAAATGGCATCCATCTGGCCTAGTTCCTTTTTGCTGCGCTCGACTACATCCGGGTCGGCATTTTGTGCCATAATGTCATATTCCTTGTCAATCAGGGCAAGCGTTTTCTCGTCGAGCTTTAGCTTGATAACGCGGCTTTCGTAGTAAACAGGGCGTGTCGCTCCATCTTCAACAGCCTGTGTCATGTCGTAGATGTCAATGTAGTCTCCGAAGACTTCGCGCGTGTTGCGGTCTTTGAGCGCAATCGGTGTTCCGGTAAATCCTATGTAAGTCGCATGCGGCAGGCTGTTGCGAATCACACGTGCGGTTCCAATCTTAATTTCTCCTGTCTTGGAATCAACTTTTTCCTTTAAGCCGTACTGCCCGCGGTGAGCCTCGTCCGCCATGACGATGATGTTATGACGCTCGGAAAGCGGCTCTTGCGACTCCTCAAACTTCTGCATGGTGGTGAAGATAATGCCATTTGCTTTTCTTCCGTCGAGAAGGTTCTTCAGGTTCTGTCGGCTCTGTGCGTGAATCGGTTCCTGCCGCAGAAAATCTTTGCACTTTGCGAACTGACTGTATAGCTGATCGTCCAAATCATTACGGTCAGTGATGACGACGATTGTCGGCGAGTTCAATGCCTCCTGCAGTAAATGCGCGTAGAAAACCATTGAAAGGGATTTGCCGCTTCCCTGCGTGTGCCAGAAAACACCGCCTTTTCCGTCGCTTTCCATTCCTTTTTTTGTGGACTCAATTGCCTTTCTAACGGCGAAATACTGATGGTAGCCAGCAAGAATCTTGAACTGATTTAAGCCTTCGTTTGAAAAACAGATGAAATTCTTGATGATGTCTAGCAGCCGCTCTTTCTGGAACATCCCTTCAAAAAACGTGTCGAACTGCGCGAACTGCGTATTCTCATAGCTGCCGTCCTTTGTCTTCCACTCCATAAAGCGGTCTTCGTCGGAGGTAATTGTTCCTGCCTTGCTTGTTAAGTGGTCGCTCATAACGCAAATGCAGTTGTAGATGAACATGGAAGGAATCTCATGCATATAGTTACGGATTTGCGTGTAGGCCTCGGAAGCATCGGTCTCCTCGCGAGAAGGGCTTTTGAGTTCCATCAGCACCACCGGTAGGCCGTTCAGGAAAAGAATCACGTCCGGACGTTTGTTGCTGTTTTCTATGAATGTCCACTGGTTTGCGATGACAAAAGAGTTATTGCTAGGATTCTTAAACTCAACGAGATAAACGATGCCGGAACGCTCTTCGCCTTTAAGCAGATAGCGCACTTCAACACCGTTCTGTATGTAGTTCATAAAGGCTGCGTTCTTCTGCACAAGGCTGGCGTTGTCAAAGTTTTTCAGCTTGAAGAGTGCCTCGTGAACGGCGCTTTCCGGCATATCAGGATTTATCCGGCGTATGGCAGCGTTAAGCTCTTCCTCGTAAAGCGGATTCTTATAGTCACGCTCTACATCCGGGCCGTAGATATGTCTCCAGCCCATATTCTCGAACAGCTCTATGACTGTGCTTTCGTAGTCCGCCTCGGTGTAAACGCTAGACATAAAAATCCCCCCAATTTATTTTTCGATAGTTTCAGATAAGATTTTATCACAGAATTTAAGAACGAGCGAAGAATTCTAGAATGCAGTAAAGCGGAACATTTGTGAACCGTTCTTAATCCCTGTAGTCAGACATAGTTTTGCCGATTTGTCTGGTTTCTTTAAAAATGAGCGGCCTTCAGTGCGGGCTGTTTTTCCATGCTAAAAGCTCATTATATGCAAAACGCTTCATAATTTGAGTTTACATTATTCTTGACGACTTTTTAATCTTGAGTCACATTTTTCTTGATGAGTCTAATATTGCGGATGTTGCGTAGCAGGTGCGGCCGTTGGAGCTGATTTCGTCCTTGTCCGGGTTTTCTTCTATGGATTCATTTGCGCATATAAACAGGAATTTA
>CAZIFO010000029.1:0-26128 GCA_964538245.1 uncultured Treponema sp.
TATTTCACCTTCTTTATCGGTGTTTTTTCCACTGCACTTTTATGATAACCGTTCAAATTAAAATTTGAAACATTGACCTGATTAAAGGGATTAAAACACTAACAATGTCAAAATTACACTTTCTAATATAATAATCGAATTTGAAACATTGACCTGATTAAAGGGATTAAAACTTTTTAATTCGTGTCCATAGATATGGACAACTTTTATAATTTGAAACATTGACCTGATTAAAGGGATTAAAACACTGGCCTCCCAGCCAGTACAAGAGTTCATCCCACCCCTATTTGAAACATTGACCTGATTAAAGGGATTAAAACGTGGAGATTGCATGATGAAATTGGAGAGATTCGAGAAAATTTGAAACATTGACCTGATTAAAGGGATTAAAACTTCTCTTGTACAGGTCGAAATAGTCATCATCGTTCCGACCTAATTTGAAACATTGACCTGATTAAAGGGATTAAAACCCGACCTTCTCGGCGGAGCTTTCGTATGTCTTCAGCTTCTCATTTGAAACATTGACCTGATTAAAGGGATTAAAACTGAGACATTGTCTCCTGCAAACTCAACCGCTCCCTTGATGATTTGAAACATTGACCTGATTAAAGGGATTAAAACTCACACTCGTTCAAGCCGTAGATTCTGATACATTCGTCTACATTTGAAACATTGACCTGATTAAAGGGATTAAAACTTCATAAATTTCTTGTAATACACCCATTCGTAGACCGACTTATTTGAAACATTGACCTGATTAAAGGGATTAAAACTACATCACCCCAATGAGTGATATATTCTTCACTCCCTTCTATTTGAAACATTGACCTGATTAAAGGGATTAAAACTCTCTATAAGCCTCAAGCTTTTGCTCAAAGTTCTCCATAAATTTGAAACATTGACCTGATTAAAGGGATTAAAACCTTATAATCAAACTTAACAGATTCATCACCTTTGGAGACAAACAAATTTGAAACATTGACCTGATTAAAGGGATTAAAACGTTTTAGAAAATTAACTAACTGCTATTGACGTTCCAACAGAATTTGAAACATTGACCTGATTAAAGGGATTAAAACTTTTTCTTCTATTAGATACCACGTATTTACCTCATCGTATTTGAAACATTGACCTGATTAAAGGAATTAAAACTATTCTTTTCCACATATAATCATCACCGCCTTTTATTTTTTATTTGAAACATTGACCTGATTAAAGGGATTAAAACTCTCTGACGGCCTTCGCCCAAACCGACCGTGTTTTTGTATTTATTTGAAACATTGACCTGATTAAAGGGATTACTGCATATAAAAATTACCTCCTGTAATTTTTATATGCCACGAGAATTTTCAAGAAGAGTAGGAAGCAGAGAATGAAAATTCTCTCTTAGTGCAGTCGTCGCGTCCGTGCGGCGTAATGATTTTTGACCTGATTAAAGGGATTACTGCATAAAAAATTACCTCCTGTAATTTTTATATGCCACGAGAATTTTCAAGAAGAGCAGGAAGCAAAGAATGAAAATTCTCTCTTAGCGCAGTCGCCGCATCCATGCGGCGCATTAGCTTTAGGCCTGATTAAAGGGATTAAAACCTGGAAGATCATCTTCACTTCGAATGCCGGTGCAATCGATTCACATCAAGCATCTGCCACATTAAGAGCTTACATAATAAACCTTGATTCCATCCGCAAACTGCTTTAATATTTGAAACAAATGGCAAGCATTTTTGACACAATCGACCCGGCGATGCTAAGGCGGATCCAGGCCCTCAGGCTGATGGACGACGACTTCATGACCGTGGTCTTCTCGGGCGACAACAAGCTGACTGAATTTCTCCTGAGAATTCTTCTCGGCCGCGACGACCTGCACGTGAGGAAGTCGATGACGCAGAAAGAGAAGCGGAACATCTTCGGCCGCTCCGTGCGCCTGGACATCATGGCGGAAGACACGGAGGGAAAGCAGTACAACATCGAGATACAGAGGGCGGACAAGGGCGCGGGCGCGAGGCGGGTGCGATACAACATCGCGGCTATTGACTTCCACACGCTCAAAAAGAACGACGATGTCTCAAAGCTCCCTGAGCTTTACGTCATCTTCATCACGGAGAGCGACTATCTCGGGCTTGGAGAGCCTTTCTACAAGGTGAAGAAAATTTTTGACAGCAAGGACGTAAACGGCGATAATTTGCCTTTCGACGACGGCTGCAATATAATTTATGTGAACGGCGCGTACAGAGGGGACGACGCAGTCGGAAGGCTGATGCACGACTTCTCGACCGCAGACGCAAGCAGGATGTACTACAGCGAGATTGCGGAGCGCGTGAGGTTCCACAAGCAGGAAGAAAAGGGGGTTGGAACTATGTGCAGAATCTTTGAGGAATACGGAAACGAACGAGAAGCTGAAGGCGAAGCTAAAGGAAGAATCGGAATCGCAGAGAATCTTTTGAAAAAGGAAATGCCGGTTGAAGAAATTTCAGAAGTCACAGGCCTTACCATTGAGCAGGTAAAGGAGCTTGCCGAGAAGCTCACTGCGGTTACAACGGCATAGCGGACATAAAAAATCTCTTTTTTCCTGAACAGCGCACGGCGCAACCGAAAAGGGCTTCTCCACAGCCGCCGACGGCAGAATGTTCTACAGCGGGATTGAGCTATGTGCGGATTACATGGCGTGCTCTCTCCATGCTTTTCTGTGATTTCTTTTCCTCGAGCAGCCGTACAGTTTTAACGGTTCAGCAATTGAACCATTGCCTCGTCACCGCAAAGCTTGGCGGCTTCAAGGCATGAGCCATCAAGTTTTGCACCGTATTCTAATAGCAACTCAACCTGGCTTTCCTGACTGTGCTTAAATTGACTTTTTCAGGTTACGACAAGGTTTATTGTCATTTGAAACATTGACCTGATTAAGGGGGGGGGCTTCATATAAAAATTACTAATTTTCCCTCGCCACGAGAATTTTCAAGAGGAGCAGAAAGAAAAGTGTGAAAATTCTCTCTTAGCACAGTCGCCGCGTTCATGCGGCGTATTTACTTTAGACCTGGTTAAATGAATTGTCTCAAATATCTTTCTCTGTCTTTTTCATAATTTTTCCCCTTGCGGATTTTCCATATTTAGAGTAACCTTAAAAAGAACTATGCAACCGCTAATTGCAAAGTCACGCAAAGAAAAAACTTAAAGTTGTTCATGACGAACTGCCTTAATTTTTAGCTCCGCCAGAAGAGTTGACAGCTTCTGGCGGAGTTTGTTTTTTCTCTAAGCCGTCTGAAGATTTCTAAAACCGCTCTCAGCCATTTCCTTTCATTATAAGAAAACTCTTTTTCAAAATCTTGCCGAATCTGCGCAGTTTTTTCAAATGTAAAGGTATGGACAATATAGATAAAGACGAGCCGTTTGTGCTCACAGGAATTCTTGAGAAAGACGCGGAGCCGATTTTGGACGAGAACAAGGAGCTGGGCTGCCTTTTGACAGTCAGGGAAAAACACGCCCTGCACAAAGTGGAGCTGTTTTCCCTGATTGCGCCTGTGCTTTACAAGAAAGCGCTTAAAGGCACCCGGGTCGTTATTCCGGTTGCAGGCCGGAAAGCAAGAAGGCTCCGCGCCAGTCTTGTCTATCCAATCTGACGCGGAGCCTTGTCGAGCGAAATCCACTTTATAAGCGAGACGAAAAGTTCGCGCCTTTCAAGCACGCTGAATTTTTCCTTTAATCTTGCTATTGATGTCTTTATGTAGCTTTCTGATTTTCCTGTCATCACGGAGAATTCCTTTAGCGAGACTCCCTCGAATATTCCGTAGACGAGCAGCCGGTTTATTCTGTTCAAGGAATTGTAGTCCAGCGACCTGCCGAGGCTTTCCGCGGTTTTTGTGTCCTGCCCGGCTTTTGATATATACCGCCTGTTTTTTAGAACGGCCTGAGAGCATTTTTGAATTTCCTCCATGTTCTCAGGACTTACAAGCAACGACACGCTCTGCATTTTCTGCGTAAGAAGAAGAAAAAGCGGGCTTGGCTGCCTTTCGCAGTACAGAATTTTCGTGCATTCCATGTCCTCCAGTAAAAGCAGGACTTCTAAGGCCTTGCGCTCTTCCGCCATGCAGCCTATAAGCACAAGGTCATTTCCGTTGATTTCCTTGTCCTTAACCTGCCACGTTTCTGTGAATTCCGCCAGCGATAATGGAGCAAGAGCCTTGAAAACAGGAATATGCATGGCATACTCCGACCGTGAGAAATTTGTAATAATAATTCTTTCCATATATTTATTTTCGGAAATATTTCAAAGAGAATGTTTAATAATTTATCAGAAATTAAGTTTATTTGTCTTAAAACTGTGATGACTGGAATTATGTTAAAAAATGACTGTCATTACGGTCAGAAGTCGGTGCCACTTTAGACCGAAGTCCTGCCGGCTTCTGTCCTAAGTCAGGCCATCTTTGGGCCGAAGTCCCCCTCTCTTTAGGCCGAAGTGCCACCGACTTTGAGTCAAAGAGGGGGGCTCTTTGGCTCAAAGTCACCCCCTCTTCAGCTTGAAAATTCAAAAAAAAATCAGTCTGGAGAACTTCCAGACTGATTTTTCTAAAGTATATGTCCGGGAAAATTAAGTTCCCGGATCCGCTGTTTTTTTTATTTGCGGAATCAGCTTACTGTTATTTTCTTTTTATAAGCTGAACTGTACATAATCGTATTCGGCTTGGCTTTAACCAACACTGTGTAGTCTCCGGCCTCAAGATCCGCAGGAATTCTCGCGTCGATTCTCTTGCCGGTGTTCCAAGTGCAGTAGTCAAGCCGCGTTTCCACGCCGTCTTTCTCAAGAAATACTCCCTGGGTCTTGTCCTCCGGGGCAAACTTGATGTACTCACCGATTATCCGGATTGTGTCGCCTGCATTGATTGCGCTGTCCTCGTTTCCGTACGCGTTCTTTACAAGGCTTATAACCGGCATCATCTTGATGCGGCTTGTGACACGCTCGGTCTCTGTCTTGTCAAGGATTTCCTTTGCAGTTGAGTTATCGATAGTCATGCGCAGGTTCAGGCTGTGGTCGTTGCCCGGAAGCTTTGGCTCGAACGGCAAGAGCATGTCATCCGCTGTTCCTCCGGCTGTAACATGCAGAAGCCCGAAGACTCCCCGGACTGAGTATCCGAGAAGCAGGTAGCGCATCGCGACGCTTTTGTAGACATCGAGCACGCCCATTATGTCGGCCTTTGTGACGGTTGTGTTGTTTGCCGCCATCTCGCCGACCAGCTTTTCAAATGTAATCTCTGAAAGATTCTCCGAATGGAAGTTGTATCTGGCCTTCGCGTTTCCAGACTTGTTCTCAACAGTTGATACTTTAAGCATATAGTTGCTCCTTTTGTGCGCCTCCGCGTCCGGAGGCATAGAAATAAACACATGTGCCTTTTGTTTATGGCAGATTCCGCGACGCGGAAGTTTTGTCTGCCGTTTGATGTGTTCAATATAACGCCTGAAAAACGCTTTAAAATGATTACCTTTGTATACAAAAAAATGTATACAAAGGTAATCATTCCTGTCCGTAGTTTTTGCTTTATCCTCTGAATATCTTTTTTTTGGAGGATAAGCATATGGAAAATGAAATGCTTACAAAGCTCTACGGCGAGTTCTGCTCGCTTTGCGGAGAGATGTCGGAGTTCAAGAAGCGTACTATTGAGCGTCTTGACGAGCTGGAGAGAAGCTTTAGGCAGAGCGCGGCGGAGCAGTCTGCAAGGCTGTGCCGCTTTGTTTCTATAGGGACCGGCTGCGTCGCGCTGGCGTCCGCCGTCTATGCGGTTGTGTCAAAATTTTTCAGCTGAGTTTTAGGCTGTGGCGAAAAGGGAGATTTACTAATGAAAGAATATGTTTTTTGCGCGGAGCTTAAAAAGTTTATCGGAACGCCGTATGTGTGGGGCGGAAGCTCTATAGGCGGAAGCGACTGCTCAGGAAGCGTGTGCCGTGCCATGTCTCTTGCCCTGGGCTTTAGCCTGCGTGTTACGGCGGACAGCCTTTACAGGAGCTTTTTTACAGAGAGTGCGGAATCTTTTCTATTTAAAGGCTTTATTTACGCGGCGTTCTTCCTTGACGGAAACGGCAGGGCTGTCCATGTCGCAGGCTGGTGCGGAGGAGGCTATGTGAATGTCTCAAGAGTTGAAAAAAACGGCGGCGCGCTTAGAAGCGAAAAAGAGATGATGTCGCTCTACAGCCATCTTTTATTCAAGAGAAGGAGAATGAAGATATGAATGAAATTTGCGTTACTTACACAGAACTTTTTTCTAATATTTTTAAGAGGATCCTGCTTTTGCTAGGGAAGCTCGCCGGATACAAGGGCTTTGCAGTGCTTGTGGCGACAGTCCTTTTAAAACGCGGATATGTCGGGGAAGGCGCATGGGCGACTGTGGTTGTGTCCTCCCTGTGCGGAATGATTGTGCCAAAGGCTTTTACAGCGGCAGGCGGGCTGGGAGGAAGCTTTGCAGGACAAGGATTTACTGAGGAGGAAGACTATGAGAAAAAGTATTTTGACGAGAGCGCTGGCGGTTTTTATTCTTCTAGCAGGCGTAAGCACAAGGGCAGAAGCTGTAGAGCGGCCGGGGCTGGAAAGAAAAGAATCAGGGAGGCTTTTGAGCGGGCAGAAAAACGCAGAAATTCAGAGAGAGAAGCCGGTGAATGACTTTGACAGTTTTGGCTCGACTGAAGAAACTGAGAGGCTTATCGAGGAGCTTGAGGATATTCTTGAAGAGAGTGTTGAAAGCGCGCTTGAAGACCAGCGGCTGGAGCTTGAAAAAAAATTCAGCAGGGCCGGAAAAAAGCTTGTGCGAAGCCGGAGCTTCTGGAGAAAAGCGGCCCTAGGCGAGCTTGCCGTGATTCTCTGCACGGTTATCGCCGGCGGAGCGTTGTGCTCCTACGGAAGATAGGTGCATGGCGGTCATTTTGCTGGCCGCCGCCGGTAAATTATTACAAATCTTTTTATTGAAAATCGGTTCGTTTGCTATTATATTTATCTTAATATTCGATTCTGATAAAGGAGATTTTTCAAGATGATTAAGACTGTAAAAGATGTTGATCTCAAAGGAAAACGCATCATCATGCGTGTTGATTTCAATGTTCCGATGAAAGACGGAGTTGTGCAGGACGACACAAGAATCATGGCCGCGTTGCCTACTATTAAATACATTCTTGAGCAGAAGCCTCGCTCGCTTGTTCTGATGAGCCACCTCGGAGACCCGAACAAAGATGTAAAGAAAGCGAAAGAGAAGGCTGAGAAAGCTGGAAAAACATGGACAGACGCAGACACAGAGAAATTTATCAACGGAAAGAACAGAATGAAGCCTGTTGTAGAGTATTTCGCAAAGAAGCTCGGACAGCCTGTAACTTTCCTGCCTGACGCTCTTGGACAGAAAGCTGCAATCGACGCTCTTCCGGAAGGCGGAGTCGCAATGCTTGAGAACGTCCGCTTCCACAAGGAAGAGACTTCAAAAGACGCTGCTGAGCGCGAGAAGATGGCGAAAGAGCTTGCGACATACGGCGACATTTTCGTTAACGACGCTTTCGGAACTGCGCACCGCGACCAGGCTTCTACAGCCACAATCGCAAAATTCATGAAGACACAGCCGGTCGGCGGCTTCCTTATGGAAAAAGAGGTCAAGTACCTTGAGCCGATGGTTACAAATCCTCCAAAGCCGATGGTTGCTATTATCGGTGGAGCTAAGGTTTCCTCAAAAATCGCTGTCCTTGAGTCTCTCCTTAGAAATGCGAAATATCTCGTGATTGGCGGCGGAATGGCTTACACATTCCTTAAAGCCGAGGGCCACAAGGTCGGAAAGTCTCTCGTTGAGGATGACTTCATCGACACTGCGAAAAAGCTTCTTGCAGACGCAAAGGCCAAGAACGTTACAATCCTTCTTCCAGTTGACCATGTGGCCGCCTCTGAGTTCTCAGCGGACGCAAAGCCGGTCGCTGTTGACGGAGTTGATATTCCTGACGACCTTATGGCTATGGATGTCGGCCCTAAGACAATCGAGGAGTACAAGAAGGCGATTTCCGAGGCTAAGTCTATCGTCTGGAACGGACCTGTCGGAGTATTTGAGTTCGACGCGTTCGCAAAGGGAACAGAGGCTGTCGCTAAGCTCGTCGCGGAGGCTACAGGCAAGGGCGCAATGACAGTTGTAGGCGGCGGAGACTCTGTCGCGGCTGTCAACAAGTTCCATCTTGCGGACAAGATGAGCCACGTTTCTACTGGCGGCGGCGCTTCCCTTGAGCTTCTCGAAGGAAAGACACTTCCAGGAATCGCGATTCTTGCGACAAAATAACCAGGGCGGAGACGCTTTGATTTAATAAAATCCCTTTCCGTTTTTGTACGGAAAGGGGTTTTTTATGGAATTTTCCGTTCTTTTATTTTTATTATTTCTAAAAATTTATCTGTATAAAATTGGAGATTTTTGATAAAATTGCCGAAAATGAAGATGAGGTTTTTCTTTTTGAGGGGATAAGAAGAAAAATCTAAAATCCGGAAGGCTTTTATGAGAGTTGAAGATTACGGTAGTTTTGTATCCTCTGGAAAATTAAACGCAGTAAAAAATCCTGAAAGTCAGCTTCCTGATAAAAAAGAAGCTGAAATTCCGCCGGACGGCTCAAAAGCTGAGCTTACGGCCCGGCCGGAGCTTTCCAAAGAAGACAAGTCCGACATAATTTTGTACGGCTGCTTCGAGGAAATCGACGAAAAGTCCCGCGCAAAGGCGCAGAAAAAGCGCGCTAAAATCAGAAAAACCAAGGAAAAGCAGAGCAAGAAAGAATATAAGAAATCTTTGCGCCTTGCTGTAAAAAACGCCCGTAAAATCGAGAAAGAGCGGAAAAAGTCAGAGAAAGCCGAGTCTAAAAGGCTCCTTGCCCAGGAAAAAAGCGCAAGGCTCGGCGACAGCGTGGGCGCGTTCCATTCAATCTCAACAAAGCTTATCTCGATGATTTCCGTGATTGTCGTTGTTTCGATGGGCTTAATCACGGTTCTTGTAAGCTATTTTATTTCATCTGACACAAGAATCAACGCGGAGGAGAACAACCTTACAATCAACAGCCGCACGGCTTCCGACTGCGAGACGCAGATTTCGTCGGTTTTAAACAGCGCGGGGCTGTTCTACGAGCTTTTTGAGTCCAGCGGAGACGACGAAATCCAGAGAGGGCAGAACGCGGCGATGTTCTTTGACCGCCACCGTGAGATTGGCGCGGTAAGGTTCTGCGATTCCGGGGCTTCGTTTGTGAACAGCGCGTTTTTTATCTCAAATGAAATTGAGCCCTCGCTTTTTGACTCTTATGTTGCCCAGGAAGATTTCAGCATAAAGAACATTGACAGCGGAACAACTCATCTTGAGAACGCAAGCCCGTTCTTTGCCTGTCCGCTGATTGCGGTTTTCGCTCCTGTTTCGGCGGACGGAAAAACTGAAAAAGCTGTGATTCTGTTTTCTTCACAGTCGCTCGGCGACACTTTCGCGGTGGGCTCGACGAATCTTTCTACGCTTGTGAACTACGACGGCCAGGTTCTTGTCTCGCCTGACAACGAGGAAATGCTTCTTGGCGCGGAAATGAGCACGAACAAGCTTGTGAACGAGATGGTTTCTTCCGGCCAGAGCAACAAGCAGTTTTACTACACGGACGATGACGGAGCTGAGTATGTCGGCGCGTACAGAAAGCTCAACGGCGTGGACGCGGGCGTAATCACGGAAGTGCGCACTGACATTATTTTTGAGGCGGTGAACGCGACAACGCGCAGGAATGTTTATCTTACCGCCGCGGTTCTTGCGCTTGTGATTCTAATAATAAGGTTCTACGCAAAGTCGATTTCAAATCCGCTTGAGCTTCTTACAGATATTTCTGACAGCATAAGCCAGGGAAATTTCAACACGCCGCTTTTTAACCAGCTGAAGCTTACGCGCAAAGACGAGATCGGAGTCCTTAACCGGAGCACAAAGGACGAGCAGGAGATGCTGAACACGGTCACTTCCCTTACGAACAAGGGCGTAACGCAGGCAATCATAAAGAAAAACATTGACTTTAAGCCGCATTTAAAGGACATAACAATCTTCTTCAGCGACATACGCGGATTCACGGCGATTTCCGACGGATTCAACAAGCGTTTCAACGAGAAGTCCGCGGCGGAAATCATCAGCTTTTTGAACGACTACATGAGCCGCATGGTCTCGTGCATAAGCGCGACTGACGGAATTGTTGACAAGTTTGAAGGGGATGCGATAATGGCGTGCTGGGGAGTGCTCCGCGACGACGAGCTTTCTTTTGAGCAGCTGGATAAAAACGACGAGGGGCGCAAATGGCTTGAGAAAACACATCATGACCACGTCCTGCAAGACGCTGTGAGCGCGGTCAAAGCGGCTGTGGGAATGAGGTACGCCCTTATGAAATACAACAAGGACGCGCTCAAGTTCACAGAGGAGCACAAGGACGACAAGAACGCGGAATACAAGCCGCATATCAGAATCGGCTGCGGACTTAACTGCGGACGCGCGACAGTCGGATTCATGGGCTCCAACGAGAAGATGGAGTTTACTTCAATCGGCGACGCGGTGAACCTTGCGAGCCGCACAGAAAGCTCCAACAAGCCCTGCGGAACCGACATCCTTATGACGGAGAACATGTACAGTCTTCTTAAGAAAGACTATATCCGCTGCCCTGAGAACAACTGGACCATTGCCGACGACAAAAAAGAGGACGAGATTTCTGTGGAGCAGATTCCGGTAACTTTTGAAGTTAAAGGAAAAGGCAGGCAGCATTTCTACGGCGTTGTGAACATGCCGCGCTTTGACATCCAGAAATTCTTCTCAAAGATTGACCCGGACTTTGTCCTTGACGAGGAATGCTCAAAGGCCTGCGGAAAGAACGGCCCCCAGGACTTAAGGCAGGTGCGCGCGCTTCTTGGAATTCCTGAGCCTGATTTTGGAAAAGTGAACCTTGATGAAGAAGAAAACAAAGTCAAAGTTAGTTAATATTCTCTTTATTTCAGCTTGCGTTTCGCTGAGCGCTTTTTTCCTCTTCCTTTTCTGGCGCGACTTGAACAAGACCTCGGTCAGAAATGACAAGACACAGATTGCGTCGATTTATTTTAAGCGGCGCGTCGCCCAGCGCAAGTACTCAGACCGTGTTGTGTGGGAGCGGCTTGCCCAGTCGTCGCCGCTCTATGACAAGGACACTTTAAGGGTCGCAAAGGAAGCGCAGGCGAGAATCAAGTTCAAGAACAACGCCGAGCTTAAAATTGACGAGAACACAATGCTCCAGATTCTTTCCAACAAGGACGGCAGCGTCTCAATAAATCTTTCAGGCGGAGACGTTAGCATTGACACTACCGCCATTGACGAAGGCTCGTCGGTTTCTGTCGCGATGGACAACGGCTCAAGGATGAGGCTTTCTTCCGGCGCGAAAATGACGGCCTCAAAAAATTCCTCAGGCGAGAACAATTTCCAGATTCAAGACGGCTCGGCGCGGATTGAAAACTCTGACGGAAGTTTCCAGCGTTTTGAAAGCGGTTCGGCGGTAAAAGTCACTTCCGGCGGAAAAATCGAGCAAAAGCCTGTCTGCGTCACTTCAGTCGGGAAAAATTTTGAGCTTTTAAAGTTCGAGGGCGAAAAAGACAATTCTGTAACGCTAAAATGGATTACGGACGAAAGCCTAAAGGATTCAAAAATCCGAATTGAAACTTCATATGACAAGGATTTCTCAAAGATTGAAAAAACAGTTGATTCTCTCGGCGGCGAAAATTCCGTTGTGATTGAAAATCCTGAGAAAACTCTTTACTGGCGCGTTTATCCGCTTGACGACGAAAGCGGGGCGGAGGAAGGAAAAATCACAGTCGAGAAAGTTCCTAAAGTCGATCTTGTTTCTCCTGTAAAAAATCCTGTCTTTGAATATAGAAAAAATCCTCCGAAAGTTCATTTTTCATGGAAAGGAAATGAATTCGCATCGTATTATGATTTTTCAGTTTTTAGCCAGGATGATTTGTCTTCTCCAGTTTTTTCAAAGGAAATCCACGGCGAAAGCGTCGATGTCGCTCTTGCGGCGGGCGATTATGTCTGGAAAGTCGCGCCGTTCTACGAGATTGACGGAATCGGCGAGAAAAAAGAAGCGCAGTCTGAAAATTTTCACGTTGTCCAGAATGAAAAGCTTTATCCGGCGAAACTTGTGGTTCCGCCTGAAAACGCAAACTTTTTAATAGAAGATAAGTCATCAAAAATTTCGTTCGCGTGGAAAAGCGATGTTGAAAAGGCGGCCTATGATTTTAAGATTTCAGATTCCGCGGACTTTGCGAACGTTGTCTACGAAAAGCAGACTGAAAGCACTCGCATAATTGAAAATCTTGAGAATTTGAATCTTAACGAAGGCGAATATTTCTGGAAAATCACGCGGGCGAGCAGCGAAGACACAGAAGAAACGCGCGAAAGCCAGGTCCGCTCGCTTAAAATTGAAAAAGACGACAGAACCGTGACAAAACTTCTGTATCCGCCTGAGAATTTCTCAGTTGAAAAGCAGAATCTTCCTGAAATTTCGTTTATGTGGCGGCCGGGAAAAAATCAGAACGATAAAAATGATGATAAAAAATCTGGAAACCTTGAAAAAACGCAGAGTTTTGTGATTCAGTTTTCGCCGCAGAATGATTTTAGCACTGTGGCTTTTGAGGAAAATTCCTCAGAAAATCAAGTTTCAAAAGTCAGCCTGGAAAGCGGAAAATGGTTCTGGCGCGTAAAAGCTTCTGACGGAAAAATAAGCGCGGCAAGTTCAATTGATGTCCTTGAAAAGCTCAAGGCTCCGAAAATCACGGCTCCATCTGACGGCTCGAGCCTGCTTTTGCCTTTGTCAAACCTTGTGCGCGTAAAATGGGAAGACGAGGAGAAACCTGATTATTTTAAAGTTGTCCTGACCGACAACTTAGGAAAAAAAATCGCCGAGACGACGCTGCCGTCAAAAAATCATGAGGCGGATTTTTCTCTTCCGGAGCTTGAAAAACAAAGCTACAAATCTTTTGGCGTGAGCGTCCAGGCTTTTTCAAAAGCGTCGGAAATTTCAGGAACGAGAATTTCTGAAGCTTCTAAAATAAATTTCAGCGCGAAAAATCCTGAGAATCTTGTTCTTGTCTCGCCTTTGCCGGACGCGCAGGTTGAAGGACTTGCGGCTTTAAGAAATCCGCTCGGGTTTTCTTGGAGCGAAAAAGACAAAATTGCGGAAGGAACGTGCGCGCTTGTCATAAAAAAACTCGGGGCGAACGGAAGCTGGACGACATTTCAAAGAATCAAAAATCCTAAAAATCAGGTCCAGGTTTCAAATCTTGCTCCGGGAAAATATCAGTGGGAAGTTGAGGCGGCCGGACTTAACGGAGTTAATCTTTCTTCTATAAAATCATATTTTACGGTCACAGAAATTCCTCATCTGGATCTTCCGGTTTTGGTTTCGCCTGCGGATAATTTTGTGGTCGGCGCGGATTACTTAAAGAAAAACCGCTCGATTACGTTTTTATGGCAGGAAGTTGAAGGCGCGACTGACTATGTTTTTGCGCTTTACCAGAAAACGGAAGGCGGCGGGCTTAAAAAAATCACTGAAAGAACGACAAAAAGAAATTCATTTAAGTTTAGGAATCTCAAGAATCTTGATATTGCGCAGTTTAAGTGGGAAGTTACGGCTTATCTCCATTCAAAAAGCGGACTTGAGGAGCAGAACTCAAGGACGGCGGAAAATCAGTTCACAATAAGCTTTGACTTGCCGAAAAAAATTCAGACCGTCGAGCCGGGAACGCAGTATGGCGAATAAAAATTGTTTTCTTCCGGCAGCCTTTATTTTTCTCGCAGTTTTCTCCGCGCGGATTCTTGCGCAGGACGCCCTGACTTTGCCTCCGCATTTTTCGCAGAAGATTTCGTGGTCGGCGGACTCAAACGCCTATGAATTCAAAGTCGAGCTCCAGGACGAAGAGACCGGCAAGTCAGATTTTTTTACGACGCAGGAAAATTCAATCACTTTCTCAAAGCCGGCCGGAAATTACCGCTACCGTGTTACAGCTTTTGACTTGCTCGGCCGCGAAAGCTCAGTTTCTGAATGGCAGAAATTTACAATCACAAAAGCAGTCCAGCCTAAAATCATAAATATTGCGGAATCCTCGTCGTTCCGCGCGGATTTAAATGAAGAGAGCGGAAAGATAGAAATTCCGGCGGAAATCGAAGGAATTGTCGAGAATTCAAAGATTGAGCTTGTCAATGAAAGCTCCGGCAAAATCATAAATCCTGAAATTATAATGGATGATAAAAATTCTTCCGGCGGAAAAGATGAAAAGCTCGTCGCGGAAAATATTCCGGAAGGAACTTACACGCTGAAAATCACAAATCCGGGCGGACTTTCGGCGCAGAAACCTGGAATAAAAATCAAGAAGGACAACTCAAAGTGGCTTTTAAAGATTGAAGCTGAGCGCATTGCCAAAGAAGAGTCGGCGAAAGAAGCAGAAAGGCTTGAAAAAGAGCGTCTGGCCGCGGAGCAGGCGGAAAAGGCGCGCCTTGAAGCCGAGCGGCTTGCAAAAGAGGAAGAGGCTAGAAAAGCCGAGGAAGCGCGGCTTGAACAGGAAAGACTTGAGGCGGAGCGGATTGCGGCTGAAGAAGCTGAAAAAGAACGGCTGGCGGCAGAAGACGCGGCGCGTAAAAAGCTTCTCGGCGGAAAGGAATTTTTCTTTGGCGCGGGTTACGTTCTTCCGCTTGAGCTTTGCGACGGAACGCTTGGAGAATACACAGACGAGAAATTTTATCCTTTGAGCGGAACCTTGCGCACAAGCTTTATCTTTATAAAAACGCGCGCCGTAAATTTCGGGCTTGGAGTTGATGCGTCCTACACGCGGATTTCAAGCGAGAAAGACGGATTTAAGCTTGAAGGAAATTTTATGACCGGGCTTTGCGTTCTGACATTACAAAAACCGCTGATAAGGAATAAAATGAATCTTGAATTTCATGCCGGCGGCGGCGTGGGAATGTTCCATGGCTTGCATTATACTTTTCCAAACGGAAATAAAACCGAGCCTTTAAAAACCTGGGATCCGGCCTTTGGAGGAGGCGCCGCGGTTCAATATCTTTTTGCAAAACATTTTTACGCGGAAGTGAATGTTGATTACGTCCACTGTCTTTTTAACGATATGACTCTTGGAGTTCTGAACCCGTCGGTTCTTGTCGGATTTAAGCTTTAGTTTTGAGAAAAATGATATGATGATGAGTTTTATAAAAAGCCTTAAAATCAAATCCTTCTCATTGAATCATCTGATGCGGAATTTTGTGATTATTGCTTTTCTGCCGGTCTTTGCGTCCATTTTCGTTTCATGCGAATATTATGATTTGCCTGTAAAATCTTATCTTGCAGATAATTCCGCGACTGCGTATTTTACTGGATATTCAATGTCCGTGTCTCCGGCCGCGTCTGATTCCGAGGGATTTCCCTGCATTGATTCCGCGCAAGATTTAGTAATCACGTATTCAATTGCAAACTCGAAGAATCTTCTTTTAAAGGCTGAGCTTTCTTTTCCTTCCGGAAGCGGAGCTACATCAGAAAACACAAGCTTTTCTCTTTCTGGAAACAGAGCGGTGCTGCGGATTGGAAAATCTCTTTTGGCTGAAATTGACGGCGACATTGAGAAATTTAATATTTCTCCAACCGTAAATCTTTTCGCCTTAAAATCAAATATGATTTTTTCGGAAACTGATTCAAAGTCAATTCCGCTCCGCTGCAATACAGTTCCGACGGAAGTTTCAAACGCGGTTTCAATGATGTATTCTGACTCTTCTTCTTTTTACAACAATCTTGTTGTCTGCCTTGAGCTTCCTTCTGAAGATTCAGACGCAAAATATCTTAAGGTTTATGACCGCGTTTTCAATCTTGATTCTGATTTGTCTTCAGGACTTGATTCTTCCGGCTGGACTCTTTACAAAGATTCGTTTCCGCTTGGAACTTTAAAAGTTTCCGCGGAGGAAAACAATTCAAAATTTGAATATTCGGCCAAAAACGGCGGAACTTCATATTTTGTTCTTACCGACATTTCAGATTTACTGAGCCGTGATTCTTTTTCAATCGGAATAAAGATTTCAGACAAGGGCGGGCTTGACTCTCGCGAATATGTAATTTCTTCAAAAATCATAAAACTTGGCAGCCCGGTTCTAAAGCATGATTCTTCCATAGTTTCACAAAATGCTGAAATTGCCCAGGATTCCGGGGCGGATTACGCGTCGCTTGAGCTTTCCTGCGAAGGAAGCAGTTCAATTTCTTATGTTGTTTCTGATTCTTCCGGAACTGAAGTTTTAAGCGGCAGCGGCGGTTCTCCTGTAAAACTTGCTCTTTATCCTTCTGAAGACGGCGGCCCGCGGTCTTATGTCGTAAAATCAAAAGCTTCGGGTGATTATGTTCTTGATTCCGACGAGTCTTCCGTAAATTTAACTGTAAAAGGCTCTTCTCTTTCTTTAAATTCAAATCTGGAAAATTCTAAAAGCGGAAATGCGACCGAAGTTTCAGTTGATTCGAGCGGAACTTTTAATTACAGGCTGATTCCGTCTTCAAGCGGAAATTTGATTTACGCAATTAAAAAAGACGGAGTGACAAGCTTTAGCTCTTCAGATTCAACGAACGGAGATTCTGTTTCTGCGACTGGCCTTTCATTTAATCTTGGCGCCGGAACTTACACTGTGGAAGCAACTTTCAAGAAATCTTACCATATAAAGGCGGAATTTACGCAGACAATAACCGTTACAGATTCTCAAAGCGGCGGAGTTTCAGTTGTAATTCCGGACGTTTCATTTAATGCTTCTTATTCCAAAGAGTCGGACGGCGAGAAATATACAATCACGGCGATGAGCGGAAATGATAATATCACGGATAAAATTTCCTCATGGAATATCTACGTTTCTTCCGGCGGAATAAAAGTTTCTTCAGGAATTACTGTAAATGGAAATTCCGTTACAATTCCTGGCGGATTTAAAAAATCAAGCTGCGCAATTGAAATAACGGCGGTTTATGATGGAAAAACTTATTCTGACTCAATTCCGTTAGAAAATTAAGGCAAGGCGAACATGATAAAAAATCTGATGAAAAAAATTATTTTATCTGCTTTTTTGATATTTTCTTCTTTGTTCTTTTCGTGCCACGGGCTTTTTTCTCCAATATCTGATAATTCTGATGAAAAAATGCTTGTTATGATGTATTTGTTGAGCCAGAAAAATCAGAATGGATATAACAGTCAGAGATTTTCTTCTTCATTGTCTGGAAAAATTCAAGCTCCTTTTTCAAATTCTGTCTCAAGAAATATTGCGCCTTCTTTTCCGACTGATAATTTATCTTACAATGTTTACGCTTGCGTCGCTGGAGAAACAGCAAAAGCTTTTGACGGAGACGTTTCTTCCGACGGAAGTTTTTCCATCACAATTTTGTCTGATGGAAATTACATTGTTTACGCGGAAGTTTTAAGATCCGGGCAGATTATTTACAAAGGCGAAAGTGAAAACTTGACAATAGTTGGCGGAAAAATTTCAAAGAACGGAACTTTGACAACGGAAATCGGGGAAATCGTTGCAAAGCCTGTTCAGTCAGGTTCCGGAGAAGTTGCAATTTCTATTGACACAAGCAGCACTAAAGTTGGAAGCATAAAAGCTGAATGGAAAAAGAATGAGAGCGGAGCGTCTCCTTTGTCTTACTCGACACAAAGCTCTTCTTTTACGCTTTATATGACGGATTCAAACAACACTGAGCAAAAAATAAATTCCGGAAATTATTCGCTTACTTTGTATTTTTATTCAGATTCATCTTGCGCCAACGAAATTTACAGAATTAACGAGGCTGTCCAGGTTTATGACAATCTTACGGCAAGCGTTTGCTCAGGAAATTCCTCTTATTTTTCAGGCGGAACAATAAAAATCACAAATCAATTGATTGACGGAACAGCTTATGCTGCCGGAAACAATGCATCTTCTCTCGTAAAAAATGGGAACGGCGAAAACGGAACATACTACGCGCCTTTCTCTTCAATTTCCGCCGCGCTTGAAAAAGTAAAGGCGAGCGGAAGCAGCGAGATGACAATCTACATTGACGGAACGTTTTCAGGCGGTATTTCTCTTTCAGTTGATTCTGGAAAAACTCTGAATCTCTGCGGATTGAACGGAGCGGAGCATTCTGTTGTTTCAGGAGATGTAATTGCTGTTTCCGGCGGAAGCGGAATCTCCGTTTCCGCCGGAACTGTGAATCTGAAAGATATTTCTGTAAAAGGCGTAGAAGGCTCAGACAGTACAGGAGTTTATGTCAGCGGAACGTCAAACCTTGAGAATGTTACAGTTGAATCATGCTTTTCAACTGGAGTTTACTTAAGCCTCGGCAGCGTAAGCCTTAAAAACTGCGAAATAAAAAATAATGGCGGAATGGGACTTTCCGCAACGAGCGGCAGCGTTTCTTTAACTGACTGTACAATAACAGGCAATAAGACCTCCGGTGTTAATATTGCTTCTTCCTCTTCTTTGGCTCTCGGCGGAAAAATCGTCGTAAATGATAACGGCGGAACAACGAAGAAAAATATTACTCTTGCCTCTGACAAAACAATAACAATTTCCTCAGCTCTCTCTCCTGACAGCGAGATTGGAGTTTCTCTTACAAGTACTCTTTCCGCCGGCGGTTCTAAGACAATCACAAGCGGATTTTCAGGAACTGAAACTGCGGCAAAATCAATTTTTTCATCAGATGATGATTCTTGCTCTGTTTCACTTGTTTCTAGCGAAGTCGCAATCTTAAAAGAATCTGTCGTCTGGATTTCTTCAGGCGGAAATGATTCAAATGAAGGCACATACGATTCTCCTTTTGCAAGTTTCAGTAAGGCATTTAGTTCATTCAGCGACAAAACTTCCGCGGCAAATGTTGTAAAGATAAAGGATAATCTTTCTCCGTCGGCCGGACTTGACGCAGATGTTTCAGTCACAGCGGTAATACAGGGAGCCGCCGGAACTTCAAAAGATGGTAAAGCGACAATAGATTTGACCGGCATTTCGTGGAACAACAACGGAACAAAAGACAACGCTAGCGGATTCAGGACAAACGCAGGCCAGAATCTTACGTTCAGAAATCTGACATTTACGACAAACGGAACTGAATCATATGTCTACGGCGCAATTTCTGTTGCTGCAGGCGCGAATGTTACAATTGAAAACTGTGAATTTACAAAAATTTATGCAAAAGGCGCGTGCTCGGCAATTGCGCTTGAAGATGGAAATCTGACGCTTTCAAACGTGACAATTACTAATAACAAAGCGACTCTGGCTTCCGGCGGAAAAAGAACTTACGCCGTAGGATTCATGGAAAACGCCGGAACTCTGACTTTGAGCGGAAAGGTCACAATCAACGGCAACACCGCCGCAGACGGAACAACCGCCGGAAACGTCTATCTTGCCTCCAGAAAAACTTTTAAACTTGATTCAAGCTTTAGCTCCGGGTCAAGAATCTCTTTCAGCGCGGAAGACAAGCCTGAAAGCTCGGCCGTGACTTTCGCAACCGGCTACAGTTTATCCGAAACTCCGGACACTATTTTTACAAACGACGACGGATATGATGTAGGGAAGAATAGTTCAAATAAATTAGTTATAGAAGGAAAAACTTCCGGCATGCATACATCGTACACTGCTGACGGCATAAATATTATTGAGCTTACATCTTCCGTGTCTACACTTGAAAGCGGAAAAACTTATTTGATTCCAAGCAAAGATTCTTTGTCAACGCTCGCTACGCTTGTAAATGGCGGACAAAGCGGCGGAGGAGCAACTTTTGTAATGACTGGCAATATTGACCTTGGAAGCACAAGCCCGAACATTGGTGTGACCGGAACTCATTTTAAAGGTGTTTTTGATGGAAATAATTATTGTATTTATAATTATTTGGGAACAGATAGCAGCTACAGCTTGTTTTCATATGCTGATAATGCTACGGTAAAAAAATTACGTATAAAAGGAAATTTTCAAAGCGGCCAGTATTTGGGCTCGGTTATCGCATATGCATACGGAAACGTCAGCATAGAGAATTGCATTTCGGATGTCAACTATAGCTCAAACTTTTATCGCGATGCTGGAGGCTTTATAGGATATATTAACGAAGCAGCATCTGTCACGATAAAAAACTGCGTAAACAATGGAAATATTACAACTACAAGAGAAAAAGAGGATAATGTAGCAGGCTTTGTTGGATATGTAGTAGGAACAGCTAGCTTAACAATCACAAACTGTGTAAATAATGGAAGTATCTCAAGTTCTAAAACTTCAAATTATCTCGCAGGTTTTTCTAACGCAGGCTCTGGCGGCACTTCTAATATTCAATACTGCGTGAACAATGGAACAATCTCAAGCTCCGGCTCTCAGATTGGCGCATTTACAGGAGACTCATATTCTAAAATATCTTCATCAAGATATTATAAGCCGTCAGGAAGCAACATAACTGCAAAACATAGCGAATCCGATTCTTCTGCTTCCAATCTTTCAGAAGTTTCATCATTTGATTCAAATTCTGCAAGTTCAATTGCTGCGACAATGAATTCGTATATCAGCGGAAATTCTGATTATATAAAATGGAAAACAAATTCTTCCGGTTTTCCAGATTTGGACCTGCAGATAGAAGACGTTTCAAATTAACTGTTAAATATTTGTTTTTTTGACAGAGAGCTAAAATACGTTTAGAATAGAAGTATAGCATAAGAAACAGATAAAATAAAAATCAATGGAGATTAGAATCATGCGTTCAAAGTATGTGGCTGGTAACTGGAAGATGAACATGGACAAGGCTGGAGCTGTTGCTCTTGCCCAGGATTTGGTCAGGGAGCTTAAAGGCCTTGACGGCAAGTTCATGATTGCTCCTCCTTTTGTTTATCTTGATGCTGTTTATCAGGTCATAAAAGGCTCCAACATTATTCTTGGAGCGCAGGATATGGCTGCGACTGACAATGGAGCGCACACCGGCGCGGTTTCTGGAAAAATGCTCAAGGACATTGGTGTTCAGACTGTGATTCTCGGACATTCAGAACGGAGATATGAATTTTACGAAAGCAACATTTTGATTGGAAAAAAAGTCCGCAAGGCTTTGGACGACGGTCTTGATGTTGTTCTTTGCATTGGCGAGCTTGCTTCCCAGAAAATTGCGGGCGTTACTGACAACGTTTGCGAGCTTCAGATTTACGGCGGACTTGAAAGAGTTTCTCCGGCGGAGCTTTCAAGAATTACAATCGCGTACGAGCCAATCTGGGCTATTGGAACCGGAAAAAACGCGACTCCGGAAGAAGCGCAGAAAGTTCACGAAGGCGTGCGCAGTGTGATTGCAAGCACTTACGGAAAAAAAGCCGCGTCTGAAATAAAAATCCTCTACGGCGGCTCGATGAATCCTAAAAACGCAGAGGCTCTCTTGAGCCAGAACGATATTGACGGCGGTCTGATTGGCGGAGCTTCTTTAAAGGCCGAGACATTTGTTCCAATCTGCAAGAGCGCAGTTGAAAAATCTAAGTAAAACTTTAGATGATAGAAAATAAAATCTGAAAAATTGTAAATTTAAAGCAAGAAGCCGGGCATTCCGCCCGGCTTCTTTTATCTTATCAAGCGATAAGCGTTTTAGCTGTTCTGTTCAGATTCTTTTTCTTTTGCAGCTTGAGCGGCCGCCTCGCGTTTTGCAATCTTTCTCTGGTTAAAGACTGCCGCGATTACAGACGCAACTGCGAGCGCAAAGAAAATAACGCTGATCGGGCGTGTGAAAATCCGGAAGAAGTTTCCGTCAACAATCTGCATGTATCTTCTGAGGTTTGATTCTGACATAGGGCCAAGAATCAGGGCGAGAAGAATCGGCGAAAGGTTAAATCCGTATTTTTGCATCAGGTAGCCGATTACGCCCATCACAATCGCAAAGTAGACATCGAACATGCTCTGGTTGATTGAGTACGAGCCCACGAGCGAAAGGACGAGAATGCAAGGAATAAGGATGTAGCGCTGGATATTGATGACCTTCGCGAAAAGATTTACGCCGAGCATTCCGATGATAAGGAACGCGAGGTTCGCCGCAATCAGTGCCGCAAAAACAGAATATACAACGTCCAGATGCTCAACATACATCATAGGGCCTGGCTGGAAGCCGTGCATAATGAACGCTCCCATAAGAACTGCCGTGTTTGAGTCTCCAGGAACGCCGAGCGCGAGCATTGGAATCATCGCGCCGCCTGAGCAGCCATTGTTCGCAGACTCTGACGCCGCGATTCCTTCAGGAGCTCCGTGGCCGAAGTTCTCAGGATGCTTTGAGCTTCTCTTAGCCTCGCTGTATGAGACAAACGCCGAGATGTCGCCGCCCGCGCCCGGAATCGCTCCGATGAATGTTCCGATAAGTCCGCCTTTTATCATGTGCGGCCAGATAACCTTCAAGTCTTCCTTGCTTGGAATTACGTTCTTTATGACTGAGCGGAAGTAGTTTCCAATCGCGTTTCCGGTCTTGTATGCGCGCACGGCTTTAGGAGCCGGGTTGCCTTTAAGAAGGTGCTCAAAGTTCGCAAGCACTTCGCTCACAGCGAAAAGTCCGATAAGTGCCGGAATAAATGGAATTCCGTCGTAGAATCCCGGTAGGTTTATGAACCTTATGTAACCGCAGACTTTGTCGATTCCGACGCAGCAGATTAAAAGTCCGAAGAACGCGCTTATAAGTCCCTTTAGGATTGATTTTCCTGAGATTGAGACAATTACGCTGAGTCCGAAGACTGCGAGCGCGAAGAATTCAGCAGGTCCGAATTTGAGGGCCATCTTTGAGATTGTCGGCGACAGAAAGGTCATTATAATGGCTCCAATCATTCCGCCGCAGAAAGACGCGAACAAGGCGATTGTAAGCGCGCGTGCGCTTTCACCTTTCTGGCTCATCGGGAATCCTTCAAGGACTGTCGCGGCCGCAGCCGGAGTTCCAGGAGTGTGGATCAGAATGGCCGAGATTGAGCCGCCGTACATTCCGCCGCAGAAAATGCCTAGAAGCATCGCGACGCCCGGAATAAAGTCAATTCCGTATGTGAACGGAACCAGAAGCGCGATTCCCATTGTGGCTGTAAGGCCTGGAATACAGCCGATCAAGATTCCGCCGGCCGCGCCTAAGAATGTATAAAGAATGGTCGAAAGCTTGAATACTTCGCCAAAGCTATGCAAAATTAAAGAAAAATCCATACAAGCGCCTCCTACAGTATGCCGTCAAGAAAGCCCATTGGCATTTCAATCTGGAGAAGAAATTTAAACGCGCAGAAAATAACTATCGTGGCGCAGATTGAGACAATAACCATTGTTCTGTAATTTCTCTGTCCAAGAATGAACATCATCGCAAAGAGCGCGAGCGGCGTGGCGATAAGAAAGCCGAGCACGTTCCACAAAAGCGCGTAAATTACAATTGTAACAAGCGCGATTATGCATTTCTGCATGTCTTTGTTGAGCGGGCTGATTGTCGGAGCCTTTGACTTGTCTTTTTTGTTCAGAATATTAACTATCAAAAGAATAAGGCAGCAGATAAAAAGTCCTACTGCAAGAATCTGCGGGAAGAATTCCGGGCCCACAGGAACGTTTGTAAACTTTTTGAAAGTCAGTGTTTTTAGAAACGCCGCAACGGAAAACAACATTCCAATAATTGCGGCGACAATATTTGCGATCCGCATTTTCTCTTAATCTCCTTTATTCTTCGCCATGGATGGCGAAATAATAAAACACGAAGTGTTTTCATGATAAAAATATCAGGATGTATTTTTATCATGACTCCTTGGTTCTTCGCCATGGATGGCGAAATAAAAAAAAGTTGAAAAAAATAGGCCGCTCCTCTGAATTATCAGAAAGAAAACGACCTACTTTTTTAATTATCTTTGCTTTATGGAAGCGAATCAGAACTTAGTCTACGAGACCAAGCTGCTTCATTGTCGCGCCTGTGCTCTCATAGTTGAGCTTAAGATATTTTGCGAACACGTCTGAATCCATGTAAGTAACCTGCTGGTTCAAGTTAGCCGCTGTTTTGATAAAGTCAGGATCTTTCATTGCCTTTGTGAAAGCGTCGAAAAGAGCCTGTCTTGCTTCTGCCGGAACTCCCTTCGGAAGTCCGATTCCGCGCCAAGTTCCGAACTCAATGTCATATCCGCATTCTTTCATTGTAGGAATGTTTGGATAAGCTTCTGGACGTTTTGAATCCATGATTGCAAGAACTTTTACGTTTCCAGCGTCAAGCTGTGATTTTACTTCTGCGAGTGATACAGAAACTGCCTCAATGTGTCCGCCTGCAACTGCTGTTACGGCTCCAGCCGCGCCTTCAAACGGAACGTGCTTTACATCGATTCCAGCCTGAGAAGCGAAAAGTCCGGCCGCAATGTGCCATACAGAGCCTGGAGCTGAGTTTCCGATGTTGACTTTGCCAGGATTTGCCTTGCAGTAGTCAATGAACTCCTGGATTGTGTTGTACGGAGCGTCTGCTTTTACAGTGATTGTCGCAGCGTCTGTGTTTACCATAACGAGAGGATCATAAGCTTCATAAGTGAAGTCCTGAAGTCCCTGCCATGGGTTAGAGTTGAGCTCGAAAGTAATCATTCCGATTGTGTATCCGTCCGGCTTTGCGTCTTTGATAGCGCGGAATCCGATTGAACCAGCTCCTCCAGTTTTGTTTTCAACTGTGATTGGCTGTCCGAGATATTTCTCAGCAGTTGAGCAGACTGCGCGCAAAATTGCGTCAGTTCCGCCGCCCGCACCCCATGGACAAATCATTGTGATTCCTTTTGTAGGATAAGCCGCCTGTTTCTTTTCATTGCATCCAGTTACTCCGAGCATTACCAAAGCTGCGGCCGCTGTAGCCATTAAAATCTTTTTCATCTTAAATCCTCCTTTTGCACAAACTATTCTGTAAGATGATATATAAATCATATACGAGGATATGTTAGAAGTCAAAAATAAAGTTGTAAGAAAATATTTAAGATGATTTTAACATTTTATTTTTAGATTTATTAAATTTTTCCTCTTGACCAAAAAATCATTTTTATATAGACTTACAAACATTCGCGGGGATGGTGGAATTGGTAGACACGCCAGCTTGAGGTGCTGGTGGAGCAATCCGTGGCTGTTCAAGTCAGCTTCTCCGCATTCAATACGGCTTCCGGTTTTCCGGAAGCCTTTTTTATTTGTGGTAAGATTCAAGCCTTTATGGAGGTCTTGTGTATGATAGCCGTTTTTGTGAACTGCGGAGCGATTGTCTTGGGCTCGCTTTTCGGCGTGCTTTTTTCAAAGAAGATAAATGAAAAGCTGATAGACGCAATTACGCTTGTGTGCGGGGCTGTGACCTTTGTAATGGGAATCCAGATGGCGCTAAAATACCAGAATGTCGTCTATCTGACGCTCGCGCTTGTTTTTGGCGGAATCGCAGGAACCGCGCTCGACATCGACGGAAAAGTTCTTTCTATTGGAAACGCGCTCGCCCGTCTTCTTCATCAGGACGGGCAGAGCAATGTTGAAGGAAATCACAAGAACTTCGCCTACGCTTTCTTGAACTCGTCGGTTCTTTTCTGCGTGGGCGCGATGGCGATTGTAGGCTCGTTCAAGGCTGGAACCGAGCATGACTATTCTATTATATTCCTAAAATCCACACTGGACGGATTTCTTTCTATTGGAATGGGTGCGGCTCTCGGAGTCGGCGTGAGCTTTTCTGCTCTTGCAATCCTTGTCTACCAGGGCGCGCTCACGCTGCTTTCAATTTTTATCGCGCCTTATGTCTCGGAGCAGATGATTGCGGAGCTTACTGGCTGCGGCGGAGTCCTGATTATTTTTATCGGCTTTAACATCATGAAAATCAAAAGCATAAAGACTGCGAACTTTCTTCCTGCGGTGCTGTTCACTGTCCTTTTTGTCCTTGCTGACCCGTACATAAAAAGCCTGGCTGGAATTTAGAAGGAAGATATATAAAACAACGGAATTTTACTGATTTTAACCGTTGAAATGATTTTTAATCTTATTTAGAATTGAACGCATAATCATAATCCCTTGGAGGCCAAAAATGGCAAAGGTTGAACTTAAAGGAGTTACAAAGGTTTACGACGGCAACGTTCTTGCTGTAGACAAATCAAATGTAACAATTGAAGACCGCGAATTCTGCGTAT
>CAZIFO010000030.1:0-25405 GCA_964538245.1 uncultured Treponema sp.
AATCTTTATTTTAGGAGAATAAAAATGGCAGTAAAAGTTGCTATTAACGGTTTCGGCCGTATCGGACGCTTGGCTTTCCGCCAGATGTTTGCAGCTGATGGCTATGAAGTTGTAGCTATCAATGATCTTACAAGCCCAAAAATGCTTGCTCACCTTTTGAAATATGATACAGCGCAGGGCGGATATGCTGGAAGAATCGGCGAGAACAAACACACTGTTTCTTATATTGATGATGTTCTTGAAGAGGACGGAAAAACAGTAAAAGAGCCGGGCGCAATCGTTGTTGACGGCAAAAAAATCACAATCTACAAGAAAGCTAACGCAGCTGAGTTGCCTTGGAAAGCTCTTGATGTTGATGTAGTCCTTGAGTGCACAGGATTCTACACATCAAAAGCAAAGGCTCAGGCTCACATCACAGCAGGAGCAAAGAAAGTTGTTATTTCAGCTCCAGCTGGAAACGACCTTCCTACAATCGTATTCAACGTAAACCACAAGACATTGAAAAAGGGCGACAACATCATTTCTGCTGCAAGCTGCACAACAAACTGCTTGGCTCCAATGGCAAAAGCTCTTAACGACTTCGCTCCAATCCAGAGCGGAATCATGTCTACAATCCATGCTTACACTGGCGACCAGATGATTCTTGACGGTCCTCAGCGCAAAGGCGACCTCCGCCGCTCACGCGCAGGTGCTGCGAACATCGTTCCTAACTCAACAGGAGCTGCAAAGGCTATCGGTCTTGTAATTCCTGAGTTGAACGGAAAACTTATCGGATCTGCTCAGCGTGTTCCGGTTCCAACAGGATCTACAACAATTCTTACTGCTGTAATCAAAACAAACAAAGAGGTTACACCAGCAACAATCAACGCTGCAATGAAAGCAGAGGCTACAGAGTCTTTCGGATACAATGAGGATCTTATCGTTTCTTCAGATGTAATCGGAATGCGCTACGGCTCACTCTTTGATTCAACACAGACAATGGTTTCTAAGATTTCTGACGACACATACCAGGTTCAGGTTGTTTCTTGGTACGACAACGAGAACTCTTACACAAGCCAGATGGTCCGCACAATTAAATACTTCGCAGAGAACTGCTAAGCATAGAATTGCTAGGGCTTGCTAGCCTGTAAAAGGCCTCCGAAAGGAGGTCTTTTTTTTGTCTTTGTCATTTTATTGAAGTGCCCCAACATATGGCCCGCATTTAATAGTTTCTGCCTGGCGGCGGTGTTATAATTGACACGGAACGGCCTATCAATAAAATTGTATAAAATGAAAGATGAAAAGACTAAAAACGCAGAGGCGGATATAAAAGAACTCCCCGGCGCAAAATCTAAGAAGAAAAAAAATCCAGTAGCTATTTTTTTCGGGGCTGTTTTTGCCCTGATTCTTGTTGTTTTGATTGCCCTTGCGCTCTGGTGCGCTTTTTCTGTGTTCAACAGAAAGCCTTCCTTGTCGGCAATTCCTCGTAATTATACAGTCTATGTCCATTCCGATTCCGTGTTTGACTCTGTCAATCCTTTGTTGGACTTGCAGGCCGCGGACGTTATCCTTTCAATGCCTGAATTCTCTCAGTACCGCAAGGCTTTTATGGCCGCGCGCTCTTCTCCTTTGCGCGGAAACAAGCTTGTAAAGTTCGCGCTTTCCCGTCCTGTCGACTTTGCTTTCTACAAGTCTTCAAAAGACGGAAATTACGTCGCGGTTGTCAATCTTGGAATATTTTCCGCTGCGACAAGGCTTGCCGATTTTATTCTTCCGAGAGTAAATGTTCCGGGACTAAAGCAGATGTCCGCAGAAACGTTCAGCTATTATCTATATGAAAAGGACGGATTTTCAGTTTTCTTAAAGCCTGTAAAAAATCTTCTTGTGGCGAGCGATTCGCTTGAGCTGCTCCTGCCCGCCGTCTCTGCGGATAATGATGCGCTTTACACGAAAGAACAGCTTAAAATGCTCAGGGAAAACAGCGGAAATTCGCTTAGAATTGTCGCCGACGCGCGGAATCTTGCCGAGAGCTTTACCGGAAGCGACGAGATTTTGTCCTCGCTTTCAGAACTTATTTCTCCGGATTCGCTGAGCGTTGTCCTGCTTGATATTTCTGATTCCAATGTCGGGGTTAAGATAAATCTTCCGCTTGAAGACGAGGAAAATGTTTCTAGCTCTATTCTTTCGCTTTTAAAAAAACGCTCAAAGACGCCTTCAATCGTTTCCCGCTTTTCTGATTCTGTCCAGTACTACACGGTTCTGAACGCCGGAAGCCTTCCTGAGCTAAAAGACGCTGTTTTTCCGCTTGTTTCAAAGGCCAAGAACCTTGATAAGAGTTGGAATTCCGCCGAAAGCCTTTGCAAGACTGTTTTCGGACTCAGCCTTGAGGACTTGCTTTTTTCATGGACAGGAAATGAATTTGCAGCGTTCGGACTTGAAAACCACAATGAGCCGGTTTTCGCAGTTCAGATAAAAGACGAGAAGCAGCGTAGAAAGATTTTTGAAAGTGTAACCTCATCAATGTTTGTGAATGAAGACAACGGACTTATCTTAGACGGAGCAAGGCTTCCGCGCCTAAAGCTGCCTTCGTTTTTAAACTGGATTCTCTCGGCTTTTGATATAAA
Organism: uncultured Treponema sp.; assembly: GCA_964538245.1. Classification (GTDB taxonomy): domain Bacteria; phylum Spirochaetota; class Spirochaetia; order Treponematales; family Treponemataceae; genus Treponema_D. Next base: position 2,604 of record CAZIFO010000030.1, read on the forward strand.
TCTTCCGTCTCCTTATTTTTTGGTTCTGGACGGATTTATATACTTCTCGCAAAGCCCTGAAAACCTGAGCCAGATTTATTCTTCGGCCGGTTCGGGCAAAACGCTTGTAAAAACTTCAAACTACCAGCTTGTCTCCTCAGCGCAGAAAACTGAAAGTTCAGTCTCGCTTTTTTATGATCTTGATAAAAGCGCTCCGTTCTTTATCCGCTCGAACAAGGCTGCGGGCGCAGTGCTTAGCCTTTATTCACTGGGACGCTTTGACGCGAGAATAAAAGACGGAGCGATTGAGTTCCAGCTTCAGGCGTGCGCAAGAAAATCAGGAAGCTTAAGCTCTGTTCCAGGATTTCCTGTTCAGGCAGGAAAAACTGCGTCTGACGAGGATTTTTGCCTTGTAAAGGAATTCAGCTCGCTTTTCTGGGTTGAAGTCGGAAACACGATAAAAAAGATGAATCTGGACGACCTGAGCATTTCTGAAGCCCATGAATCTGATTCAGTTCAAATTACGCCGGCTGTCTCCATATCAAGATCAGACAGCGGGCTTTTGTGGACTTTGACGCCGCACGGAGTTGTTGATTTCTTGAATGAAAAGCTTGAAAGCACAGGCAAATTCCCTGTGATGCTCGGCTCAAAGCCTTCATCGCGCGCTTCAGCGTTTGAAGGCGGACTTTATGTTCCTCTTGAGGACAATAGAATCGCAGTTGTTGAGACAAACGGCTCTGTAAAGTTCATCGAAATTCCGGAGCTTCTAGTAAAGGCTCCTGTCGCAGTCGCTGGAAAAAATGCCGCGGTTTACAGCAAGGGCTTCTTTGGAAATATTTATCTGGTTCAGGACGGAAAGATAAGCAATCTTGATTCGCCTATCGAAGTTGACGGAATCGGGCTCGGCTCGCCTGTCATCTGGAAAGATTCAGTCGCATTCATTTCCCAGGCTGGAAAAGTCCAGGTCTGGAAAGACGGAGAGCTGGCGAAGAATTTTCCGGTTCAGATTGAAGGTGTTTTCCTGACGAATCTCCGCGCATCTGAAAAATATCTTTACGCGCTTTCGAGCGATGCGGTTCTTTATAGAATTGATTCAGACGGAAAGGTGCTGAGCGTAAAAATTCCTGACGCGACGGCGGAAAATTCCCATTTCTCAGTTCAAAAGAACGGTTCTTTCTATAATATATATGTAAATGCAGACTCGAACGTGATTTACGGATTCAATGAAAATCTTGAGCTGCTTTCTGGCTATCCGCTTGCAGGCTGGGCAGATCCTGTTTTTGCAGATGTGAACGGCGACAAGATAGAAGAATGTATTTCCCTGACCCTCGACAGAAAAATTGTCGCATGGAAAGTCCGATAATAAAAAGCATTCAGGAGTTTTTATGAAAACAAGATCTGTTTTAATCTGCATAATGTGCGCGCTTGCTGTTTCCTGCGCTTCGCTGCAGGACGTGAACATTGAGCAGAGCGCAATTTCCGGAGAATTCCTTGAAATCCACAGTTCCTTTGCGGCTGTTGACGGAGCGTTTGCAGACGGAGACGGAAACACAGGCGCGGCGGAAAATCTTGTTTCCATGATGGACTCTGAGCTTTCTGATCCGGGGCTTTTAAAAGCCGCCGCCGCCAGAATTTACGCGCTAAAAGGCTGTGTCGTCCTGCGGCTTGGAAGGAAAAGCGAGGCCAAGAAAATGCATGAGCTTTCAGTCTCTGCTTCAAAAGGCGATGTCTATGCGATGGTTCTTTCCCACCGGCTTGATTCTGAGCAGCCGCTTGATGAGGACTCCGCGCTTGGAAGCGACAAGGCGGTTCTTGAGCTTGAAAAGGCTCTTGATTCCTACGCAGCAAAAGATTATATCCAGGCGGTCTCGCTCTTTGACGAGGCGTTCCTGTCTCTGTCCGGTTATTACAGAAACGGCTACGGAAAACTCCGAGACAAAAGCTGGAATCTACGCTCCGCATCAGAAACTGGGGAAACAAATGAAAACCTTCAGTCCCTTCTTCCCCTAAAAAAAATCAGCGTGTCGCAAATGCTCTTGATTACGGAGGAAGATTCCAACCTGCTTTTTAATCTGACTGGCGGAAAAAATCTCGGCGGAAAGGACTTGTACAAAAGAGCAAGCTCGGCAGGACTTTTTGATGCTGCGGCCTTGCCTGCTGCTGAGAATTCCATATTAATTGACTCCTCCGTGAACAAATTTATTTGCGCGCGCTTTTTATGGAATCTTTACAACGAGAATAAATCTCCGGACGAAAAGACAAAATATTCCCAGCGGTTTGCAAAAATAAAAATGCGCTCGCCGGTTCCCGATGTTCCTGTCTCAAATCCCGACTTTGACGCAGTCTTAGGCTGTGTTGAAAATGAATTCCTTAACCTTGAGGACGGAGTGAATTTCAACGGCGAAAAAGAAATCTCCGCGCTCGAATTCAGCGCAAGCCTTAAAAAGGTCAGAAATTAGCGGCCTGACTTGCAGACAAAGTCGCAGAAAGTGCAGATATCGCTTGTCCGTCCGCTGCCCGGAAATTTAGTTCCGGTCTTTTCCATATTCTTGGAAAGCTTTAAAAGTCCGCTTGAAAAACAGGTTTTTATCATCTTGCTTTCCTTTGCGTTCTGCATAATCCTGTCAAAGCTGTCTGTTATTTTTCCGATAAAAAGCTCCTTGTTCTCGTTTGCAAAGCCGCAGCAGGGAGCAATGTCGCCTGTAGGGTGGACAAAAAGAATATTTCCTGGCCCTGCGCAGAAATCCTCCTTGAACCATTTTTTGCTCTGCCAGCCGCGCGTGTCCGTTCCCTGGAAAGTCTGCGGCAAAATAAAAATGTCGGCCGCAAAATCCTCGCAGAGCGAGTTAAGCTCTTTTTCAAGCCTGTCAGATTTCTCGTCGTCAAGAAGAGGATCAGCGACCGCCTGCACAGAAATGTTCTCTTCCCCGAAAATATCGTTGACGCACGAGCAGAACGTCCTGATTCTTTCATAGTTCTGCGCGTGGAAATTGTCGTAGCTTATGCCGATTTTTCCGTCATAGCCGGCGTCGTAAATTTTTTGCAGAGTCTGCCTTAGGTTGTCTTCATCTTTCCACCAGTCGCCGTTCGTCATAATCTGGTCGAACATAAAGTCATTGTCGCGCGCAAATTTTATGGTTTCAGTCAGAAAATCAAGATACAAGAAAGGCTCTCCGCCTGAAAAACCAATCTTTTCGACTTGCGATTCTTCACTTTGCCTGCAAGAAGATATAAGAGATTTTGCGTCCTGAACATTGAGCCGTATCGGAAGGCGGTTTACAAAGCAGTGGGCGCAGCGCAGGTTGCACAAAGTTGTCGCCGCGAAAATGATTTCTGTCGGATTGAATTCGTGGTCCATAGATGGAATTATAGCAGAAAAATAGTTTTTGCGGTTAGCCATTTTTAGGCATACAATAATTATATGCGTCTTACTTATATTCAGGCTGAATTTTATTTGAAGTTTTTAACGCCGGTTTACGCGGACACGAGTCCGCTGTTTGTTTTACGAAGCGTTCTTGGAAAAAACTTGCGCTCAATGTGCTGCATCTCAAGAAAATCAAAATGCGCTGAATGTCAGTTTTCAAGAACCTGCGTCTATGCTTTCTTGTTTGAGACGATTCTTTCATCCGACAACGACGCTCTTCCGGGCAGAAACCGGGCAAGCCATCCTTATTCATTTTCTTCAAGCTTGGGCCGGACGGACGGAAAATTGCTGAAAAACTATTCATTCAAGATGACTCTTTTTGGCAGGGCAGCAGAATATCTTCCATATATATACGCGGCTTTTGTCCGGAGCGGGCAGAACGGACTTTTTAAAAGCCGCGCGCCGTTCAAGATTGAAAGCGTTTTGACGGACGGGAGAAATATCCTGATTGATGAAAATCATCTGGACATGAACTTTTCCTCATCTGAATGGAGCTGTGATTTTTCTGGTTTTAGAAAAGATGGCGGATTGCTTTGCTCCGCTCGCAATGACGGTGCGCAGACGAACCGCAATGATGGTGGCGGTGTGAAAAATGCTTCTGAAATCCTTGTCAACTTGAAGTCGCCTTTAAGATTCAAAGTCGAAGGCCGCTACACAGCTGACTTTACCTCCCAGGAATTTATGAGCTGTCTTTTTCGCAGGGCAAAAACGCTCTGTTCTCTTTATGGCGACATTTCAGAAGAAGAGAAATCTTTATGGTCGCTTCCATGCGAGAACATTTCAATGAATGAAAGAAATCTCAGGTGGATTGATATACGGCATTACTCAGCCCGGCAAAAAAGCGCGATGGATTTAGGCGGCGCCGTTGGAACTTTCAAGATGCGCGGTACGTTTTCGGACGCGGAAAGAAGCTTGCTCAAGCTTGCGGAAGTTGCCGGAGCTGGAAAAAACACGAACTTTGGTCTTGGACAGCTTGACTGCTGGGAAAAATAATATAATTTCGGCAATAAAATTGCATAGATTTTATTATGTGTTAAAATAAGAAATATATGAGAGGATACTTTATCAGATGAATGTAAATGTAAGCAGATATGTAAATACGACAGAGCTGAAATTTGATGTGGAGTTTATAACACCGGCTTTTTTGGGCGGTGCGGATGGAAACGCTGAAATTAGGACTGCGCCGTTTAAAGAAGGAATCCGTTATTGGTGGAGAATTCTATATGGAGCTAAATATCTTGATTTAGGAAAATTAAAAGAAACAGAAGATTTGATTTTTGGTTCAACAGAAAATCTGTCTAATGTTCAGCTTTTTATAAAAACTAAGGTAAAAGAAGAATTATTTGAAAAGTCTGGATTTCCAAACGGCCAAAGAATAGAGGTTTCTCATCAGGGAAGAACGATGAGAGTTAATATTTTGGATTATATGGCATATGGGAAATATAGCTATGAAAAAGGAAATGGTAATGTTTACACCGTAACACATATAAAATCAAAAACGAAATTTCAGCTGAATGTTTCTATAAAAGATATTGGGCATACGGAAGAAGTTGTTGATTCCATAAAAATGTTTCTTTCTTGGGGCGGCATAGGTTCAAAATCACGAAATGGTTTTGGCTCTATGGATTGCACAGATTTGTCTGAACCAGAAACCAAATTTTCTGGCAATGTTGTACTTTCAAAAAATTTAAAGCAATTTCCTGTGCTCTCCACGTTGTCAAAGGTATTCCGTTCAAAAAAGACATTTGACTCTTGGGAAGATGCTCTTTCTGAAATTGGAATAATTTATAAAAATGCCAGAAGCTCTCTTGAAAAATCTCATCAATATGAAAAAAGAGGATATATTGCAAGGCCTATTGAAGTAAAAGGTGAAAGAAATATTCCGTCGAATATAAAAAATGGAAGAATCCCAAAACCTTTTTATCTTGGACTAAAAAAAATCGACAGTAAGTTTATGGGATATATAATTTGTTTGCCTGTTGAATTCTATGAAAAAGAAAATCAAAATGAATATCTTAAAGTTTATAATCAAATGATAAATACTTTTTCACAGAACTTAAAAGATAGCACTCTCACCATTGAAAAACTAATTGGAGCTTCTAAATGACACACAAAAACACAGATTATTGGCAGAATAAACTCACCTTGTGGCTCCACGATCCTGTCTGCAAGGTTTTTGATATTCCTCATCATGAGGAAATCGCCAGGCGGATTGCGGACTTGCTTTTCCAGACTATTCCAGAAAAAGACAATTATCAGGCAGCTGACTGCATAGCGTCAAGTTTGACGCGGGCTTCTCTTCCAGACTACAAGGACGGAGGCGGCATAGATTTCTCTGAAAATACGCAGATTACACATCCTCTTGTCGCAAAAAGGCTTCCTATAACTCTTCCGAAAATTGATATAAACAGCCTTTGCGAAGAAATAGAAAGCTTGTTGAAAAACGATTTAGGGCTTGATAAAACTTTTGAGCAGCTGAAATCATTGCCGGAAGATAAGAAGCCGCTGAACGCATATTTCAACTTTAAAGACAAGCCGGAAGACTGGGCAGAAGCATTGTTCAGCTATCTTTTCTTTGCTTTTCAGCGCAGGCTCAGAAATGAGAATGTCGGAAAACTCGGCGCAATCTGGGATATTCTTCCTGCCGACACCCGCATGCCTGACCATTCGTTGTGGCATCATCTTGGAATGGTCTCTGCTATCGGCTCTGCGATGTATGAGGATTCAAAAAATCAGATAGACATGGTTGTGTTTTCAATTACTCCTGTCCAGCCGTTCATTGCAAAGGCAAGAAAACTCCGCGACTATTGGTCTGGCTCTGTCATGCTGTCTTATCTTTCATTTACAGGAATCACTTCGGTGATGGAAAATCTTGGACCTGACCATATTGTCTATCCGTCTCTTCAAAATCAGACGCTTGTAGATTCCTGGCTTGAAAAGAAATTTCATCTTGGCAAGTTTTTGAAAGAATCTGGAAATATAGAAAAACTTATTTCTGCCACTGAGGGAATAGCGGCCTTTCCAAACAAGTTTATTTTTCTCTGTCCTCATGACAAAGTGCGTGATACGGCGGCAGAAATTGAAAAATCAGTTCAGAATAAATGGATTGAGATTTCAAGCGCTGTAAAAGAAAAAATTAAGAAAATAACATCCGCCGGAGAAAAGTTCTCGTCTTTATGGGACACTCAGATTGAAGATTTCTGGAAATTCTCCTGGGCTTCGTCAAAACTTGCTGAACTTGCCGACAAAGACAGCCTTGAAAAACTTGTATCAGGCGATATTGTGGAAAAAGAATATAATCTATTGAATTCCTTTTCTGCGAAATTTGAGAATAAATCTGTCAGAATGTACACTTCAACACATTCGCTTGTGCAAAGCGTTCTTGCTGCGGAGAAAAACAAGCCTTCAAAAATAAAGCGTCCGCAGCAGGGAATAAAATGTCCTCTTTGCGGCGAAAGGGAAGTTCTGAATGACTTTGGATTTTCTGGAAAAACATCAGCAAAAGAATATTCAAAAAGTGTTGATGCTTTCTGGAAGACAATTGCGGAATGGGATGAAAAAGAAAGTGAGAACAAAAATATCCGAGAAAATGAAAGACTATGCGCTGTTTGCGCAGTAAAACGTTTTATTCCGATAGTATCAAAAAACTTTGCAAAGGATTCAATTCTGCAGGGCGTGTTTAAAAGCCGGAACGGTGAGCGTTTTCCTTCGACAACGGAAATGGCGGCGAAAGATTATATCTTACGGCTTTCGCAGAAAATCGCAATCAAATCTGATGAATATAAAAATATAATTGATTTGCTTCATAACGAAGACAACTCTGTTGAAGACACGACAGAAACATCTTCATTGCTTAAAGAAGCTGAAAAACAAGGAATAAAATACACCAACAAAGATAAGTACTATGCAGTCCTTTTGATGGACGGCGACAAAATGGGCGACCTCATAAATGGAGAGACTCTTTCGGCCACATGGAAAGATGTTCTCCATAAGGATTTAGCTAAGGAAATAGAAGATGGAAGCGTGAAAGCAGATTCTCTGAAACAAATCCTGAACGAAAGACGCAGCCTAAATCCTGCTTTGCACGCTATGATTTCAGATTCACTGAATAATTTTGCGCGTTTTGGAGTCCAGCCGTCTGTTAAAAATGCGAAAGGCGAGCTGATTTATGCTGGCGGCGACGATGTATGCGCAGTTCTTCCGCTTAAAAATGCTTTGGCTTGTGCTAAAAAAATATCAGAGGCATATACGCTTTCATTTGCAAAATATACAGAAAATGGCGCCGAGCCGATTGAAAGTCTTGACTTTAATGGCGGAATAGAAAAAGTCGGCTATCATCTTGGAAGCGGGGCGGAAAAAATATCTATTTCCGGGGCTGTGATAATAGCCCATCATAAAGAGCCGCTCCGTGAAGTTATCCAAGATGCTCACCGGGTGCTTGATTCTGTCGCAAAGGAAAAATCCGGACGCAACGCAGTCGCCGTCAGGCTCAAGAAACGTTCCGGAGGTGACAGGGATTTCTCATGCAAGTGGAATGACAGGAATATATTTGATGAACAGAAAACTGTCTTTGCTTCGTTTGTGAATGTCTGCGCTGCGGCAGGCAAGAATGAAATGAGCGCTTCTCTTCTATATAAACTAACTGAATTAAAGCATGCATTTGAGCCTTTGCTTGAAGTAGCTGAAGACAACAAAAAGGCAATCTTGCAGCTTCTTAAATACGAACTTTCTCATTCCGGCGCTAACAAAGATGAAAAAAAACTTGCAGAATACACAAATGATGTTGCTGGAATCTGCTTTAAAAAAAGTTCTGACGGCAAGAAACTTGAATACAATCCAGAAGCCGCAATAATTGCGAACTTCCTAGGAAATGATTCTTACACTGGAGATGATGAATGAGCTTGTTTTATGAAATAAATCCGCTGGACACATTATTTTTTAGAGGCTCGGTTCCAATGGAAGCCGGACAGAATATTGCAGTTTCTCTTTTTCCGCCTCCTGTCTCTGTTTTTGAGGGAGCTGTACGGACCGCCGTGCTAAAGCAAAAAAACATTGACTTAAGGAAATATGCGGCAGGAGAAGATGATTCTCTTAATGCCTTGATTGGAGAACCCGGCGGAAAGCCTCCTTTTGAAATTACGTCGATAATGATAAGGAAAAATGAAAAATACTATGTTAAGGCGCCTGCCACATGGTATTTTGATTCAGAAAACAAGCCTAAAGATAAAAGTGAATTCCTTAATAAGAAAATTATCGCCGCTGGAGATATGAACAAGGAGCTTGATGCGTTGTGCGTAATGTCGTCGGAAGAGAATGTTCCGTTTGTCCGCGCTGAAAAATCCATTCAACCGCTTGGCAGCATTTGGATTTCGCTTGATTTCTTAAAATCCGGCAAAAACAAATTTTCAGATGAAAATGAGTTCCTTCTTCAAAGTGAAATCTGCGATTTTGAAAACCGTACTGGAGTTGCGCTTGATGAAAAAAAGCACACAAAAGAAGGCCAGCTTTATTCTTCATCGCATGTAAGGCTTTTAGACGGAGCCAAACTTGTATTCTCTCTTTCAAAAGACGCAGGGCTTCTTGAAAATGGAACAATCTTGCTCGGCGGAGAAAGCAGAATATCTGGCTATAAGAAAATAGAAGAAAATCCGCTTAAGGATTTTTCTTTTGAGTCAAAGCAGTTCGTTTCGCTTGCTCCTGTTGAAGCCACTGATGAAATCTTAAAGTCGCTTGTAGCGTCATCAAAACTTGAGATTACAGCCGGCTGGGACTTGGCGAAAGGTTTTCATAAGCCTACTTCAAGCTGGATTCCTGCTGGCGCCGTGTTTAATAAAAATGTAAACAATGTTTGTATTCCAATTAAAGAAATATAACTCATAGTGATACACATTTACAAAACTAAAATATAAAAAGGAGATTTTATATGTTTGAAGACACTTCTATTGCAATTATGTATGCTGTTACGCCTTGCCATGCCGGAAGCGGTTCTGCTCTTGGTGTAGTTGACCTTCCAATCCAGCGAGAACGTCATACTGGCTGGCCGATGATTCAGTCGAGCGGAGTAAAAGGCGCGTTCCGGGCAAACTTTGACCATTTCAAAAATAAGATAACTAACCGCGAGCAAATAAAAGATTTTGACAACATAACAAAATCAGTTTTCGGAACATCAGAAGATAATGGCTACGCAGGTTCCCTTTCAGTTTCCGACGCAAAGATTCTTGCTTATCCTATGCGCTCAAATATTTCGCCGTTTGTGTGGATTACGTGTCCGTCCGTTATAAAACGTCTTGCAAAAGATTTTGAGATTGCAGGTTTCCCGGATTTCGATTCCTCAAAGTTTACTGTAAAAGACGACAGCGATGCTGTAAAGCTTTCCGGAAGCGAAAAGATAAGCGGTCAAGTTCTGCTTGAAGACTACGAAGTAAAAGTCTCTGACGTAAAGATAGAAGAATTTTCAAATATTGCTTCATATTTCAAGGATGCGGAGCGGCTTCTCCTTGTTTCTGACGAGGTTTTCAATTACGCGGTTACAAACTGCACTCAGATTATGGCGCAGATAAAAATCAACTCGGAAACCGGCACAACTTCTGATGGCTCGTTGCGTTATCAGGAAGAATTGCCTAGCGATACAATCATGTACACTGTTGTTCATTGGGGCGACACAAAGAACACTGCCGAAGCGGAGCTAAAAGCTGAGACAATCAAACGCTTTGTAACAGAAGAAGTGATTGCAAAGCATATCCAGATTGCAGGCGACGAAAGCTGCGGCCGCGGTATTTTCCAACTGACTTGGGAATCCAAAAAAGGAGAGTAAGAAAAATGGCAATACAGACAAAACAACAGAAAAGAGCGGAATTCGCGTTAAAATCTCTTGATAAATATAAAAATGAGGGCGTCCCATCTGACATTGCAACGTTCATTGTAGGAATGCCAAACATGATTCTTTCAAACGGACTTGGACAGTCTCTCGCTTTCCTAAAGGCTAAAAGTTCAAAGAAAGAGAGAAACTTTGTTTTTAATGTTTTGAAAAAATATCTTTGTGAAGAATATAGTTCGGAATTTCAAAAAGAAATTGATGATTATTCTTTCTTAAAAAAACTTAATGAGCTTGACCAGACGCAATATATAAAAATGCAGGAAGAAGTTCTTCATATGCTCGAATGGCTCAAGCGATATGCAAGAGCTTTTGCAAATGATTCAAAAAAAGATAAAAGCGAGGCTTAAAAGTGGACAGAGGTTTTTATCAAAATCGGCAGCAGAACCGCAATAACGGACAGAATCAAACAAATTATAAAGAAGCTCCTTTGTGTCCGATTCCTGCAAATCAGCAGAAATTGCTAAAAGAAAGAGGCTGCAACTTTTCATTGTACTCACCAAGAATGGTTTGCTGGATGCAGGAAGGCGGGGAGTTGAAATCTGATAAAGATGCGGCTTTTAAGTTAAGAGAAGTAAGTGAAAAATCTTTTCAGTTTTCTGAAGTTACTAAAGGACTTGAAAAAAAGCAGGAACTCCAGTCTGAATATCTTGCGAGCTTAAAAGAAAATAAAATCCAGACTTTTACAATCACTGCAAAAACTTCCTCTCCATTTATAACAGGACTTGGCTCCGGCCATCCTACAGAAACAGGAATGATTCTGGATAGAAATCTTGGTGTGCCGTATATTCCTTCATCATCAATAAAAGGCATTCTCCGTCTTGCGTATGCAGTGAATATTGCTGACGGCAGAAGCGAAGTGCCGGATTCTGAGCTTGAAAAATATTTCGGCTTGACTGACACAAATAAAAGCAGGCGCGGACAGCTTATGTTTCTTGACGCATATCCGCGTGGAAATGTTGAACTTAAACTCGACATTATGAATCCTCATTTTGGAAAATATTATGACGGAACAGACAAACAGCCAGTGGAAACAGAATCTCCTGTTCCTATAAAATTCCTTACAGTAAAACAGGGAACAGAGTTTGTCTTTAACTGCGCATATCTTCCTCTTGACGAGAAAGACCGTTCTGATGAAAAAGTAAAAGACGATGTGGAAAAAATGTTTGCTACTGCTTTTTCTAAACTTGGTTTCGGCGGAAAAACCTCCATAGGATATGGAAGATTTGAGCGTGTTGAAAATCAAAAGAGCGGAGCAACAGTTTCTTCTTCAAATGGAAGCAATGTACAGACTCTCGTGGCTGGCGAATATGTCGCTGTTATAATAGATAAGGATAAGAAACATTCAAGCATGAATTTTGGAATAAAAGGCCAGAAATGCGTGATAAATAATTTCCCTGAAAAGTTTCAGACTCGTTATAACAAGCGTGACAAGGTTAAGATTGCTATCAGCGGAAGCAAAGATAAATATGGATTATATATTGTAACTAAAATTATAGGCAAATAACCCATGACTCCTCAAGCTTTTCTTTCGCTATACAATAAATTCATATTCTGCTGTCTCACCTTTATGCTTAACGAGCACGCTGGCAATTTGCAGAAAATGCTGAATGAATATAATTCAAGCTCAATCAGCGATTCTCTCATTCTTCCGCAAAATGATACTGTAAATGATACTGTAAATCTAATCTTTGAGTTGATAAAAGCGAATCCAAGAATCACTTATTCAGAGCTTGCTAAAGAAAGCGGAAAGTCGCGCGCCACAGTTGCCCGCGCTGTTAAGAAACTTTCAGACAGAGGAGCCATAAGACGTGCTGGAGCTGACAAGAACGGATTTTGGACTTTAGAAGAAAAATAGAAAATTGGAGCAAATAATATGATAAATGTTAATGTCAAATATATTAGACATTAACATTTATCATGCTTAATATATTAAACATTATGGTAAAAAAGCATTGTCCTATTTCAAAAGATTCAGAAAATACTGGAAAAAGTCGGAAATCAGATAAGGCTTGCTCGTCTTTGCAGAACAAAATAGAAAATAAAGAAATAGAACTTATGGCAAGGGCATTTGGAGAGTAGCAATATGAATCTTTTAATCACAACGCTCGGAACTTCATGGCAGATTGTTCCGGAGCTGTTCGGACTTACGAATCCTGGCGATTATGATTTTTTTAATGGAAATGAAAAAGCAATAAAATTCCGCGAGGAAAACAAAATACAGCGCGTTGATGAGCTTTGGGTCGCTACAACTGAAGGGCAAAAAGATTTGAAGATTCTTAAAGACTGGGCCAAAAAATGGAACTGCAATCTTCATGTCTTTGTGTGCAATGGCGTAGACAGTTTTGCGGACGAAGCTGAAATCCTAAAAATGCGCTCGTTCATTTACAGAATTGTGCTTTACGGCTCTAAAAAAGCGTCGGTGCTTTATCTTTCGCTTGCAGGCGGACGGAAAACAATGAGCGCGGATATGCAGGAAGCGGCAAATCTTTTTGGCTGCGACGCAATGCTGCATATTGTCGATGTCGCAAAGTTTCCTGAAAGCTACAAAACTGACAATTTGCTTTCCGCGCCAAAAAGAGAATATGCGGAATGTTTTCTGCCTTTGACTGTTAGCGGAAAAACTGAGCCGAGCCTTCTTGTTTCCGCCGACAGCGAGCCTGTTACAACAGAAGATTTTCCTTTGTCATTTGATTCAGAAAAAATCGTCCAGAAGCTTGAAGAAGATGGAAAACTTGAACAGGAGATTGAAAACCGCAAGAGGCGCTCAAGCCAGGTTTACACAAATTTCTACAGCCGCATTTCCAGCGAAAATTCTTCAAGACGCGATATTTTCAAAAAGCTGTATTTTCTTCATCCTGAAAAACTCCGCAATCTAAAAAACTACACTCTTGGTTCTGACAAAGAAAAAGACCTGGAGATTTTCCGCCGGCTTCCAAAAGCGGAGCTCCACTCGCATCTTGGAGGCGTTCTAAGCCCGGAAGAAATTATTGAAGTTGCAAAAGAAGAACGGAATTATATAGAAGATAAAAGCAATCCTGATTCTATAAAGTTTAGGAATCTCATTTCCGAAATCCTGTCTTATGAAAAAAATCCTGGAGAGTTTGCGAGCAAAATCTACGGTGAGTATCTTGATAAAAATAAATTCTTTGGAATCGGAATTGATGAATACCAGAAGCTCGGCGACTTTCAGGGCAGCGCGCTTTTGCAGACTGAAAAGACAATCTCAAAGACGCTGGAGATTTACGCAAACGATTTAATCCGCGAAAACGTAAAATATGTTGAAATCCGCTGCTCGCCGTACAAATACACAAAGCTCGGCCTTGATATAAACCATGTCGTGGACTGCATTACAAAAACTCTGGAAAGATTTTCAGACAGGCTGGACTACCGTTTTATCTACATAATCGGCCGCCAGGCTAAAAAGGAAGAAATCAAGAAATCCGTTGACGACATTCTTTTTCTGCTTGAGCAGAATTCTGATTTTAAGCGAAAGCTTGTCGGAATCGACCTTGCCGGAAACGAGGGCGCGACAAAGCCTTCCGAAGTTCGGGAAGACTTTATGCCGCTTCTTGAAAAATGCATAAACATCACGATTCACGCGGGCGAGACCGAAAGCGTTGAAAGCATATGGGAAGCGGTTTATCATCTTTCCGCGGACAGAATCGGGCACGGGCTAAAGCTCCGCGACAATCCGGAGCTTTTAAAGCGCTTCCTGAACAAAAATATCGGAATTGAGATGTGCCCTAGCAGCAATTTCCAGATTGTCGGATTCAACCTGTCAGACAAAAAATATCCGCTCGCGGAATATATGGAGCAGGGGCTGAAAGTTTCTCTCAATACCGATGACCAGGGAATTTCAAGGACGAACCTTTCAAAAGAATTCCTAAAAGCGTCTGAACTCTGCCCGGAACTTACGCTGTGGGATTTTATTGTTTTAATCAGAAACTCTTTGAGCATGGCGTTCTGCGACGTTGAGACAAAAAGCCGCCTTATGCACAGTTTTGAAGATTCAATTCTTGAAATGCTACAGGAGATTTTATAATGAAAATATGCTGCGTAAAAACTGATTCCCTTCCTAAAGCCGTAACAGAAAAAACAGACAGCTTTAGAGTGGATTTTGATTTTATCAAAAATGAAAATATCGAGTGGATTGAACGCAACGAAGCCGAGACAAATTATTCTTACAAGCAGATAATTCCTTATGTGATTCTGCGCCGGCAGGACGGAAAAATCGCCTGCTATAAGCGGCATGGAACAGAAAAACGCCTGCACGGACTTTATTCATGCGGCTTTGGCGGGCATATTGAGCAATGCGACAGCGGCGGCTCAGTTCTTGAGACGGTAAAAAACGGAATGTTGCGCGAGCTTAGCGAGGAAGTTTCAAATTTCAGCCCAGAATTGTTCCGTAAAGAAGACTTTGAGCTTTCGTATCTCGGCGTTATAAATGAGGTTGAAAGCGAGGCCGGCCTTGTCCATCTTGGAATTGTTTTCATCGGAAACTGCAAGAACGGCTTTGTTCCAAAAGAAGCGGACGAAACAAAGGGCCTTGAATGGAAAACTTTTGAGGAGCTTTCGCAGCTGCACACAGAGCTTTGGACAGCTCTTGCGCTCAAGCTTATAAGATAAAAATATATGATTATCCAGGAGGATATTATGACTGAAAAAAAATGTGTTTTGGTTTTAGTCAGTGCACAAACGGTTCCAAATGTTACGTTCTTAAAATGGTACGTAAAAAATAATCTTCAAACCGGCATTGAACTTTTTTTTGTTTCAACAAGCGCAATGGAAAGGCTGCAAAAATCAGATGCAATCTGGAATGCGCTTGAAGAAAAGCAGAATTTTTTTTGCCAGCCGGAAACGATTCTTGTTGATGAAAACGACATGGCGGATGTACAGAAAAAAATTGCTGATGCTGCAGATTTTGATTCCTATAAGAGTATTGCGGTAAGTATTACCGGCGGAACAAAACTTATGTCTATTGCAGCTTATAAATTTTTCAGCAAGCTAAAAAACGTTTCGATTTTTTATCAGCCGATAAGCGATTCCCTTCAAGAGCTTGAACCTGAGCATAAAAATTTCTTAAATGTGGAAAATCTTTCATTGAGTGAATATTTCAAGTCATTCAATCTTGAAATGAAATTTGACTGCAAATGTGTAAAGGATTGGAATTACAATAAAAATATCCTTTCAAAAATCGAATCTTGCGCAGGGGGACGGAAATATCTTTTTTATATTCAGAATGAAAAACATTTTAAGAAGCGTCTTGATGAAAAGAAAGTTCTTGATTTAACAAATTTGAATCAAGATTATCTAAAAGAACTGTTTCCTTCTATAAAACTTCAGGATGTTACTCATACAATTATAGAAACTGTGAAACTTTTTGGTTTTAATCCGGAGAATATAAAAAGAGATGAATTCCGATATATAACCGGCGGTTGGTTTGAGGAATTTGTTTTTCAAAAAACAATGGAAGAGCAACACTTGGAATCTGGAAAAAGCATTGCTCTGAATGTCACGATAGAAAGTCCGAATAAAACAAAAAATGAACTTGATGTTGTCTACGTTGATTCAAAAAACACGCTTCATATTATCGAATGTAAAAGTTTTATCGACCAAAAATCACAGGCTGAGCTTTTGAACAATACAATTTATAAAGTACAGGCTCTAAAGACAAAATTCGGACTTACAGTAAAATCTCACCTGTATACGATGAGCGTGATTGATAAAAATTCTGTATTGAACCGTGCAACTGATTTTGGCATTACAATATTTGACAGGAGCAAACTATGTCCAGAACTTTCTGCCTTTTAAATCACACGCTTACCAAAAATCAACTTGAGGAACTAAAAGAAAAGTTCGCCTCAAAAGAAATTATCTATCCGCCGGAGGAACTCTCAATACTTTGGAGCCAGATTCCGCCGGAAAAGGAAAATACTGAGATTGTCCGCTCAGTTGTTCTTTGGCTTAAAAGTTCCGGGGCAAAGGACGGCGACTTGTTCATAATCCAGGGCGAGTTCGGCTCGACTTTTACGCTTGTTGACTACGCGCTAAAAAATCACCTTGTTCCGCTTTACGCGACAACGAAGCGCGTCGCAAAAGAAAGCCGGAACGGAGAAAAAGTTCAGCGCGAGTATATTTTTGAGCATGTTTCTTTTAAGAAATACAAATATTTTGACAATAAAGAGGAGCTCAATCTGTAAGCGCAACGTCATTGTAATGTGAAAATAAAACGTCATTGCGAGGCGAAGCCGAAGCAATCTTATTATTCATTGTTTTCAAAATTATTAAACATATTGGAGAGAGAAAAAATGGCAGAAATCTACATCTTATCCGACTACGGAAAACTTACAAAAAAAGACGAGACGATTGTCTTTACACAGAATGACGGAACTTCGACAATCTTGTTCCCATTCAAGACAGAACATCTTGTGCTTATGGGAAGAATCTCAATCAGCGCGGATGCTCTACGACTTCTGACAAAGTACAAAATAAGCACGACTTTTTTGTCTTCAAACGGACGCTTTAACGGCAAGCTCGTTTTCGGCGACGGCAAGAACATTTTTCTTCGCCAAAAGCAGTTCCGCCTTCTTGATGACTCTAAAAAATCCCTTGAAATTGCAAGGAGCATTGTCGCCGGAAAACTGCGCAATGAAATAAGCTTTATGCAGAGAATCAAGAGAAAAACGAACACTGACGATGAGAAAGTAAAGGGCGCGATAAACGATGTAAAGAACACCTTGAACGCGGCAGAAAGAGCGGGCGATATTGATTCATTGCGGGGCTTTGAAGGAATTGCCGCCAGAAAATATTTTGAAGTTTTTTCGTTCAACATTCAGTGCGAATGGGCGGAGTTTAAAAGGCGCAGCCGGAATCCGCCTAAAACAAATGTAAATGCTGTCCTAAGTTTTTTGTACACGCTTCTTGCCTACCGGGTTGAAAGCGCGCTTGAAAGCCAGGGTCTGGACACTTGCTGCGGAAATCTCCACGCAATCAATTACGGCAGAACTTCGCTTGTGTTTGATTTAATGGAAGAATTCCGCTCACCTGTCTGCGATTCTGTCTGCTGCAATCTTTTTAACCTGGGCACTTTGGCAAAAGATGATTTTGAGCAAAAAGATTTTTCTTCTGACAGCGAGGATTTTCCTCTTGATTCACTTCAGGATGATGTTACGGAAGACGAAAATGAGTTCATGTCATCACAAACCGCACCTAAAACGTCATTGCGAGGCGAAGCCGAAGCAATCTCACCAGATGATGAGGAAACAGAAAACCTTGGCAAGAAGCAATTAGGAATCCTCCTCACCAAAAACGGACTAAAAAAAGTAATCTCCGCGTTTGAATCAAAAATGAACTCCCTTGTCTTGTACCAGCCAACATCACAGAAACTTTCCTACGCAAAAATCATCTACCAGCAGGTTCTGCACTACAAGCGAGTGATAAACGGAGAAGAAACAGAATACAAGGCATATTATTTCAAATGATTTATTTTATTTCATACGACATAGCAAATTCCAAGCGTCTTAGCAAGGCCGCAAAGACTCTTGAAAACTTCGGAATCAGAATCCAGTACTCGTTCTTTGAGTGCGAAATGCAAAAAGAGCAGCTTGACGAGCTTAAGCGCCGGCTTCTTGAAATCCTGGACAAAAAAGAAGACAGCCTTTTGATTTATCCGCTCTGCTCGGACTGCGCCGCAAAAACTTTTACGCTTGGAAAAGGCTCAATTTTTGTTCCAGCGACTTTTCAGATTTTGTGAGCAGAAAGAGAGAAAAAATGAAAGAAAAACACTGGCTTATAGTTTACGACATCAGAAATTCAAAGCGTCTTTCCAAAGTCTCAAAATGCCTGGAAAGTTTCGCCTGCCGTGTCCAGAAATCTGTCTTTGAAACAAAGGCGAGCGATGAGACAATCGGGCAGCTGAAATTAAGGCTTGAAAAAATTATTGACGCTGAAACGGATTTTATCCTGTTCTTTGAAGTGTGCGAGCGCGACTGGCAGAAAAAGGAAATCTATGGAAAATCATCCGTCAATTCAAATATGGCCAATTCTGACAAAGGATTTGTAATTCTGTGATTCAACGTTATAATGATATTTAACTCTTATCTGTCTTTGAAAAACAAAATCGCAAAGCTTCTTTTTTGCGAAAAAGCGCTGAAAATTGGCTGGGTTTGCGATTTTCATAAAAAGTGTTATGATAAAAGAGGTTTTAGATATGAAAACGGATATTTTTTTGTTTTTTATGGAAAAAGACAATGACTTTAGGCTCAGGAACGTTCCTGTTTGCGAAAAGCCCGTTGCCAAAGCATATAAAACAAGGACTTGTGAAGGGTAGTATTTGAAACATTGACCTGATTAAAGGGATTAAAACTATTTGCGGAAAGGTTAGTTTCTCCAATAACGTAAGAACATTTGAAACATTGACCTGATTAAAGGGATTAAAACAAATCTTTTATTCCATAACCTGTTCTTTTTTTATTATATATTTGAAACATTGACCTGATTAAAGGGATTAAAACTTATAGTAAGCCTTGCCGATAAGAGCTTGTTTAGCATCATTATTTGAAACATTGACCTGATTAAAGGGATTAAAACTCATAATGTTTCCTTACTAACCTTATTTAATGGCGGTTAGTATTTGAAACATTGACCTGATTAAAGGGATTAAAACAAAGTATTAAAGGAACATAATTGGAAAAATATATTTGATTTGAAACATTGACCTGATTAAAGGGATTAAAACTTTAAGATTTGTATCATTGTTTTCCCCTTATGACTAAATTATAATTTGAAACATTGACCTGATTAAAGGGATTAAAACCCGAGATTAAGTCTTCTATATTTTTTGTGATATATTCATTTGAAACATTGACCTGATTAAAGGGATTAAAACTTGTTCAAGTCAAACTTGAAGAATTCGGGCCCCTCATAACCTGATTTGAAACATTGACCTGATTAAAGGGATTAAAACAATGGTTTATCATACATACAGTTACATAGCGTGCGTTTCTTATTTGAAACATTGACCTGATTAAAGGGATTAAAACTTCTTCCTGCCGCCGCTATGCTTTAATTGTGTTCCACGACAAAATTTGAAACATTGACCTGATTAAAGGGATTAAAACTCATAAGAAATCTGTTATAATTTCTTAATGAAAGGTAGGAATTTGAAACATTGACCTGATTAAAGGGATTAAAACGCCTTGCCGATAAGAGCTTGTTTAGCATCATTCTCAGCATTTGAAACATTGACCTGATTAAAGGGATTAAAACGCCGAATAAGGTTGAGGAAATAAATCACAGTGTAAAAGAATTTGAAACATTGACCTGATTAAAGGGATTAAAACGACTTAGCGACTTCTTTGAGACCGTTAATAATCTCAACAAATTTGAAACATTGACCTGATTAAAGGGATTAAAACTTCTTTAAGTCCATTGATAACTTCGAGAAGAACATCAACGATTTGAAACATTGACCTGATTAAAGGGATTAAAACTTTCCAAGTCTTGCTTTTAATTCTTTTTGCTTTTTCCATTTGAAACATTGACCTGATTAAAGGGATTAAAACCAAAAGCATTAACACCGTCAAAACTCTCAAAATAACTTTTTATTTGAAACATTGACCTGATTAAAGGGATTAAAACTGCTGATTATTTTTCCAGTGATATACATTCCTTTGTTCTCATTTGAAACATTGACCTGATTAAAGGGATTAAAACGCAATAACATTCTCTTCATTATCTCCGAAACATTGAGGCGTATTTGAAACATTGACCTGATTAAAGGGATTAAAACTCCACGACAAAAGCGTGAAGTACCTTTAAGCTCTACGGCATAATTTGAAACATTGACCTGATTAAAGGGATTAAAACTAAACCTCCTATCGTTTATTAGCTGTTAGTTTCTAAAATTTGAAACATTGACCTGATTAAAGGGATTAAAACATATTGCAGTTATCACAACACATACTCTCTTTAATGGGATAAATTTGAAACATTGACCTGATTAAAGGGATTAAAACCTTTAATGGGATAAGCGTTGTTTCCATAGCCGTTCAACTTATTTGAAACATTGACCTGATTAAAGGGATTAAAACGCTTCCTCATTCTCATCATATCCATAAGTTTCAGTTAATTTGAAACATTGACCTGATTAAAGGGATTAAAACACATCTTCAACGATTGTGTTAATAATGTTCTGTGTGTCCATTTGAAACATTGACCTGATTAAAGGGATTAAAACTCGGCTTTTGCCTCTTTTGCCTTAGCTTTGGCTTCTGCTTTTGCATTTGAAACATTGACCTGATTAAAGGGATTAAAACCATCCATTAAGAATGTTATAAGGAAAACACTCAGCAAATTTGAAACATTGACCTGATTAAAGGGATTAAAACTCTTCTTTTGTAAGCCTTACAGTAAAAATTATAACTATTTGAAACATTGACCTGATTAAAGGGATTAAAACCCATTGATAACTTCGAGAAGAACATCAACGTTAAGAGATCCGATTTGAAACATTGACCTGATTAAAGGGATTAAAACACTGTCTTATCTTTTCTCATTGTAGTAGTTACACTTTATTTGAAACATTGACCTGATTAAAGGGATTAAAACACAATGTATGACGACTTATTTCCTTTAACCCATTTGCATACAATATTTGAAACATTGACCTGATTAAAGGGATTAAAACCCTTAATTTATCCTGGCAAGATTCGAACTTGCGGAATGAATTTGAAACATTGACCTGATTAAAGGGATTAAAACTTTAGAGTTTTGAAATCTTTCATCAATAGATGTTTCTTTAATTTGAAACATTGACCTGATTAAAGGGATTAAAACTTTTTGAAATGATTGCAGTTTCTGAAGTTCTTCCTTTGTATTTGAAACATTGACCTGATTAAAGGGATTAAAACCATTGATTCTTGCTGTGTCAAGTGGCTTCTGAAAGTATTTCTATTTGAAACATTGACCTGATTAAAGGGATTAAAACTGTTATACAGCAATGTGCTGCTAATCACAAACGGTCCTTTAATTTGAAACATTGACCTGATTAAAGGGATTAAAACGCAACAAAAGCCTTCACATTGTCTAGGCTGTCCATTGCCTCAAATTTGAAACATTGACCTGATTAAAGGGATTAAAACCGATAGCCCACTGCATTTTGTTTAACATATTTAAACCTTCCATTTGAAACATTGACCTGATTAAAGGGATTAAAACATTCCTCTTGTTACAAATTCATTTTTAATTGTTCTATTTATTTGAAACATTGACCTGATTAAAGGGATTAAAACTATTCCTCAGAAAAACTAACTCTTTATTTTGAAAATTATAAAATTTGAAACATTGACCTGATTAAAGGGATTAAAACCTTCTTTCCATATGCCTTTAACCACGCTTCTTTGTCAGAATTTGAAACATTGACCTGATTAAAGGGATTAAAACTCGAGTGTTGGGAAATCATAATACCATGTTTCCCCGTTTAATTTGAAACATTGACCTGATTAAAGGGATTAAAACCAAAGCCCTAATCCTTCGGGCTTTAAGCTTCGGGTCGTGGGCGATTTGAAACATTGACCTGATTAAAGGGATTAAAACTGTTATACAGCAATGTGCTGCTAATCACAAACGGTCCTTTAATTTGAAACATTGACCTGATTAAAGGGATTAAAACGCAACAAAAGCCTTCACATTGTCTAGGCTGTCCATTGCCTCAAATTTGAAACATTGACCTGATTAAAGGGATTAAAACCGATAGCCCACTGCATTTTGTTTAACATATTTAAACCTTCCATTTGAAACATTGACCTGATTAAAGGGATTAAAACATTCCTCTTGTTACAAATTCATTTTTAATTGTTCTATTTATTTGAAACATTGACCTGATTAAAGGGATTAAAACTATTCCTCAGAAAAACTAACTCTTTATTTTGAAAATTATAAAATTTGAAACATTGACCTGATTAAAGGGATTAAAACCTTCTTTCCATATGCCTTTAACCACGCTTCTTTGTCAGAATTTGAAACATTGACCTGATTAAAGGGATTAAAACTCGAGTGTTGGGAAATCATAATACCATGTTTCCCCGTTTAATTTGAAACATTGACCTGATTAAAGGGATTAAAACCCTGTGCTTGAGCTTGACTCAAGTGCAGGCTGTTTTTTTTAATTTGAAACATTGACCTGATTAAAGGGATTAAAACTAAAAGATACATTAGTAGCTCCTTGTTAATCTGCTAGCGTATTTGAAACATTGACCTGATTAAAGGGATTAAAACTCGTGCTGAAACAAGGTAGATGAAGCACCATTACCTTTAAATTTGAAACATTGACCTGATTAAAGGGATTAAAACGCATATAGCTCCACGCATAAAGCGTTCTCGCTTTTGGTGAAGATTTGAAACATTGACCTGATTAAAGGGATTAAAACACGGCATTTGAGAAAGCAATGTTTCTTGCAAACAAGAATTGAAAAAGTCAATATTAGTGCAGTCCTAAAACACCCAAAATTTAATTTATATTAA
>CAZIFO010000031.1:0-24194 GCA_964538245.1 uncultured Treponema sp.
TTGTAATGCTCAATCACGTCGCGCCTGATTTCTTCTCCTCCAAGCCAGAGTGATTTGTCACTGTCCTTTACAGGCGACTGTGTGCATATATATAGAAGAATTTGGTTTGAATTTTGTGCGCCGCCATTGTGAGAATCTCTTGCGGAGATGCCAACGTCATTGCGAGGAGCGATAGCGACGAAGCAATCTTCTTCGGTGTTTTTGTTTTTTAAGATTGCTTCGCTTCGCTCGCAATGACGAGTGTTCGCTGTCAGCTGTTTTATTGAGTTGTCCAGAACCAGCTCCAGCATCATCTCTGAGATTCCGTTCGGAAAAGTCACAACGCCGCCGCGCTTTGCTTCATCTTTTGGGCTGAGAAAATCAAACATATCTTCAATCTTTGTCTGTCTAAAATCTTCCGGAGCGTCGCCTAGAAGAATTGCGTAGCGGGTCAAGAACTTATCCTTATAAAAGATTATAAAAACTACGAATATTCGGAGTTTTTAATTATGTTACTACGTTATTAAGTATTATTCAAGTTAAAAACTATGAATCTAAGTAGTAAAACTTTGTAAAATTAAATTATGAGTTTCTGGGAGAACGTTGAAATTTTACGTAAAGAGCAAAATACATCTTATCGTTGGATTGCAGGTCAGATGGGCGTTTCAGAAACTACAGTTTCCAGCATGAGAAAAGCAGGAACGGAGCCGCGCGCTGGCGAGGCGGTAAAAATTGCGAAGGCTTTGGGAACGACTGTGGAAAATCTTGTTGGTGGCTACGAAGATGAATATTTCTTAAAATACACAAAATTAAAAAATGAAATTATTCATGTGTTGGAAAGGAACTAATTTTTTTGTATCGCCGTTGATTTTTCTGATTACAGCTTATAATTTTTAATATTAGCGACGCTGAGCGGAAAGATTAGTGACGCTGAGCGGAAAGTTTAACGTCTATAATCTTTAAAATTATAGCTTAGAGTCTGAATTGCAGATGGTTGGCAGTTTCCTTGTTTTATAGTTTTTCATAAAATTTCTTGCCGTTTTGTTCATTTTTTTTCGTATATAAAGGTGAGAGGTTTTTATGAAGAAAAATGAACTTTCTCCCGCCGAACGATGGAAGCGTCTGACTTTTTCTGACAACTATATTTTCTGCAAAGTGATGGAAACTCAACCTGAAATTTGTAAGAAAATGCTTGAGCTTCTGCTCGGCTTTAAGATTGAGAAAATAAAAATTCCCGAAACTGAGCGGACAATAAAGGCTAGCTTAGGCTCAAAGGGAATCCGCCTTGATGTTTACGTAAAAGACAATGCCGGCAGGATTTTTGATATTGAAATCCAGACCTCCGTTGCAAAAAATCTGGCTCTTGCAAAACGCGCGCGTTATTACCAGGGATTGATGGACGTTGACAGCGTTTTTTCCGGCGCAAAATATCACAATTTAAAAGAAACTTTTGTGATTTTTCTTTGCCTGGGCGATGCGTTTGGAGCTGGACTTCCCGTGTATTCGTTCGAAAATGTCTGTGCGGAAAATCCTGAAATCAAAATGAGCGACGGAACTAGAAAAATCTTCTTCAATGCAAAAAAGTATGATACAATGCAGTCGGAAGAATTAAGGTCTTTCTTTAAGTTCCTTTGCGGAAAAAAGCCCGAGTCTGATTTTTCCGATAAGATTTCCACAATCGTCAAACAGATCAAAATGAATCCAAGATGGAGGCACGAGTATATGTTTTTACAAGATGAAATAGATTTAAGAGCAGAGCTTGCCGCAGAGGAGTCTGCTGAAGAAACAAAGCTTGAAACTGCACGCAAAATGCTGGAGGATAATATGTCCGCCGAGCTTGTTTCTAAGTATACATCGCTTCCGTTGGAAAAGGTTTTTGAGCTAAAGAGGGAGAGCCAGGCCGTAAAAGCGTAAAAAAAGCTTTTTTTCACCCGGCGGTCTTTATGTCATTTCTCCGGAATTTCATACAGGTCAAGCGTCGAGTCGGCCCAGCTTTTTGAAAGATCAGGAAAAATATCATCTAGAAAAAGGAAAAGCTGGAGCGCGGTCTTGAAATTTCTTGAGTAGTATTCTGATTCAGCAAGGTAGAAGGCTGCCCTTGCCGATGTGTACGGCTCTCTGTTCACGCTCAGGAATCTACGCAGGTCTGACGCTGAGTTTTTGTAGTCTTTCTTTATAAAGTAGTTTTTAAGCGACTGGAAAAGATAGTAGTCGTCTCCGTCCGGCTTGCAGACTAAGTCCTCTTCAAAAACATAAGGCTCTTTTAGAGGCGGTTTCTTTCCATAATATTTTCCGGAAAGTGTTCTTGCCGCGACTAGAGCCTCGTCGCTGAACTGCGTCGGCTTTCTTGCAATGTCAGGAACAAGGTCTAGGTACGGAAGCGGAAGGTTCCTTAAATACGAGGGCCTGTACTCAGCTTCCTCCGGATTTTCTTCTTTCTTGTCTTTGTCCGGATTTTCAAGCGTTACTGCGTTTATTGTCGAGTTTATACCCGGAATCACAGCGTCAAAAAAATTTCCGTCCTTGTCGCGCGCAATCAGGGCGTAGTAATAGCTTCCGAAATTTTCAAGCGTGTCAACGTAGGATGTTGTTTTTGCCGGAACGTCGGCGACTGGCTTCATCGGAAGTATCTGCGGAAAATCTGATATTTTGTCTGTGCTGCGGAAAACTGCGACGCTCGCCGCCCTGAAGTCATCTGGAATTTTCCATTTAATTGTGATTTTGTTCACAGAAGATTTCTGCGTGCTTATGGAAGTGACAATCGGCTTTGAGTCTGGAAAATCTGCTGAAAAAGACTGCAAAGGCTGGAGAAGAATCAAAGCTAGCGGAAGAAAAATAAACTTTTTCACATAGCTATTTTGAATCAAAAAAGTGCATTTGACAATATAAATCGATTATTTTATTCTTATATAATGTTTGTTTCTGTCGCTTTGGATCCGGGCGGAATTGACAGCGCCAAGGAAATTGCCGCAATCCTTTCCCGGTACAGTTTTAAGAAAGTTCAGCGCGCGCTTTGGGAATGTATGTCGCTCAACGAGTCCCAGCTTGCCGCTTTAAAACATGAAATTGATTCTGTTACAGATTATTACGACACGCTCCGTATTTATCAGTTTCCTGTGAACAGCAATTTTGCAATCACAGAGCTGCGCCATAAAAAATGGCAGCGTGCTGTCTTAGGTCAAGCGAAAGACAAGTGAATAATCAAAAAAACTTACAGATTAAACGCGGATGCACACAGATAAACACGGATCGAAAGGATAAAATTTGATTTTGTAAAATTATCCGTGAAAATCCATTGCATCCGTGTTAATCTTTGTTGAATGTTGAAAATAATATTTAGGAAAAATTATGCTGGAAGAATTAAAAGAACCAATCAATACTTTGAAAAATGATGTGCATGGTGTGTGGGACAAGCTTGACGCGCCTGCAATCGACAAGAAAATCGCTGATACCGAGGCTTTGACATCCGCTCCTGGATTTTGGGACGACACGGAAAAGGCCCAGAAGACGATGAACGTTATAAAGAATTTGAAAAACCGGGTTGAGCCGTGGCGCGAGCTTGTCTCTAAGGTTGATGACCTTGAGACTTTGTATGAGCTTGGCCTTGAGGGAAATGACGAGTCTGTGGAAGAGGAAGTCAGGAATGAGCTTAAGGACTGCCAGAAAAAATACGAGGATCTTAGCATTCTGAACCTGCTTTCAGGCGAGGCCGATAAAAACGGCGCGTTCCTTACAATCCACGCCGGCGCTGGCGGAACTGAGGCCTGCGACTGGGCCTATATGCTTTCTAGAATGTACATTCGCTGGGCCGAGCGCCACGGCTACAAGCTCCAGACTGTTGACCTTCAGGAGGACGAGGGCGGAATCAAGTCCACCACAATCCAGATTGACGGCGACTATGTTTACGGGCACTTGAAAGGCGAGGCCGGAGTTCACCGTCTGGTAAGAATCAGTCCGTTCGACGCGAACGCGAGAAGACATACTTCGTTCTCCTCTGTTTTTGTTTTCCCGATTCTTGACGACACAATCGAGGTCAATATCCGCCCTGAGGATTTGCGCGTTGACACTTACCGTTCGGGCGGAAAGGGCGGACAGCATGTCAACAAGACGGACTCCGCTGTGCGCTTTACCCACTTGCCGACGGGAATTGTTGTCCAGTGCGACTCTGAGCGGAGCCAGATTATGAACCGCCAGACTTGTATGAGCTTGCTCCGCGCTAAACTTTACGCTTACTACGAAGAGAAAAAGAAGAAAGAGAACGAGAAGTTCGCCGGCGAGAAAAAAGACATCTCGTGGGGAAACCAGATCCGTTCCTACGTTTTCCAGCCTTACACGCTTGTAAAGGACAACCGCACAAAGTATTCAACTGGCGACATACAGTCGGTGATGGACGGCGACATCGACCAGTTTATCGACTCTTATCTTGAGGCGCAGTGGAAAGGCCTGCCTCTTGACAGCGGAAGCGATGACGATGACGGCGAAGCCGCTTCAAACTAAAAATTGAAAAAAATCTTTTTCTTTTGCTTTTTTGTTTGTTTCTCGCTCCAGATTTCCCTGGAGCCGCTTTTTGCGGCGGAAGCTGCGTCTTCATCAAAAAAATCATCTTCTGAAAACACTGCCTGGACGCTTGCCGCCATGGAATTTACTTTCAGCCAGGCTGGAAACAAAAGCGAGAGCTCGGCCCAGGCCGCGAAGGTTCTGCCGTCGCTTATTCTGGAGCGGATTTCTTCAGGCTCAATCCGCCGGATTCCAGAGAAAGAAATTTTGGACAGAAAGCTAAAGGAGCTGCAGACGGAGCGCCTTTCTCTTTTTCTGCAGCTTTCAAAGGAAAACCAGGCGCGCGACGCTCTTGTCCTGACGACTTACAACGAGAAAAAGCTTCAGAAATTAATCAAAGAAGAAAATGAAAAGATTTCTGAAATAGAAGATAAAATCAGGGAAAATCTTGAGAATGTAGACAAGGAGATTCAGGAAGCCTCAAGAAAGATTGAAATTGAGGAAGGCAGAAAAGATGAGGCAATGCCTGGAAATTTTCCAGAAAATCTTTCAGAAAATCTTCCAGGGATTAAGAATACTGTGGAAACAGAATCTCCGGACGGAAAAGATGCCTCCGGCTCATCTTCAAAAGATAAAAAAGGATTTTTTAATCCGTTCGCGCTTCCGTTTTTTCACCGTGGCGAAGAGAATAATATAATAGAAGAAAATGTCACAATCTACAATTCGGATCCGAATTCGCTTTTTAAGCCTTCCGATCAGGCTGTGGAGGACGGATTTTCCAGCTGGAATTTTGAGAAGGAAGTCACTGCTCAGAAGATAAACGGCCTGTTAAGCGGAAAAATCACTTCTTACGGCGGATATTGCTCCGTTACGGTTGAGCTCCGCTCTTATCCTGGCGCAAAAGTCGCGGGCGCGGTTACGGAAGTCGGAATGCTGGGCGACTTGATTCCTCTCGCATCAAGGATTGCGGCGGGCTTGTCGCCAAAAATCTCTAACACGCTTCCTGTCAGAATTGAATTTGATGTTTCTCCGGCCCAGGCTTCTGAAAGCCTTGTTGTCACTGTTGACGGCGTTGTCCAGCAGATGCTTTCAAAATCGCGCGCCGGAAACGACGCTGAGAATTCAATTCTTGTGAACGCAGGAATTCACCGGGTTGTGATTGAGAGCGCGGGCTATGAGCCTCTTTCAGTCCTGTACAGTTTTTCGGATGAAAGCGTCTTTACCGTAAAGGCGGATCTTGTTCCTGATGTTGAGAATGAAATTAATATCAGGCTTAAGAAATACAGGGATGGAATTTTTTATGCGAACGCGCTTGACTCGTCCGAGGTTTCTCCGGAAAATCCTTATGGAACACTGACAGTGAACGGAAAGCCGGCGCTGGCAGTGTTCAAGGCCGCTCCGCAAAAGTCCGCGTCTGAGGTTCTTGAGGAATCATCTGATGATGAGAAGAAGAATAAAAGCGGAAAGCTTGAGCCAAAGGAAGAAAGCAACATCGCGTTTATCCAGGTTCCGCAGCCTGCGCAGAATTCTGCGTTCGACGGCGTGTATCTTTTTGCTGATGCCAAGCCTTACGACCGCGCGGCCGACATTGACCACAGGCGCAGAATGATGTATCTTGCGTATTCCGCTTTGATTTGTTCTCTTCCATTGACTTTTTACAATATTGGGAATTTTACTTCAGAGAAAAAAGCTTATTCAAATAATCGAACTTCTTATGAAAATCTGATAGAATGGCAGGAAAAAAGTTATATTTCTCTTGGCATTACGGCGGTTCTTGGGGCGTGGACAGTTTTTGAGCTTGTGCGATATTTGTATGCGGCTGACAAAGTTCTTCCGGCGAAAGCAAAAATTGATAAGAAATCAGCTGAAATTCTGCAGGAACAGAATCAAAAAGAACAAAATATGGAACAGAAAAATCAAGATGATTTGAATGCTGAAATCGACGGCAAAAATTTAGAAAACAAAGATGGAGAAAACAATGGCGAAAATATCGTTTGCACAGAAACTGAAGAGCCTTTTCAAGTCGAGCAAGATTGACGAGGAATTTTTTGAGAATCTTACAGACATATTGGTTGAAGGCGACATCGGCGCAAAAATGGCGTTTGAAATAACCGGCGATCTTGAGGAATATTGCAAGAAAAATAAAATCACTTCGGAAGATGAAATAAGAAATCTTCTGAAGGAAAGACTTTCTCTTTACGCAAAGTCTGTTGAGCTTCCTGTGCAGAAAGGCAAGGTGAATCTTTTTATGCTTCTTGGCGTTAACGGAGTCGGAAAAACTACGACCGCGGCGAAAATCGCAAACCTTTACAAGCAGAAAGGCGAGAATGTGATTCTTGCGGCAAGCGACACATTCCGCGCGGCTGCGGAGGAGCAGCTTGAAATGCACGGAAACCGTCTTGGAATACGTGTCGTTTCCCATCAGCACGGAAGCGACCCTAGCTCCGTTGTTTTTGACGCGACATCGGCTTGCAGGGCTGACGGAGGCGGGCTTGTAATCGCTGACACTGCGGGCCGCCTTCATAACAAGGAGAATCTTGTGCGTGAGCTTCAGAAAATCGACCGCATTTCGCGCGAAAAGTCTGACGAGGGCTGCTATAAAAAAATCCTTGTGATTGACGGAACAACCGGACAGAACGCCGTGCGTCAGGCGGAAGTTTTCAATGACGCTGTCGGAGTTGACGCTGTTGTAATCACAAAATACGATTCGACGGCGAAGGGCGGAATGATTTTTACAATTGGAAAAACGCTCGGAATTCCTGTCGCGTACGTCTGCACCGGTGAGCATTACGAAAATATCCAGCCGTTTGAAAGCGAAAAGTACGTGGAAGAATTCCTGGAATAGAATTCCTGGAATAAAATTTCTGGAATAAATAATAAAAGTTTTGCGAAGAAAAACGTTTTTTTTAGTATTTTTAGTTTTCTCTTTTTTTTGCGCCCAGGCGGAAACTCAGCTTCAGGAGCTTTTTTTTGAGGCGGCAAAATATTCTCTCACAGGAATTTCAGAAAATCCGGAGCCGGTGGAAATTTCAAAAATCGGCGGAAAATATTTAAAGGCGTTTTATTCTGCGAAAGTCGCGCGCTTTGACAAAAATCACCGTTTTTTTTCTCTTTATATTGCGGAGGACTTGGCCCGCAGCCACATCGGCGAGATTGACTGCCTTTATTGGTCGGCCGGATTTAAACCTTTTTCCGCGGAGAATTTTGAGAATCCTAAGGAATTAAATCAAGCCGTTGCGGGGCAGAATCTTCTTGATTATCTTGAGCAGAACAGCGGCCAAGGAATTGCAGAGCAGAATAATAAAAAAGAGTTTTCTTATCTTGACAAGTCTGGAGCTTTGCGCCGTTTTTTTTATGACGGCGAGGGAATGAGCGTAAATTCTTATGATGGAAATATTTACATCACAAGAACGTACGGAAACGAGATTTTAAGAAAGTGTTTTGATTCAAGTTACCGCCTGATTTCTGAGGAGAAACTTATTTTTGATTCCGGACTGAAAAGCATGAGCCTTGACGATTTGAAATCTTATGATTATGAAAACGGCTCGGAAATTCCTTCAGAAATGAAAGAAATCCGTTTTCCAGAAAATAAAAAGTCATCCGGGAAAAATAAAGCTGACGGCGAAATTGAAATCGAGACGAAATTCAATGCGTCGGGCCTTGTTTCAAAAGTAAAAACCGGCCATTGGGAAGAAATCAGCGGACAAAAAAAATCAGAAGATAAAAATCTGAAGAATTCAGAAAATGACGGAAAATCAGAGCCGGAAGCTGAATTGAAGTTTTTTGATGACAAGCTGGAGACTTATCTTTACGACGAACAGAACAGAGTTTTGGAATACGAGCTTGAAACTTGGAGCTACAAAAAAAATCTTCTCGGAAAACTTGTCACTGAAGCATTAAAAACAAAATATGAATATTCTTATCATGATGATTTGGCCGCAGATGAAAATTCAGATAAAGTTCAAATTCCTCCCGACTATAAATTTTATGAAAACGGCGAGCTGAGAATTGAGCGAAAATACACTGCGGCCGGCGATTATACGGAAAAAATGATATTTCCGGGCGGACTTTATGTTGAAACGACATACGAAGACGGTGTAAAAAAATTAGAAACCATATATAATAATGGAAAAGAATCAAGGAGACGCGAGTTTTGAGCCGTTTTATTTCAAATCTAAAAAAAAGCATAAAAGGCTTCGGCTGGGTTCATTTTGTCTCAAAGAGATTCGCGCACGTTGACAGAAAAGGAAGCAGCGCGGTAACGACAACGCTGGCGTCTCTCGGAATCTGCTTCGGCGTGATGACCTTGATAACGGTTGTAAGCGTAATGAACGGATTTCAGCGCAGCTTTATCGACGCGATTCTTGAAGTAAGCTCGTATCACATAAGAATTTCAGGCTTTGACGATAAAAAAGCTGAGCTTGAGTCATATCTTTCCGATGAGAAATCTGTTGTGGATTTTTTTCCTTTCGATGAGGCTGAGTCGCTTGTCCTCGGCAGGTCTGGAAATGAGACGGCCGCCTTGATCCGCGCGGTTCCTTCCGACATTTATGAGAAAGACGCCGGATTTAGAAAGGAGCTTGAAATTCTCGGCGGAAACTTTGATCTTTCTTCGCCTGACACAGTTGTTCTAGGCTCGGAAATGGCCAGGAAGCTCGGAGCGAGGCTTGGAAGCAAGATTAATTTCTACGCGCTTTCAGGCGGAAACGACGTTGACTTGTTCTCGTCTGACCGCGTTTTTACAGTCACAGGAATTTTTCATACAGGCTATGCTGAAATCAACGCTGCCTACGCTTTTGTTGGCCTTGAGTCGGCGGAGAAATATTTTGGAAAAAGCGCAAGAAAGATTCTTGCCGTAAAGACAGAAAATCCTGACTATTGTTTCGGCCTGGCCTCAAGGCTGAAAAATCAGTTCCCTGATTTCCAGATACAGACGTGGCGCGAATATAACAGCTCGTTTTTCGGCGCGCTTCGTGTCGAGAAAAATATGCTTATGCTTCTTGTCTTTTTGATTTTCGTGGTTGTCGCAATAAATATTTTCAACGGAATGAGGCGGATGGTTTATGAGCGAAGGCAGGAAATCAGCGTTTTAAGCGCGTTCGGAGCAAGGCCTTCTAAAATCCAGGCGATTTTTATAACTCAGGGATTCTTGACAGGAATCTACGGCGCGCTTCCGGGGCTTATGCTGGGGCTTTTGCTTTCTGTCAACATGAAAAATATTTTCAGGTTTCTTTCCAAGGCGACTTATCTTTTCAACCTGTTTTTCGCCGAGATTTTTACGCCTGAAACAGCTGACTTTGTGCGCGAGAACACTATGTTCCGGGTTTATTCAAATATTCCGCCGCGCATTTTTGTGGGCGAGGTTCTTTTAATAACAGTTTTTGGAATATTCTCTTCGCTTCTTGCAAGCCTTGTCGCAAGCCGCGGAGTTCTAAAGCTTACTGTCGCGGAAATTATGCGCGATGAGTGATAAAACAGTTTATAGTTAGCAATGCCAAATTAAGAATAAAGGAAAAAAATGAGCGAAATCATTACAATAGAAAATCTTGAGAAGACTTACAAAACGGAAAGCGAGACGCTTACAATCTTAAAGGGCGTTGAGCTTCATGTAAACGCCGGAACAAAGGTTGCGATTGTCGGCCAGAGCGGAAGCGGAAAAAGCACTTTCTTAAACATTGTAGCGGGCCTTGACAATGCGACAGGCGGAAAAGTTAAGTGCGGAGATTATCTTGTCTCGTCACTCGATGAGCAGTCGCTTGCTTCCTACCGCTCTTCATTTCTCGGGCTTGTTTTCCAGTTCCATTATCTTTTAAAAGATTTTACGGCCCTGGAAAATGTCTTTTTGCCTGCGTACATGGCCGGCATGAAAAAAAGCGAGGCTAAGGAAAAGGCGGCCGCTCTTTTAAATGATGTCGGCTTGTCCGGCCGCACCGGGCATCTTCCGTCGGAGCTTTCTGGAGGAGAGCGGCAGCGTGTCGCGGTTGCGCGGTGCCTTATCAACAGTCCGGAGCTGATTTTAGC
Source organism: uncultured Treponema sp. (assembly GCA_964538245.1). GTDB lineage: Bacteria > Spirochaetota > Spirochaetia > Treponematales > Treponemataceae > Treponema_D. Next base: position 10,498 of record CAZIFO010000031.1, read on the forward strand.
TGACGAGCCGACTGGGAATCTTGATCCGCAGAATTCAAAGCTTATTGGAAATCTTCTTTTTTCAATGGTTGATAAATATCATAAGACGCTTCTATTGGTCACCCACGATATGAATCTTGCCCGCAACGCTGACATCTGCTACATGATTCAAGACGGAAAGCTTGTCCAGACGGAGATAAAATGAAATTATCATCTTCTTTTTTATTTGCGTCCAGACTTTTGTTTCCAAGAACCGGCAAAAAATCAAACGCGCGGAAAAGCCTTATCGGGGCGTTCATCTGCATAGGAATCAGCCTTGTTCCGCTCGTGATTGTAATGACCGTTTCAAACGGAATGATCCAGGGAATCACAGAGCGTGTTATAGGGCTTTCTTCTTCTCATATCCAGATTGATTTTTATGATTCCGGCGAGATGATTTTGGATCCGGAATATTTTAAGCAGCTTTCTGTGATTGCCTCTTCTATTGATGGCGTAAAAAATGTCAGTCCCGAAATCCAGGGAATCGGCCTTGCCTCGTCTTTAAAAGGCAGAACCGGAGCTTCGATCCGCGCGGTTTTAGATGATTCTTTCGAGAAAAATTCCGCGTTCAAGGAATATTTTGAGATTGTCTCAGGCTCGCCTGATTTGTCCGCAAGAAATTCCGCGGTTCTCTGCAAAAAGCTTGCCTCTGACTTGGGCGTTGAAGCCGGCGGAACTGTAAGGCTGATTACAACGAAGGAAAGCGCCGGCGGAAAAATGATTCCGAAAATCACGCCGCTGAAAGTTTCCGCAGTTGTCTCGTGCGGCTATCAGGAGCTTGACGCGCTGTGGCTTTTTGTCTCTCTTGAAACCGGTGAGAAAATCCTTTCGGCGTCGTCAAGCCAGGCGGTTCTTGGAATTGAGACTGAAAACGCTTTCGGTCCGGAGCTTGAAAAAACATACAGAAATCTTTCGGATTTTGAGGAAATCGGAAAAATCTACAAATGGAACGAGCTTAACACAAGCCAGTTTGAAAATTACGCCTCAACGCAGATAATGCTTGTCTTTATCATGATGCTTATTGTCCTCGTCGCGTCTGTGAATATTTCTAGCGCGCTTGTCATGCTTGTAATTGAGCGCAAAAAGGAAATTGCGATTATAAAAAGCCTGGGCGGAACTTCGGACGGAATTGCGTTCTCGTTTCTTCTGACTGGATTTTTCACAGGACTTGCAGGCGTCGCTGTCGGAATTCCTGCCGGGCTTCTGTGCGCGGTTAATTTCAACAGCCTTATGAATATAATAGAAAGAATCATAAATCTTTTTGTCCATTTTGGGACGATGCTTTTTTCAAGCGGAACGGCGGTCCATGAGGTTCATCTCCTTGACCCGGCGTTTTATCTCCAGAATATTCCGCTTTCTGTTCCTTTGGGGCAACTTTTTATTGTCGCAAGCGGCACTTTGATATTATCTTTATTCGTGAGCGCACTTCCAGCGCTGAAGGCCGGCCGTGAAAAGCCGATCGAAACGCTGAAAAAAATCTGAAATTAATGTAAAATAGAAGAGACGGGTGGAATGATATATGATTTGTGATTTATGTGGAGAAAGAGAAGCAATCCTTTTTATAGAACAGGCGAACGGCAACGGAAAGCGCAAGCTGAACTTGTGCTACGAGTGCGCGCGCGCCTACGGTGTTTCGCCTGATTCAAAGACAATCGGGCGTTCTTTAGCAATGCTTTTCGAGTCGCTTTTAAGCAAGAAAATTGTCAATCCAGACTCGCAGAAGCTTTGTCCTGTCTGCGGAACAAGCCTTGCGGACATAAAGATGACTCGGCGCGTCGGCTGCCCTGAGTGCTATTCAATCTTTAAGAATGAAATTGGCGAGATTTTCAAGAAAATCGGTGTAAACGGCCCTTACACAGGAACAATGCCGAAGCGTCTTAAGAATTTCCATTCAGTTCTAAATGACCGGATTGTTTTAAAATCAAAGCTCGAAGAGTCAATCAAAAAAGAGGACTATGAAAAAGCCGCGATTTATAGAGATTATCTTAAGGCGCTGGAAAAATCGCCGGTTTCAGGAGGCGCTGATGAGTAATTACGCAGATGAAGAGCGGTCTTCTGATGCCTGGTACTCATATTCCGGCCCTGAAAATGACGTTGTTCTTTCAACAAGAGTCCGTCTCGCAAGGAATTTAGCGAGCTTTCCTTTTCCAAGGAAATTCAAGGACGACGACGCAGAGCGGATCAGAACTTTGGTTTTTGATTCTTTCGCTCATTGCGAAAATCCTGACCAGTACACAGGAGTTGTCGCGTCAGAGCTTGACGAGCTTGGCTCTAAGATTCTTGACGAGCGCGGTGTTCTTGAAAGTTCGGCTTCAAAAAACAGCGGACGAGGAATTATAATCAGGACAGACGGAAAGATTTCCTGCTCGATAAACGACATTGACCATGTCAGAATCGCTTCTTTTGTGCCGGGACTTGACGGCGAGAAAGCGTTTGAGCTTTGCCGCAAAGTTGACGACCAGCTTCAGAACACATTGCAGTTTGCCGCGAACTATGACCTTGGCTTTTTGAATTCTTCAATCGCCGATACGGGAAGCGGAATGAAAGTCAGCTGCCGGGTTCATCTTCCATGTCTTTCTTTTTCTGGAAAACTTCGGGAGTCTCTTTCGGCGGCGTCGGAGAAAAATATTTCCGTGCGCGACTGTTTCGGAAGCGGAAGTGTTCCAGGCTCGTCGCTTGGATTTTATTACCAGGTTTCATCGACAAACTGCGGAAACGGCAACGAGCTTGACCAGCTTGCGAACGTTGTTTCATTTGTAAAATATCTTGCTGAGAACGAGCGGCGCGAACGTGATTTTGTTCTCAGAAACCGCCAGACGGAGCTCCGCGACAGAATCTACCGGGCGTATGCGAAAGTGAAATTCGCGTCCCTTGTTTCTATGCGCGAAGCGGTTGAAATTATTTCAGATATAAAGTGGGGCAAGAACCTCGGATTTTTCTCGGATGTTTCCGACACGGAGCTTTGCGCCTTGCTTTACAGAGTTCAGGACGGACATCTTCAGTTTGTCTTGAAAAACAAGAAATTCAATTTTCCAAAAGATATTTCGGAGAATCTCCAGCTGAAGGCTGAAAACCTCCGCGCTCTGATTTTGCAGGAAGCTTTTGAAAACTTGAAGGTAAATTAAAAAAATCTAAAGTAAAAAATACGAGGAGGCAGACTGATGAAAGGACTTTCTGCACGCGCACAAAGACTTTTGACAACTCTTGCCCAGGACGAAGGCCGCAAAAGCGGCTCTACAGAGCTTCTTCCTGAGCATGTTCTTCTTGCTCTCTTAAAAAGCGCCGACGGAATCGGATACGAGGTTCTGAAAGCGCTCAATATAAATGTTTTGTCGTTCCAGCTCATGCTTGAGCAGAGCCTGAGCCCGCGCGAAAATCTCTCCAACAATGATTTTTCAGAGCTGCCGCCTTCGAGAAGGCTGCGCACGCTTCTTGATGTCGCTGTTGTTGAGTCGCGCTCTCTTAGAAGCGAATATGTAGGAACCGAGCATCTTCTTCTTGCGGCAATACGCGAGGAAAGCAGCGTGGCGTTCAGATTCTTTGAGCGGAGCGGAATTTCGATTGACACAGTTAGAAACGCGGCGAAAAATATCCAGGCCCAGCTTATCCAGAGCAGCCAGCAGAATGCCCAGCCGAAAAAAGAGCTTGAGTATGCGAACAGAAACGGAAGCGACTCTCCAAAGCAGAAAAAATCCTTTCTGGCGGAGTTCAGCAAGGACTTGACGGCTCTTGCCCGCGACGGAAAGCTTGATCCTGTTGTCGGAAGGCAGAAGGAGATTGACCGCGTTGTCCAGATTCTAAGCCGCCGCACAAAGAACAATCCGATTCTTGTGGGCGAGCCTGGCGTTGGAAAGACTTCGATTGCTGACGGCCTTGCCGAGCACATCGCGTCCGGGAACGTTCCGTACAATCTTCTTAAAAAGCGCGTTCTTCTTCTTGATCTGACCGCAATGGTCGCCGGAACAAAATACCGCGGCGACTTTGAGGAGCGCATGAAGCGCATGATGAAGGAAGTGAAGGACGCCGGCGACGTGATTCTTTTTATAGACGAAATCCATATGATAATCGGAGCCGGAAGCCCTGACGGGACAATGGACGCAAGCAATATCCTAAAGCCTGCGCTCGGACGAGGCGAGCTTCAGATTGTCGGAGCGACAACGTACAAGGAATACAGAAAATACATCGAGAAAGATTCCGCTCTTGCGCGCCGTTTCCAGCTTGTGAAAGTTGACGAGCCTGGAATTGATGACGCGGTTGCGATTCTTGACGGACTTAAGCCTAAATACGAGGAATTCCACAACGTTGTCTATGACGACGGAGTGACCGAGGCGATTGTAAAGCTTAGCAAACGCTACGTTCCTGAGAGATTCCTGCCCGACAAGGCGATTGACATTCTCGACGAGGCCGGAAGCGCGAAAAAGATTTCATCAGAAAGCCGTCCGGCGGAGCTTGCCGAGCTTGAGAAGTCAATTGAAGAGCTCAACCGCGAGAAAGACAACCTTGTTCAAAGCCAGGACTACGAGAGCGCGGCTATGGTGCGCGACAAAGTCCGCGACTTAAAGCAGAAGCTAGACGACTTTAACGAGTACTGGAAGAACAACGCCGTCTCGTCAAAAAAGCATGTTACGGTAAAAGATGTTGCGAAAATCATTTCCAACATGACCGGAATTCCGTCTGACCAGCTTGACTCAAACGAAAGCGCGCGTCTTCTGGACATGGAGAAGGAAATCCACAAGGACGTTATCGGCCAGGACGAGGCCGTAAAATATCTTTCAAGCGCAATCAGACGGAGCCGCGCCGGAGTTTCTTCTCCTGACAGGCCGCTTGGCTCGTTCATCTTTTTGGGCCCGACCGGAGTCGGAAAAACGCAGCTTGCAAAGACAATGGCGAAGTTCCTTTTCGGCTCTGAGGACGCCTTGATTAGAATCGATATGTCCGACTTTATGGAGAAGCACACTTCAAGCCGCCTGGTCGGCTCGGCTCCGGGATATGTCGGATACGAGGAGGGCGGACTTCTTACAAACAAGATTATGCAGAAGCCGTACTCAGTTGTTCTTTTCGACGAGATTGAAAAGGCGAACAGCGAGGTGTTCAATCTTCTTCTTCAGATTTTGGAGGAGGGTGAATTGCAGGACAACCTCGGCCACACTGTGAATTTCCGCAACACTGTGATTATAATGACTTCAAACGCTGGAGCAAGAAGCATCACAGCGGACAAAAAGCTTGGATTTGCGAACCTCGACGACGGATTTTTGCCGCCGGAGGAAATTAAGGCGAACGCAATGGAGGAGCTTAAGCGGATAATGGCGCCTGAGCTTTTGAACAGAATCGACGACATAATCGTGTTCAATCCACTTACGCGGCCTGAGATCTCAAAGATTCTCGACATTCAGATTGCCGAGCTTGAAAAGCGGATTTCTGACAAGAACATACATCTTTCGATTAAGCCTAAGGCGCGTGAGTATCTTCTTGACCACGGATACGAGCCGAGCATGGGCGCGCGTCCAATGCGCCGACTTATCCAGAACGAGATTGAAGACAGGCTTGCAAACCTTATTCTCGGCGGAAAAATCGACGAAAGCGGGGAAGTCGAGGTCGGCTACAGCGACGGCGGACTTACAGTAAAGCCTGCGAAAGCGAAGAAAAGCGTCGCAGTTGAAGCTGTGCCATGCTAAACGCCACAAGGCAGAATTAAACTAAAAAAAAGCGGCAGAACATTGAAGCGCCCAATAAACTTGGTGCACTTCATTAGTTTCTGCCGCTTTTTTTCTAAAGACTCCAGACTTTTTTACTTGGATTCAACTTTTTCAAATAAATCAGGTGAATAAACATAGTTTTCGCCCAGCTCGTTAATCACAAAAATCGAGCCTTTCTGCCCGCCGCCAGTAATTTCGCCTGTGCAAAGGTAAATCTTGTTATGCTCAAAAAAGTCACAGTCGTGCCCAATATACCGAATCTTGGAAAGAGTTCTCTCTGTTTTGTTCTCATCTGCTGACATAACGTCCTCCTTGCCCGCCATAAAGACAAGCAAACACGCAAAATGATTATCAAAATACAAAACGGAATCTTTAGAATCACGTAAATTTTAGGACGAAAACGCAGATTTCGCAAGAAAAAAAATGAAGATAACAATACAGATAAATATGATATAATATAAATATAAGTATGGAAAATCAAAAAGATAAAACCGAATATATTGTTTATGCAGTGGATGAGTTCGCGAAAAAATATGGCCTTACTCCTAAAGAAGCATTTAATTATCTTGATCATTTTAAGGCCATAGATTTTCTAGACAGGCAGTATAATATTGCGCATACGCTTTCTTTTTCAGAAATGGTTGAAAATCTTTCGTTGCTGTGCCGGAAAAACGGAGGTAAACTTTGAAAAAACTTTTTCATGGCTCAAATGTAATAATTGAAAAAATCGATTTAACTTTTTCAAAGCCCAACAAGGATTTTGGCGCAGGATTTTACCTTTCTGACAATTTTGAGCAGGCTATGGAAATGGCTCAATTTAAATCAGAAATTTTCGGCGGAAAACCTACAGTCATGGAGTATGATTTTGATGAGAACAGGGCTTTTTCAAAAGAAGAGAATCTGCGTATTTTGACTTTTTCAGATTATTCAAAAGAATGGGCTGAATTCGTATTTAAAAACCGTACCAATGAATCAGAAACTAATAAATATGATATTGTTATCGGACCGATTGCAAATGACAAAGTCGGCGCTCAAATAAGACGGTTCATGGAAAAAGATATTGATTTTGAGACATTTTTGAAACGTATAAAATATATGAAGGGTTTGACATTTCAATATTTTTTTGGAACTGAGAGAGCTATTTCCATGCTTTCATTAACCGGGGTGTTATAAAATGAATGATTTTGATTATCAGATAGAATGTACGACGCGGGATTTGGCAGAGAAACTTACGGAAGATTTTTCAATGAGTGTTCCAGAGGCATTGCGCGCGGTTTATAATTCACGTCTTTATTCTAAACTAGTAAATCCTAAAACTGGACTTTATTTTCAAAGTCCTCTGTATGTATACGATTACCTAAAGAATGAAATCCAGACTGGGAAAATGGCGTAGGAGTTTATTTCACATTTCATCACCTTTTTTCAGCGTGTTTTTTAATTCTAGGCATCCTTTTTCATTTAATTTATACCACTCTTCAATAGTCATGCTTGATTTAAAATGCTTTTCATACATTAAGTCAACTTTGCAAATCTCTGGACGGTTTGCATATATTGAACAAAGATTATCCTTGCCCAAATATATGCAAACTCCATTCCCATTGTCAAATAAAGATAGCTGAGGAATTTTTGATATATTTCTGCAGCAAAGTCCACATTTTGAACAATGGAAAGGCATTTTATTTATCCAAAAGTTGAGAAACTTCTTTCCCGATTTTTTCAGATTTCTCTGTCAGTTTTCCATCCTCAGTAAGAATCGCTGTATCGAGAATAGATTTCGCAGTCCCTGCAATACTGGCAACAGCTGCAACAGAATGTTTTTGCTGCTCGGAATATTGAGAATAATCCGTTCCGGAAGATGCAATTATTTCATTTAATGTGCCAATTAACGGAGTGAAAAGTGCATCAATTCTTATCAGCAGTCGATAAAACATATAAGCTCTCCTGCGTATTGCATTGCAAGCAAGCCTTGTTGTTTTATATTCAGCTTCATATTTTCTTGCTTCTGCAAGATTAGCATAAGCATTGTCTTTGTTTTTTGAAGCCTTTGCTCCAAGCACGATGCCTGCAACGGCCAATGCCGGGCCTGCGATCAAACCTCCAAGCACAGCTGCTCCGCCAGCCATTCCAAGCCCGCCAGCTGCCAAAGCTCCACCGCCAAAGAAAGCTAAAGTTGCATTTGTAGCGGCTGCTCCGCTCAAAGAAGCAATCGCGGTCCCTGTAGAAGCTGCCGCAAATGTGGAAGCCGCTCCCCATGCTCCAAATGCTGTAAGAGCACCTGCTGCTGCTCCTCCTGCCATTCCTTGAGTTAAGTCTGCGGCAATATGGGTCATTTGCTTCAATTCCGAAATAGATTGCTTGTCAAGCTTAAATTTTTGCAATTCTTCCAGACCAACAGAATCTGATAAATCAACATTCTTCAATTTTTCAAATGCAGTGATAAAACTTTGCATATCAGTATTCAAAATATTCACTTTCATTTTTCCAAGATTTTCGATTGCAGACGAACTTCTTTTTTGCGCAGTTTTTAACCGGTCAATCGAATTATTGACAATATTGTTTGCAAGCTGATTTGTGTCGTTCGCATCTTTTGCATCAACACCAGCTTTTATTCCTTTTCCGATTCCAAGAGCAGCTCCTGCGGCTCCAAGTCCGATAAACAACAATGGCAATGGCATTAGTCTTCTCCTTCTTCAATAAGTTCATTCACACTTGAAACAAGAACTTTCTGCTCTTCCTCAAGTTCCTCCATCAGTTTTTTTCCAGTTTCATAATCAAGTCTTTTTGCTTCTTCACGTCTTGATTCAATTGCAAGCTCGGCTTTCGCTGTGTCTTCCAAATCATAAAGAATTGATTTGTCTGTCAGCTCAAGCATATGAAAAATTGAACGCATAAGTTTTTTTTCTGATTCAGCGCAATTTCCATCTGCATAAGAAATGTCAACCAAAAGCCAAAGAAGAGAAATTTTTTCTTCGTATGAAAAATAAGCATACCTGATAATTTCTTTTATCTTCTGCTCAATGACATTAGGCAAGTCATTTTTGTCAAATGCGGTATTAAAAATATTTTCACATTCATGAATGATTTCGTTCATATCAACTTTTGAATATAAATTTTTGTTAAGTTCATCAACAAAAAATCCGAATTTTTCTTTTTCTTCTTCAGTTATTTTTCCATCGCAATTCATGAATAAATATACAATGGAAATCATTTCTTCACTCAGTTCCATAACTCTGAGCCTCCTATTTTATAATTTTAATGAATCTGAACTTTTCATAAGCTCATCAAATTCATTGAAATTTGAAAACTGACTTTTATATCCAAGCTGATTCTGAATATCTTGATTTCCCTTTATGAACAGGTCGATGTCATCGCTTTCAATCGCCTGCTTCATCAAATCAAACGAAGAATTAAAAACACTAAGATATTCTGAAAAATATTTTTGCGTTATTTTTTGGATTTCTTCTTGATATTCTTTTGCAAGATTTATCGCTTCTTCACATTCCGCTTCAATTTGCAATCGTTGCTCGTGCGCAAATTTCGCTTCCGTCAAAGAATCTTTTAAAAGTCCATAAAACGCGTTGTTAAAAACATATCCGATCATTCCACCGATCATTCCGCCAACTGCGATTCCAGCGGGACCTGCAATCGCACCGCCTGCTACACCGCCGACTGTCGCAAAAAGAGATGAAGACAACATTCCCGAGCCTTGCTCTCCGAGCATTGAAAGACATTCAGCTCCATCTATCTCGCCTTGTAGATAAAGTCTCATTGTATTGCTGACTTCTATAGCTATGGAAACAATTTGAGCCGGAAAAGATGTTTTTGAAATAGCTCTTGTTATTTCTTGCTTAGAATTTTGCATTGCGCCTTTTATTGCTGTTCCTGCGAAAGCAGTTGCATAACCCATCACAGAACCTTTTCCAGTTGACAAGACTACAGATTTTCCTGCTTCTTCGGCCGTTTTTTCGCCTTTTGCATAAGCAACAAGGTTTTGAATCATCGCTGAAAGTCCCGCTATTCCAGCTCCTATCGAAGCGCCTCGAACTCCAGCGCTGTGGCTAATTTTCGCAATGTCTTGCGCAGTTGAAAGTTTTGGATGCAAACGGGCGAACATGGCTTCATCATTTGTAATTCCGCTGTCTTTAAGGCTAGATTTGATTTTTTTATATTTTGCAATCTGTTCTTTTATGACGGATTCTTTATCAGCCGGAACTTTTCCGCTTTTTAACTGCTCGGTAAGATTTTTGATCTTTTCGTCTGCCGCTTTTTGAATTCCATCATAATAATCTTTTGGAACTGTGATTGTGGCCTTTGCATCGAAATATTTTTGAAATTTTTTGCCTGCCAATTTGTCAAGTGCAGCTTCAGGAGAATTTCCGACAAATTTCATCTGCTCTTGTGCAATTATGTTTCCATTTTTATCTTTTATAATGTGGTCGAAAAGCTCGTTGTAGTCTCCGCTTCCTTTTGTGTCAGTATTGTAGACGCGTTTTCCATTTCTTTTGATGATATTTTCTGCATTCTGCCGTGCTGTGTATTTGTCTTCCGCTGCAAATCCTGCCTGCTGTTTTAAATTTTGTTTTTTATAATCTGGATGAACTTTTTCTTCTGAAATCTTTTTGAGGCCTTTTTTGAGTTCTTCGCCAGTTTCGTTGTCTGTGCCTGAATAAGCGACAAAATGTTCTTTTGCTGCGGCTCCATATCGTTGAACTATTTCTGTTTCAGCTCCAGCAATGGCATGGTTTTTTATATATTCAGATTTTTCTTCTTTTTCCATAAATTTTCTCCAATTGAAGAAGTTTTGATTGCTTTTTTATGTGTTTTTACGAAAGAAATTTGCATATCAAGTGTTTATCGTAAATTTATCAAAAAGCTCTTATTTCTCAATAATACAACATTATTACCGAATTCATACGAAAATACAAGTTTGTTTATTTTCGTAGTTTTCCGCTTAATATAAAAATGAGCTCATTACTTGAAACTTTAAGTGAAAATGTGCGTTTTTACCGCAGAAAATCTGGCCTTAGCCAGTTAAAGCTCGCGTATCAGATAGATATTTCTCCATCATATCTGAACGATGTTGAAAACGGACGGCAGTATATTTCACTAAAGATGCTTGAGCGCCTTGCAGATTTTTTTAAGATTCAACCTTACCAGCTTCTTATGCCGCTAGATTTTGATCCAAAAAAATCTGCGCCGGCCGAATATGAAAACGAGCTGCGTTCTCTCCAGTCGCAAATCAATGAGCTGTTTGACTCAAAGTTGAATGGCGATTGAAATTTGCCCAGTTTTTTATTTTTTCAGTTTTTTTTCAGATGCTTTTCGTAGTCGGTTTCAAAGTAATAGTAATTTGCGACAGCGCTAGGAACATTAAGGGAAAAAAATGTCGTCGTTCTTTGCATCTCTTAGCGCGAACGTAAAAAGTTTGCAGTCTTCCGGAAGCTCGTTTGTGTAGAAAAACAAGCCTTGTTCATTTTCCAGACTCTCCCCGATTAAAAACGCGCGGTTCCTGTAAGTTTTTATCAAAATATTGTTTGCCTCTCAAATTTTTCAAAAAATTTTTTCTGACTCTGGTAGGATCTTCAATTCCTGCTTCAAGAGATTTCTTGTTTATGCGCTACTCAATTTTATCCGCTAAAACAGCAAGTCCGCCTAAAAGCCCGATTCCTGCAATTCCGCCAAATACAAAGTATATTTCTTGTATTTCTTTTATTTCGGCTTTGATTTCTTCTATTAGTTCCGGCGGATTCAAGACTTTTACTGTTTTCCCCTGGAATCGTAAAACGTTCCATGCACGTTTTTCATTCTTGCAAAACTTAAAACGTGCACTTCTTTTTTATCGTGCGCAAAGCCGATTATGTACCAGTTTCCCTTTTGGCAGACTGCGTGATAAGGATCAAGCCTGTGCGTCATAAAAGTGTTTTTTTGGAGAGGCATGTAGTCAAATTTCAGTGTTTTGTGATTTTTTCAAATGTGCTTCTAAGATTTGACTCTAGCGGCGTGTTTCTGTATTGCTCCAGAAGCTGGTCAAAAAGCGCGACTGAAAAAAGCTCTCCTTCTGTAATCATTACGCTTTTTAAGAAAAAGTTTGGCTCTGAATAATAATATCCGTCTTTTCCTTCGCGCACTTCAATCGGAGCGTTGTAAAAATTTCTCATTTCTTCAATATCGCGCAAAATAGTCCGCACAGAGCAGACTTCTTTTTCGCTAGAAAATCAGCCGTATTTATCTTTTTTCCACTGAAGCTCCATAGTTATGAAAAATTTGCTTAAAAACGATGGATAAAATATTTCATAATGATGAAGCGTTTTTTCTATCATTATGAAACTGAATTTTCATAATGATAAAGCTTTGCTTTCATAGTTATGAAGTTCCGCTGTCGTAATTATGAAGCTTGTATTGAAAAAGCATATAGACTCCGCTCTTCAAGTAAAAACGGACTTTATGCGGAAGCGTGCGTTGATTGAAGTCTCATCACTTATTTCCTTTCGTTGAAAAGTATAGCAAAATCAGATAATATAAGTATCATGAAAAATCTGTTCGATAAAATTTCTATGCAAATCTTTATCAGAAAGATTTACAATTTTAAGGATTGAAAAAACAACGCGTTAGCGATTGTAGTGGCGGCGAAGCCGTTGCGTAGTGAAGCAGAGCGGAACGAAGCAATGAAGCGGCAGCGTAACCACGAAAAGCGCGGCGGCGAAGCCGAAACGCCCTAAAAAATATCCGCGTTTATCCTTTGCATCTGCGTTAATCTTTTTGAATAACTAATAAAACATAAGGAACATAAAAAATGAATAAAGCTCTTGAGACTTTGAAGGCGCGCGGTTTTTTCGCGCAGTGCACAGACGAGAAAGGCCTTTCCGACTTGATGGACAAAGGCCCTATTACTTTTTATGTCGGCTGCGATCCGACAGGACCTTCGCTTCATATCGGCCACATGGTTCCGTTTTTCGCGCTACGCCACCTGCGGAAGGCAGGCCACCACGGAATCGCGCTGATTGGAGGCGGAACAGCTAGAATCGGCGATCCTTCCGGAAAAACTGAAATGAGAAAGATGATTTCCTATGAGCAGATTGACTCGAACGTTGAGCACATAAAGGCCCAGCTTGACAAGTTCATCGGCTTTGACGGAAAGACGGCTTTCAGCGACAACAACAAGAACTGGCTCGCTGACTTGAACTACATCGACTTTCTGCGCGACATCGGCTCCTGCTTTTCAGTGAACAAGATGCTCACTTTCGAGGCTTACAAGCAGCGTCTTGAGCGCGGGCTTTCGTTCATCGAGTTCAACTACCAGCTTCTTCAGGCTTATGATTTCTACATGCTCTACAAGAGGCACAACTGCGTTCTTCAGATTGGAGGCGACGACCAGTGGGGAAACATCACTGCCGGAGTTGACCTTATCAGAAGAAAGTGTGGCGGAACCGAGGAGCTCAACGCGAAGTGCCAGGTGTTCGGCCTTACGTTCCCGCTCATCACGCGCGCAGACGGAAAGAAGATGGGAAAGACAGAGAAAGGCGCAATCTTCCTAGACGAGAATCTTACAAGCGTGTACGACTTCTTCCAGTACTGGCGCAATGTCGCAGATCCTGATGTCGAGAAGTTCTTTAAGCTTTTCACATTCCTTGAGCTCGACGAGATTTCTGACATCTGCCGCGGCGACATCAACAAGGCAAAGGAGCGCCTTGCATATGAAGTCACTTCGATTATCCACGGAAAAGAGAAGGCTGACGCGGCTTTGGCAGGCGCAAAGGCGGCTTTCTCAGGCGAAGGCGACAAGACTCAGATGCCGACAGTGGAGGTTTCAAAGGCAGATGTAGAAAACGGAATGGGAATCCTGAATCTCTTTGTCGCTGCGAAGCTCTGCTCTTCAAACGGAGAGGCGAGAAAGCTTATCCAGGGAAACGGAGCGGCCTTGAACGGCGAGAAGCTTTCCGACCCGACGATGAAAGTCACTTTGTCAAATCTTGACAAGGACGG
>CAZIFO010000032.1:0-24095 GCA_964538245.1 uncultured Treponema sp.
GAGACGCGGTGTTATTCTTGAGTCAACTGATGAGAACAATCAGTCAACTGTCAACGCTGAGGTTCCTCTTTCTGAAATGTTTGGATTCTCTACAATCCTCCGCTCTTCTACACAGGGAAAAGCTGAGTTCACAATGGAGTTCCTTAAATACGGAAGAGTTCCGAACGCTGTTGCCGACGAGCTTATCAAGAAGTATCAGGAAGAAAGAAAAGCTGCAAATAAATAAGGAGAAGCAAGATGGAAAAGAAAGATCTTTTTGACAAAAGCCCAGTCCGTCTTTTCGACGCTGTTGCTGACGGCGGACTAAAAGCTGGAGAGCTTGGACTCGTAACTGCGAAGAAAGGACTTGGAAAGACATCTGTTCTCGTTCAGTTCGGAATGGACACACTTCTTCAGGACAAGCAGCTGATTCACGTTTCTTTTGATGTTCACTCATCAAACGTGATTTCTTGGTACGACAGCATTTTCGGCGAGATTGCAAAGAAAAAGAACGTTGGAAACGCGACAGAATTGAAAAATGATGTTGTTTCAAAACGTACAATCCTTAACTTCTCTCTCGACAACTTCTCTTTGGAAAAAGTCGTGAACACACTGAATGCGCTCAAAGCAGGCGGAATAGCAGTTGCAGGCGTTGTGATGGACGGAATCGACTTTTCAAAAGTTTCTGATGCAGATGTAAAAGCTGTCGCAGACTACGCAAAGAAAGAGAATGTTGTTCTTTGGGCTTCTTCTGACTCAGTTCCAGAGAATCTTGAGAAATATTTCTCTGTTATCGTGAACCTTTCGCAGGCAAGCGACGCAGTCGTGGTTGAAATCACAAAACTTGGAAGCAAGAAAAATATTTCAACAGACTTGAAGCTTGACTCAAAGACTTTGCTGATTACGAAGAAATAACTAGAATCAAAGTTGCATCCGTGTAATTTTGATTCTAACGAGAATTTTCAAGCTAAAATAAAAGCAAGAAGGAAAATTCTCTCTTTGCTTTTTGCCGCCGTTCATGGCGGCAGATTTGCTAACAGACACAAAAAATCCCGGAGCGGCGGAATGCTGTTTCGGGATTTTTTTATCTGTTGTTCATAATCACAATCTCAATTCCGGTTTTTTTGTATTCGCTAAGAAGATTCCTCTGGCTCTTAAAGCGCGCAAGAATCTGCCGGATTGGAAGCCGGTCGCGCTTTCTTGCGCGTTTTAGGCGTGTAAAAAAAGGCGCGGTCACAAAAATGATTTTTTCGCAAATATTCATCAGCTCAGGAATTTTGTACAGGACAGTCGCGTTTATGATTACAGATTTTTCGTTTGCACGGTTTTCTTCTATATAATTCTTCGTAAGCTCGATTGTTTTCGGGTAAACGATGCTTTCCTGCTTTTTAAGAAGCTCCGGCCGCGGAAAAATCAAGGCTCCGAGGGCCTTGCGGTTCAAAGTTCCGTCCGTGTTCTGCAGGTTGAGCCCGGCCTTTTTTGCCTCTCCGCCAAATGCCTCAACAATCTGCGGTGTGCAAAGCGAAATCGCCTCGTGCACGGTCTGGTCAGAGTCAATCGAAACAAGGTTCTTGTTCTGCTCAGTGAGCTTTTTACAGATATAGTTCTTGCCCGCCGCCATCTGGCCTGTTACGCAGATGACGCACGGCGCGGAAGGAAGGTTCAGCTTTAAGTCCATAACATTGCCGCCTGTAATTTTAAATGGTAAAACTTTGAGTTTTATCTTTTTGATAAATTAAAGTCATTCCGAACTCGTTTCGGAATCTCTAACGTCAAAATTTGTCAAAAATAGATGCCGAAACAAAGCGCGGGCGACAACGATTGCCTGCAAGCTCAGCATGACGTATTTTTCCATAACCCAAAAGATTATAGCCTATAACCGCAAAAATTGTAGCCGCAGTTTAAATGGCAGACGTTTTTGGCTTTATATCTCTTGCCATTTTCCACATTCCCTCGGCGTTCTGCCTCCAGTTCTCGACAAGCTCCGGCGGCTCAAGCGGCCGCGCGCACGAGCCCTGCGAGCATACCCACTCGGCAATCTTAAAGCTCTGGCTCGAAGTGAACGTGATTGTGATTTTGCCTGCCGCCTCGTCCTTTTCTATTTTCTGGTCTTCCGCCCATTTAATAGAAGAAACATACTCGCACGCCTCGCCAAAAAATTCAATCACATATCTCTTGGGCTTATCCGCCGCGAACGCGCCGAATTTTCCGCCCTTGCATCTTAAAGAAAAATCAAAGTCAGACGGAAGCCCGAAAGTTTCTTCAGTTATTTTAAGGTTTTTCATCTTGTTAAGCACAAAAAGCCGCTCAGCTCCCCTTAGCTCGCACCAGCCGAAGCAGTAGCAGATTCCGTCGTCGACAAGAATCTGGTACGGGCGTACCTTTCTGTGCGTGCCGGTCTTGTTCCAGCGCCCAGTGTAGTCAAATTCAATCTTGCGGTTCTCTTTCATCGCCTGCACGACAAGATCCCAGCTTTTTTTGTCAGTAAAGCCCTCCGGAGACGGAGGAACGGCGATTCTTGCGATAAATGAAGGCTTCTTTGCATCAGCACCGGAAGACTCTCCGCAGAGAAAGTCAATCAGTGCGCAGATTTCATCATAGACCGGAGTCCCCTTGCATCTTGAAAGCAGCTGCTTTGCGGCGGCGAGCACAGAAACATTCTCCGGCG
Source organism: uncultured Treponema sp. (assembly GCA_964538245.1). Classification (GTDB taxonomy): domain Bacteria; phylum Spirochaetota; class Spirochaetia; order Treponematales; family Treponemataceae; genus Treponema_D. Next base: position 2,648 of record CAZIFO010000032.1, read on the forward strand.
AAAGAGTGTTTAGCGGAAGCTCGTAGTTTTTTGAGTAGAAATATCCGCGTTTTGCCGCGTCATACTCAATCGGGGCAAAAAGCCGGTCGCGCATATATTCAATGTCGCGGCTGATTGTCGCTGTTCCTGCCTCAAGTTTGCTGGCGAGAAACGAAGTTGAAGGATAGCAGCCGGACGCAATCTTATTGTGGATAAAAAGAACCCGCTCAAGCATAGGGCGGTTTAAGTTTTGCCGTGGATTTTTAGTCATAGCGTGATTATACCACGAAGATTTATCAAATGATGATAGGGAAACAAAAAGTCGTCAAGAAAAGTGTGAATATGCTGCAAAAAGTCGTCAAGAAAAGTGTAGATATGACCTGAAAAGTCGTCAAGAAAAGTGTGGATATGACCTAAAAAGTCGTCAAGAAAAGTGTGAATATCCCTTGAAAAGTCGTCAAGAAAAATGTAAAGTCAGTAGTTATGAAACGTTTTGCATACAATCAGCTTTTGGCTTGGAAAAATAGCTCGCGCCGGAAACCTCTTGTTTTTGATGGCGCACGGCAGGTTGGAAAAACATGGCTTTTAAAAGATTTTGCAAAAAAGGAATACAAAAATTTTGCGTATCTAAGTCTTGAAAACAGTGCGCAGATGCGAAATCTATTTGCCGACTATGACATTCCTCGCATTATACGCGGCATTTCAGCTCTTACGAAAACTAACGTTGAAAAGCAAAACACATTGATTATACTTGATGAAATTCAGGAAGTTCCTCACGCGCTTTCCTGCCTTAAATACTTTTATGAGAATGCTCCGGAATACCATGTTGCCGCCGCAGGTTCGTTGCTAGGAATTTCTCTTCATCAGGGGGAATCTTTTCCAGTTGGCAAGGTTGATTCAATAAATCTTCTTCCGATGAGCTTTGGGGAATTCCTTCTTGCGCTGGGGAAAGATACTCTTTATGAGATTCTTTGCTCAAAGAACTGGAAGGAAATCTGCCTCTTAAAAAATGAATTCATCGAAGATTTGAGAATGTATTATTTTACTGGTGGAATGCCGGAAGTCGTCCAGTTTTTTGTTGAAACACAAAATATTATGGAAACTAGAAACATACAGAACAGAATTCTTGCTGATTATGTTAATGATATTTCAAAACATGCTCCGCCGCAGGAAGTTCAGAAAATCGCACTTGTTTGGAAGTCAATACCAGAACACCTTTCAAAAAAAAATAAAAAATTTATTTTCAGCGTGCTCAGAAAAGGCGCGCGCGCAAAAGAGTACGAAAACGCAATTCAGTGGCTTGTGAATTCTGGGCTCGCATATAAAGTGACCCGTGTGAAAAAGGCAAAAATGCCTCTCAATTTTTACCAGGAAAATGAAGTGTTCAAGCTGTTTATGCACGATTCCGGACTCTTCGGGGCGCTTTCAAATACTCCGCCAGAGCTGATTTTAATTGGCTCAAAAGCCTTCGAGGAGTACAAAGGGGCTTTCACAGAGCAATTCGTTTTTCAGCAGCTGAGAACTGTCGCCGGTTTGGATATCCATTATTTTTCAAATGACGATTCAACTCTTGAGATTGATTTCTTGCTTCAGTTCGGTGCAAAAATAATTCCAATAGAAGTAAAAGCTGAGGAGAACCTTCAGTCAAAATCCTTAAAAAGCTTTCTGATAAAAGAGCCGGAGTTAAGAGGTTTGCGCTTTTCAATGTCTGATTACAGGGAAGAGGCTCGCTTTACAAATGTTCCGCTTTACTGTGTTGCAGAATTTTTTTCATGATATTGGATTGTTGTTCCTCCATGTGCTTTGTCTGACAGGCTTGCATATTAAGTTTGACATTTTATGATGATAGAGAAACAAAAAGTCGTCAAGAAAAATGTGGACAGGACCTGAAAAGTCGTCAAGAAAAGTGTGGATATGCTACGGAAAGTCGTCAAGAAAAATGTAAATCTATTAGGAAAGTTCGGGTGTTTTAGTGTAAAAATATACATTATATGCGACGAACTTTTATAACAAAACTGATTGAATATAGAAAATGAATCCTTTTAACATTTAGCCCCACAGCGCCATAACATCAAGCTTTAAATTACTACGGTAAAAAAATCTGCGTGCCGTATGTCTTTACATTCTGTTATCTCCATAAAATTAAGTAGAAAGCCTCCAGGCAGCAATGCGTTTAGCTTTCTTTCCTGCCTATGTTTCATCTCCAGACAAGACACCGCTTGCTAGCTAGTAACCGGTGCGCTTATTAGCTTAGTAAGCGATACGCTTATTAGACTAGTAAGCGGTGTGATTGCTAGTTACTAAGCAGAGTGCTTAATAGTTAGTAATCAGATCGCTTAGTAGTTAGTAATCGGCATGATTATTAGCTAGTAAGCGCTACGCTTTTTCAGGCTAATTTTTAACATCATATTCAAGCTAGGAAAGAATAAATGCATTTTTTTGCTGCAAAGGAAACGGAGAAAAATAAGTCGGAAAAAAATGTTTATCTATCCGTAGATGATAGATTGCTGAGGATAAGATTAATTTATAAAGTGTTGACTTATATAAGGTAATTAAATTACACTAATATATAATAAGGAGTAATATTATTATGAAAAAATGCAAATTTTTATCTTTTGCTCTTGCCCTTTCGCTTTTATCAGCGGGCTTTATGGCTTGTTCTGACAGCGATGATGAGTCTAGCTCTGCTGAAAGCAGTCCGACTGCCGCTGGAGATAAAACTGGTGATAAGACCCCCCGGTGACGATAAGGATAATGTCAGCTATGCGGACTTGAAAACAGGTGATAAAACTCAATTTGACGGCAAGTCTTACTATGTGATTTCTAACCACCTTGGAGATTCATCTGCCAGTACGCCTGTAAGCACTGGAGATGAGACAGCCGACAAAGTAATTACGAAATATGCGAGCGATAGCGAACTTGCTGAAGAGCTTCTAAAAGAAATTGGCGTTACAAAATATATTCAGCTTTATGACTTCGAAGGAAGAAAGACGCAGCTGCCTGACTTGAACCCGGCTGGAAATGTATATTTGAATGAGTTCTTCATAATAATTGATGGAAATGGAAAGCAGATAGCCAGGTTCAGGGAAAACTTTGCCTCGAATATCCTTGCGGAATGGTACAAGACATATAAGGATAAAGATGCTGATATTATATTGAAAGATGAGAAGTCTGAAGCAAAATGGTTCGCGGAAAAATTCGGTTCAAACACTGATGACCTCCGCCTTAATTATTACCCGACAGAGTTCAAGGCTGAGACAATAACAGATGACATGTCAAAGAAGTATATGCTTGGATATTCTTACAAATACAAAGAGGATGGCAAGGTTGAGTTATCAGATGACAACTTGAACTGGAAGCAGATGTACCGGCATTATTTTAAAATTAATGAGAAAAATATAGCAGCTTATTATTTCTTTGACAACGAACGGATATCTTATACTTTGGATGATTCTACAGGAAGCTATTTTTACAGGCCATACTTCATAACAAAGGATAACGGCGAGGTCGAGGTAAAAATACAGGCTTGTGGAACTTCCGCTGCGGACAGAACTGATGAAAGCAGGGATAATACTATAACGGCACGGTTCAATACTAGCTCTAACATTATCGATATTACCGCGGCTCTAAAAGGCAAAAAACTCGCAGAAACAGGCGAAGAGGCAAAATGCGTCAAGCTTCGTTTAAACAACAGCAAGTTTGATAAAGCAAAAACACTTCTTGAGCAAAAAGTAAAAGTTGAGTCTGGTACGGATTCTAAAAATGTTGAAGAACAGAAAAACAACGGAAAGAGCTATACTTTCGCCGAGGCAGTCAAAGCTTACTTTGCCGACTATATCAGGCTTTCAGATAAAACTGTTGTAGTTAATGGCTGCAGCGTTCCGGAGAAGATTTATATGCGCGCGAATTTTGCAGAGGCCGGTATTAAAGGCCATGATTTCTTGAATGTGGAGCTTGTTCCTGTCGCAACAGAGGATTCCTTCAAATATGTCGGTCTTTATAAGACAAATAGCGATGGAACTTACGCGGACGCCTTCGCAGACTGCCGTGCAAGTGAAACTGCAATGAAAGAATCCGACTACGTTCCGTCATACGCGAAATTATACGGAGAGGCGTATGAAGAAATCGTAAAGGGCTCTTATACAGGCAAAACTGATAATCCTTTCTCAAAATAGCATAAGCGAAGAACTGTATAAAAAATACATACCGGCGGCTGAGGTTCCACAGCCGCCGTATATAGCCCGGCAGTCAAATAATTCTTAAAAAAAATGTTTATATATCCGTAGATGATAGACTGCCGGGGATATAGTTTTCAAAACTAGGATAATCTATGCTTGATGATCAAATTCTTTCAAAACCTCATCGACATATTCACGGAGATTTTTGGCGACAAGAGACTTTATCTCGGCCCGGCGGTTCTCGTCGTTATTGAATGATGAAGAAACCGGCATAAAAAGCTCCGAAACGTCAATTTTTAGAGCGTTTGTAATTTGCGAAAGTGTTTTTTCTGAGCACCATGTGCGTCCTTGCTCAAGGCTTTTTATCATATCTTCGGACACGTTTGTCATCTCTGCCAGCTGATACTGGGTAAGGTGTGCAAGCTTCCTGTATTTTTTTATGTTTTCGCTAAGGCGAATTTGGATTTCCTTTGATTCCATAATCCTATATTTTCAGTTGAATATAAAATAAAAAGAATTGAATGAAACTACTCTATTGTTATAAAAAAGTAATGGAATTACTAAAAAATCGTAGTATAATTACTAGAGAAGAGGTTTGCGTAATGGCAAAAACAGGTTTGTCGTGCAAAAACTTTTTGCTGTCTCAGCGGATGATAGATAAACAAAACTATGATAAACTTGATAATAGCATTTATTAAATAAGGAATTGAAAATGAGTAAATATTGTAAAAAGTGTGGCGCAGAGCTTTTAGAAACTAATTTGATTGCAAAAGTAAAAACTGATTCTTTAGCAGAGAAAAATAATATTAAGCAAGGAGATTTCATTGTTGCTATAGACGATCAACCCGTTAAGACAAAATCAGATATTGATGCCACAGTAAAAGAAAAAAAAGCCTGCAAATTGAATATTAAACATGATGGAGAAACAAGAACAATAAATGTTGAGAATCCTGTTGAATTCTTGAAAGACATCGAATTTGAAACAGAAAAGACTTGTCATAAATGTGGAGCAAATCAAAACGCCAGCAAAGCTCCATTTATTGTGTTGTTAATTTGCATTGCGGTTGTTGTGACTGTTGGAGTTATTGTGGCGATTGTATTGAACAAAAAAGGAAGCCAGCCTAACGAAGAAAAAATAGAAAAAGTGGTAGAAAGTGAATCTGAAGGCTTACAGAAAAACATCGATAGTGAAGATATAAAAGTTTTTTCAGATGAAGAAGTTGATATTTTGAAAGAAGCCATAGAAAATTATAAAAAACAAAACCCTGGTTCTGTGAGCACTGAACCTCGTGTATGGAAACCGGAAGAAAGCTCAGATATGAAATATAAAGAGAAGCTGTTAAGGCAACTCAATGAATTATATGACGAAGTAAACAAGGAAGATGATGATAATCCTTTCTCCGAAGTTAATACTACGAATCCTGTTGATAAAGGACCTGCTGGTAATAGCGGACTTGGTGCTAATAAAACGAAATCTGATAGGCCGCAAGAAGATACTGTTGTTTGCATTGGTTTCGATTACGGTAGTTATTTAAGCAATAATGATATTCGTATAAAAAGTTTTTTAAATGGTTCTAAAGAAATAGAGACTTCTGAAGAATTTGAATTTGATGAAATTGCGCTTGCAGTAGATGATATGATTAAAAAATTGCCAGAAGATAAAAGAGCTAAAGGAGTTTTTGCAGTAATTGGGTATACAGATACGTCTTTTAGAAACGGTAAGTCTGATTTAGGAGAAGAAAGCAGGGCTTTTAATACAGAACTTTCACTAAAACGTGCAAACTCTATAAAAAAAATTCTTGTTGAGCAAAAAAATATAGATGAAAAGAGAATTATTGTAGACGGAAGAGGATTTGAAGATCTTATTCATATTAAGGGGAGTAAAACAGAAGATCATTCTAAAAGCAGAAGAGTGGAGGTTTATTGCTATGAAAAATAAAAAAATATTTTTACTGAGCTTGTTTTTTTTTACTCAAATTTTATTTGCAAAAACGTTTAGCTATTCAGATAAAACTGTAGAAATTGAAAAAGATTCTAATGGTAAATGGAATTACAATGATGTAAAAATAAATTACAAGTCAGGTGATGTTTTCAAGGGAAAAGTTGATTCTCAGTTAAATCTTATCGAAGGTGAATTTTTTTATAACAGTACAAAAGCTGCTTATACGGGAACTTTTAACAAAAAAGGGCAGCCACATGGTTGGGGGAAGCGTTCGTTGCCAGATGGAACTATTTATGATGGAAATTGGGTTGATGGTAAATTTAGAGGATACGGTAAAAAAATAAATTCTGACGGCTCTTTGATAGAAGGCAACTTTGTTTCTGATTCTGTGGTTGCAGGAAAAGATAGTTATATAAAATGGGCAAACGGTGCATCGTATAGAGGTGAAACTGATGAGAATGGAGTGTTCAACGGAATCGGAAAATATACATTTGAAAATGGTGATACCTATGAAGGTGGTTTTGTAGACAATAAAAGAATCGGATTGGGCAAATCAACTTACAATGGTTCTTCTTATATGGGTTATTATTATGGTGATGTACGAAATGGAAACGGTGATTTTGCCTTTTATAACGGTTATGAATACAAAGGCCACTTTTTTGATGGTACTTTTAACGGGACTGGTTATCTTTTAGCGGATGAAGACGAAAAATGTATTTATGCATCTGATGATTGGGATGGCGGCGTAATTCCTGAAAATAAAAATACTAGAATTATTTTTGAAGATGGTGTTGTTTGGGAAGGCTCTGTAAAAGATTATGAACCTGTAATTGGAACTGGAATTTGGACAACACAAGAAGAACGTTTGGCGAAATTAAGAGAGAAAAATAATTATACTCAATTAGCTTCATATTCAATTAATGGCAACAATATTATAGTTGCGTCTGTTTATACATCTGAAGAAGTTCAAAAAATAATCCATTCTGTGAATTATGTCCGGGATTTTGATAATTTTTATAAATCTCATAAAAGCACATTCGATAAAGTGATAAAAGGAATGCAGACGGTGGCTGGTGTTTTGGCAATTGTTCCATCTCCTGTGCAATCTTTTGCTATAGCCGCTAGTATTGGATTTGCTGTAGCCGATATCTCATTAAAAACAATGGATGCCTCGTTTGATTTGTATGATGCAATAAAAGCTGGAAATCGATCGTTCATAAAAAATATAGCTATAGATTATGGGAAAGATATTGCATTTGACGTACTTGATATTATTTTAATGGGGGCTGAAGCCAAGATTCCATTGAAAGGTCTTAAAAATGGATTAGAAAAAATAAAATTGCCTGACGCTGTGATAAAAAAAATAACAGATAGTTCATTAAAAATTGGTGCAATAATAGCAGCGACTACGTCTGCATTAGTTGCAAAAAATACAGAAATTAGCGAAATAGAAAAACAACTACGTTCTTTGCAGCCAGTGAAAAATCTTAGCGACAAAGAATTAATACAACATGGAAACCGTTTAAGAGCAACTAGTATCTAGTTTTGTCTTAGATGTTTTGGAGAAGAAGCTATGAATTTTAAATATTATAGAAGTTTTATTTTTATTACATTTGTTCTTATTGCATTTTCAATGATCGCTTGTGCTAAGGAAAATTATACTTTGGATATTCGGCAAAATGTAGGTCTCCCTGGAGGAAAAACCTCAGCCGATGACAGTACGGCTGCGATTCCGTATGAAAAAACGACAAATGGGGAAGTGGATTTATCTTATTCAATAACCGTACCTAAGACAAAAAAAGAAAAATGGTATAGGGTTTGTATTCTGCTTCCAGCTGATATTAAGCCAGAAATTTCTTCACAAGATATTCAAGGTACTGTAAAAGAGTATTGGGATTTGGAAAACGATTATGATAAATATTTTGATTTCTTAAATTCAGGTTATTCTGCAACAAATTCATCTGATTTAGAATCATTATCTAGGTGTTTCGTTTTACGGGAACTTTATAAAAAATATGGAATTAACAAAGATACAATCACTAATTATTACGCTTGTTTAATCGATTTAAATTCAAGTAAAAAAGAAATCGGAAATAAATTTGAATTTACAATAACAATTCCTTCTTCGTATAAAAAAAAGATTGTATATTCAAAAATATCAAGCTATGTCTACGTAGCAAATGAAATTATTAATTTATCTCCAAAATTATTTTCTTTAAAAATAAGATAATTATGAAAAAGATTTTTATAGCGTTATTTTTATTAAATTTATTATTCTCTGTTTTTTCTCAAAGCCTTTTTGATGATAGCAAAAATTTATACGATGATAATCTTAATATTTCTTTAGATGAAAATTCGTTGTTTTTAGAAGACAAATCTTTGTTTAATGAGAATAAAAATTTAGTTCAAAATGACAAATTATTTTTTAATATTGAAAAAAATATTATTCCAGATGATGGAATTGGAATATATGAAAAATCTGTTGAAAAAGGAATCGAAAATTCTGCAGAAAACGGCTATGAAGAAAATACAATTTCTGTTGTTGAAGACAAATACATTGGCAACTATGGTAAATTTCTAGATGTAACGTCTGACAATTTAGAAGCAAGAAAACAGTTTGTAAGTTATTTTACAGATTGGCAGCGTTTGGGGATGTCAGATGATTTTTTTGAATACGCAGGGAACCGTGCAGAACAAGAAAAGCAAATTGAATATTGTTATGATGCTGCGTTGTTAAAATTCGGAATAGGAACTTGCATTGTTGCAACAACTTGGATTGTTGCATTTACTGTACCTGGCGGGACAATTTATCAGGCGGCTGTTTTAATAATTGCAAAATCAACAACTGTAGCTGCAGTGAGCGGTGGCGCGATAGGAGGAATAACTTCTGCTGGCATTGGCTTACTACAAGGAAAAACAGACGATGAGCTTGTTTATTATGCTGTAAATGGTGCAGCTGACGGTTATTTAATTGGAGCAATAACAGGACTTGTTCAAGGCTCTGGAGAAGTTTATAAACTTTCTAAAGAAGCTACAAAGTTAAAAGATTTTTCTGGTGTCAGGACAATTTTTGATAATAAAGTTTACGATGCGAATGGAAAGTATTTAGGAAAGTATATTGGAAATGTAAAAGAAATTAATGGGAGAGCAATTATAAATCAGAGTTTAGTTAATCAAAATAGTAATTATGGTATACCATATAGATATTGTTTAGCTGATGATGGCAACGGAAAATTTTTCAAAATTGTAAACCCCGATTTTACCAATGTAAAAATTGTTGAAAAAGTTTATAAGCCTCCACGCAATTTATGGAATAATTCTGAGGCTGCTAAGGCGTGGTGCAGGAACGAGTATAAAAAAGATTTAGCTAGTCCAGATGTTAAAAAAATCCTTGGTATTTCAAAAAAAGAAGCCTCTATGCGTTTGCAGTTTGAAAATAGATTTAATTTACGTGATCCTGTTTTTATGAAAAAAAATAAACTTTCCGAAAAACAAATAAACGAATTTCTAAGTCGTTACGATACAGGTGCATGGCATCATATGCCAGAAAGTGGGGAACTTATATATGTCCCTAAAAATCACAATGTTTTAGCACCGCATACTGGAGGAGATTCTTTCTGGGGAGAAAAACTGAGGTCAATAAGCAAGGAGAATATAGAATGGTAAAATGGATTAATTATGTAGCATTAGAAGACACTGTAAAAGATATTGAACAAAATTTGAATACAAAATTGCCTCGAGATTTTGTTGATGTTATAAAAAAATTTAACAAGGGAATGCCATCTCCTAATAGGATTCCTTTAGGAAATGATAAATTTACAGAATTTGATCGGCTTATTTCTTTTAATAAAAAAGAATCATTCACAGTATACAATTCTCAAAACGAGGTTATGAAGACGAAAAAAATTATTCCATTTGGAACAACGAATAAAAGTAATTTTATTTGTCTAAAAGATGGAAGTGTCATTTTATATAATGTTGAAAATGATATAGAGAAATTTATTTCTCCATCTTTTACGGAGTTTTTAAATTTATTGCAGTAATTTTTTATGAATAAAAGAACTATCTTCTTCGTTATTTATATAATAATTCTGAATTTTGCAAAAGTTTTTGCTGAATTCCCTTCTGATATGTTGCAATCAATTCGTTCTCAATTATCGCATCTTTCCGATTCTCCTACAGGAGCAATTGATTCAGACGGAAACTACACAAAAAATTCCGGAAATGGTTTGAATTGTTCTGGTTTTGCAAAATGGATTGTTGATGGCTTTTATACTCCTCTAACTTCAAACGATGAACCTAAATATATATCACTCCAAGCACTTAGAAAAAAGCACCCCAAAGAACGAGGCACAAAAGACATTCTTGCTTATGAAAATAGCAGAGATCCATATTTCGGTTTGGACTGGACGAGAAATCTTGCTGTTGAACTGGGGAAAAAAAGAGGGGAAAATCCATCTTATAAATCTTATGATGTTACAGATTCATCAATTTCAAAATATGTGATGAACTGTGGTTACCCATTGGATAAACTTGAAAAAGTCCTTGAAGAGCAATCAGAGAAACATCCTGATATGTTTTATTTAGGTTCAATCAATGGAATGTTCGGAAAAAATCCAAGTCTGTGGCAACATTATCATGTGGTGGTTTTTATCCCCTATTATGAAAATAATCTTTTGAAAATTGCTGTGCTTGAGAGAAATAAAGAAACATCTTTTCCATATCTTTTAAAACGCTATTCAAATACATATTGTCATCTTGTGAGAATTTCAATAAAGGGCAATTTTAACCTAATGCAACCGTAATTTATATTTAAAGCAGGGAGCAAACGAATTAAGTTGTATTTTTGTTATCTATCAATAAATGATAGATAGACGGATTTATTCTTTATAAGAAACTTGGAGGTGGTCATATGAATGATTTGGAGCCAAATAATGGTGGGACAGCAGCTGCGGCTGTTGGTGGTGCTGCGGTAACTGGAGCTGTACTTGGCGGTATGGTAGGCGGTCCTGTTGGAGCTGGAGTCGGTGCTGGTGTTGGGGGAATTGTAGGTGGAGTCATTACAATTGTAAACTCCGTGAAAAACAAATGAACATAAAGTTATTCCAATAATCTGGAGGCCGTTTATGTCAAATCCAAGATTCAAGAAAGGCGATGTCATATACGCCCAGGACACTTTGTACCGTCATTACGGCGTGTACGAAGGCGACGGCAAAGTCATAGACTTTTCTTCGGCAAAAGGACACGAAACTGAGGCGAAGAATGCCTGCATCCGTGAAAAAAGCCTTTCTGCTTTTGCAAAGGGAAGAGAATGTAGCGTTGACACTTCTGTAAAACCTGTTTATTCACCGGATGAAACAGTGCGCAGGGCACGTTCACAAATAGGCAAGCGAAAAGGCGAATACAGTTTGCCGTTTAATAACTGCGAACATTTTGCCCGCGAGTGCAAATCTGGAAAACCTGAGTCAAAGCAGGTTCAAAAATTTGTTGCTGCTGCGGCTTCGGGAGTTACAGTCGTTGTTGCAACTACGGTCGCAGTGGTTTTGCATAGAAAAAAGTCAGAAAAGGCGTAAGTTATGAATAAAATCCTTAAATTTTTTACAGAAATTGCTTCTTCAAAATCCTATGGCAAGAGTGTAAAGTCTTTTATCTCTTCTCCGGAAGAGGAGAAAGTCTACCGCGACGCAGGGCTTAAGGAAGGCTCTGTCGGCGGCAGGCGCGCGTTAAAGCGCACGGATATCGACATAAACCAGAAAGAGCCGTGGGGCGAGCACCGCACTAACCTTGAGCGCATGGAGCTTGGCTTTGCGCCGATTGACAAGGATAACGAGACAATAGAGCTGCATCATGTCGGGCAGAAGCCGGACTCTCCGCTTGCCGAGCTTACGTATCAGGAGCACAGAGGCAAAGGTCATTCCGGCGTTCTTCACAAGTCGAAAGAGTCCGAGTTTTACGGCGAGAACAACCGCGGCGAATGGAGCAAGGAGCAAAAGAAATATTGGAAAGACCGTGCGAAAGATTTTCAAAAATGATTTTTATCACGGACAGTTTTTGATGTGAATAATGAAATCAAAAAAATGAGAAAACTGCTCGGCAAGCAGGGGTCATTAAACGGCTGCTTGCTGAAAATGTAAATAAAAGGTGCGACACTAGGATAATCTATGCTTGATGATCAAATTCTTTCAAGACCTCATCGACATATTCACGGAGATTTTTTGCGACAAGAGACTTTATCTCGGCCCGGCGGCTCTCGTCGTTATTGAATGATGAAGAAACCGGCATAAAAAGCTCCGAGACATCAATTTTTAGAGCGCTTGTAATTTGCGAAAGTGTTTTTTCTGAGCACCATGTGCGTCCTTGCTCAAGGCTTTTTATCATATCTTCGGACACGTTTGTCATCTCTGCCAGCTGATACTGGGTAAGGTGTGCAAGCTTCCTGTATTTTTTTATGTTTTCGCTAAGGCGAATTTGGATTTCCTTTGATTCCATAATCCTATATTTTCAGCTGAATATAAAATAAAAAGAATTGAATAAAAGTACTCTATTGTTATAAAAAAGTAATGAAATTACTAGAAAATCGTAGTATAATTACTAAAGCAGGGGTTTGCGTAATGGCAAAAGCTGGGTTATCTTGCAAAAACTTTTTGCTGCCTCAGCGGATGATAGACCTGCTGTTATAAATTGAAAGGAGAAGTCTTTTAATAAAGGGAAATAAAAAAATATGACTGTAATTTACCAGTGCGGAAGGTGCGACGCGACAAAAAGAATGTAAAACGGAATGATGCCGCCGATGCAAGGCTGCTCTGCCGGAGGAATGCATTCTTGGATTAGAGCGTCGGGGCAGCCTGTCAGATACCAGTGCTCAAGATGCGGAAAATCCAAAGTTATGTATCTTGGCGGAAGAAGCCCTCAGCTTAGGGGGTGCGTGAACGGTTCAATGCATAGCTGGATAAGATGCAGGTAAAAATCATAGATGTAGGAGAAAACAATGGCTGAAGATACCGAATACGAAGATTTTGAATATGACGAGCCTGATTACGATGTTGTGGATATGGAGTACGAAGAAAAATTGCCGTCAACTTTAGATAAGGCAACAAATCTTGTTAATTCAGCCGGAAATGCGATGAACGCAGCTTCCAGCCTTTTTAACTCTGATGTTTCTAGTAGAATTATCAATTCGATTGTTGAAAATAGGAATGCTTTTGCAAAGTTGAATCAGGATTTGGCAATGATGCAAGCGGCGGGAGCAGAGCAAAGGGCGTTTATCCAGCAGCAATACGAAGTAAGCAAGAGTACTTTGGAAAGCATAAATGAAAACATCAACTCAACTTTTGATGAACTTAAAAAATTTGATGTCAAAACGATGAATGAAACTCAGGCGAAAACGTATCAGACATTGCTTAACTCGGTTTTGCAGCAACGAAAAATGTCTATGGAAACGCTTGAAAGAATTTTTGGCTAAAGAGAAAGGAGATATTCTGTGGCTACTGATTTTAGAAATATTGTGCAGGTTTTTGATGCCTTCGATGATTATGTTGCGAAGGTTACGACAGAATGTGAGCAATTCACTGCAACGGCAACAGCTGTTGGCGCAGGAATTGGCGGACTTGCAGGCGGAATTATTGATGCGGCGACTGCTGATGAAAAAAGGAAAAACTCAGGGATGTTTGGACTTGCAGGTGCTGTATTAGGTGGTGTTATTGGTGGAGCTGTGGGAGAGGTCAATCGGCAGAAACAGATGAATGACTGCCGTAGTCAAATTGCCCAGTATACTTATAGAGATAAGGAAGCATATTTGGAAATGCTTGGTGAAACAGTGGATTCTACAAGCCAGCAGATTGAATATGTAGAAGCAAATATTGAGAGTTTGCATTTACTTGCAAGAATAGCTTTTGAGGAAAATGACGAACCAATAATCGAAACTCTGAAAGATTTTATCACCCAGTTATACCAACTTTTTTATGTAAACGCTCGTTCTGTTAAAATCCATAACTATTATTTGGACTTTGAGGAAAAACTAGATGATATTGAAAATTTTGTAGCTTGGGCAACAGAATACACTTTTGTAGATAGAGAGGAACAGTATTTTAAAGCTTTTAATCTTGTGTATGACAAAATGCGAAAAAATGAAAGCGAGGAAAATTTGACCAAGCTGGATAATGCCTTTGAATGTGTGGCTGCGAAAGTTCCTGTATATTCTAGCAATCTCCAATGGGCAAAAACAGCGCCTTATAATGGCATGCGTAAAAGGGTGGAAAACAATTTTAATCTTGCTCTTAACAAAAACAAAAAAGGGGAGGTAGTTTTTAGTATGCCAAAATTCTATTATGAAAGTTATGGCTTTAAGAAATTATTTAATGCTGTTGCTCAAACCTATTATGGCTCAAATAAAAATTTTTGTAATAATGCTAGAACTGTGCTTTTGGGAATTATTCCTGCAATATTAACAGCTATTTATGCTTTTGGGGTGTATAAGGTTCTGAAAATTCCATTCGGAATGATAACAGTTTTTGCAAGTTCATTTGTTTTTATGGGGATTATTTTTCTTATTTTGAAAATAATTCAAAAACGAACTCCCCATAGTGCGGACTTCCAATTATTAAAAAACATTTCCGACGACTGCCTTGAGTATGAGTTTCGTCGCAATGACCTTTCCGTTGATGAAGTTTCAGAAATCAGTTCTAGTCCTGAAAAAATGATAGAAAATAATGAAACTTCACTTGATGATCTGCTTTCACTTCAGCAAGAAATGGAGCAGTCTGAAAAAAATGAAACACATAAAATATAACTGGGAGAGAAAAATGCATTTTTTATTACCTTTGATTCTATCTGCGATTGTTTTTATCGTTTTTTTTTAGGTTGGCTTTATTTGTGAATTCATATCTTGATGGCAAATATCTGCATCTAGTTATCGGCTATGTTTTAATTTCCTTTATAATGAATTCATTTCTGTTTTTAGAAAAAGATTTTTACTTAAATTGGTATGAAGGACCTTTGTATCAATTTATCGCAATTCTTGCTTCTTTGACTCTTTTATATATGCGAAATACAACCTTTATTTATGGGGCAATAGTTACGGTAATGACAAGTATGCTATGCTTCAAATTGTTTGGATTAGAAAATAGATATTTGTTTATTGGTGTCTGTATCGGACATATTTTTACAAAAGCATTGGAGCTATTTACAAAAAATATTTCTTTCCATCAGGTTCAATTTGAAGATTTTGAGAAAATATATTTGCAGGGAAATAAAAGAGAGTAAAACAAGAAAGTTTTATCAATGAAGCTTTTTCCTAATCTTTTTAGAAATTTAATTTCAACTTTTGATGTGAATAATGAAATCAAAAAATGAGGAAACTGCTCGGCAAGCAGGGGGAATTAAACGGCTGCTTGCTGAAAATGTAAATAAAAGGTGCGACACAATGAAAAATTTTTCTCTTCTTGATGAATATCTTGACAAGCCAAACGACTGCCATATCCGATATTTCCGTCATGAGCCGACCGGAATGAAAATTGTGCACTGCTATGCACCCCGCAAAAAAGAGAATAATTTTGATTTTGCTTTTAAAACTTTTTCGAACGACTCAACTGGAATTGCGCACGCGACTGAGCATTTGGTTTTGCTTGGAAACAAAAAATATCCGTTCAAAAATTCTTATTTTTTGATGAAAAATCACAGCCTTAATTCAAGCTTGAATGCGGAAACTTCTTTGCTTTACACTGATTTTTATGGCGGAAGTCCTTTAAAAAGCGATTTTTACACTTTGATTGATTTTATGGGAAACGCTGTTTTTTTTCCTCTTTTCAGACAAATGGATTTTTACAATGAAGTCTGGCATCCGGAAATTGACGCGGACGGAAACAAAAACATAAACGGAGTTGTCTACAACGAAATCAAGGATTCTGAAAACAGCGAGATTATTGAAACGCTTTTCAAGGACACATTTTGCGCCAAAATGTCAGGAGGCGACATTTCCGAGCTTCCAAATCTTAAACTTTCAGACATCGTTTCTTATCATAAAAAATTTTATGTTCCTGCGAACTGCCTTCTTATTTTGAATGGAAATATTCCGTTTGAAGAGGAACTTGATTTTCTCGAGAAAAACTTGCTTTCCAATCTTCCTTCAGGCACAAAGGAAATCGAGTTTCCGCAAGTTTATAGAAAATTTGATGACGAAAGTTTTGAAGTTCTCGTTCCAGCTGATGAAGACAGTAAAGATGAAACGCATTCTTGTGAAATTCTTTTCAATTCGAAAAATGAAAACGAGAATTTTGCGCAGTTTGATGAGCTAGATTTTGCCAATGTTTATCTTTTTCGAAAAATTGATAAATTCAAAGAAAAGTTCCCGAATTTTGATTTGTCCGGAGATTCCTTAGATTATTTTGGCGGTCATTTTTCCCAGCTCATCATAAACGGCGATTCTGAAAATGAAGTTGATGAAATTAAAAACAAGTTTTTTGCATTTCTTGAAGACAAGACCGACACAGAATTTGATAAAAACTTAGTATCCGATAATAAAAAATGGATAAATAATTTGCAAACAGCCCATTCTGTTGACAGAACAAGAAATATCCTCGAAAGCTGGATTGATAAAAACGACCCGATGGATTTTTACAAGTTTCTTAAATTCCGCCCAGGTTTTCTTGCACAAGTCAAAAATAAAGATGAATCATATTTCCGCGCGCTTTTTGAAAAATACATTTTGAAAAACAAAAACAGAGTCACGCTTTATATAAAAGCCGACAAATCAAAATCAAAAAAACGCGAAGATAAAATCAAGAAAAGCCTGGACGACACGTTTTCACAATTTTCTGATGAAGAAATCCTCGAACTGAACAAAAATCTTAAAGAATGGCAAAAGCCAGATTTTGACGAGGAAGAGAAAATCAGGAATCTTTTTAAGTTTGACTTTGACTTGATTCCAAAGGAAATTGAAAAAGTTGAAGGTGGAATCAAAAAAATCGAGACAAAAAATGGGACTTTTCCGCTTTTGCAGGTTGCCGTGGAAACAAAAAATATTTGCAGCGGACGAATCTGTTTTTCAATCGAAAAGCTTTTGCCCCAGGAAATCGCCTGCCTTGAGTTTTTGCGCGTTCTTTTGAACAGAAAAGCTGGCTACATTTCTAAGAAGCACGACGATTTTTTTTCTTTCGGTGATTTATCTTTTATGGCGGAAAATGATGAAATCAATTCTGAAAATCCGTTTGGAAAAAGAAACTTCTGGAAAATTTCTCTTGATGCTTTTCATACTGGCGATTTTCTAGATTTTATGGAAATGCTCGTTCTTTACATAAAAAATTTTGATGATGAAGTCTTGGGCGACAAAAAAATTATGGATGATTTTATCGAAGATGCAAGAAAAAACAATCCTGTGAAAGATAAAATTCCTGATGTAAATCCTGTCGAGTGTTATTATCAGGTTTTAATGAATTTTATTCCGACCGAGGCATTTGAAACACCTGTAACAACTGTCGCACGTTGCAATTATTTTTCAAACTGGCTCACCCGCTCAAACGAAGAAATCATAAAAGACGCGCGCGCAATCTGGCAAAAAATAAAAGACGGCGGAATTGCGTTCATTTTTTACGGCGAAAAATCTTTCCTTGAAAGCGCGGTTCCAGTTCTTAAAAAATTTGCGGAAAAGACAGAATTAAAGCCGCTTTCACCAAAAAAGCAGCCGGATTTAAAGCCTTTTATTGATTTTGCGGAAAAAAACGGATTTTATTCTTCATCAAAATACTCAGCTTTTGTGCAGAAATCAGAGAATTGCGCTTGTCTTGGAGTTCCTTGTCCTGGCGTTTCTAAAAAAGAGGAAATCGCGCTCGTTCTTTATTCCATCTTCCTCAACCCAATCCTGCAGCAGAAAATCCGCACCGAAAATAACGCGTACAGTGTTTTTGCCGGAACAAATTGCGGTGTTTTTTATGTCATTTCAGAGAATAATCCGGATTCCGAAAAAGCGGTTGAAGAATTTGAATCTTGCCTAGAAGAAGCCGTGTCATACAATTTCACATCTGACGACTTGAACAAGGCTATAAAACAATCTAATTTGGCGGAGCTTGCAACGCGAACTTCTGAGGATGCGGCAGAATATTTTATCACAGACTGCTTGGCGGACATTACACAGAAAGAGCTTGACGAATCAAATCAATATTACCGTGAAATGACTCCAGAAGATTTGCATAAAGCCGCTGTCAAAGTTGCGTCAAACCTGGACAAAAAGCGCGCCTGCATTATCACAGGCAAAAAAACTGATGAAAAATATGAGATTCTAAATAATTGACAATTATCAATGGAACTCTCCCCACGCTTTTCCGTGTTCAATTGAGACGCGGAGCGGAACCTTGAGCTTTACTGCGTGCTCCATCTTGTCTTTTACGAGCGCGATTGTGTCTGTCAGAATCTTCTCGTCGTCCGGACATTCTAAGATAAGCTCGTCGTGGACCTGGAGCAAAAGGCGCACGCCGTTGTCCGCCTCGTGCAGGGCGGCGGAAACGTCTAGCATCGCTTTCTTAACAATGTCGGCCGCGCTTCCCTGGATAGGGCTGTTTTTCGCGATTCTTATTGCGCCTTCTTTTTCCATGTGGTTTTTGCTGTTTATCGCGCGGATATATCTTTTACGGCCCATGATTGTCTCAATAAAGCCTGTCTCCTCCGCTTTTTTTACGTTCTCGTCGAAGAACTCGCGCACGCCTGAGTAAATCATAAAGTAGTTGTCGATGAATTCCTTTGCCTGCGTCCTGTTTATTCCCAAATCCTTAGCAAGCGAGAACGCGCCCATTCCGTACATAAGGCCGAAGTTCAGTGTCTTTGAGCTGCGCCTCATCTCCGCCGTCACTTCGTCCATCGGAACTCCGTAAATCAGGCTGGCGGTTGACTTGTGAACGTCAACGCCTTTTTCAAATGCGCTGCAAAGATTCTTGTCGCCGCTCAGGTGCGCAAGGACGACAAGCTCAATCTGCGCGTAGTCTGCCGAAATCAGGGCTGTGCCCGGAACTGCCGTGAACGCCGAGCGGATTTTTCTTCCCTCGTCTGAGCGCACTGGAATGTTCTGAAGGTTCGGGTCTTTTGAAGAGAGGCGGCCTGTCGCAGTTCCAATCTGAAGGAACGTTGTGTGGATTCTTCCGTTCTCGTCCGTGTCGTTTGGAAGAGTCTCGACATATGTTGAGAGCAGCTTTGACTTTGCGCGGTAGTCGAGAATCAGCGCCGGAACCTTGTCTTTTGCCGAAAGCTCCTCAAGAACGCTTGTGTCGGTTGAATATCCTGTCTTTGTCTTTTTTCCGGCCGGAAGCTTGCGCTCGTCAAACAGAACCTGGGAAAGCTGCTTTGGGGACGCGATATTGAACTCGTGCCCGACTTCCGTGTAGATGTTTTTTTCAATCTCAGAAAGCTCTTTCTTAAGCTCGACTGAATAATCCGCGAGATATTTTGAATTCAAGTGGATTCCGTTCATCTCCATTTCCGCGAGAACAGGCAGGACCGGCATCTCAAGATTTGTGAACAGGTCAAAAAGATTTGCCTTGTTAAGCTGTGGCTCTAGATAATTCCAAAGTTTCAGCGTAAAGTCGGAGTCTTCCGCGCCGTAGCTTGCGGCTGTTTCAAGCGGAACGTCGGCGAAGCTTCCGCCTTTCGGCACGATTTCTTCAAATTCTGTTCCTTTGATTCCAAGCTTTGTCTCGCAGAGATATTCAAGTCCGTATGCGTTCTTTCCGTTTCTGTCCGGCTCTAAAAGCCAGGCCGCAACCATTGTGTCATAGAGAGTAAAGCCGCGGCTGAAAATGCTGTGGGCAATTTTTTTATCAGATGAAAGGACTTCAAGCCCGTTTGTCTGCAGAACCTCAAGGTCAAACTTTCCGTTGTGCATGATAATTTTGATTTTTGAAGAGAAAAGCTTCCTAAGCGCGTCCAAAGCGTCTTTTTTCTGCATGACAGGTCCGTTCAAAAGCGGATCCGACACAATCAGCGGAACGTAGATTCCTTTTCCTTCTTCAAACGCAAGGCTGAATCCCACAAGATTGGCTTTGCGCGTGTCGAGCGAGTCTGTCTCCGTGTCGAAAGCGCATTTCCGGGCTTTTACTGCTGCGTCCACAAAATCAAAAAGCTCCTTCGCGTCCGTTACAGCCTTGTAGTCGCCGTGGTTTTGAACCGGCACGTCATTGCGAGCCGCAGGCGAAGCAATCTCATCAACAGCCGCATTTTCATTTGAATCAAAAGTCTCCCCGAGATTTTCACCTTTTATCCTTGAAGCTTCGTGTTTATCCGCGTTCATCCGTGTTGAATCTGCAGTTTTTCCATCCGCTGAATCAAATAAATCTCCTAGGCCGGAAGATTCTCCGCTCCGTTTTGCCGTCTTGGAGCTAACCGCACTTCCCTGTGCGCCGTAGTCGCGCGCAAGGGCTTTTATCTCAAGCTCAGAGAAAATCTCCGCCGCGCCGCCAAAGTCCAGGCCGCTGATTTTTAGCGATGAAATCTCAGGCAAGTCCGGAACAGCCGTGCAAAGCGTAATCAGCTTTTTTGAGAAGAACGCGTTGTCCTTTCTATTTTCGAGCTTTGTCTTAACGGCGCCTTTCATATTGCCAAGGTTCTCATAGATTCCCTCAAGTGTTCCGTATTCGTCCAGGAGCTTTGCGGCCGTTTTCTGTCCGATTCCTTTTACGCCCGGAACATTGTCCGCCGTGTCGCCCATCAAAGAGAGCAAGTCCAGAAGCTTAGAAGCCGGAACTCCCCAGTCAGCAAGAATCTTCGCGTCGTCAAGCTCGTCCCAGGTTTTCGCCTTGTCGGGCTTCATGCAGTGGATAAAACCGTTGTTGAGCTGCTGCAAATCCTTGTCCGCGCTTAAAATTACTGTCTTTTGCTTTTCATTTTCCGCGCGCGTCGCAAAGGTCGCGATAATGTCGTCCGCCTCGTAGCCGTTTTTGCGCACAACCGGGATTCCAAGCTTCTCCAGGATTTTTTCGATATAAGGAATCTGCGCGTGCAGATCTTCCGGCGTTTTCGGACGTGTCGCCTTGTATTCCTTGTAAATTTCGTGGCGGAAAGTCGGAGTAAGCGAATCCATCGCCGCAACCATAAATTCCGGCTTGTAGTTTTTCAATATATATAGAAGATTCCTAAAAAATCCAAAGATTGCCGAGACATTCATTCCCTTTGAGTTTGTCAGCGGCCGCGAGATAAAAGCAAAATATTCGCGGTAAATAAGTCCGTAGGAATCCAAAACAAAAACAGTGTTTTTATCAATAAAATCGCTCATGAGGAAAATTATATCTGAAAAAACGAAACATAGGAATTGAGAAAAAATTCTGATAATTATAAGGGCGTTGCCGTAGCTGGGCTACGGCCGGGCTTTCCG
>CAZIFO010000033.1:0-23974 GCA_964538245.1 uncultured Treponema sp.
TAGATATTCAAAATTTGTTTTCCGCAAGAATTCTTTGCGGCTGCTTTTATCAATTAAATTTGAATTTCCAAAGTCATGAATCCATTTTGATGCGACTCCGCCAAACTGCTTCACAGAATCTTTCTCGTCCTCCTCAATCTGAATCACAGAAAAAGTGTCGCCGGCAAGATTTATCTTAAGAATTTTTGTGTAAGCCTGGCACAAAATCTCCATTGCGTCGCGCGTGCCGCGTCGGTCAACGCCTTTATTCGAGTAATATTCGCTTTTCGACCTGTACATCCGCTTGTCTGCAAGCTTTATGATTGCAGCAATTGAACGCTCCGGCTTTTCCTTTTTTGTCACAACGCCGTAAGAAACCGAAAGCGACTTGCAGAGCTTTCCGCTCCAGTTTTCACAATAGTCGTTAAAATCCTTTTCCACGCGCTTAAGCTGGTCGTCGCTTGCAAAAAGCACAACCTGAAATTCGTCGCCGCCGGTTCTGAAAACTTTTCCATATCCGCCGAACGCGTTCCTTATGCAAGATGCCGCGCCGCGCAAAAGCTCGTCTCCGGCCGCGTGGCCAAGTGTGTCGTTCGCGTTTTTAAGTCCGTTCAAATCAAGGGAAACATAGACAAAATCTTCTTTTAAATCGCCAGCTTTTTCCTGGTTTTCAAGCTCGCGCAGCTCATCTTCATAAGCGTGGCGGTTTAAAAGCTTTGTAAGCTCGTCAGTGTTCGCGTTCGAAATAAGAACTTCCTCGCGTCGCTTCTCATTGTTGATTTCCTGAGTCGCAAAAAGAACCTTGTTCGGAAAACCGTTCACGTCATTGTCAACCGTGATAAAACTCGATCTTACCCAGCCCGAAGAAAGGCTGTTGAACTCGGCTGAAATATATTTTTTGTCTTTCATCCTGTTTCTGAGCGTCGTCAAATCCGTAAATTCAAGCCCCGCCTCAACAAAATCCTTGCGGCAAAGCGAGTTAATCGCGTTTCTAATCTGCGCGCCGGCATGGTCGTTTCTAAAAATATATTTCTTGGCCTCTTTCGTCGTGTTGAATTCAACAATCGAATCTTTCTCCAAATCAATAAAATAAAGCGTCAGATAAATTCCCGAAATTGAAGACATAATCTTAAGCTGCGTCGTCTGGGCTTTCATCAGGTTGTCGATTTTTTCCTTTGTCTCAATCAAATCGTCAACATTTTTAAAAGTCACGACAAATTCGTCGCCCGCCTTTGGTTTTATAAAATAACACTGATAAAAATGAATTTTTCCGCCGGTCGTCCTGCTCTTGACGCGGTAGACAAATGAATATTCGCTCTGGTTTTTTAATATTCCGCGGATTTTTTTTATCTCGTTCACTTTCTCAAAAAGCGGCTTGTCATCAGCAAGAACCTCGCAGTCTTCATAAAGCTTGAAATTCGCGTCATAATTTCCGGCAGTGAACCTTTCGCCGTAATTTGAGCGGATTCTTTCCGTCAGCTGATAAATAAAAACTTTCCCGGAATTAATGTTCACAACATAAACGTTCTGATAAGAAGTGCACAGCGCCGTGATTATATTTATGTGCATTTTTTCAGTCGAGCGCCGGGCTTTTACTCCATGAATAACATAGATGACAATCAAAATGCAGAAAACCAAAATTATAAAAATGATGAAGAAAATTGACTTCGCGTTCAGCTCCGCGGTCGCCTCTTTCGGCAGAATCTGAACAACAAACCAGTCCGCGTTCTCTAATTTTACAACGCAGCCAATATGCTCATTTCCTTTGTAGTCAAACCTAAATCCACGCTCGTCGCCGTTCTTCACATATTTTACTAAAGCATCCACAGCCGGGCAGTTTTTCAAATCCTTTAAATTTGAGCCTGAAAGAACCGTCGGATAATTTGAGGAAATCACATTGAAGCCTGAATCACAAAGAACTCCGACAGTCTTCTTGCCGTAAAAATCAGATGAAATAAGCGGCTTTATGATTTCCTCGACATTCATCACGCCAACAAGAGCACCGTTTCTGCCGTTAGAAAAATGAACCGGAGAATAAAAATCAAGAAGAACGCCGCCTGAGGCTTTAGAATTAAAATCCGCAAAAACGCCAGTTTTTTCTTCAATTCCTTCAATATAATATTCACTGCCCGCCACAGAAGAAGGATTCTCCTCAGAACTTCTGCTCTTCCCGCCGTCCAAAGAAACATAATAAAGGCTGCAAAACGGAGTTTTATCTAGAAAAGAATCAAGGGAAGAAGCCTCGCCGTCAAGCTGAATTTCTTTTTCTCCAGAAGTTTCGGAAATAACAAACGATGTCAGACTTATATTTGCAATTCCGTGCCTGATTTTCGAATCAATCTGATTTCTTACTGTCAGCGCGGTCTGCTGGACATATGAATAAGCCTGGCTAATAAAAAATTCTCTCATAGAACAAGCATAGACGACAACAAGAAAAACAACCGCAAAAGCAATTACAACAAGAACAGAAATTGTATGATATTCTTTCTCTCCAGGCGAATTTGTCATTTTAACATTTTCCTTAAATTCTTCTTTTACACGCTTCTTATTATTTTACAACGGAAATTTTTGAATTCCAAATTTAATCTAAAAAAAAAGAGATTTCCGCTTGGAAATCCCTTTTAAACTATTTTTCAATAAAAAATCAATCAGCCCTTACAAAGTTGTATACGAGCTCATTTTTTTTCGGCTGATCCACAGAAACAAGCGTCCAGCCAGTGCTGAGCATCTCGTTGAATTTATCATCAGAAATGTTTTCCAGTTTTATTACAGCCGCACCCATAAGTTATCCCCCGTAGCTTTTGAAATAACTTTTTTACATCTGCTTATGATTATAAACTTGATTTTAAAAAAGGCAATTAAATTAGTCTTAAACCGACATTCATTTTAGATTATAAGAAAATTCAAATTACAATTTTTCTTTCTGTTTTTTTCCCTCAAAATATCTTTATTTTTAAAATCGGGAATTAAATCACAACTTTTTTATGTGTTAATTCATAATTTTTTATGCTTTAATTCACATTTTTTTCGTGTATTATGATAAAATAATTTTCTATAGATTAAAATTATGATAAAATTAATTTGGACACAGAATCCTGCCGTTGCTGCTAAAAAGGCAGGATTTGTCTGATTAAAAAAAACTGAGGCTCATATGATGAAAAAGATTGGCAAGATTTGTCTTGCAATTTCTACCGCTGTTCTGTTTTTATCTTGCAACGAAAAAAAAGATGCTGAGAAACGTTTTACACTTCTTATGGCGGAATCAAATCCGCCGGAATCAATTATCGGACAAGTTGACAAAGTGTTCGCGGACAAAGTCAAGGAGCTTTCAGACGGAAGCATTTCTATAAATCTTCAATATTCAGGAATTCTTGGAGACGAGGCGAAAGTCATGGAAATGATTGTAAAGCCGGACAGCTCGATTCATCTTGCCAGAGTTTCAGCGAGTCTTGCAAGCTACGGCGGCTTAAAATCAAAACTCATTACAATTCCATTCACTTTCAAGAACGCTTCCCATTTTTGGAAATTCGCAAATTCTGACATCGCGGAGGAAATTCTTGACGAGCCATACGAAAACGGAATCGGCGTAAAAGGAATTTTTTATGCTGAAGAAGGATTCCGCCACTTTTTCTCCGTCTCAAAGCTAAGCTCCATCGATGACCTTGAAGGAAAACACGCGCGCTCGTCAAATTCAAAGACTTTGCAGGATTTAATTCACGCGCTAAAGGCAATTCCAGTAACAGTTCCGTTCGCGGATTTATACGCTTCGCTCCAGACAGGCCAGACCGAAGTCGCGGAGCAGCCGATTTCAAACTATTATTCAAACGGATTTCACATTGTCGCGCCTTACATTATTCTCGACGGACATATGCTCGGCGCGGTGCAGGTTTTAATCAACTCAAAATGCTGGGATTCGCTTTCTGAAAACCAGCAGAAAATCATGAAGGCGGCCGGAAAATACGCCACAAACTACTGCCGTCAGATCATAGAAAAAAGCGAGGCGGAAACAATCGAAAAGCTTAAACACGAAGGCGTTACGGTAACAAAAGTAAAAGACATAACTCCATGGCGCCGCGCCTGCTCCGAAATGATAAGAAAATCCTCAAGAGAATATCCTGAGCTTTACCAGAAAATCATAAATCTTGACAACTAAAAGCCGCCTAAAGTGTCAAAACATCGCTCCACCGCAAGAAAGCCGCTTGCATCAGCGACGAAGCAATCTTCTTCGACTTTTCCGGGCGTTCCGGCACTTTGCGCCGTCGGGCTTTCCGCCGTTCCGCGCTAGCCGCGCTCCATTCTTGCGCTCGTTTCGCTCGCTTCAGAACGCGCCTAAAAGCGCGCGACTACAATCCCTAACGCTCACTTTCCTCAGCTGCCCTTCCGAAGCCTGTAAATCTGGTTCAAAAGCTGAGTCCGGGAATTTACGCCAGCCTTATTAAAAATATTATAGACATGTTTCTTGACCGTTGAAATGCTTACTCTAAGCCCACTGCAAATCTCAGCGTTGCTTTTTCCATCCGCAATCAGCCGCAAGATTTCCGCCTCCCTGTGCGAAAGCGCAAAGTCAGAAACTGCATAGTCAAAGCATTTAGAGGAAACAGCATCGAAATTCCTAATATCAACCAAATAAACATTGCGGATAATATTCTCAAGATGCCGCTTTAAAATATTCAAAATGTATATGCTTTTCTCGGAAAAATCTCCAAGGCCTGCGCTTCTAAATAAGTTAAGGATTCCCCGGATTTTTCCGCTTTCAATGATAGCAATTCCCGCGCCGTAAGGAATTTTCTCCGGATGCAAAAATTCCTTGTAAAAATCAGAGCCTTTCCCGGCATCGCTATGCGCCTCGCCATCAAGCATCTTTTGGTTCTGAAAAACAAAAGTCCCATTATTCAAATCAAAAATATATTTTATATTGTCAATTTCGAAATATTTTTCTTTGTATTTTTTTTCTGAGTGCTCGTCAAATCCTGCAAAGGCAGAATTCTCATTGTCAAAGCGTCCGTTTTCATCAAGAAGAGCGAAATAGCCTTTTGAAAAAGGAATCATAATCCGCAGAACATGCAAAACCTTGTTTGAAAGCTGTTTTATATCGTTGATTGTGTACAAATCCAACAGAATATTGTTGATTGTGTTCCATTCACTTTCCTTCAACATAGCCGCCTCCTCAGGAAAACTGCTTTAAAACAAAAAAAAGACGCCTGAAAATGCCGTAAGCTTTTCAAGCGTCTTTGCAGTTATTATTATAACCAAAACCAAGAATTAAGAAAGATGTATACAACCAAAGTTTATGGAACTTTAGTTGAAGTTTTATTAAAAACTAGAAAAAATTCTTCATATCCTAGAATTCTGAATTTCCATCGCTGTAGTCATCGTCCTCGACAATGTCTTCCTCTTCGTCATCGTCGTCATAGTTGTCTTTTTCCGCGTAATACCGCCTAAGAATTTTCAGGACCTCATCTTTTTCAAGGTCAAATTCGTCCATCAGCTCGCGGGCAATCTCGCTTTTTGAAACTTGCTCCTCCTCCAGAGCCTTTATATAAGAAACATAATAGTCAAAATCGTCCAGATCATCCTTTGGAGCGCCCATTCCGTCAATTTCATCATCATCGTCAAACATAAAAACCTCGTGCAAAGTTCAATAATTCAAAAACAAGCCGCTCTCCGCGGCAAAGCTACAGCAAAGATTCAGTAAAAGCTGTCTTTACGCCGGCTCGTCTCTTTTTTCGCCACGGATGGCGAAATTCTCTTCTTAAAAATAATACTACATTTTCCATAAAAAAAGGAATATTTTTTTTGGACTTTTATAATATTTCGTGGACTTTTATAATTTTTTGAGTTCTAGAAAATCCGGAAAATTATTCATTTTCAGCCGATAGAATTTTAATTATGGACTTTTATAATCATGCTTTTTTAAAAATCGGAACTTTTTTAGATTTGCGACTTTGGCAGATGTGAATTTGATGGACTTTAATAACATTTAGCTGGACTCTTATAATCTTTCACAGGATTTTTATAATATTTGCTGGACTTTCATAATCTTTTTTTGATTATAAAGACAAATTTTTCCTTTAAAAAAGGTTCTGCGAAATTCATAAGCATTTGGACTTTTATAATTCTTTTTGATTTTTTTTGATGAAATTCGTTTTTTTTATGGAACTTTATAATTTTTGGCATGGACTTTTGTAATCATCATCTTTATAATTGAGTTTGGCCAAGGAGTTTTCCACAGAAATCATTTTTTTGTTCATTTTGGACTTTTATAATCCAAAAAAGGACTTTTATAATCGATTTTTGGACTTTTGTAATTTTTTGCTGGACTTTTATAACCGAGAATCCCTTTCAAGCCTTGTTTTATAAGGCTTTCCGGCCACGTAAAATTTAAAATTTAAATATTTAAAAAGGATTCAAAAATTGCGTAAAAAGTCACTGATTATAAAAAGTCTAGCACAGCAGAATATCCTGAAAATTCCTAACAATTTCTTGCGTGCCAGCTACAAATGCTCGGCGACAACGCAAAGAATGTATTTTTATTCCATTTTTAAATATCTTTCTTCAAATGAAAATCAGAATTTTGTCTCCTTTTCATTTTCTGATTTTTTTTCTGACTTGAATTTGAGCGACGGACAAAAAACACGCACGCTTATAAAAGAATCGGCGAACGAAATTCTCGACATGAAAATTGTTCTTGAGGACAATGAGAGAAATTACGAAGTCACAAATGTTTTTCAGTCGGCGAAATGCGTTTTTACAGACACGACTTTCACTTTTAAATTCACCGAGGACATGAAAATTTTCCTTGACGAGCTCAAGGAAATCGGCTTCTCTCTTTTTGAAATCAACGACCTTGGAAAATTGAAATCTTTCTATGCGCTCCGTTATTATCTTATCGCGCTTTCTTTCCGTGGATTTAAAGGCAAAAAAGGAAACGAGAGGAATTCTTGGTTTTTTGAATATTCGGTTGAGGAGCTAAGGAAAACTTTTGATATTCAGGACGGAGAATATGCGCAGATGGGGCCGTTCAAGAATATTGTCGTCGAGCTTCCTTTAAAGGAGCTTAATGAGCGGAATCTTGGAATCCAGATTGTCTGCACGCCGATGAAAAAAGGCCGGAAAATTATCGGATTCCATTTTGACTGCATCGACGCAACAAAGCTGAACAAAGTTTCGGACTCTCATTATCTTTATATAGAAGATAACAGCGCGAAAGAAGGAACAGAAACAACATCAAAAGCCGATGTGCAAATGGAAGGAATTCAGATTATCTCGAGAAATCCTCAGCGCTACGCCCAGCTTTTGGAAGAAGAAAGAAACAATCCAGGGCTTTTCGGGCTTTCGCCTGAGCTCAACGCGATTGTCCGCCTGAAAGCCGAGCTTGACGCGGATGAAAAGGCGAATTCCCAGGACGGAAAATAAATCCGCCGGGCTTTATTTTGTTATTCCGCCTTTTGAAAGCTTTATGTTGCCCTTCTCCACTTCAGATTTTAAGAATTCAACCGCGGTTTCTATTCCCTGTGTCATTGTCAGGTCGTGCTCAAGAAAAAACATTTTCCAGTCTTTTTTTGTTGTCTCGCGGATGCTTATGTTCATCAGAATTTTTTTGATTTCCGCCGGACTTTCGTCATTTTTTTGATCAGAATCCTGATTTTTGATTTTCTGAGAATCTTCTGCGTTCTGTTTCTGAGGAAAATTCTCGCCGCTTTTATTCTGTGTTTCCGCCGCAGATTTTAAAATCTCCGTGGCATTCTTGATTTCCTGCTCCTGCTGGGCTTTTGCAAGAGCCGCCATCACAGGATTGTCGTCATCGTATTGTCCGAAATTCTTAGCCATTTGTTACCTCTTGTAAAAACTTCCTTTAAAATTGTCAGCAGTTTTCCGTAAATTCCTTGATGAAATTTGCATAGTCGAGCGCGACGTTCGCTTTTGCGTCATAGTCAAAGATGTTTTTGCGCGCAAGCTGGGATTCCTGCACGGCGACAGCATCGCGTATCTTTGTCTCAAAGACTTTTGTGTTGAAAACTTTCGCGAAGTCTTCAAATTTGCTGTTCATGTGCTGGGCAAGCCCCGCGCGCGCCTTGTAGCGGACAATCAGAATTCCGGAAATTTCAAGCTCCGGATTTACGTCTCTGATTCCTTTTATTGTCTCCGCGAGAGATTCGGCTCCCTGCATTGAAAATGAGTCCGCCTGGACCGGAATAATAACAGAGTTGCTTGCGACAAGCGCGTTGATTGTTAGCGGCGAAAGAGCTGGCGGCGTGTCGATAATCACAAAGTCATAATCGTCCTTCACGTCTTTTAGAAGGTTCCGGAGCTTAAAAACCTGGTCAATCGCGGAAAGCTCCTGCATGACGTTGTTTAGATTTTTGTCCGCCTGGATAAAGTCGCCCGAGTCGGTTTTCTGGATTGCGTCCTTCAGTGGAATTTCGTTCTTAAAAACATTTTTTATAGAAGACTTTGATGTGTCGGCGCGGAAACTGTAGGAAAGATTGCACTGCGGGTCCATGTCGATTCCGAGCGTTTTTTTTCCCATTTTATGAAGCCCTGCGAAAAGAGAGCTTGCAGTCGTCGTCTTCCCTACTCCGCCTTTCTGGTTCGTGATTGTTATGATTTTCATTTTTGCCTCCGTTTTTTGATTTCTAAAACTTTTTCTGATTTATGTTTTTTTAGATATTTAATTAAAGAAATCTTCAAATATAGATATAAAGATTATATATTTTAATAAATAAAAAGTAAAGTTAATATAAATATAAAATCTATAAAAATTAAATAAATCAATATATCTTTGTATAAATAAATAAATATACAAATATATATTAAATATCAATTAAAGAAAAAATATATAAAAAATAAAGAAATAAAAACGTGCATGAGGATTGATTTATACGCGTTGTTTTAAAAAAAACATAAAAGTATATGGACGCTATAAATTCGTCGCGTTTGCGTCAATTTTTGAATTTTTCCTTTTTAAAATAAGACGGATGATAAAAAGGCAGCCGCGCACAAAAAGCTCGAAGCTCATCGCGAACCAGATTCCTTCAAGGCCGAAATTTTTTCTTAAAATAACCGCGAGCGGAATCCGGATTCCCCACATCGAGATGAAATTTAAAAGCGAAGGAACAAACGTGTCTCCAACTCCGCGGAGCGCGCCTGCGATTATCATCGAGGAGCCGTAGAAAGGCTCTGAGAACGACTCGATTCTTAGAATTCTTGCGCCAAGTTTTCTGATTTCTTCGTCAGGCGAAAGAAATCCAATCATCTCAGGCGCGAAGACGAACATCAGTCCACCGGCGATAATCATCAGCAGAAATCCTATTATTGTTGTGAGAGAGCTGAGCCTTTGAATCATGTCGTATCTTCTTGCGCCATAGGACTGGCCGGTCAAGGTTGTCGCCGCAACGGAAATTCCATACGCCGGCATGTAGCAAAGGCTTTCCGCCGTAATTCCGAACGAGTTCGCCGCAATCGCGATTTTTCCGAGCGGAGAGACAATCTTTGTGAACGCGATCTGTCCCATGCTCATCACAAGCTGCTGAAAAGCGACCGGAAGCCCGATTCTTAGCGCGTTTCTGAAATATTCAATCTTAAACTTTATTTTCTCATTTTTTCGCAGGCGCAGGGCAGGGGAGCGCGCGAGAAGAAAATATACTAGAAGAAGCGCGATTATTATTCTTGAGATTAAAGTTCCAAGAGCAGCTCCGAAAATTCCCATGTTCATTCTGAAAATAAAGATATAGTTGAAAATCACGTTCAGAACGCCCATTAAAACCTGAAGAATGCTGGGCACTTTCATTTCGCCTGAGCTTTGCAGCATTCCTTCCGCCAGGTCGGAAATCTGGCAGACAGGAATTGAAAGGCAGAAGACAAAGAAGTAAGTCCTCGCGCCGCTGTAAATCTCTTCTGTCGCGCCGAGCCACCACGGAAGAGAATTGCAGGCGGCAAGGCTCGCGGCCATCAGCAAAAGCGAAAATCCGAGCGTTGAGATAAAGGCGATTTTCAGAAGATTTCGCGCTTCCTTTTCATTTTTTGCGCCGATTAAGTGCGACACCTGCACGGTGAATCCCATGGACGCGGCAAAGCACACTCCGTAAACCAGCCAGGTTGTAGACGCGACAAGTCCGATCGAGGCTGAGTCAGCCGCTCCGAGACGTCCTACCATAGAAGCGTCGATGTAGGACATCATAATAGAAGAAAGCTGCGCTAAAACTGCCGGAAGACTCAGCTGGAAGATAAGATAAAGCTGCTGCGAAAGCGAAAGGGGCGCGCCGTTACGGAGCAGCGAAAGATAGTCATGTTTCACAGTTTTTTACAGGACAGCCTTTAGGAACTGCTGCAGACGCTCTGAGTTTGGATTTTCAAAAATATCTTTTGGAGTTCCCTGCTCGGCGATTTTTCCGCCGTCCATAAAAAGGACGCGTGTGGCGACTTCCCGCGCAAATCCCATCTCGTGGGTCACGCAGACCATAGTCATTCCTTCGTCTGCAAGCTGCTTCATAAGGCCAAGGACTTCGCCGACCATCTCAGGGTCGAGCGCGCTTGTAGGCTCGTCAAAAAGGATAATCTCCGGGTTCATCATGATTGAGCGGGCAATAGCGATTCTCTGCTGCTGGCCTCCTGAAAGACTTGCAGGATAGGAACCAGCCTTGTCTGAAAGCCCGATTCTTTCCAATAGTTTTTTCGCCTTTTCCTCCGCCGCTTTTTCGTCCATGATTTTAAGAGTTACCGGCGCGAGTGTAAGGTTCTGCATGACTGTTTTGTGCGGAAAAAGGTTGAAATGCTGAAAAACCATGCTCATCTTCTGGCGGATTTTGTTGATGTCTGTTTTCTTGTCCGTTAAATCTGTTCCGTCAAAAAGAATGTTGCCGGAGGTCGGAGTTTCAAGAAGATTGAGGCAGCGCAAAAAAGTTGACTTTCCGCCTCCTGAAGGCCCGATAATTACGATTTTCTCGCCTTTTTCTATATTTTCTGTGATTCCGTTGAGAACCGTGAGATTTCCGAATTTTTTTACAAGATTTTTTATTTCTATCATTTTTGCGTTTCCTTTGGAAGAAAAAAGGATTGAAAGGAAAAACTTTTTTCCTTTTCTATTTTCTGTCTGACTGCGCCAGGCGCGACTCAAGTTTTGCGAAAAGCTTTGTCAGTCCGACAGTCAGGATAAGATAAATGAGCGCGCACGAAAGAAGCGGAATCCATGCGTTGTAAGTTGCGTTTCTGATATTGTCGCACGCTTTCTGCAAATCTACAACCGCGATAAAGCTTGCGACCGAAGTTTCCTTGATTAAAGTTATGAATTCAGATGTGAAAGTCGGAATGATTGTCCTGAAAGCCTGCGGAAGAATAATTTTCCACATTGTCTGCGCCCAGCTCAAGCCAAGCGAGCGGCCGGCCTCCATCTGTCCCTTGTCAACGCTCTGGATTCCGGCGCGGAAAATTTCTGTGCAGTATGCGCCTGAGTTGATTCCAAATGAAATTATTGCGACAAGAACTGTGTTGCGGACTCCGAGCGGCGAGAAGATTACAAAGTAAAAAATCATCAGCTGGGTTGCCATCGGAATACCGCGGATTAAAGTTGTGTAGCCAGTTGAGATTGCGTTTAAGATTTTTGATTTTGAGAGCTTAAAAAGGGCAAAAATGCATCCGAGAATTATTCCGATAAAAACTGCCAGGAGCGCAATCAAAAGGGTCGTTCCTAGACCTTCTAGAATCAGAGTCCATCTCCCGTGGGAGAACATTACATCAATATATTTCTGGAGCATTTAAGTTTTCCTTTTTCATAAAAATTGGCTGAATGCCAAATAATAATAAAATAGTAAAATGCGCTTCCGGCAGAACCCGTTCGCTAAGCCACGGCTGAGCCTAAGAAGAAAGGCTTCCGCAAGCCTGAGACGCTCAGAGTGGCCCGCTGCCGGAACCTGCCTGCGCACATTTTAATCTTCTTTGAAAGTGGCATTCAGCCACCTTTTTTAACTTATTTTCTTACGATTACAACCTGTTTTGAAGAGAAGTAAGGCTCTGAGAAGTCTACGTTCTGTCTTCTTTCCTCTGTGGCTGTCATTCCTGCGGCGATAAAGTCAATAGCGTCAGACTGAAGGGCCGCGATAAGTCCGTCGAAAGCCATGTCCTGGATTTCAAGGTTCTTTCCGTAGTCGTTCGCAATGTACTGCGCCATTGTAGCGTCGAATCCGACAACCTCTGAGCCTTCTGTGTACTCAAACGGGAAGAACGCCGCGTTTGTTCCCATGCGGACTGTTCCGTTTCCGGCCTTTTTCTCGACCTCAGGAATCTTAACGTTTCCATCGGCTGGCATGAACGCGTTGATTAAAGCCTCGTATCTTCCGTCGGCCTTCATGTCGGCGATTGTCTTGTTGATTGAGTTCAAAAGCTCAGTGTTCCCTTTTTTGACAGCGATTGCATAGACATCTGTGGCAAGGTCGAAGTCAAGAATCTTAAGGTCAGAATTCTGCTTGCAGACTTCTTTTGCCGGAAGCTCGTCAACGATGATTGCGTCAATCGCGCCGTTCTTGAGCGAGAGTGATGCGTCGATAACGTTTTTGAAAGAGTTGCATTTCGCGGTTTTAAGCTCGTCCTGAACATAAAGCTCGCCGGTTGTTCCAGCCTGGACTCCAATCGATTTTCCTTCCAAGTCAGCTTTTGAGCTGATTACAACTGATTTTTTCTCGTTGCAGCCTGTGACTGCGAAAAGCGCGGCCAGAGCCAGTGCGCCAAACACGATTTTTTTCATAAAAATCCTCCAAGATTTTGCATTAAGAAAAATATATCATAATGAAGAAAATGTTAAAATCACAAGAAGAAAATGAGAAGGGCGACGTTGCAATAACCTAAATCCTTAGGATAAAATGATTCTATGTCGAAAAAAACAGAAAATATTTACAAGTCGATTTCGCGCCTGGAAGATTTGCGCAAGGAAATTTCTGTGGTTGCAAAACTTGCGGCGGCGGACAGTTTTGATTCAGAAGAAAGCGGAAAATCGGAAAGAATCCGGCATCTTGAAAATGTCGAATTTGAAATGGGGCAGGAGCTTAAGTCGCTAAAATTCTGGATTGACTCGCTTTATTTGTACAACGGAAAATCGACGAGCCGCGCGAAGCAGGCGGCGAGCAAGGAAAACGGAAAAAAAGGCGGCCGGCCTCCGAAGGAAATAACAGAGGCGAGGCGGAAAATTC
Organism: uncultured Treponema sp.; assembly: GCA_964538245.1. Classification (GTDB taxonomy): domain Bacteria; phylum Spirochaetota; class Spirochaetia; order Treponematales; family Treponemataceae; genus Treponema_D. The sequence continues at coordinate 13,161 of CAZIFO010000033.1, forward strand.
GCGAGCTTGAGGAGAATGAAATTCCGCTTCTTGAGCACAGAAAAAATCTCGCAGTTGATTTGGACGAAGATGAGAAGCTTTCCGCTGAGATTGAAAGCGCGGAAAAAGAAATCGCGTCGCTCCGTGAAAAAATTGAAAAATGGGAAACCGGGCGCTCCGGCAAAGCCTGATTTTTAGATTTCTAGCAGTTTCCTGCCATTGTGAAAAATGCCCAGAAATCGCTTGAGTTCTCAACTCTAAAAATGTGGAACATAATGCAGACAAGCGGATCTTTTCCGGTTTTCTTGCTTTTAAAGTAAATGACTTTTGTTTCTTCCGGCTCTGAAAAGTTTTTTATGATTTTATCTTTATCCATAAAATCGTAGAATTTTTCCCTTTCGGTTTCGCAGATATATTTTTCTGCGATTATGTCCACGCCCTGTTTGTAAGAGAGCAGGGAAGCGTCCTGATAATTTCCCCATTCGCCTTGCTTTGAGATTTCAACAAATTTTTCGGTTGAAAGATTCACTATGAATTTTATGAAAGACGATTTTAAAAATCTGCGCCTGAAATCCGCGATATGAGCTGAAAGATAGTCAACTTCCTCTTCCGGCTTCCTTGAATTTCCCTCTTCAAGAAGCTTCTCAAATTCCTCCTTTGGAACTGGCTTTGAATAGAAAAATCCCTGGATTGAGTCGCAGCCGTTGTGCTTTAGGAATTTGACTTGGTTTGAGTTCTCGACGCCTTCCGCCGTGACTTGCATTCCAAGGTCCTTTGCAAGGCTGATTGTATGTTCAATAAGGCGGTCGCCGCCAAAGTTTCCGATGTAGTCGATTAAGCTTTTGTCGAGTTTGAGCGTATCGAAATGAAGCGTGTTTAACGTCGCGAGCGAAGAATATCCTGAGCCGAAGTCATCCATATGGAGATGAAAGCCGTTTTTGTAGAACTGGTCGGCCACGTTCTTAAGAATTGTATTGTTGATTGCCGCGCTTTCCGTGATTTCAATCGGAATAAAATCCTTGTCGATCCCGATTTTTTCCGTGATTAGCTTGTATTGGTTCGCGATTGACTCGTAATAAAGGCTTACGCGCGAAAGGTTTATTGAAACAGGAACTATTTTCTTGCCGAGATTCTGCCAGAGCTTTTGCTGCTTGCAGACGGTTTGGAAAATATATTCGTCGAGCGTTCTTATCATTCCGTTGTGCTCAAAAAGCGGAATGAATTTTCCAGGCGGAATTAGCGAGCCGTCAGGTTTTTGCCAGCGGACGAGAGCTTCTGCTCCGACTAGTTTCTTTGTTACCGGATTGTATTTCGGCTGGTACCAGATTTTGAATTCGTTCTGGTTAAGCGCGTCGGCGAAAGAGTCCGCCATCTGTTTTTCTTCGACGAGCCTGTTAGTGTCAGCCTCGTTGAAAAGCGCGTAGTTTTCATTCTGGTTCTGCTTTGCATTGTGCTTCGCAGTCACGGCTTCGCTGTAGGCAAGCTCAATTCTCTTTCCCGGCTTCCATTTTGTGATTCCGAAATACGGCTGGACTTGCGGAATGTCAAGCTCAACTGAAAGAAGATGCAGCGCGATTGTTATGTTCTTGATTTTTGCGATTGTTGTGCTTTTATCTTTTGTCGGAAGAAAGATGATAAAATGGTCGGCGTTTATGTGCGCGGTGATTTCGTTCTGCTCGGGCTTTAAAACGCACATAATGCATTCCCAGATTGTTTTTATGACCATGTCTCCGGTCGCAATTCCGCAGATTGTGTTTATGATTTTAAATGAATGGATGTCAAGGCAGACAATTGTTCCTTCCTGCCCGATTTTTAAAACTTCCTGCTTGAATTTATTGTAATTGTAGCCGCCTGTGATTGGATCTTTGTAGGCGTACTGCTCGATTTCCTTTTTGTAGAGAGCCTGCTCGTTCCGCTTATGTTCTGTAAAATCCTTGACGACGGAAAGCGCGCAGATTTCGCCGTTTTCGTTCTGTGTCATGTAGAATTTCTGGTTTACGAAGATTTTATGCGAAAATGCATCGAAAGACCAATATTCAATGTCGTATTCGCGTTTTCCGAGCTTGTAGGCGTCTAAAAGATTTTTTCTGATGTTTATGAATTCTGTGTAAACTGATTTTAAGTTGTCGGGAATCTGAAGGTCAAACCAGCGCCTGAAAAATTCCGTGAAATTTGCGGGCGCGGACAAATCAACGCGCTCAAGGCAGGAAACGGGCTTGCCTTCTGAATCTTTAACAAAAAAATCATTTTCAATAAGATTTTTCGTTAAATTTATGTCATAAAAAGAAAGTGAATCTGAAACAATCGCATTTCTGTACTGAATTTCGTAGTACAGGGCGCGTTCCAGGTTTTTCATCATTTTTTTATCCATACTTTTTTTATCTGTCCTGCTTTTTTCCGCCTCTCTATTTTAATGCGGAACCCGCTGAAAACTAGAGGTTTTGGACATTTATAATAAGTATTATATATCATATTTAAAAAAATGGAATATTAATTTAATCTTAAAAATTTATGATTTTTTGCTGCTGCAAAATTTATTGAGTATTTCCTGAACTTGTTCTTGCTTTTTTTAAGCTTGCAGGCCGCGTTAGGAATTGGAGCGCCGCCGCAGGCGTTCCAAAACGAAGTTTTGGAATGAAGCGAGAGCGGAAGCGCGGAAAGCCCGACCCGAAGGGGAACGCCCAGATGATTTTAGATAAATCAGTTTGTCTGAGTTTTGAGAGCGCTTTATTTTTATCTTCCTCCGTTGAGTAAATAAAACAGCGGCGGGCAGATTTTCTTTAAGATGATTCCGGCTAAAGTTCCAGTTATAATCACGAGGATTGAAACTCCGAAATATTCGGCCATGCATCTTGCAGTGCTTGTCATCGGAAGAACTTTTCGCCAGAGAGTTTGGAGCGCGTTGAGCAAAAACGGCATGTGGACTGCAAAAAGCCAGAACGAGAATTCAGCCAAGTATTTTAGCTTTGAGAAAATCTTTTCATTTTTAACTAGAAGCGCGGAGAATTTCAGCAGGACGAGGCATGAGACAAATACCATGAGCCAGTACGAAAATGAAAATTCATCGCCAAAAATCCATCTGTAAAGCCATAGAAGAAGATAAAGCGGAACCAGAGCCTTCCATTTGATTTTGTCTGCAAAGGCGAAAAGATTAAAATCACTTTCCGCCCAGTAAAGTCCGAGCGTGTAATAAAACAAAGCCTGTTCCGCAACAAAGAAAGGGCGCACATCTCCAAAATAGAAAAAAGATACGGCGATAATCGTGCAGACCGGAAACTTTTTCTTTGCAAGGCGCAGAAGCGGAGAAAGAAGAATCAAGATGAACAAGTCGCGCACGAACCACATTTGCCCTACATATCCGCCGAAAGTGCGTCCTTCCGTCATGTCAGAATATCCAAAAAACGCGTGGAACCAGTCAGCGAGCGTCCATTCCATCTGCGGAACAAATCCCGGCTTTCCGAACAGCGACGGAGCAATTTTTGAAAGGCCGAGCTTAATTCCGACATAAGGCGCAATATTTAAAATCGGCCATAAGAAAAACGGAATGACAAGGGATTTTGTTCTTTTCTTTAAAAGAACGCTGAATCTGTCGTTTTTCATGAACTGCAAATACGACGCGAACATAAAGAAAATCGGAACCGCGCAGCGTGCAATTCCATCAGAAATAAAACGCTGGATCCAGATTCCTGCGGCTCCGTTGGCGTAGGCGAAAGGCTCAACTCCGTCTTTCAGCGCGCCTTCCAAAATATCCTCGGCGTTAAAATTGTTATGGATAAAGACAACGAGCACAATCAGAAGAAAGCGGAGGCTTGTGATTCTGCGTGAAGTTTCCGGGTCGATTTGTTTTTTTGTGGAAGAAATTGATTCATTTTTTTGTAATTTGTTCATTCTTTAATAAGAATGAACTTTTTACTTTTTCGCATTAAAAAATAAACTAAGTTCCATATTCAAATGATAAATAGCAAAAATTCCACAATCATAAATTTATGAATTCGTTTTGGGACAATGTGGCTTGTGAGCTTGACTATCTTGGAATGACAAACAAGGCCCTAGCGCAGAAAGTCGGAATCACCGCGTCGAACATCGGAAAAGGGCAGAAGCAAGGCTCGTGTCCTTCTGCGGAAACCGCCGTCAAGATTGCGAAAGTCCTGGGCGTCTCGGTCGAATATCTTGTCACAGGAAACAAGTCATCTCCAAAGAATTCACTTGAAGAGGCGGAGCTTGCGCTTCATCTTTATAAGAAATACAAAAATCTGATTGACAATTGCGAGCGTCTTACGGAAGATAAAGTCCGGCTTCTTGAGGAAGTTTCTAAAGTTTTTGCGGAAAAATAAAACAGCGTAATCGGAAAACGCGCGTTTTCTTCTCACCCGAATCGATTAGCATAACTTATCAGCGCATATTTTTTGTGCTATCATTTTTTCATGCTTCTAACTCAGATTGAATATTTCAAGGCGATTGTCGAGACGCAGAGCTTTTCAAAGGCGGCGGAAATCTGCAACATCACGCAGAGCGCAATCAGCCAGCAGATAAAGGCTCTTGAGGCTGAGCTCGGCGTGCGTCTTTTTGACCGGCACAACCGCACTTTTTCAACCACGAAGGCGGGCGATGTTTTCTACCGCAACTGCCTGATTGTCCTTTCTGACGTTGAGCGAATGCGGCAGGACACAATCCGCGAGGGACGGCGTGATGAGGAGGACGGATTTGTCCTTAGAATCGGCTACAACGTCTGCTACGGCGGGCCGGAGTTCCAGAACGCTGTGGCTGAGTTCGCGGCGAAGTATCCTAAAATCAAGATGCAGATTACAAACGGCAACCACGAGGATTTGTACGAGGCTCTTAAAAACGAGAAGGTTGACCTGATTCTTAGCGACCAGCGGCGCGCGTTTTCTGATGAATACGAAAATCTGGAGCTTTGCGAAAGCAAGACTTTTGTCCAGATTGCGAGGTCGAATCCGCTTTCTTCGCGTGAGTATCTTACGGCGGACGACTTAAAGAACATTCCGTGCGTTCTTGTGGCGGAAAAAGAGCAGGAGAAGAACGAGGCTGATTTTTACAGCGGCATCATCGGCTTTAGGGGCGGATTCTTGTTCGCTGAAAACATGCAGGAGGCGCGCCTTTTAGTTGCGGCGGGAAGCGGCGTTATGCCGGTCGAGGGAATCCGAACGGAAACTTATTTTGACAGCGCGATAAATCTTGTTCCTCTCTGGCGCGGCGACGCGCAGGTTTCAAGAAAATACTGCGCGTTCTGGAAGGCCGACAACTCAGGCTACTATATAGAAGAATTCGGCGACATCCTAAAGTCGCAGTTCGCGCTCGGTTGAGTGCAGCGACGAGAACTTACGTCATTGCGAGAAACGCTAGTGACGAAGCAATCTTCTTAATATTGCGAGTCATGTTTACTGGTTCAAGAGATTGCTTCGCCTTCGGCTCGCAATGACGGAACTTTGACGGCTCGCAATGACGAAATCCATAATTAAAACTAATCAATATCATCAAAAAATTTGAATCGATTTCTTTTTTCTTCCGGTTTAAGATTCAGTCATAAAACAGAAAAAGAAAAAGCTCCGCCGAAAAGTCGTTGAGTTTTAGGAGGAAAATTATGGCAAAGACACTTGTGATTTATTATTCGCGCAAAGGACAGAACTATGTGAACGGAAACATCCGCGCATTGAGCAAAGGAAACACTCAGGTCGTGGCGGAGTTCATAAAGAAGGCTGTAGGCGCGGACTTGTTCGAAGTTGAAACTGTAAAAGACTATTCCGCTGACTACATGGCCTGCACCGACGAGGCAAAGCAGGAGCTCCGCGAGAACGCGCGGCCGGAGCTGAAAAAATATCTTTCTGACATTTCTTCATACGACAACATTGTTGTGGCGGGCCCGTGCTGGTGGGGAACTTATCCATGCGCAATTTTCAGCCAGCTTGAAAAGCTCGACTTTTCAGGAAAGAAAGTTTTCCCGGTCATGACGCATGAGGGAAGCGGGCTTGCAGGCTCGGCGGCTGCCTTGAAAAAATACTGCAAGGGCGCGTCTGTGGGCGAAGGTCTTGCTGTCCACGGAGCCGATGCACAGAGCTCTGAAAAAGCTGTTGAGTCATGGGCAAAAAGGAACTTGGCATAACTAAAAGTCATAGTGAGCAAAAGAAAGTTCTATTTTAACGTTTTTCCGCGCTTTGATATTATTTTCTTAAATCACAGAAATCAGAACTTAATGCCCAAAAAGCATTGCCCTCAATAAAAAGAAAATATTTGAAAATGGGGGAAGCTGATTTTATATTTAATCATAAGAAATGTTGGAGGCAAAATAGATATGAAAATCATCTGCTACATGTACCAGAGCGTTGACGGAAGAATCGACTGCGCCATGACGGAGAAAATCGACCCGGAGTCAAAAAGCTACTACGAGCATCTTGAAAGTTTCGGCGCTTTCTCGCAGATAAACGGCAGAACCACAAACGCCATTCACTACGCGCAAAAGGGCGTTTTCATGACGGAGAACTACAAGCCGTGCGGAAAGACTTTCTACAAGGCAAAGGACGCTGACGGCTACCAGGTCTGCATGGACAGCCACGGAACTCTTCTTTGGGACGCAGACGAGGCCGCCGGAAAGCCTTTAATTGTCGTAACAAGCGAAAAGGCGAGCACGGAATATCTTGAGTACTTAAAGTCAAAGGGAATTTCATACATCGCGTGCGGAGAAGAAAAAACCGACTTAAAGGAAGCCGTCGCCGTTCTTGAAAAAGAGTTCGGAGTAAAGCTCGCAGTCGTAACAGGCGGCGGACACATAAACGGCTCGTTCCTGGACGCGGGCCTTATTGACGAAGTTGAAATCATGGTCGGACCTGGAATCGACGGAAGAGAAGGCTGGGCCGCAAGCTTTGACGGACGCGCCCAGGACAGGAATCCTGTTCTTCTCGACTTGACCGATGTTGAGAAACTTGAGAAAGGCACAGTTCTTTTGAAATACAAGGTCAGGAAATAAAATCTTAACACGGAGGAAAATTATGGCAAATAAAATCGTGCAGACAGCAGGACGCACGGCTCTTGGAACTTTCGCTCCGGAGTTCGCTCATTTTAACGATGACGTTCTTTTCGGCGAGAACTGGAACAACACCGACATCAGCGTAAAGACAAGGTGCATAGTCACAGTCGTCGCGCTCATGTCGCAGGGAATCACGGACTCTTCATTAAAAGCTCATCTTGAGAATGCAAAGAAAAACGGCGTTACGCAAAAGGAAATCGCCGCGGTCATAACACATGCGGCTTTCTACGCAGGCTGGCCAAAGGCCTGGGCGACATTCCGTCTTGCAAAGGAAATCTGGACGGAAAATGACTCGTCTTCCTCGTCTGAGGAGCACGGCGGATTCTTCGGGCTTGGAAAACCGAACGACGCCTACGCAAAATATTTTATCGGACAGTCGTACTTGAATCCGCTCACAAAGCCAGGCGAGCCGATTGCAATCTCGAACGTCACTTTTGAGCCGGGCTGCCGCAACAACTGGCACATCCACCACGCCACAAAGGGCGGCGGACAGATTCTAATCTGCGTTTCAGGCGAAGGCTGGTACCAGGAGTGGGGAAAAGAAGCGCAGAGCCTAAAGCCCGGCGACATCGTGGAGATTCCTGCGAACGTTAAGCACTGGCACGGAGCCAAGAAAGACAGCTGGTTCAGCCATCTGGCGTTCGGAGTTCCCGGCGAGAACTGCTCGAATGAATGGCTTGAAAAAGTGAGCGACGAGGAATATTCAAAGCTGTAAAGAGCTTTTGTTCACTAGATTAAGGCGGACTGAAAGACGGAAAACCTGTTTTTCAGTCTGCCTTTGCTTTTTCAGCCAGCGCGTCAAATCTGTAAAAAATCTTTCTTATAAGCAAGTAAACCGCCGCGGAGATTTTCTTTGTAAGGCGCGCAAAAGTTTTCTTGTAAAAAGCCGCCGCAAGAGTTGACGCTATGAAAAGCACGAGCGCAAAAACAAGGGCCAGAGCCGCCATTTTAGAATATCCGAAGCGCTCATGCAGGCGGAACCAAACCCACGGCCTGAAATACGTGCGCAGAAGCTCGCCCTCGTGGATAAGATAAATAAAAAGCGTGAGCGATGAAACATAATTGATAAACCGGCTGTAAAATACGCGCAATCTAAAAAGATTGAAAAGCGAGAACGCCGCCAAAGTTATAAGTGGATTGTTGTTTCTGTCCCAATGAAGCGCGTTGTGCTCAAAAAATCCAATCTTAAAACCTAGAAGGTTGTTCACAAAAATCAGCGCAAAAAGCAGAACAATCGAAATTGCAAAAAGAAGCGCGTTAAGTTTTACGTCATCGGTCAGCCCATAAAGATATTTTTTGCAGTAAGACACGAAAAAATAAGCCGTGATAAAAAACATCAGATCCGTGTAATAAAAAAAACGCGCGCTTATGCAGTTAAATCCGCAGTAGACAACAAAAAGAACTGCCGCAACTTTTAAAAGGTTTGTCCTCAAAAGATTTTCAATTATTATGTTCAAAAGCGGAAGTGCGAAAAGAAAACAGACGTAACATGTCGTGTACCAGTTCAATGAAAAAGAAGTCGGAAGCAAAAGCTTTACAATTTCTTTAAGCGGAACTTTAAGCCCGGCGGCAAAAGCGACGGCAAGGCTCATAACGGAAAGAAACCAGACATCAGTTAAAATCTGGAAAATTCTCTGCGCGCGGTTCTTAGCGCTTCCGCACAGAAACCATGCCGAGCAGATAAAAAAAAGATTGTTTCCGAACGCGCCGAAATGCCTGAAAACTAAAATCAAAAAATGCTGAATGTCGCGCGCCGTGTGCATTGAGTCAAAAAAACATTCCGCCGGATAAGAAAACTCCGGATGCGGAGTTCCGAGCGTCTGCGCCACGTGCGATATTACGATTAAAAACATTGCGATAATTTTCAAAACTTCGACTGAAGAATTCCTCTGAATGTGCGGTTCCATAAAATCCTCTTTTAAAAGTTAAATCCGTCTTATCGACGGTGAAGTTACTCTTATTGTCGGATTTATTACGTCTAATAGTTAGATAATTATAACTTTAAGACGCTTAATCATAATTCTAAGACTGTTATAAAGCCTCCGTTTTGCTCTTTTAATTTAACTGCGGCAAATTGCGCAGAAGAAAGAAAAAAGAGGACAAGATGGATTTTGAGGAATTCAAGAAAATTTACTCTGAGAATATAAAGTCAAAACGGATTGAAGAGGGAATAAAGCAGGACAAGCTTGCTGAGAAAATCGGACTGACCGAGAAATACATAAGCGACCTTGAAACAGGACGGCGCGCGGGCTCACTTGAAACTTTGCTTTTGCTTGCAAACGCTCTTGATGTTGAGCCTTACGAGCTTCTTCTGCCGCCTAAGACAAATCTTTCCTACGACACAAAGCGCACCAAGGACTTGATGAAACGCCTGCGCTCGAATGTGGGCGAGCTTTTAGACACGCTCGACGAATATCTGCAAAAATAAAAAGCTCCGTTATTGCGAACTGTACGAATTCCGTCATTGCGAGCGAAGCGAAGCAATCTCAGGTATATCTTCTTGACAGATATATCTGGCCGATATATATTTTATATATATGATAAAGTCGTTTTCTGATTCTGAGACGGAAAAGATATGGCACGGAAAGAAATCTGCAAAAATTCCTCCAGCTCTTCATAAACGCGCTTTTGCAAAACTGCTTATAATCAACTCTGCTGAAAACGAAAACGACCTTAGAGTTCCACCGGGAAACAGGTTCGAGCGTTTGATCGGAGATCTAAAAGATTTCTGCTCAATAAGAATCAATGACCAGTGGAGAATTATGTTTAAGTTTCAGAATAATGAGGCTTACGAAGTTCAAATTGTCGATTACCATTAAAAAAGGAGGATTTCTATGTCTGACAACTTTACACTTCCTACTGTCGGTGAGATTCTCTATGAAGAATTCCTTGAGCCGCTTGAAATTACACCTTATCGCTTGGCGAAGGACATTGGAGTTTCCACAAGCACTGTTCTTGATCTCGTCCACGGAAAACGCAAGCTCACTGTAGAAATGTCACTGCGGCTCGCTAAATATTTCGGCACTACATCAAAGTTCTGGCTGAATATGCAGAATGAACTTGATATACGTGAAACTGAAAAAGAACTTGCAAAAGACTTACAGAAAATTCCTTCATGCAGGCAAATTGCATAAGTTCCTCAGAAATTTGAATCGATTTTGTTTCTCCGTAAAGTTATCATTCAATCATAAAAAAAACGTGGTGCTTGAGATGAGCCGAAACCACCAGACAATTGGAGGAAAACTATGGAATACAAAACAGGATATGTCTACGAGCTTATGGACAAAGGCGGCCCGACCGACTGCCGCGAGAGCTACTTTAAGGAAGCGTCAGCCGAGATGATCCGCGCGCGCACTTTATGCGCAAAGGCGAACGCAAAGCTTCCGGACGACCCAAGCTACGTAAAGGAGCTGGAAGAGCTTTTCGGCCGCAGCTTGCAGGATGTCAGAATCCTAACGCCTTTTATCTGCGACTTCGGGAACCGCGTAAAGTTCGGAAAGAATGTTTTTATCAACCACTCGGCGATTCTTTCATCTTCTGGCGGAATCGAGTTTGAGGACGGAGTTTCAGTCGCGCCGGGAGTTAGAATCGCCACAATCAACCACGACTTCAACAGCCGGCATTCAATCTACACTTACGGCAAAGTCACAATCAAAAAGAACGCATGGATTGGAATGAACGTCACAATCTGCCCAGGCGTTACGATTGGAAAATATGCTGTAGTCGGTGCGGGCGCGGTTGTCACACACGACATTCCGGATTACGCGGTCGCCGTCGGAGTTCCTGCAAAAGT
>CAZIFO010000034.1:0-23428 GCA_964538245.1 uncultured Treponema sp.
GCAGGCTTGTTTTTAGCGAGTCTCCGAGCAGCTAGGCTGCGAAGGCGGAAGCGAGCAGCGGCGAAGTTGTGAAAACGCTTGAAAATCTTTTCTAAAAAAGCGTGGCGGAAGATTTTTCCGCCGCGCTTTTTTTATCTTTAAAATCCGAGCCTGTTTTTCTTGTCCGTGTTGAACCTGCTTATTCTTCCTTGTGTTTTTTACAATTGTTAACGCGTTGAAAATAATATAAAATCTCTTACGTATGAAAATTGAGAAATCTTGTGTTGTAATCTATAAGAATTCTCCGGCGGTGGTCGGCGAGAAGGACGGAGAAAAGTTCAATATAAAATGGTGCTCGTACTGGGGCAAGCCTAAAGGAAAGAAAAACAATTACGCCGAGCAGAAAGTGCGCGAAAAGGATGTTGTCCTGCTCTGCGGAAAGCCTGCCTCTTCATGCGACGCTCTTATGGAGTTCGCTGACTTATGCGCGGATGAAAATGGCGAAACAGGAAAGACTTTAAGAAACCAGATTGATGAAATCTACGAGCTTTTGCAGAGCGACGGCGAGACTAAGAATAAGAAGATTGCTTTCTCTGAGCTTACTGAGCTTTTGCGCGGAGATGTAAAGGCGGACGAGAGCTGGGGCGTTTATGAGACTCTGAAAAACGGATTTGAATTTGAGGAGAATATAGAAGACGGAGAAGTTTATTTTGCTCCGCGCCCGGAAGATGAAATCAAGTCGCTAAAAGACAAGGCCTTTGAAAAAGAGCACGCCGAGGAGCTCCGCGCTGAATTTATCAAGCGGCTAAAGGCAAAGGCTCTTCTTCCGGAAGACGCCAAGTACATGGGCGATGTCGAGGCTCTCGCTCTCGGAATGACTGACAAGAGCAAGACAATGCGGGACGCTGGAATCGGCGAGACTCCAGAAAAAGCGCACAAGCTCCTGCTCGACACAAAAATCTGGAATATAACGAGAAATCCTTATCCTGTGCGCGCCGGCCTTAGCGCAAAGAGCGCGACACTAGGCCTTGGAACACCTCCTGAAGAGGAGCGGACACGCGTCGAGGGCGTTTCGTTCGCAATCGACAGCGCATGGTCAACAGACCCGGACGACGCGATTGCCTGGGACGGAAAGAACCTGTGGGTTCATATCGCAGACCCTGCAAGCTATGTAAAGCCTGACTCCGATATTGACAAAATGGCGAGAAGCCGCGGCGCGACTCTTTATCTTCCGGAAGGCGCGGCCCGCATGCTTAGCGAGGACTGCCTTGAGGACTACGCGCTGGGCCTTCGCGAGGAGAGCCGTGCGCTTAGCTTTAAGATTACGCTTAACAGCGACGGCGACATAGAAGACTGCGACGTGCTGCGCACAGTTGTGGACGTAAAGCGGCTCACATACGAGAAGGCGGACGAGCTTAAAGACACTCCGGAGCTAAAGCCTCTTTTTGACATTGCGAAGCGCAACTTTGAGCGCAGAATAAAAAAAGGAGCTGTGAACATCTCAATCCCGGAAGTCCATATTGATGTGAATCCTGAGACAAAGGAAGTTACTTTCACTCCTGTGGCGCAGACAGAAAGCTCAGGCGTTGTGCGCGAGGCAATGCTTCTTGCAGGCGAGGGCGCTGCTAAGTTCGCGTTCAAGAACAAGCTGCCTTTTCCTTTTATATCGCAGGAAATAGGCGATATTCCGAAAGACTTGCCGGACGGACTTGCGCGCGAGTTCAGGCTTAGAAAGTGCATGAGAAAGAGAGTCGTGAGCGTTACTCCGTCCTCGCACGCAGGGCTGGGGCTTGGAATGTACTCTCAGGTGACTTCCCCCTTGCGCCGCTACGGAGACTTGATAAGCCACATGCAGCTGCGTGCGTTCATAAAGGGCGAGCCTCTTATTGACAAGGACACAATGCTTCTGCGCATGGGCGAGGGCGACGCTGCGGCCCAGGCTTCGAGAAAGGCTGAAAGGAACAGCCGCACGCACTGGACTCTTGTATATCTTCTTGAGCATCCTGACTGGACTGGGGAAGCGGTCTGTGTTGACAGGCAGATGAAGCAGGCTCTGTATTTTATTCCGTCGCTAGGAATGGAAACGGTGATTGCAGGAAGCGCGCCTGTAGACTTGAACGGCAAGGTAAATATCGCCGTGAGCAAGATAGATTTGCCTAATTTGCAGGTAGTTTTCAAATTCGCCTGATTGAGATAAAATCATCTTACTTTGGAAGATTTTTATAAAATCCTCGGCGTGCGCCATGGCGCGACAGCCGCCGAGATAAAGCGCGCCTACAGAAACAAAGCCAAGCTTCTCCATCCAGATGTCTCGCACGATGAGAATTCCGTCGAGGAGTTCAGAAAGGTCGTGCGCGCGTTTGAGATTCTTTCCGATGTAAAGCAGCGTTCGCTTTTTGACGAGTCGTATTTTACTCGCCGCGGATTCAAGAGGCGGCAGGCGGAAGACTCGTTTGACTACCGCAAGTGGCTTCTTGCGCGTACAGACGAGGAGAGCCGCTCCAAGCTGATTTTCTTTGACCTTATGCACCACCGCGAGGACGACGCTGTAAAGGAATTCAAGCGGATGAGCATGAACCACGCCGGATTCCGCCTTGCGCGCTGGTTTACGCGCGAGGACTTCATGGACTACGGCTTTATCCTGTGCGAGGAGCTTGTGCTTAGGCAGGAATATTACGACGCGTTCATCCTTCTTGAGCAGATTATAAGAATGGAATACAGCTACTCGTATTTTAAGATTTTCTTTCCCGAAGTTCTGGACTTGGCGCGGAATATTCTTAAGAACCATCTTGATGGAAAAATCAGCGACGAGCTTGCGCTTGACTGCTGGGAGCGCGCGCTTGAGCTAGGCTTCGGCCGCGCGGACGACTCGTTCTTTCTGCGCAAAATGGCGGACGCGTACAGAAGACTTGGAGACGACGGCACCGCCAGAATTTGCGAGGAAGAGTCGCTTAGATTGAAATAATTTTTAGGAAACAGTTGTAAGGAGATATAAAAATGATTCGTTTGAAGAATGCGAAGGAAATTGAGGGAATCAGAAAGTCATGCCACGCGTTGGCAGACTTGTTCCGCGACGTTGTGCCGAAAGTCCGCGCGGGAATGAGCACAAAGGAAGTCGATGACCTTGTTGTAAAATTTATAAAAAGCGTGGGCGGAACTCCTGCCTGGTACAAAGAAGATTTCGCAGGAGCCGCCTGCATAAGCATAAACAACGAGGTTATCCACGGAATCCCGAGCAAGCACAGAATCATCCACGACGGAGACATTGTTTCTCTTGATATTGGAATCGACCTTGACGGATATATTTCCGACTCAACACACACTGTAATGGTAGGAAATGTAAAGCCAGAGATTAGAAAGCTCGTGGAAGTTACACGCGAGAGCCTCAAGGCCGGGATCGCCGCCTGTGTCGCCGGAAACAGAATACGCGATATTTCGAACGCTGTTTATGATGTGGCGCATGTAAAGAACGGCTACGGCGTTGTGGAGGACTACTGCGGACACGGAGTCGGCCTTGACGTGCACGAGGATCCTAGCATTCCGAACTATCCTTGCTCCGGCCCGAACCCAAGGATCCAGGCTGGAATGGTGCTCGCAATTGAGCCTATGATAAACCTCGGAACAGAGAAAGTTGACCTTGCTAAAGACGGCTGGACAGTAACAACCGCCGACGGAAAGTGGAGCTGCCACGAGGAGCACACTGTAGCGGTCTTTGATGACCACACGGAAGTTCTGACGGCCTGCGACGACTTGGTGTGCTAAATGCTTTTGAGAAAATCTGCCGCACGGACGCGGCAGATTTTTTTTTCTTACGCTTTGTTCTTTTCAAAAATTGTAACCATTGTAAAAAAATTTGATTATATTTATTGAATAAAACGTGAGGCACTTATTACTAAGGATGCATCAGATAAAGTGCCTCCGACACTTAATTTTAATTTCTCTTATTCGGAGGAAGATGGTTATGAAAAAACTTACAAAAACAGTTCTTGCCGGAGTCGCGGCCTGCGCGGTCGGATTCGGCGCCCTTTCAATTTCCTGCCATGCTGTCCAGGTAAAAGGCTCAGCTGACACTGCGTTTGCCGACACAAAGGCTCCTTCTGTCGCGATTCCGTCTGATTCGCTCAAAGTCGTGGAGGCTCTCCAGACTTCGTTCCGCTCGATAAGCTCAGGCGTTCTTCCTGCAGTTGTCGAGATTGACATCACTGAGAAAACTGAGGTTGAGACTGTAAATCCTTTCGGCGACTGGCCTTTTGACTTTTTCTTCGGCCAGCCGAATTTAAACCCGCGGAACAACAAGCGTGAGCTTGAGCAGAAAGGACTTGGCTCCGGCGTTATCGTAAAGCGCGACAAGGACACGGTTTATGTCCTTACAAACAACCATGTAGCGGGAAAGGCCACTGACATTAAAGTAAAGCTGAACGACGGCCAGGAATTCAACGGAAAGCTTGTTGGAGCTGACGAGAGACAGGACATTGCGCTTGTTTCTTTTCAGGCGAAAGATGATTCAAATATCACAGTCGCAACTCTCGGAGACAGCGACAAAGTTGTGGCTGGCGACATTGTTCTTGCGATGGGTGCGCCTTTGGGCTACAGCCAGTCTGTAACGCAGGGAATTGTCAGCGCGACTGGAAGAAGCGGCGACCAGATCGGCAACATGAACGACTTTATCCAGACCGACGCCGCAATCAACCAGGGAAACTCAGGCGGACCTCTTGTTAATATCTACGGCGAAGTAATTGGAATCAACACTTGGATCGCGTCATCTTCCGGCGGAAGCGTTGGACTTGGCTTTGCTCTTCCAATCAACTCTGTAAAGAAGGCGATTGACGACTTTATCTCAAAAGGAAAAATCACTTACGGCTGGCTCGGCGTTTCTCTTGTTGAAGTCAACGACAACTACAAGAGCGAGCTTGGAGTAAAAGGACAGAAAGGCGCGTTTGTTTCGCAGCTGTTCCTTGACTCGCCTGCCGCTAAAGGTGGAATCCAGGCCGGAGACTTTATCATCGCGCTCAACGGAAAGGACATTAACTCCCAGAGCGAGCTTATGCGCGAGGTTGGATATCTTCCTGTTGACAAGGACGCTGTGTTCACAGTTCTCCGCGACGGAAAGAAAATCAACGTGACAGTTAAGATTGAGGAGCGCACAGACAAAGTTACAAACGACAACACAAAGCTCTGGCCGGGATTCATTGTTTCGCCGCTGACAGACGACTTGAAAAAGACTCTTGATATTTCAGATTCAAAGGTTAGAGGCGTGGCTGTTAGCAACGTTCTTGAGAAATCACCTGCGGCAGCATTGAGAATCCAGAACGGAGACGTGATTACTGCCGTGAACGACAAGAAAGTCAAGTCTGTTCAGGAGTTCTATGATGCGCTTGATCTTACACATAACAAGGAAATCTGGTTCGATGTCTATTCAAACGGACACACGATTTCTACAGGACATTACAAGCTGAATTAGTTCCTCCGTTGCCGCGTGTTCCGTTGGAATCTGCGCGGCAAAAAACAATTTAGCTTTGTCTTATTTGGGCATCAGATTAAAAAGTCTGGTGCCCTTTTTGTTTCATAGCCTCATTTGCCTTGACTTGATTTTCTGAAATCTGATATTATATTTCACTATATTTTATTTTTAGCCGAAGGAGTTTCCGTTACACTTCCCGGCGATGAAGAGGTTTAATATGTACGCACTTTTTGAATACAAAGGCAAACAGTACAAAGCAGAAAAAGATGCCGTTATCGCGGTTGACAAGATTGATGCTGAAGACGGAACAGCCTTTGACATTGAGTCAGTTCTTTTGGTTAGCGATGGTGACAAAGTTACTGTTGGAACACCATACGTTAAAGGCGCTAAAATCAGCGTTGTTGTAGATCACGACTGGCGTGACAAGAAAGTTCTTGTTTTCAAGTACAAGAGCAAGAAAGACTATCACCGCCTGCATGGACACAGACAGAACTATACAGACATTGTTGTAAAGGACATCGTTCTTTAATCTGTATATAAAATGACTGTCGTGACACTTTCCTGCGGCAAAAACGGCGTGTTAGAAAGATGTGAAGCTAACGGACATGCTAATTTTTCTAGGAAAGGAACTGATATTGTGTGCGCGGCGATTTCATTTTTGCTTCGCACGGAGATGAAGGTTCTTTCACACACGGAGAATGTTCTTTTGACAGCCGATACTTCCGCACGTGGGAATCTCGCGTTCACAGCGGAGGCAAAGGACGGAAATCTTGAAACTGAGATCCGCCTTAAATACGCGGCAGATTTTATCAGAGATGGAATCAAGTCGCTTGAAAAAGAGTTTCCTGAGAATGTGAAATTCCTGGAAACTAAAAACAGCGGGAAATAAAACAGAAAGATTTAGCGGAGGCTTAAAATGGGACGCAGTAAAGGTGGTAGCGGCGCAAAAAACGGCCGTAGATCAAACCCGAAGCATTTGGGAGTAAAAGCATACGGTGGACA
Organism: uncultured Treponema sp.; assembly: GCA_964538245.1. Lineage (GTDB taxonomy): Bacteria > Spirochaetota > Spirochaetia > Treponematales > Treponemataceae > Treponema_D. Next base: position 6,443 of record CAZIFO010000034.1, read on the forward strand.
GGCTGTAACAGCTGGTTCAATCATCGTAAAACAGCGTGGAACTAAAATCTTCCCTGGCGACAATGTTAAAAAAGCCAGCGATGACGGACTCTTTGCAACAGCTGACGGCGTTGTAAAATTCCACGAGCGCAACAACAGAAAGTTTGCTTCTGTTGTTCCAGTAAACGCATAAGTTTTACATTTGGTAAAATCAGCCCGGATTCAGGTTACTGTTTCCGGGTTTTTTTTGTATAATAAGGAAATTATGAAACAATTTGCAGATGAGGCAATAATTGAAGTTACGTCCGGCAACGGCGGCAACGGCTGTGTTTCGTTCCGGCGTGAAAAATATATTCCGCGGGGCGGCCCGAACGGCGGCGACGGCGGAAAGGGCGGCGACGTGATTTTCTGCGTAAAGCGAAACGTAAAGACGCTTGCGAATATCCGCTACAAGAGATTTTTCAAGGCACAGAACGGCGGCGACGGCCAGGGCTGGAACCGTTACGGAAAAGACGGCGAGGATATTGTGATTCCTGTTCCGCCGGGAACGGCAATCCGCGATGCTGAGACGCATGAGCTTATCAAGGAATTTACTACAGAATCTGAAAACGAGCAGTTTGTCTTCTTGAAGGGCGGCAACGGCGGCTGGGGAAATGTCCATTTCAAATCTTCAACTAACCAGGCTCCGCGAATCGCGAACAAGGGGCAGAAAGGAGAATACAGAAAGCTTCTTCTTGAGATGAGCATCATGGCTGACATCGGCCTTGTTGGATTTCCGAACGCCGGAAAGTCATCTTTGCTTGACGCTTTTACAAACGCTCGGCCTAAAATCGCGCCTTATCCGTTTACGACAAAGATTCCGAACCTTGGAGTTCTGCGCGCTGATTCTGACCGCGACGTGATTATCGCCGACATTCCGGGAATTATCGAGGGCGCGAGCGAAGGCGCTGGGCTTGGAATCCGCTTCTTAAAGCACATTTCGCGGACTGCGGGCCTTCTTTTTATGATTGACTGCTCGGACGAGAGCTGCCTTTCTGCGTACAAGACTCTCTGCGGCGAGCTTGCAGGATATTCAAAGGATCTTGTCAACAAGCCTCACATTGTTCTTTGCAACAAGATTGATGTCGAAGGCGCAAAGGGAAACGCTGAGAAAATTGCTGAAGAAATCAAAAAAACAGAGCCTGAGACAAAAGTGATTCCTGTTTCGATTTACGAGAAAATCGGAATGAATGACATTAGGCTTGCGATTCTTGACCTGATTAACTCTATAAGCGGCGAGGGAACTTTCAACTCGAACGGCGAGAAGATTTCCGACGGAAGCTTTTTAACATCAAAGAAAAAAGCTTCGAGCCTGAATCCTGACTTTATGGCGACGCGCTCTGTTGATGAGTTTATGGAAGAGCAGTTCCCGGGAAGCGAAAAGTGAGAATCGCACTTCTTGGAGGAAGCTTCAGTCCTGTCCACATCGGCCATTTGATTCTTGCCGACACCGTATGCAAAACTCTCGGCTATGACAAGATTCTTTTTGTGCCTGCTTTTATTCCGCCACATAAGCGCATGGCGGAAGATGTGGGCGCAAAAGACAGGCTTGAGATGGTTCGTCTCGCAGTTTCGGACGACGAGCGTTTTGAGGCTGAGTCCTGCGAGATTGACCGCGGCGGAGTTTCGTACACCTGGGACACGGTCTGCTTTCTTGAAGAAAAATACAAGGACGCTCTTGAAGGAAAAATCGGCGTGATTTTTGGCGAGGACTTGGTTCCTGATTATGACAAGTGGAAGAATGCTGCCTTGCTCGCGGAGCGCGCAGACCTGATTCTTGCCTGCCGACCGGTTTCTATAGATGCGCAGGACAAGGATTTTCAGAACATTCCGACGGAAAAATACGGAAAGAATCCGATGAAAAATGTCTCGCGCAAGAATTTTCCGTATCCGCACAAGATTGTCGAGAATCCGAAAATTGATGTCTCGTCAACGGAAATCAGAAGAAAAATCGCGGAGAACGGCGCCTGGCGTTATCTTGTAAGCGAAAAGGTTTTTGAATATATTAAAAGCGGTAAGTTGTATGGTTTCAGATAAATTTGATGACAAGACATGCTTTGAGAAAATCCGCGAGTATGCGGAGAAAAATCTTTCTAAAGAGCGGTATGAACATTCTTTCCGTGTGGCAAAAACGGCGGAATATATGTGCGGCTTGTACGGCGTTGACAAGGACAAGGGCCTGATTGCTGGAATCGCGCATGACATCTGCAAGGAGATTCCTGACAGCGAGATGATTTCGCTTGCCAGCACGGATGGAAATCCTTTAAGCGAGCTTGAGGAGAAAAAGCCTTCTCTTCTGCACGGACGCGCCGCCGCGGTAAAAATCCAGAGCGAGTTTGGAGTCCGCGACAAGGACGTTATCGAGGCTGTCGCGAACCACACTTTCGGGCTAAAAAACTGCTCGGACCTTGCGAAAATCATCTTTGCCGCTGACAAGATTGAGCCAGGGCGTCCCCAGTCCACAGATGAATACAGGCGGAACCTTTTCAGCAAGGACTTGGACTCGCTCGTGATTTCTGTCCTCGAGGAGAACCTTGAATATCTTAATAAGAAAGGGAAGAAAATCGCTCCGGCGTCGTTTGAATGGCTTCAGCAGCTAAAAAGCGGCAAGGCAAATAAGGAAAAATAGGAATTGAAAGACGTTAGAAATTTCACATCCGGAAACAGAGGCGCGCTTCTTCTTGTTCTTATCCTCTTGATTTTTATTTCGGTTACGGTAGGACTTGCGTTTTCTCTCCGCGTTGACAAAGTCGAGCAGAACATCGAGACCGACAGCGTAATCAAGACTCTTTTTGTGATGGAGGACAAGAACGAAGTTCTTTTTACAGATGTTTTTATCTATTATCCTGTCTCACGCCGCGGCGCGCTCATAAACATTCTCGGAAACACCGGCGCGATTTTCAGCTCGCTTGGCCGCGTTGACAGGATTGACGCGGTTTATTCCGAGAAGGGAATTGATGTTTATAAGGAAGAAATCGAAAAACTTGTCGGCCAGACAATTCCTTTCTATATTGTTATGAATTTGGACGGATTCGGCGAGCTTACTGACATGCTCGGCGGAATGAAAGTTTTTATTCCTTCGCCTGTAGATATAAAAGACGAGGATGGCGAGCGTTATCTTCTTCCGAGCGGAGTTGTGAATCTTGACGGCGACAAAATCAGGACTTATCTGACTTACTCAAAGCCCGATGAGGATGACGAGGAGCAGATTGAGCGCCGGCAGAACGTTCTGATTGCTTTCTTTTCCGCGCTTACGCGCAACGCCCGCACTCTGCAGAAGATGAAGACGTTTGAGCCTGTCGCAAAAAGAATGCAGTCAAATCTTGAGGGAAAGGAATTCCACACGCTTGTCACCGAAATTGCGAACGTTGATTCCGAGCACTTGAATCCAACCGCTATTACAGGCTCCCGCCGTGTTGTCGATGGAAAAACATTGCTTTTTCCGTATTACGACGGCCAGCTTATAAAAGATGTTGTAAAGCAGGCGACAAACTCGCTTGTTTCACTTGACAATGAAAATGTGAACCGTATCTATGTCCTTGAAATTCAGAACGGAACGAAAGTTCAGGGACTTGCGCGAAATACTTCCGCACTGCTCCAGAGCGCTGGATACGATGTCCTTAGCACATTGAACGCGGATTCAAATGATTATGATAAGACCGTCATCATAAACCATATTGGAAACGCAGAGGTTGCAAAAAGCCTTGGCGACTTTATTCGCTGCACAAACATTGTGGAAGACACAGTGTCCGACGAGCAAATCTATTCAGACGACGGTTCGAATGTTGATTTTACAATCATTCTTGGAAAAGATTTCGACGGACGCTACGTAAAATCCACAGGAAAATAAAAGATAAGAATTCAGGAGAAAATTATTATGGAAAACGAAAAGACCGCAAAGGAAAACGCGCTTGAAATTGCAAAAATCCTTGAGGATGGAAAGGCCGAGAACGTCACAGTTCTAGATGTTTCTGAGCTTAACAGCTGGACAGATTATTTTGTTATCGGAACAATCCACAGCTCTGCGCATTGGCAGGGCCTTGCAAAGCAAATCAAAGATTATGTCAGGGAAAACGACCTTGAGATTCACAAGACAAACCGAAAGCTTCCTGACGGCGACGACTGGAATTTGATTGACATCGGCCCTGTCGTTGTCCATTTGATGTCCGAGGACGCGCGCAATTTCTACGAGCTTGAAAAGCTCTGGCACGCAGGAAAAGTCCTAAAATAAAAAAACGGACCGTGTATTTTACACGGTCCGTTTTCTTTTATGCCTTTAACTTTTGTTAATCGTCGGCTCCGTTCGAATCTTCGTAAAAGTCGTCGTCAAATCCGTCATCCTTTGAAGCGTCCACTGTGACCTGCTCGTCATCATCGTCAAGCTCGTCGTCGCAGATGTCGTCATCAAATTCATCAAGAACTTTGTCATCGACATTCTCAAAGTCATCTTCTTTTCCGTTGTCTTTGTAGTCTTCATCGTATTCATCAGAATACGAAAAGCTCAGGGCAACAGCCGAAACCTTACCAAACAAATCTTCGCTAACCAGCATAACCTTTCCCTGTCTCCAAAGTGGAAACAGATAAACTATAAATTTCTCTTCTGTTTTAGTCAATAATTTTCTGTTATGACTTAACAAAGACTTACAATAAATGTCAAAATTTGGAAGCAAATGCAAGAAAAAAATCAGAAGGGGAAAGCCTTCCCCTCGCTCCAAACCTGCGGTTTTCCGCTACCCCTTCTGCGGGGCGCATTGACTCAAGGTCCTGCCCCGCAACGCCCCGAATCTATTGACCAGAAATCAAAAATCAATATAATAATTTGCTATGTCAGAGGATATTATTATCTCAGCTCCGGCAAAGGTTAACATCGGACTAAAAGTTCTTCATAACCGGACGGACGGATTTCATAATATCGAAAGCATTTTTCAGACTGTTGACTTGTGTGACGAACTTAGAGTTTCACTTGTCGGCGGAAAGAATTCTTGCCTTGTGGAATGTGATGTTATGTCTCTTCCTCAGGAAAACACTTTGACAAAAACTTACCGGGCTTTTTGCAGTAAGACAGGTTTTGACGCGGCAGTAAAAGTTTCCATAAAAAAGAAAATTCCTGCGGGCGGCGGACTTGGCGGCGGTTCAAGCGATGCGGCTTCTTTTCTGGTTGCCTTGTCGCGTTTGAGCGGAATTAAGCTGGACAGCGCTCTTGCTGATTCCGTTGCTGAAAAGGTCGGAAGCGATGTTTTTTTCTTTCTCCATTCGGGATTTTTTGATTCTGAGGAGCGGAAAGGCTGCGCTTTGGTAAGCGGTCGCGGCGAGATTGTTAATAAAATCAGGCCGCGCACGGATCTTTCATTTTTGCTTGTGTTTCCGCAAGTTCATTCTTCGACAAAAGAAGCGTATGAGCTTGTAGACGACGCTTTTAAAGCCGGCGAAGATGTTTTGTGTCCGGATTTTACTGAGCTTGAGAAAATGTATTATTCTCCGCTCAGTGAATGGAAATTTGCAAACTCCTTTACTCCTGTTCTTTTAAAAAAATATTCTTTGATAGAACGGGCACTTGGGTTTATAATAAAAGCAAAGGCGGGCTGGGCAGATATGTCCGGCTCAGGTTCTACAGTTTTTGGCGTTTATGATTCAGATGATGCTGCTAAAGCCGCTGCTTCAAGATGTTCAAAATATTGGAAATGTGTTTTAGCACATTGACTTTTTGCTTAATAAGGAGAGCTTGCAAATGGAAGTCACAGAATTGCGGATCCGTAAAGTTACAGCTGAAGGAAAACTCAAGGCTTATGTTACTGTAACTTTTGACAACTGCTTTGTTGTTCACAATGTAAAAATCATTGAAGGGCAGTCAGGGCTGTTTATCGCGATGCCGAGCAGAAAAACTGCCAACGGTGAATACAAGGATGTTGCGCATCCTATAAGCGCTGAATTCAGAAACGCTTTGCAAAAGAAGATTCTTGATGAATACAACGCAGGTCATTTTGAGGAATACGATTCTAAGCAAGATGACTAGCTGGTTTATCTAGTTTATCTAGTTTGCTTGCATTTCAAATGTAAGTGATTTGGCAAAAATTAATTAGTAACTTTTTGGGACGTCGTCAAGCGGTAAGACAACGGCTTTTGGTGCCGTCATTCCACAGGTTCGAATCCTGTCGTCCCAGCATATAATGGCCTGTGTGCACTTTTTGTTGCGCTCAGGCTTTTTTATTTTTTCATAATCGTTGATTGCCGCTGATTCTTATCTTCGGGTTTTTGAAGACTATATTTTATTGACTATAACTTTTTAATTCTATATTATGAATAACGCTAATTTTAATAAGTTTTACGTGATTTGGAGAAAATATGAATCCGGTTGTTTTGACAATTCTTTTGGTGGCTTTTGTGATTATTTCAGTCTTGCTTGTTCTTTTGGTTCTTGTCCAGGATCAGGACGACAGCGGAATGGGCGGACTTTTGGGCGGCGGAAACTCGCAGGCGTTCGGCTCTCATTCCGCTTCTGTTTTAACCAAGGCAACCGTTGTCTTTGTTGTTTTGTTCTTTGTCTTGACTTTTGTTATTGCAAAAGCTTATTCTACAAAGACTTCAGATGATGCGAAATCAATGAACGAGGCTGCGTCTGAACTTCAGGCTGGAAATCCTGCTGCTTCTTCAGAAACTACAATAGAAAGCGCAGATAACAGCAAGTGGTGGAAAAAAGCTGAGGAAGCGACTGAAGCTGAACCAATAGAAACTGAAAATGCTGCCGAAACTCCGGCGGCTGAACAGGCTGGTAACTAATTTAATGCGAAAAGCCGGATGTAAAAATCTGGCTTTTTTTATCGATTTTAATAAATTTTTTAGAGAGGGCAATGGAGGCGCATATGCTTTTAGGTGAGATTTTTCCAAAAGATACGATTATTGTTAATCTTGAAAGCACAGAAAAAGATGAGCTTTTTGAGGAGCTTGTCGAAAAAATTCACTCTTGCTGCCCTGAGCTGGACAGAAGCGAGGCTCTTGCTGATTTGAATGAGCGCGAGTCAAAAATGTCCACCGGAATTATGCACAGCGTTGCAATTCCGCATGCGCAAGTTTCTTCTATTAAAACTACAATTGGAGCGATTGGAATCAGCAGGGACGGAATTGATTATGATTCTTTGGACAAAGCTCCGGTTTATCTTGTCTTTATGATTCTTGGCTCGAAAAACGAGGCGGAGCGTCATATCCAAATCTTAAAGTCCCTTGCTTCAGTTCTTCAAATTCCTGGATTTGTTAATAAAATCACAAAATGCAATTCTGCTTCAGAAGTTTATAAATTCCTTTGCGATTCAGAGGAATCTTTGATACAATAGTTATAATTCTGTCAGAATAAAAAGCATTCCGTGCTTTATTATCACGCCGTCCGCGGCGGAGAAAAAGAAGGCGAAAAATGGCTGAACAGGAAGTTAATGCAATCAATCATCTTTTGGAAGTTGAGCAGAACGCCAGGGCAATGACGGATTCCGCAAAAAATACGGCGGACAAGAAAATCTCCGTGGCAAAGGCCCAGGCAGACGCAATGTTCAAGGAGCAGTTTGAAAAGCTTGTTGAGCAGGACGAAAAAAAATATAACGAAGAAACTAAGTCCGCGCTCGCTGAAAATGAGAAGCAAATTCAGGAATATAAGGAAAAAATCAAGGCTTCTCCTGTTGATGCCGCTTCGTTCAATAAATTCCTGGATAAAGTTCTTGCGTAAGTCAGGCGGCTTTGTATGGACGAATCTCAGAAAAAATCAGCGGAACTAAAATCAGCTTGCCCGATGGACGATTCTTCTGCGGCTGCTTTTTGCTATGCGAAGGCAAGCGGAATCTTAAGAAAGTCTTTTGTGGGCGAGAATGCGAACAAGCTTTTTGAAGCGAAATCTTTAAAAGAACTATATACTCTTCTTTTCGGCGGTGAAATTCCGGCAGTTCCTGAAGTTCTGCTTGCAAAGGAAATTGAAAATAAGGCTGCGGAACGTTTTGAAAAAACTGCGAAGGAGCTTTTCGGATATTTTGAGAAGCCGGCTCCGATTTTGTCAGCGATTTTTGATTATTATGAATACGAGAATTCCGGCGAGAATAACTCTGAAAAAGACCGCGAGGAAATTATGAATCTTTGGAACGCGGCCGGAAAACTCCATTTTTCTGACAGAACAAGCCTTGAAAAACTTTTTAAGACGATTATTTCGATTAGAAATACAATTTGGGCAATGCGCCTTAGAGTTTATTATAACTTTACAAAGGAAGAAACTGCCGGACATTTGATTTATGCGGGCGAAACGCATTCTGAAAAAGATATTCTGGCGCGCGATGCCTGGGAAATTCTTGACAAGGATCCTTCTAACTATGACGACTGGCGCAAATGGAAATACGCCGGAGCTTTGAATCCTCACGAGGAAGGAGTTGTCTGGGAACTTGATCCTAGCTGGGTTGAGCGCTCTGTGAAACTTTACTTGGACAGTTTTTATCAGCGTGCTTTCCATAGAAATCCGATGAGCGTAACAAGCTTTGTCGCCTGGTTTAGAATCAAACAGACGGAGCTGGATTACATCAGAACGGCGGCGGAAGGTTTGCGTCTTTCTGTCGGAAGCGACGAAATAAAAAAAGCGGCAGGATTTGAGCCGGCTGCAAAAGCGTAGTTTTAGATAGAGGCGGTGAATTATGGCTAGAACAACACCAATGCGTTTGGTTGAGCTGATGATCTTAAAACAGGACATTGCATCTGTTCTTGAATTTTTGGGAAAGCACGGCAATTTTCAGTTCCAGGACAAAAAAAATTCCCCGTCCTCCGATTCAAAATCATCATTAAAAAATCCTGACGCTGAAATTCTTGAAAGCCTGAAGGCTGCAAGAAATTTTCTTGGCACAAAAGATATAGACTCAAGCTTCCTTGAGAATGCGACACGTCCGACTGACGATGACAGAAAGGCCGCAAGCAAATTCCTTGGCGACGTTGATGAGTTCATGAGGCGCGAGAACGCGGTTGCCCAGGAGCGTGAGCGGCTCCAGTCGGCTTATGACGAAGCGAAGTCTTTCGCGAACCTAAAAGTCAATTTTTCTGAGCTTGACCATCTTTCATTCTTGTCGCTTAAAATCGGAAAAATCGATCCGAATAATTTTGATGATCTTAAAGCTGCTGTCGGCGAGCGCGCGGTGATAATTCCGCTTGGCGACGACAGAACAAAAATCCTTGCGGCCAGCTCAAAAAAGGCGAGATTTTCGCTTGACTCGGAGCTAAAGAACTTTGGCTTTGTTCCACTTGAGATTCCGGAGAATTTTAAGGGCGTGCCTGACGGCGTCCTTGAAGGATTTAAGAAACATCTTGCTGAGACTGAAAAAACATATGACGAGCTTGAGGAAGAGAAGCGCAACATGGCGCGCACTCACGGAGAAATTCTTCAGAAACTGCTCGCTTCTTTTTCTATCGGAGCGCAGATTACAGATGTGCAGAACTCGCTTGAGTCAACAAGCCTTGTCTATAGAATCACAGGCTGGATTCCTGAAAGCTACACTCACGACATGATGAAGGAGCTTGACCGGCTTACAGAGGGACGCACGGCGATAAAAATCTACCAGCCGCGCGAAGTTCCTGCCGTTATAAACGGAACGGAGAAAGTTCCTGTGCGGCTAAAGCACGGAAAGCTTGTTGGCGCGTTTGAAAGGATGATTTTCAGCTACGGCTCGCCGGTCTACGGCTCAATCGACCCGACTCCGTTTGTCGCGCTTTTCTTTACATTGCTGTTTGGAATCATGTTCGGAGACGCGGGGCAGGGACTTGTCTTCCTGCTGGTCGGAATTTTGATGGCGGCTAAGGTCATTAAGGTCGGCGGCTGGAACAAATTCGCCCCGATTTTCATGGCAATCGGCTGCTCAAGCATGGTAATGGGACTTTTGAACGGCGAGTTCTTTGGAAACGAGACATTGCTCGCTCCGTTTGGAAGATTTGTGACAGGCCTTTTCGGAGAGCCGCGCGACAAGATTCTGCGCCTTATGCCTGACGGCGGAATGGCTTCTGTAATCAGAATGTTCATGTTCTTCGGCTTTACGGTTGCAGTCGGATTTGTAATAAATTCCGTCGGTCTTGTAATCAATATCGCTGATAACTTCCTGCTCGGAAAGCCCGGCAAAGCTGTTTTCGGCAAGAACGGAATCTCAGGCTCGGTTTTCTTCTGGTATGTTGTCGTTATGGCTGTTAGAATCGCGGCTTTTCATCATAAAATATCAGCCTTTGACTGGACGGTGATAGGCGTCACTCTTTTCCTGACCGGATTCAGCGGACCTTTGAACAGAATTGTGGAGGGAAAGCGGCCTGTTCTTGAGAACGGACTTTTTGCCGCTGTTATAGAGGCTATTGTCGAGATTCTTGAGACTTTAATCAGCTATCTTTCAAATTCAATCAGCTTTGTGCGTGTCGGCGCGTTCGGACTTGCGCACGCTGTCCTTGGATATATAATCATGACGCTTTCCGAGCTTGCAGGTCCTGGATACCTTGCGGTTATGATTGTCGGAAACGCTGTCGTGATTGTTCTTGAGGGAATGATTGTTGCAATCCAGGTTATAAGGTTGCAATACTATGAATTCTTCTCTAAATTCTTCAACGAGACGGGACGTGAGTTTACTCCATTCTGTTTTGAATATAAATGAAATAATTTTTGTGAGGTAAAATCTTATGAAAACAAAGATGATGATGGTTGCGGCATTGCTTACAGGCTTTGCAGTTTTTGGCGCGGCGGCCCAGAATGCTGCCGCTGGTTCACAGGCTCCTGCTCCAGTTGAAGCTCAGGCTCCTAGCAATGTTGCCCCTGCGCAGAACCAGCCGCCGGCTCCTCCGGCTCCAGAGGCTTCCGCTTCCAGCGCAAATTCAGGCTCAGCCCTTAAATATATCGCTGCGGCTATCGCTGTAGGCGTTGCTTGTATCGCAGGCGGAATGGCAGTAGGAAAAATCGGCGCTGCCGCTATGGGCGCAATGAGCGAGAACGCTGAGCTTTCTGGAAAGGCTCTTCCATTCGTCGGACTTGCAGAAGGAATCTGTCTTTGGGGATTCCTTGTAGCTCTTCTTATCATAATTCTTTAAATGGAATATTTTGTTATTGCAGAACGGGAATTAGTCATAGGATTTAAGCTCGCTGGCGTGGACGGTGCTGTCGCAATGAACAGGACTGAGGCGCTTGCGGCTTTTAACCGCGTTACCGGAAAAGGCGGCGCGGAGGCCGTTCCTGTTGACGAGCGGCCTAAAATCTTGATTTTGACTGAAGACGTTTCTGCCATGATTGAAAAAGAAGTTCTTGATTGGCAGAAAACTAGCCAGTATCCTCTGATTGTCGAAATTCCAGGCATACACGGCCATATGGAGGGAAAAAAGTCCCTTACAGATGCGATCCGCGAGGCTGTAGGAGTAAGTGTCTAAGCCGTCGGCTTTTGGCATTGGCAAAGAGAAAAAGAAAGAGTGAAAGATGGAAGAATTAAGGTCTACTGAAATACTTGACAAAGAAATTGAAGCCGACGCGCGAAAGAAAGCGGAAAAGATTGTCGCAAGTGCCGAGGAAGAAGCTAAAAAGATTCTTGACGGTGTAAGCGGACGCGTTGACGAGGCTTCAAAGCAGAAAAAAGAATTTTATGACAGCAAATTTAGCCGTTTTGAGAAAAATATCGAGGCTTCCATTCCTCTTGAGCGTGAGCGTTTCCTTGCGTCTTTTTATGCGGACAGCGTTTCAAAGGCTTTCAATGATTATCTGAAGAATCTTGGCGCGGAGAAGCGGCTTTCCCTTGCGGCGAGAAAACTTTCTTCACTGCCAGAAAATATTGCTGATAAAAAAATTGACGCGCATGTTTTCGGCTTCAAGGCCGGAGATGTTTCTGCGCTGCTGAAAAAATCATTAAAAAATCTTGATAAAATAGATGAGGTTCCTTTTGAGAAGTCCGGCGAGCAGCCTTGCTACGGCAATGACTTCCATGAGGGAATTATCCTTGAGGATGAAGACAAGACTTTCCGCGTTCGGCTCACAGTTGACGAGTTTGTGCGCGAAATTAAAGATAAATATTCAAATGAGCTTGCTACAGCTCTGTTTGGCGGGAGGCTTCCTGAATGAGCACACCTCAGGCAAATAAGCAGATAGTAGGAAAAATCACGAGAATCTCAGGTCCGATTGTATATGCGGAAGGGCTTGAAGGCTGCGGACTTTATGATGTTGTTGACGTAGGCGAGAAAAAAATCATCGGCGAAATCATCAGGCAGAATGAAGGAAAGGCCGTAATCCAGGTTTACGAGGACGACACCGGAATGAAAATCGGCGAGAAAGTCGTTTCAAACGAGCGTCCTCTTTCGCTTAGGCTTGGACCGGGGCTTGTCGGCACAATTTATGACGGAATCCAGCGTCCGCTCAAGACTATGTTCGAGGAGTCAGGCGCGTTCCTTGCTCCTGGAGTGCGCGCAGAGGCGATTGATACAAATAAAAAATGGAAATTCACAGTCGCCGAGGGAATAAAAGACGGCTCTCCGATTTATCCGGGCTGCGTTCTTGGAACTGTGCAGGAAACTCAGTCTATAAAGCATAAAATCATGGTTCCGCCGCAGATTCGCGGACGAGTTTTGCAGAATTTCAAAGGCGATGGTGAATATACAGTTGACGATGTGATCGGAACAACCGAGCTTGGCGAGGAGCTTAAGCTCAGCCATTACTGGCCGCTCCGAGTTCCGCGACCTTACACTCAGAAACTTGCGGTGAGCGAGCCTCTGATTACGGGACAGCGCGTTATCGACGTGTTCTTCCCGCTTTCAAAGGGAGGAACTGCGGCGATTCCTGGCGGATTCGGAACTGGAAAGACTATGACACAGCACGCAATCGCAAAGTGGTGCGACGCTGACTTGATTGTCTACATCGGCTGCGGCGAGCGCGGAAACGAGATGACAGATGTTCTTACCGAGTTTCCGACTTTGATTGACCCAAGAACCGGCCGCTCTCTAATGGAGCGCACAATACTTATTGCAAACACTTCGAACATGCCGGTTGCGGCGCGCGAGGTTTCACTCTACTCTGGAATCACTCTTGCGGAATATTACCGCGACATGGGAATGCATGTCGCGATTATGGCTGACTCGACTTCAAGATGGGCGGAGGCTCTCCGCGAGCTTTCCGGACGAATGGAGGAGATGCCTGCCGAGGAAGGATTTCCGGCGTATCTTCCGACACGTCTTGCAGAGTTCTATGAGCGCGCTGGCCGTGTAAAGGCGTTCTGCGGAGAAGAGGGCTCCGTTTCTGTAATCGGAGCGGTTTCGCCTCCGGGCGGCGACTTTTCAGAGCCTGTAACCCAGCATACAAAACGCTTTATCCGCTGTTTCTGGGCGCTCGACCGCGAGCTTGCGAACGCAAGGCATTATCCGGCAATCAGCTGGATTGAAAGCTACTCTGAGTATGCCGACGAAATCAAGGACTGGTGGGAAAAACACGATCCAAGATGGAGCGAAGTTCGCCTTGAGGCTCTTGACCTTTTGAAAAACGAGCAGCGATTGCAGCAGATTGTCCGCTTGATCGGACCTGACGCTCTTCCTGACGAGAAGAGAATAATTCTGACTGTGGCCGAGATGATAAAAAACGGATTCCTGCAGCAGAGCGCTTTTGATCCTGTTGACATGTACTCTGTTCCTGAGAAGCAGATTGCGATTCTTCTTCTGATTATGGACTACTACAAGCGCGGTCTTGCTGTAATCAAAGCCGGAGCACCTCTTACAAAAGTGATTTCTCTTCCGGTCAAGGACGAAATTGTCCGCTTAAAGTCAACGGTTCCGAATGACAAGCTTGAGCTTTTAAAAGATGCCGAGAAGCACCTTGATGAGCAGATGGGCGAGCTTGAGCGGTTGTATAGAAGCGAGAATTAGCTGAGGTAGATTATGAAAGGAATAGAATATCGTGGCGTGACTTCGATTGACGGTCCGATTATTGTTGTAAAACGCAGCGAGAATATTTTTTATAACGAGATTGTCTATGTCCGCGACAGGAACGGCGAGAAAAAAACAGGGCGCGTGATCGACCTTAACGAGAACACGGCTATTGTCCAGATTTTCGGAAGCACGACCGGACTTGACCTTAACGAGACTTCCGTGGAATTCTTGGACGAGCCGCTGGAGCTTCGTGTCGGCGAGGGCTTGCTTGGACGTATTTTCAATGGACTTGGCGAGCCGATTGACGGACTTCCGGATATTATTTCCTCTGAGAAAGTTGATGTGAACGGAATGCCGATAAATCCTTACGCTCGCGTTTATCCTCGTGACTTTATCCAGACGGGAATTTCTTCAATTGACGGAATGAACACTTTGATCCGCGGACAGAAGCTTCCGATTTTCTCCGGAAACGGACTTCCGCACAACCGCCTTGCAGCTCAGATTATCCGCCAGGCGAAAATCAGAAATTCAGACGAGCAGTTTGTAATGGTTTTCGCTGGAATGGGAATCAAATACGACCAGGCGCAGTTCTTTGTAAAGTCGTTCGAGGATTCGGGCGTTCTGTCAAAGGTTGTGATGTTCCAGTCGCTTGCGGACGCGCCTTCAATCGAAAGAATCATCACTCCGCGCTGCGCACTGACCGCGGCCGAGTATCTTGCGTACAAGAAAAATATGCACGTTCTTGTTGTAATGACAGATATGACTAACTACTGCGAGGCTTTGCGCGAGATTTCGACAACACGCGGCGAAGTTCCTGGAAGAAAGGGCTACCCTGGATATTTGTATTCAGATCTTGCAGAGCTTTACGAGCGCGCGGGAAAAATCAAGGGCTCCACAGGCTCTATCACCCAGATTCCGATTCTGACAATGCCGAACGACGATATTTCTCATCCTATTCCGGACTTGACCGGATATATCACAGAGGGACAGATTGTTCTTGACCGTGAGCTTAGCCAGGAAGGTGTTTATCCGCCGGTTTCATGTCTGCCGTCGCTTTCAAGGCTTATGAAGGACGGAATTGGAGAAGGAATGACGCGCGAGGATCACTCGGCGGTTTCATCACAGCTTTTCGCGTCTTATTCAAAGGTAAAGTCGATTAGAAGCCTTGCCGCGATTATCGGCGAAGAGGAGCTGGGCGAAGTTGACAGAATGTATCTGAAGTTCGGCGACGAGCTTGAGTCGAAGTTCTTTACTCAGGGCGAGTACGAGAACCGCAGCATCGAGGAGACCCTGGACCTTGGCTGGCAGCTTTTAAAGCTCCTTCCTGAAAACGAGCTTTATCGTATAAAACCTGAGCTGATTGAAAAATATATGAAAAAGACGGAAGAAGTTAAAGGCTAATAGAATATGGCAAAACTTAACATTGCGCCGACAAAATCAAATCTTCTCGCCGTAAAAGAGCAGCTTTCTGTTGCAGTTGACGGCTACAACCTTCTTGAGCAGAAACGCGAGATTCTCGTGATGGAGCTTATGCACATGGTGGAGAAAGTAAAGCTTCTTGAACGCGAAATTGACAAGGCTGTCAGCTCCGCTTATCCTGCGCTAAGAAACATGCTGATGACAGTAGGCGGCGACAGGGCGGAGCGGATTGCAAAAGACGTGCACTACGACTTTGACATCAAGGAAAAGCCTGTCGTGGCCGGAGGAATGAGCTTTAACTCTGTTGAAGTGACTCTTCCGAAGCAGAAACTTTTCTATTCATTTATCGGAACTTTTGCCGATTCTGATAAAGTGATGGTCGAGTTCTTCAAGCTCTTGAACCTTCTTACACAGATGGCTTCGATCAGAACTATCGCATGGCGGCTTGCGAATGAAGTTAAAAAAACGCAGCGCAGAGTCAACGCGCTTGACAAGATGATAATTCCGCAGGACCGCGAGACCAAGACTTACATTGAGGGCGTTTTGGAAGAGCGCGAGCACGAGAACACATTCGTTCTGAAGAACTTGAAGAAAAGAAAGCAGAATGCGTAAAGCCGGATTTTTGAATTTAAGCTCAGGGGCTGTGTTTGCCTATGAGTTTTTAGAACGGCAGCGCTAGAAAAGGAGGCCTGGAAATGATAAAACCTTTATTCCAGAAAGCAATTGTCGCTGTGAACGGCTCGGACCAGTCGCTCCATGCCGCAATGTACGGAATCATGATGGCTTCTCAATATAAAATTGAGCTTGAGGCTGTCTATGTCGTTGATTCTGCGACAATCAAGCAGCTTGAGATGAGCAGAATTTTCTTTGCGGAAGAGGCTCAGCACTACGAGACTAGCCTGAAAAAAGACGGTGAGAAATATCTGAACTACGTGTCTGATCTTGCGCTGCAGAAAAAAGTCAAAATCAGCACAAGGCTCTGCGAGGGCGCAGTCTGGTCGGAAGTTCTCAAGGCCGCTGACGAGTTCAAGGCTGACTTGATTCTTCTTGGCGGAAAAGAGCATGGAAACGCATCAATCAGAAGCATTGTTCATCATGACAAGGCCTCTGCGATTAACACGGAGATTATCGGAAGCGCAAACTGCAATGTTCTTGTCGTTCGTAAACCTGAAATTGACAAACTGTTCAACCTGGCCTAGAATTTAAAAGCCGGTATGGAAGATAAAGATAAGACTGCAGGCTTTGACGCCTTGAAAGATGGCGACTTGCTTTTTATGCGCGATGACTCTCTGATGGGCTCGGCGATTAGAAACGCGACCGGATGCTACAGTCATGTCGGAATCTTTTTTGACGGAATGTTGTTCCATGCCACAAGAAAAAAAGGCGTGGTCAAGCAAGAACTTAAATCATACCTAAAAGAAAATCCCCACGAAGTTTTTGTCTACCGCTATCCTGCTATAAATTTGGAAAAAGCTAAGAAAACTGCTGAGAAATATCTGGGCCGACCTTACAACGACAGCTTTTATCCCAACAACGGAGCCTTTTACTGCTCACAGTATGTGGCGGAAGTTGTGCCCGTTTTCGGCACTGTGCCGATGAGCTTTAGCGATGAAAAGTCAAAATGAACGGTTATCATAAAAGTGCAGTGGAAAAAACACCGATAAAGAAGGTGAA
>CAZIFO010000035.1:0-21253 GCA_964538245.1 uncultured Treponema sp.
GATAGTTTCTTGAGACAAAATACTCAGGCGAGCTAGGATCCATCAGCTTGAACTTTTCAAGCTCGTTATCGACAGTCTCCTTGATTTCGCCCTCGAACTCAAAGTCCTCAATCCGCGCCTTGAATTTCTGGTAGTCCGAGCCGTCCTCGCCGACGCCAAGCTCGTCCTGAATCATCTTCATCTCTTCGCGGAGGAAATATTCCCTCTGGTTCTTCTCGAAGTTCTCGTTAAGCTCGTTCTGGATTTTCTTCTGGATTCTGAGCAAGTCCTGGTCTTTCTTGATATAGACAAGCACCTGCTCCATCCTTGCGCGGACGTTCGTCTCCTCAAGGACTTTCTGCTGGTCGGTCTTGTCAATGCTCAAAACAGACGCGGCAAAGTCAGCAATCTTTCCAGGATTGTCGATGTTGACCATGTTAAGGCGCATTTCCTCGCTGAAAAGAGGATTGTTCTCGGAGATTTCCTTCATCTCGCTGATAAGCGCGCGCGTTAAGGCTTTGACTTCAAAAGTGTCGTACTCCTCGTCCTCAAGATACTGAACAACAGCGGAAATCGGATTCTGAGAAGAGAGAGTTCTCTTGATTTTGAATCTTTTAATAGTAGAAATAAAGATGTTAAGTCCGCCGTCAGGAAGATTTATCTTCTTGATGATTCTAGCCGCGGTTCCGACCGTGTACAAATCCTTTATAGTCGGAATGTCGCCTGAAGAATTTTGTTCCGGCGCAGAAGCGTTTTGTGCCTTTGCCTCCGTCGAAACGTCCTCAGAACCGCTTTCTTTTTTAGCGTCCTTGCCGGATTTTTCCTCGTCATCCTTTAAAAGAACGATTCCGATAAATCCGTCGCCGTCGTAAGCTTTTTCGACAGTTTTTACATCTTCCGGAGCCGTCACCATAATTGGCGTAAAGACCCCCGGAAAAATCGGATGGCCCGCGACAGGAAGAATTAAAAGTTTCGGCGGAAGCATATCTTCAATTGGAATTATTGTCGCATCCGCGCCGAGAGACTTTAGCGGAGCCGGCTCGGGTTTTCTGCCGGCATCTTCAGCCTGAGGAACTTCATCAGCCTTTCCAAGCTCATCGCCAGACGCCGCCTCTGTAGAAACTTGCGGCTCTGAGCCGTTGTTTTCTTTCTGAGCGCCAGATTCATTGTTTTTAGAAATGTCCGGCGACTCTTCATTTATTTTGACTTTTTCGTCATTATCTTTGTTATCAATTTCACTCATATTATAAGTATAATAATTAAAAGCGTCTGTCGGCAAGAAATATTTTGACTGAAATCAAGAGCGGATTTTTTCATTTTTTTGAGTTTTTTATCCTATTTTCTATTTTTTGTTTTCCTTATAAAATTGATTTTATGGCCGAGCTTTTTTCTAGCGACACAGTTTTTACAGTTTCAAATCTAACAAGTTTAATCAGAGAAATTCTAGAGGGAACTTTTTCAAATATAACCCTTGAAGGCGAAATTTCAAATTACAGGCCGAACGCTTCAGGACATTTATATTTTACGCTCAAGGATGAAGGCTCGCAAATCAGCGCAGTTATGTTCCGCGGGCGCGCTGCATCCTTAAAATTCGCTCCAAAAGACGGAATGAAAGTGCGCTGCCAGGGCTCAGTTTCAGTTTACGCTCCGCGTGGAAATTATCAGATTATCATCAGCAAGATGGAAATCGCCGGGCAGGGAAATATTCTCCAGATTCTTGAAGAGAGAAAACAGAAGCTCGCAAAGGAAGGACTTTTTGATGAAAGCCGGAAAAAGAAAATTCCAGCTTACTCAAAGCGCGTCGGAATCGTTACAAGCCCGACTGGAGCCGCATTACGCGACATTCTGCAGATTACACGTCGGCGGAACCGCGGAGTTGACGTTGTGATTTTTCCGGCTCTTGTCCAGGGCGAAGGCGCGGCAGAAACTATTGCAAAGCAGATTGAAAACGCGAACGATTTTAACTTGTGCGATGTTCTGATTGTTGGCCGCGGCGGAGGCTCGCTCGAAGACTTGCTTCCGTTCAGCGAAGAAACTGTTGTCAGGGCGATTGCAAACTCGAAAATTCCAGTTGTAAGCGCGGTCGGACACGAAATTGACTGGTCGCTCGCAGATTACGCGGCTGACATGCGCGCCCCGACTCCGTCTGCCGCAGCGGAGCTTGTCGTTCCGCGACAAGCGGATTTAATTCAGCTTCTAGATTCCTACATAAATGATTTTTACACGCAAATTTCATCAAAAGTTGAAAAACTAAAGTTGATGGCGAAATCATTTGACATTGAGAACATGGAAATCAGGTTCAGGACAATTGAGCAGCCGCTTTTAAACAGACTTGACAACGCAAAAGAATCTTTGGCGGACGGAATCCAAGTCAAAATCAAGGACACAAGGCAAATGATTCAAAATTATGTGAACATTCTTGAAGGCGCAAGCCCGAAAGCGATTTTAAGCCGCGGATACTCAATGGTAAAAACTTCCGGCGGAAAAATCGTAAGAAGCGAAGACGACGTTAAAAAAGGCGAAAAACTTGAAATTTATCCTGCAAAAGGAAAAATCGAGGCGACAGTCAACTGACAAATCAAAATAAAAACAGCCGAAGCAAACAAAACTGGAGGAAATATGAAATCTTTTGAAGAAAATCTTTCAAGGCTTGAAACTCTTTCTGCCGACATCCGAAGGCAGGATATTTCTCTTGAGGACGCGCTCAAGGATTTTGAGGAAGGAATTAAGCTTGCAAAAACTCTTGAAAAAGACATAGAAAAAATTGAAGGCAAGATTCAGATTCTGATGAACCAGCCTGTAACAGAAGAAAAAGCAAAGTCCGAAGGAAAAGCTCCGGTAGAGCCACAGCTTGACTTGTTCACTCAGGCAGACGCGGCGACAGGAACTTCTGGCGCTCCGGCGGAAGGATTAAGGCAATAACAATTAAAAATATGGAAGAAAAAAAACATCGGCCGGTAAGGCAGCTCAGCGTTGATGTCGCGCGGAAAATCGCGGCGGGAGAAGTGATTGACAGGCCGGCGGCGATTGTGCGCGAGCTTATGGACAACGCGGTTGACTCCGGAGCTGACAAAATCACAGTAGAAATCGCCGGCGGCGGAATTGACAAAGTGCGGATTCTTGACAACGGCGACGGAATGACAAAAGAAGATTTGCAGAACTGCGCCCGCCCCCACTGCACGAGCAAAATTTCAGACTCGCAGGATTTGCTGAACTTAACAACGCTCGGCTTCCGAGGCGAAGCTTTGGCTTCAATCGCGGCGGTTTCAAGGCTTTCAATCGCTAGCGGAACTTACAAAATGAAAGCCTCAATCACAGAAGACCACATAATAGAACCTATTCCGCCGGTGCAGGACGGGCACGGAACTATCGTCACTAGCGAAGGCCTTTTTGAGAATTTTCCTGCCCGAAGAGTTTTCTTAAAGAGGCCGGCTTCAGAAACAATGCTTTGCCGCGAAGTTTTTATCGAAAAATCTCTTCCGCGTCCGGACATTTCTTTCCGGATGATTATTGACGGCGCAATCAGGCATGATCTGCCTTCAGTTTCATCGCTTTCCGAGCGTTTTACACGCGCGCTTGAGCTAAAAGAATCATCGTCGCTTTTTTCAGAACTAAAGGCAGACGGAACAGAAGCCGACGGAAAATCAAAATGGGCTTTCTCTCTTGTAATCGGCGAGCCGTCCGTCTACAGAAACGACAGAAAAAACATCTACATTTTTGTGAACGGCCGGCGTGTTTCAGAATATTCTCTTTTACAGGCGATTGAATATGGCTGCCAGGGATTTTTTCCGAACGGAACTCATCCTGTCGCGGCGCTTTTTTTGAAAGTCGATCCAAAAATGGTTGATTTCAATATTCACCCGGCAAAAAAAGAAGTCAGATTCAAAGACATTTCATCTGTCCATCACGGAGTAAGCTCGACTATCCGCGCGTGGCTAAGGAGCTACGGAATTAAAACTTCAAAGAATTTTGAGAGGGAGATTCATGATTTTGACAGCTCGCCGCTTTTTGAGACAAGACATACTTCAAGAATCACAGATTTCTCATCGCAAAAAAATGATAGAAACAAAACTGAAAATCATGAAACAAGCTCAAAAAATCTTGCTGAACAAGCTTTTTCAAGCGAAAAGATTTTTAATTTTCCGCAGAAAGATAGCAATCTAGATCCTTTCACAAGAAAAAATCTAAATGACCAGTTTGCCGCTCTCAATTTTTCGCTTCCGGAAAGCCAGATTAAAAATCAGAATAAAATAGAAGAAAAAATTTCTTACAGCGCGAATCATCTTGGAATGTCAAACATTTCGCTGAAAGTCGCCGAGCCTGAAATATCTTCTGTTCAAAAAACTTCTGATTTTGCGTATCTTGGAACAATTTTCGGAACTTTTCTCGTCGCAATGTACAAGAACACGCTTTATCTGATTGACCAACACGCGGCGCACGAAAGAATAAACTTCAACAAAATAATGGCGGGCGGAAGCGAAAAACAAAAGCTGCTTGTTCCATACGAAATTCACACGGAATCAAAATCTGACGACGATTATCTTGAGTCAATAAAACAAACGCTAGAAACTTCAGGATTTGAAACAGAGAACAAGGGAAATGGAAACTGGGAGATAAAATCAGTTCCGGCGCGCTTTAATCTAAGCCAGAAAGACTTGGAAAACGCGCTTTTAAAAGACAGGAAGTCGCCTGAAGAACTGATTTACCACATTGCGGCGACAACAGCCTGCAGAATGTCGGTCAAGGACGGAACAATTCTAGGTCCGAAAGAGGCCGCGAATCTTGCATGGGAAGCATTGCAGCTAAAAGATCCGCACTGCCCCCACGGACGGCCGGTCTGGACAACGCTCACAAAGGAAGAGCTTTTTGCCCGCGTAAGGCGCACAAGATAAATCATTTTGACAAGAGGAATTCAACGCGGCGGTTGTATTCCTTGTTGTCAGTTTTTCCGCTTCCATGCTGAGCTTTTATTCTGTCCGCGCTGATTCCCATTTTTACAAGCCTCTGCTTGACCGACTCGGCGCGGGCGAGCGCAAGATTTTCCTCATCTTTTGTCCATACGTCGTTGTCAGGATTAACATAGCCTGTAATTGTCACGTTCAAATCTGAATATTTCTTGTCGCTCAAAATGTCATGTACTTTTTGCACAGTTTCAGTGTTCGACTTGTTGTCAGTAAGCTCCGCGCTGTTGATTTTAAATGAAAGCGTCGGAATTTTTATTCCGACAGTTCCGTCGTCATTTTCCTTGACTTCAACTTTGTCCGGAACCGCAGTAGGATTTAAATAAGGATCGTCAGCATCCATTTTTATCATCGACTCTTCGGCGGCCTGCTTTTCTTGCTCAGCGCGTTTCTCGGCGGCCTTTCTTTCCTGCTCGGCACGTTCTCTTTCCGCCTGGAGCTGCTTTTCGCGCTCAATGGCGGCGGCTTGCTCAGCTTTTTCTTTTTCGAGCGCGGCCTGTTTTTCAGCTT
Organism: uncultured Treponema sp.; assembly: GCA_964538245.1. Lineage (GTDB taxonomy): Bacteria > Spirochaetota > Spirochaetia > Treponematales > Treponemataceae > Treponema_D. Next base: position 5,451 of record CAZIFO010000035.1, read on the forward strand.
TTTTCTTTGCAATCCGCGCGCGCTCCTCTTCATTTTTCTGATAATCGTCAGTCGCAAGGAAATTTGGATTTATTTTCTCGGATGCGACAGGCTCGTTTTCATCATTGATGCTTTCAGGAAGCTCAAGGTCTGAAACAAGCTTCTCGTCAGGCTTTTCTTCAATTTTTTCATTTTCCAAGGCAGCTGGAAGAAGCGGAGGATTATCCTTCACTTTCTCAGATTTCTCGTCATCAACTTTCTCATTTTGATTTTGGTCAACGAAAGCGACAAGATTGTCCTGAACTTTTTCAGCATTGTCAGCTGCTTCCGCAACTTTCTCATCGTTGTTTTCAGCAGGCAGAGCCGCAAGGTTCTCGCTGATTTTCTCGCCGTTATTCTGCTCATTTTTCACGACAGGAAGAGCCGGAGCCGCGGCCTCAATTTTTTCAGGCTCGTCAGCTTTTTCCGCGACATAAACAGGAAGAACCTCGTTCACTTTCTCAGGCTCATCGGCGACTTCCATTTTTTCGTTCTCAACAAATTCGTCAGGATTTATCAATTCAGGCTTCTGCTTTGCGCGGCGTTCAATTTCCTCAGTCAAAAGACGGATAAGCTCTTCGATTTTCGCGCGCTGCGGAGTTTCAGGAGCAAGCTCAAGATATTTTATGTAGTTATTTTTCGCGTCCTCAAGATGATCCATTTTAAGCTGGGCATTCGCGCGGTTCAAAACTGGCGGCGCGTAAGAAGCGTCCTCACGGATTGCAATCGCATAGCTTGCGTCGGCGCGCATGTAATTTCCCATCGCGTAGCACGAATTTCCAGCGTTGTAAGCTAAAACCTTGTGGTCAGTATTTTCCTGCGCAAGCCCCTGGACGCAAATTGAAAGCGACTTGTTGTAATCTCCGGTCTGATAATATGCGACTCCAAGATAAACATAAACGGCAGGATCGACATTTTCAGCTTCAAGAGCTTTCTCAAAATAAGGAATCGCCTTTTTCGGCTCATTCAAAGAAAAAAGCTCCTCGCCTTTTTCAAAATCCTCATTATAAACAACCGGAGTCGTATCTTTTAAATCAGATTTTGTATTTTTTCCGTTTAAACGGCTTTCAATCACGGCCTTTGCTTCCGGACTTATCGCGGCGTTCTGAGAAAAAACAGGAAAAAAAATTGTAAAAAATCCAGTAAAAACTGATATAAATTTTTTATTCGTAATCTTAATATAATCCATCTTAACGGCCTAAAGGCATTTTATAATATTATCGGCATTTCTCAAAGCGTCAATGCAACTAAAACTCTTAAAGTAAAAATTTACATCTGAATTTTTCTATTTTCTGTTTTGTATTTTTCTATTATAATTTGTTTATGCGGAGGAGATTTTTCGGCAGTTTTTTACAGATTTTTTTTGCAGCCGTATTTTTTATCTTTTTTGGATGCGCATCAAATTCATCATCAAATATTTCAGATTCACTTTCCGGCAAAAATTCACAGGAAATTTCTAAAAATCAAGATGAACAAAATCTTTCGGATGAAAATCAAAATCCGAAAAAAGAGCTTAATCTCACAATGAATTTCGCAGGCGACATAATGGCGCACAATGTGAACTACAAAATGGGAAAGTTCGACAGAATCTGGCGCGACATAAAGCCGCTCTTGTCTTCCTCTGACCTTAGCTTTGCGAACATCGAGGCTCCGGTTGCAGACGCTCTTCCATGGAGCACATATCCGGCGTTCAACATGCACAGCGAATATGTGGAGGCGGCTGTGAACGCGGGATTCAACGTGTTCTCGCTTTCAAACAACCACACGAACGACCAATATCTTGACGGAATCAAGGCGACGCGAAAATATTTTTCATCGTTCAACAGCAAGAATCCGAATAAAGAAATCTGGTGGGCGGGCCTGCGTGAAAAATCATTCGGAGACATGACTTACACAGTGATTGAAAAAAACGGCTTTAAGATTCTTTTCGCGGCAATTACGGAAATCTTGAACCGGCCGGACTATGCGTCCTACATAGATTATTATCCTGCGACACAGAAAAAACGCGCAGAGCTTAAAGAAAACCTAAAGAGAATCGGAGAAGAAAATCCGCACGATCTTATGATTCTTTCTGTGCACACGGACGAGGCGGAATATGTGCGCGAAGTGACTGAAAGCCACAGGATTTTTTTCCGCGAGCTTATAAGCGAGTGCAAGGCGGATATTATCTGGGCAAACCATCCGCATATCACAAAAATCTGGGAGACGGTGGAGCTTCCTGGGGCAAAGGCGAACGGACTAAAAACCGCGTTCATAATGTATGCAAACGGAAACACAGTCTCAGGACAGCGGACTTCCCCTAATTTCAAAAAGACGCAGACTGAGCGCGACGACACAGGCGACGGCGTGATTATCAGCGTTAAAATGAAAAAAAACGGAGAAAAACTTACTTTTGAGGCGATTGAGCCTCATTTTATCACAACTTATATAACACCTTCATGGCAGTTTGTGGTAAAATTGCTTGACGACGACTTTTTACATTCGCTTGACCGCGCTGATGTCGCAAACTGGCCGGACTATCTTTTTAATAGAAGAGAAATTCTTGAGGCAGTCGCAGGCGAATCAAAGTCGGAAATTTATAAATAACAAGATGCTGAAAAATCAAGCGGAAACTATAGATTATTTCCGCAAAAATCAGCACTGCAAATAAAAACAGGAATAGAAATGATTGACTACAAGAAACTACCGGTTTATGAACAGAAAGAGAAAATCCTGGACGCGCTAAAGACGAACCAGGTGATTGTTGTGCAGAGTCCGACTGGCTCTGGAAAAACGACTCAGATTCCAGTCATTCTGCACGAGGCTGGATATTCAAACAAAGGCGTAATCGCAGTAACGCAGCCGAGAAGAATCGCGGCTTTGAGCGTGTCGGAGTTTATCGCAAAGCAGCTTCACACGACTTATCCGGGGCTTGTCGGCTACAAGATGAGATTTGAGGACAAGACCGACACAACGACAAAAATCAAGATTATGACGGACGGAATCTTGCTCCAGGAAATGAAGCTTGATCCGTGGATGACAAAATATTCCGTGATTATGGTTGACGAGGCGCATGAACGCTCGCTCAACATTGACTTTGTGCTGGGTCTTTTAAAGCGAGTGCTCGCCGCCCGGCCGGACTTCAAGGTGATTGTGTCATCAGCGACAATGAACGCGGAGGCATTCTCAAAGTATTTCGGCGGCTGCCCGATAATAACAATCGACACAGTAGCCTTTCCTGTCGCGATGATTTACGATCCGCCGGCAGGAAAAGTCACAACCACATCGACAGCGGCGGGCTGCGAGTATCTTCTTGCGAAGATTGAAAATGTAGTCGGCCGCGTTCTTGACAACGACGAGAAAGGCGACATTCTGATATTTCTTCCGGGCGAGAAAATCATCAAGGACTGCATAAAAAGGCTTTCAAACGCCCGCTTCCACTCAAAAATTCATCTTGTCCCGTTGTACGGAAGGCTTTCAAAGGACGAGCAGGAGAAAGTCTTTGACAACGCGCCGTTCGGAAAGAAAAAGGTCGTTGTCTCGACAAACATAGCCGAGACTTCCGTTACAATCGACGGAATCACGACTGTAATTGACTCAGGACTTGCAAAGCTAAACTTCTACAATCCTAAGACTTTCACCTCAAGTCTGAACGAAACGCCTGTAAGCAAGGCAAGCTCGAACCAGCGGCGCGGACGAGCCGGAAGAACGCAGGCCGGAATCTGCTACCGGCTCTACAGCCGCAAGGACTTTGACTTGCGCCCTGAGTACACGACGGAGGAAATCTACCGCACAGACTTGTCGGAAGTTGTATTAAGAATGGCGGAGCTTGGAATCACAGACTTTGAGGGATTCGACTTTATCTCCCCTCCGCAGAAAGAGGATATTCAGGGAGCAGTGGAAACTCTGAACATGCTGGGAGCCTTGAACAAGGACCGCTCACTTTCATCAATCGGAAAGATGATGGTAGAATTCCCGCTTGAGCCGCGCATTTCAAGAATCATTGTCGAAAGCATAATGAAATATCCGAGCGTTCTTGAAGAGACAATAATCTGCGCCGGATTTATGAGCACGCACTCGCCTTTTATTCTGCCGCCGGGAGAAGAAACCGACGCGCGCAAGGCGCACCATGCGTTCCGCGACATCCAGGGCGACTTTGTGACTTATGTAAAGCTATTCAGAACTTACCAGTCGATGAAAAACCAAACGCGCTTCTGCCAGAACAACTATCTCGACGAGAAAGTTATGGCAGAGATTGCGAACATAAAGGCGCAGCTGGAAGAGGAAGTTTCAGATCTCGGAATTCCAATCGGAAGCGGCGGAAGCATGGACGACTATCTTTGCTGCATCGCATCCGGAATGATACAGTTTGTGTGCATACGCGACGGACGCGAGGACTACCGCTCCCTGACAGCCGAGCATATTTCAATCCACCCGGGCTCGAATATGTACAAGGCGGATCCGCTCTTTATTGTGGCCGGAGAAATTGTGCGCACTTCGCGGACTTTCGCAATGAGCGTCTCGCCTCTTACAAAGGCTCTTCTCCAGAAAATCTCGCCTGACCTTGAGGAAAGGCTCCTTGCAATGCGCGGAAAGAAAGGCCGCTCTCTAACAGGAAACCTTGAATACAAGGGAAAGAATTTCGCAGACCTTAAAGGAAAAAGGCTCGGACGCGACGACGGACATTTCGGCGGCAAGGAGGCGAAGTCAAAAGACCAGGAGAATGAAGTCGAAATTGGCGGAGAGATTTTTGAGATTGAGAAGCAGAAAGGCAAGAAGATTCTTGCTCTTCCGATTGAAAAGCTCAGGACCGCGCTCAGAAACGAGAAGAACCAGAACAAGCTCGCTGTTCTCGCCGGAATACGCTCGAAAGTCATCTTAAAAGGAATGGGGCTTTTGACCGGAGAAAAGCTTGAGCTTATCATGAAAGTTGTCGAAAAGCTGAACCTTACGCCTCTTGAAGAAAAAGGAAAATCGTTCCCGAAAAAGAATTTCACAATAAATGGCGACATAAATTCTGAAAACGGTCTTGACGCGCTGATTTCAAGCATTGACTGCACAATGCGCCTTGTAAAATCTAAGAAAGCTAAGGAATGGGCGTTCATCGCGCTCTTCTCTGACGGAAGGGGCTCCTACTGGTTCAAGGCGAGCCGCGGATTTACAACTGCGCTCAACGAAAGCCTTTCAAGCCTTGAGTCGCTGGCCGACGAAAGCCAGAAGCTCAATGTTGACGGCAAGGAAAAAGTGAATAAAGTTTACAGGCTTTTAAACAGCTTGTACGATTAAAAAGGTCAAGCTGAAAAGAGAAGTTAATTTCTAAAATTTAATTTTTTTAATCAGATGATTTTAGATTTTCTAGCCACGGCTCAGATTCATTTGGATTTGAGCCCATTTCTCTAGCTTTCATAAAAATCAGCTTTTCTTCAGCGTGATCAAAATAAAGCAGATACGTTCTGCCGTCATGCTCAAGAACGTGCTGGTTTGAATAGCTTCCTGAAAGCCTGAAAAGCTCTTTTCCATTAAAGTCATTTAGAAAAATCGTCTGGTCGCCCGGAATGACAATTTCCTCAGCGGCTTTTTTTTCAGAAAAATGCTCGCTTCCAGATGAAAGAGACGCGACTGGAAATAAAAATGCTGCAAAACACCATACAGCGATAAAAACAGAAAAAGTACCCATTTTTTTCCTCTTTTATTTTACATTTTGAGATGCAGAAGTTTTTTGCAAACTTTTATCAGTAGAAGATTTTGATGCATTTTTTTCATTTTTCAATTTTTCTTCTGCCTCACGTTCAGCATCTTTTTTTTCTGTCATCTTTTCAACATCCATTCCAAGAATTTTCGCGGCCTTTATAGCCATCTGATTCTTGGATTTTGCGTTCAGATCAGCTTTTTCAGCAAGCTCACGGACGAACGAGTCGCAGTTTGAATATCTTCCTTTCGCGTAAATATCAAGTCCGGTTCCGACAGTGGCATTGTCCTTGCTCTGCATATATTTCAGGCAGACATCAGCAAAGTCACTGTTTTTGTATTTCGCCATTTCTTTTCCAAGAGCGTAGCGGAGCTGCTTGCGTCTGTCGTCGTCAGCTGTTTCGCTGGCAAGGGCGGCGACTTCTTTTGAACCTTTGTTTTCCGAAAGCAAAGCCTTTGCAATCTCAGCTTTTGTATTATCTCCGGTTTTCTTGTTTTTCAGCTCGCCCAGAAGATATTCGTCGCCTTTTGAAGTTCCAAGAGAAGCGAGAGTTTCATAGCAGGCTTTTTTTACAGAAGATTCCTTGTCGTTTTTCGCGCGGTAAATCAAATATTCATCGGCTTCTGTGATTTTCAAATTTTTAACAGCTTTTATCGCCTCGTTCCGCACTTTCTGATGGCTGTCCCGGATGCCCTGGATTATTGTTTTCTTAGCTTCGTCCGTTGTGAAATTTTCAAGGCCTTTTATGACAGAAGCCCTCAGGTTCGGATCATCGCTTTCAAAAAGATTAACAAGGACAGGAACCGCCTCGTTTTTTTTCATCTCGCCGATTGCCTCCGCGCTGTACATTCTGACAAAAGAATTCTCATCTTCGTCCTCGGCAAGAGAAACAAGCGTGTCGTAAGTTTCCACCGCGTGAAGATTTCCCAGGGCGCGCACAAGAGCCTGTTTTTGCGGAACTGTCAAATCCTCGTTCTCAAGATATTTCGAAAGATACAAAGCCTCCGCCGCGCCGCCGATTTTTCCAAGAGTTTCAATCGAATTCATAAAATATTCTTCGTCGTCGCTTTCAAGAAGCTTTTTGCAGGCAGGAATCGCCTCTTTTGTTTTTACAGTCTGAACGTAGCTAAAGCAGGCATCAACAACTGATTTTTTCTCGTCATAAGGATCGTCAAGAACTGTGACCGCGAAATCCTCAAGGCAAGGATCTTCCAGCGTCCTAAAATAGCGCAGGATTTTCTCGCGCACGGAATCAGATTTTGTCTCCTGGAACAAATCGTAGACTTCGTTTTCAAAGCGGACATCCTTGTTCTTTGTCAAAGTTTCAAGAAGCTCAGAAATGTCATCTTCAAGCCCGTATTTTATGATGTCAGGATAATTTTTGCGTCCGTCAGGATCAGTGTTGTCCAAGTCCTTGACTTTTTCGCCGTCAGGAGATTTTGGCCGCTTTGCGTCAGGAATTGTGACTTCAATTGAATCATCTTTTTCATCTGAAGATTCCTGAGTTTCCTGGGAAACCTGTGAGCTCTGCTGGCTCTGCGGCTCTTCCTGCGCTGCGACAGAATCTTGATTTTTGCTTCCGATTTGAACTTGGATTCCGTTCTCTATGTCCGCCGAAATTTTGATTTCAGGCTCAGAAACCGCCTGGCAAAAGACAACCTGAGCTAAAAACGGAGAAAAAATCAAAAAAATGTTTCTATAAAACTTTTTCATCATAATATTCCATTGCGCCTTTTAGCCGTTAATCTTCCATTTGCCAGAATGGTAGCGCTTTAGGAAATCCGTTCTGTACTGCTCGAAGCGGTTTTCTTCTATCGCCTGCCTTATTTCCTTCATCATGTTGTGGAGGAAATAAAGATTGTGATAGCTTGCGAGCATGCTTCCAAGAATTTCCTGGCTCTTGAACAAATGGCGGAGATAAGCGCGCGTGTAGTTGCGGCAAACTTTGCAGTTGCATTCGCTGTCGACAGGCGTAAAATCACGCGCGAACCTCTCTTGTTTTATCGGCAGATTTCCGTCGTGAGTGAAATAGCTTCCGTTGCGAGCGTTGCGTGTCGGAAGAACGCAGTCAAACATATCGATTCCGGAATGAACAGCGTCAAGAATGTAGTCCGGAGTTCCAATTCCCATCACGTACTTTGCCTTTTCCTTTGGAAGATGGCCGACCGTAAAATCCATCATCGACGCAAAAATCTCAGGAGGCTCGCCAACGCTAAGGCCGCCGATTGCAAGGGCCGGAAGATCAAGCTCCGTGACAAACTCCGCGCTCTGTTTTCTTAAATCCTCGAAAAAATTTCCCTGGACGATTGGAAGCAATATTCCCTTGTAGCCTTCATCGCGCTTTTTGAGCCATTCAGCCTTTGCCCGCCTGGCCCAGTTTTCTGTCGTCTTTAGAGCCTTGACAGCCTCTTCTTTTTCTACTCCATAGCCAGTGCAAACATCAAGCTGCATCTGAATATCCGAGTTGAACTGAGCCTGGATGTCAACAACTTTTTCCGGCGTGAACATATGGTAGCTTCCGTCAATGTTGGACTGAAAGCGCGCGCCTTCGTCCGTAATCTTCCTGAGCTTTGAAAGGCTCCAAACCTGGAACCCGCCTGAGTCGGTCAAAAAATTGCGCTTCCATCCGGAAAATCCGTGAAGCCCGCCCGCCTCCTCGATAATGTCGCTTCCCGGACGCAGATAAAGATGATAAGTGTTCGCGAGGATAATCTCAAAGCCAATCTCCTCAAGGTCATCCTTTGAAACGGCCTTTACAGTCGCGTTTGTTCCGACCGGCATAAAGACCGGAGTGTGGACATCGCCGTGCGGCAAGTGAAGAACGCCTGTCCGCGCTTTTCCGTCAAGCGACTCATGCTTTATCTCAAAAATATTTTCCATAAATAATTTTCTCCTGTTATCAAGTTCTCGCGTAGCGCATCACAATTGCGGCTATTATGACGAACATAAAAACCGGGAACCATGCGCCCATAAACGGCGAAATATATTCAAACTTCGCAAGAAGCATTGTGACCATCTGCGTAACGTAGAACAAGACCGACGCGGAAATGCAGGAGGCAAGGCTTATTAGCATTACGTTCTTGCGCGTTTTTCCGCTAAGGCCGATTGAAAGAAAAACGACTATGAACACGATGAACGGAAAAGAGAATTTCTTGTAGTAAAGGCTCAGCTGCTCTGCGAACGGAAGGCCAGCCTTCATAAGATGGTCGATATACGCTTTCGCAGTCTTTGAGTCAACAGTCTCAACGCTCACGACATTGTTCTGGAAAGTCTCGGGAACTTCTGTGAGCCGTTCAAGGATTTCGCTGTCAACGCGACCGGTTTTTATGGTCTCTCCGTCCTCATCAATCATGTATTTTATGCCGTTCACAAGATTCCATTTTTCGCCGTCCCACTTTGCAGAGTCAGCGCGGACAATCGAATTAAGGCTCTTGTCTTCATTTCGTAAAACAATATAGACGGAATTCAGCCTTTTCTCGTCATCATCATAAAACTCGGCCTTGTAGACAAGATTTCCGTTCTCGCTCAGAACAACAATCTTGTCATTGTTCAGCGACTTTTCCTTCTGAAGGACTTCCTCCTGCTCAGCGACTTTCTTTGAGTAAGTTCCGACAACAACCCGGTCGTCAAAAAAGAACATCGCGAAGCTCAAAAAAAATGCGAATATGAGCAAGGGGCACGTGAACTTAAAAAGCGAGATTCCAGACGCAAAGATTGCAATAAGCTCGTTGTTCGCATACAGGTCGCTCAAAGTATAGGAAACCGCGAACAGAATCGCAATCGGAGTCGCGTACCAGACTGTCTTCGGCACGTAGAGAGCCATGATTCTAAATACTTTCGCCGCAGGAACTCCGTTTGAGATAAAGTTCCAGAGATTCATCATCAAATCAACAAGGACAAGGACAAGTGAGAAGAAAATAATCGCGCCCACAAAAAGCGGAATCACTTTGCGGAAAAGATACTCGACCATTTTCATTTGCGGACAAGCCTCCAGTAGAAAACAAGGCCGGAAACTCCAATCAAAATATTTGGCGCCCACATTGTCGAAACTCCGTAAACGCCGCTTCTAGAGCTGAAAATCTGGCCGACAATGCTCATGGCCCAGTAAAACACGGAGATAAAAAGCCCGATTATAAGCCCGATTGTCTGTCCGTTGTGCTTTCCGAAAATCAGTGCGAGCGGCAAAGCCAGAAGCGCAAAGAAAATCGAGCCAAAAGGCACGGAGAATTTCTTCGCCATCTCAAGCCGGTAGCGGTTCATTATTTTCTCCGTAATATCATCTCGCTTTTTTAGAGTTTCAATTTGCTTCGCAAGGTCATAGGAAGTCATCTCGCGCGGAGAAACTCCGCGGTCATTTTGAAAAAAGGCCGACTCGAAGATGTTAAGCTCCATGTTCTTTGAAATCATTACGTCGTAGTCATTTTTCTTGCTGGAATCAAAAACCAAGACAGAAGCATCGCTCATAAGAAGATTCATAAGAACGCCGGGCTCTGTCGTTTTCTGAACTTTTGAGCTGTCTGCGACAATAATCCGCTGGTTGCCGTCTGTGTCAGTGTCAAAAAAAATCATGTCGCTCACGTTTTCGCCCGAAACCTGCCCTATTACAAGCGTCTTGTCGTTTGTGCGTTTTATAGAATTTGACTCAAGCTCGACAGCCGGATTTGAAGTCAATATTGAGCGGTAAAGCTTGTTGTAGTTCAAAGTTCCAAGAGGAAGAAGATAATCGTTCACAAAAAACGAGGCGATAGAAATTAAAAGCCCGACAACAAGGACAGGAACAAGAATCAGAGCGTAGCCCTGCCCCGACGCGCGCAAAATCAGGACTTCGTTGTCAGAGGCAAGCCGCCCCAGGCACATCAAAAAGCCGACCAAAGTCGCAAATGGCGCGGACTGTGCAATCACCATCGGAAGCGAATAAGTAATCAGCCGCATTACGTCCATTACAGGAACGCGTTTTTTTAAGATGTTTTCCGCGACAAGAAGAATCTGGTTCACGAAAAAGACCATGAAAAAGAACAAGAACGCGACAAAAAAATACAGAAAAAGCTCCTTCATCAAATATCGCACAAGGACGTGCCGGTTGATTCCAGATTTTTCCTGCATTGAATAATAGACGCGGCCAGCCAATTTTTTCCAGCCGAGCTTTCTAAAAAGCCGGGCAAGAGCATGGCTTGAAGAGTTAAGCAGATTAAAGGAAGAAATCTTTTTCCATGCGAAAGAAAGAAAATCAAAAAGAACTTTTCTCGCCCCGCTCCATTTCCATATATGATGATACCGCTTGAAAAACGTCTTGCATTTACGGAAAGCTTTGTTCGCACTGCTGGACGCAATTTTTGAGCGGAGAGAAGATTTTACTTTTTTGATTTTGTCTAGCAAAGCCATTTTTAATTATCTAGCGATTTAAATTTTTATTTTCCAGTCGAGCCGAATCCTTTTTCTCCGCGCTCAGTTTTGTCCAAAGAGTCAACTTTTACAAAAAGTCCGCGCGTAACAGGCGCGACAACAAGCTGGGCAATACGCTCGCCGTTCTTAATCACAAAATCTTCTTTTCCAAGATTTATTAAAATCACTTTGATTTCACCGCGGTAGTCGCTGTCAATTGTTCCCGGCGTGTTCAAGACGGTTACGCCGTTTTTCGCCGCTAGACCTGAGCGCGGACGCACCTGGACTTCAAAGCCTTCTGGAATCGCAATTTTAATTCCAGTCGGAACAAAAGTCCGCTCGCCAGTTTTTAAGACAATATCTTCTTTTATAAAGGCTGAAACATCCGCGCCGGCAGCTCCTAAAGTCTGGTAGCTTGGAATCTTCGCGCCGTTTTCAGCTGTAATCTTAATTTCACAAGTATTCATAATCTTGATTATATCAGATATAATTGCAAGGATAAACTGATTTTCAATCTAATTAATAGAAGAAAAAAGAGAAAATGGACACTTTAACACAGGAACAGCGAAGCTTGAACATGTCGAAAATCCACAGCAAGGACACAAAGCCTGAGATTTTTCTGCGGAGCGCGCTTTTTAAAGCCGGATTCCGGTTCCGAAAAAACGACAGAAGATTTCTAGGAACGCCCGACATAGTTCTTCCGCATTACAACGCCGTGATTTTCATAAACGGCTGCTTTTGGCACGGACACAAGAACTGCTCCCTCTTCCGCCTGCCGAAGACAAACACAGAATATTGGAAGAAAAAAATTGAACGGAACGCTGAGCGCGACAAGGAAATCACAAGAAAATATCTTGAAAACGGATTCAGAGTCGGAATTGTCTGGGAATGTTCAATCACAGGGAAAAAACGCGCGCAAAAACTTGCAAAAACGACAGAAGATATTTCAGAATGGCTTGAAGAAAGGTTCGATGAAAACTACAGGGAATTTTAAAACGAAAAAGCTCCGGCAATTTGCAATTCAGTTTGCAACCGCAGGAGCTTTAAAATAACGCAGAAGATTCTTGGACAAGGAGAGAAAAAGTCTATTTTTCTTCATGAACAACGTTCGCTTCTGCCCAGCCGTCCGGCGAACAGTCATCAACAATAATCATCTCCAAGTTTTTATAGAATTCAAAATGTGCCACGAGCTAAATCAGTTGGAAGCAACAAAAAATGCGGAGCACGCTAAAGGCGTTCCGCTTGGGAATTTGAGAAACTGTGAATCATTGGAATTTACCGGTTATTTTGTGTGAAAATGTTTTATAAAATCACCTGGAGAAATTATAGGGACAAAAGATGAAGAAAAATCTGAAAGATTTCTTGTTACAATATAATCCGCTTGTATTTGCAAAGAAATTTCATGCTGAACAGAATCCTCAAAATCTTTCCAGGACGAATCAAGAGCATTTCTTATGCAGGCCTCGTCAACGCCTGCAATGGAAACAACATCAAGCAAGTCAAGGATATACTGCCTTGTTGCCACAGGATTTTTCAATCTTTTATTCAATACGTAATAAATATCAGTTACAGAAGATGCAGAAATGAAAAAATCTATATTATTCGATTCCTGCAGGAGCAAAACATTTTTGCTTTCTTCATACAAATCTTCATTTTTGAGCAGAATATCTAAAATTAAATTTGTGTCCAAAAATACAGTCACTTAAACTCCGTATTTTTCAGCCAGGCGCTCAGAGCGGATTTCTTCGATTGAAACTTTCGAGGAACCGGAAATAATTCCTGTTAGTTTATCAAGAATGTCAGATATGTTTTTTCGTTTTTGAAAAACATGAGAATCATTTTTATATTTTTCAATAACTGAAAGTGCATAAGATTCAATGTCTTGCTGCAAAGAAAGCGGAAGAGATTTTATTTCTTTTTCCAAAACTGCATACGGCATAGGTGAACTCCTAAAACAACTATACAAACAGAAAGACTGAAAGTCAAGTTTTTATTCCAGGCTTAATAAAAATAAAAAAAGGCTCCGGCAACTTTCTGTTGTCAAAGTCTTTTGCAATCGTTACTCACAGAGAAACACATGTCCCTGCGTCTTCTTCACAAACTCATAGTCAATCGTGCGGCGCAAGCCCTCCTCAAGCTTGACCGGAGCCTTGAAGCCAGTTTCGGGCACGCGCGAGCTTTTGAAGTACGTGTTCTGCGTGAACTTCCTGACGCGGATTGAGTTTACCGTGAACTTTCTGTGCAGGATAAACGCCGCGAGGTCGAAGCACTTTCCGCCCAGGTACGCAAGCCAAAAAGGAAAATGGAAGAGCCGTTTCTTCGGCTTTCCAAGATGCCTGTAGACATCGAGCACAAGATGGTTCATGTCGTAGGCAGGCTCGTCACAGTAGTTGAAAAGATGGAGCCTGCCGTATGTTGTGCCGTCAAATCCTTCATCGAAGCACGGAAGTTTTTCATCGTTCTCCGCGCAGAACTGGAGAAAGGCCGCCACGTTCTCGACGTAGTTCATGCTCTTTTTGTTCGTGCCCTTTCCAACCATCGGGAAATGGCCGCTGGCAATCTGGCGCAGGAGGTTGTAGACATTCCCGCGGTTCTGCTCGCCGAAAATCATACACCACCGCCAAAGCCGGTGGCTTGTAATGTGAACCGCTCAAAGCAGTTTATTTCATTTGCTCAAACAAATCGAGTTGTCTGTCCTCGTCCTCTTGGTGCTTGATATATTCCCGCACAGTCTGTTCGTCTCGACAGATCGAGACATAATATTCACTCGCCCAGAAATTCTCGCCCATGAAGTTTTTTGTCCGTCCTCGCTATGTATATCGCGTTCTTTTCTTTCAAGAACCTCGCACCTATAGCATATCGCTCCCTAAATATCCTCTTATTTCTCCGTAAAGTTTTTTTTCCTCTGTACTTCAGTATCCATACTATATGATACTTGCATTCCCATTTCTTATGACTTAGACTGTTTTTATCTTGCATAGTCTGTCTCTTTTGTAAACTTTTGTGGTTTACATCTGAGTCATTCTATGCTTCTTATTCCACTACTGTTACTGTCTAACTCTTCTAGTCGCACGCACCGGCATAGCCGGTGGTTTCCCAGTTTAATAACTCACGCTCTTGCCCTTATCCGCGATTTTCATTGTGTAGTCGGCTTCAAGAAAGCCCTTTGCAAGCCGAGTTTCAACACCCCTTTAGTCGACAGTTATTGTTATTGTCATTTGTTTTGCATTTTATAAATTATTAGCTGGTTCAACGAACACTTATATCAATAAAGAAATAATTAAAAAAGCTATCTGCCGTCAAGGGGAAAATAATTTTTTATTTTTGAAGCACATATATACATATCAAATAATCTTATTTACATTTTCCCTTTTAGCAAGTTCTCTGTCATGCTCTGCCATAATCTTTACGAGTTCTGCATAGGTCGTTTTCTGAGGATTCCATCCAAGCACGTTTTTTGCTTTTGTAGGATCGCCCCAAAGGTTATTAACATCAGTCGGTCGGTACCAAGCTTTGTTCACACAGACAAGCATTTTTCCAGTCTTTTCATCATAGCCCTTCTCTTCTATTCCAGCACCTTCCCAGCGAAGTTTTATTCCGTTTGCTTCAAAAGCCTTCTGTGTAAAATCGCGTACTGTATGCTGCTCACCTGTAGCGATTACAAAGTCATCAGGTTCTTTTTGCTGCATAATAAGCCACATGCACTCAACATAGTCTTTTGCATATCCCCAGTCACGTTTTGAATCAAGATTTCCAAGCTCAAGATAATCTTGCAAGCCCTCTGCGATTCTCCCTGCTGCAAGCGTTATTTTCCGTGTTACAAAATCAGTTCCGCGCCGTTCGCTTTCGTGGTTGAATAGGATTCCATTTACGCAGAACATACCGTAAGCCTCGCGGTATTCCTTCATAGTCCAAAAGCCATACTGCTTTGCTATAGCGTAAGGGCTGTATGGATGAAACGGTGTTTTCTCATTCTGAGGAACTTCTTCCACTTTTCCAAAAAGCTCAGAAGTTGAAGCCTGATAGATCTTTGTCTTTTTTGTAAGATCACAGATGCGAACTGCCTCAAGAATACGTAATACACCAAGAGCGTCAATATCACCAGAATATTCAGGCGCATCAAAAGAAACCTGGACATGGCTCTGTGCTGCAAGATTATAAATGAACGGTTATCATAAAAGTGCAGTGGAAAAAACACCGATAAAGAAGGTGAAATATGACACAGTACACAAAAGAATTCAGAGAGCAGGCAGTTTTATTGTCTGATGAAATTGGGGTAAAGAAGGCGGCTGAACAGCTTGGAGTTTTTTATAACACATTGTCTGGCTGGCGGAAACGGAGGACTTCGATGAGAAAAGCAAAACCGGCAGAAAACACAGAACCGCCTACGGAACGGGAAAAACAGCTGATGAAAGAAATCGCAGAACTCAGGGAAGCGAATGAAATCCTCAAGGACGCGATGAGTTTTTTCGTAAAAGACCGCAGGAAATAAAGTCTTGCAGCAAGTTTGGATATATTTTCGAGTTGAAACAGCAGAGTTTTGAAAGAAAAGTAGAAAATGAATATTCAGTTAAAAAACTTTGCAAAGTTCTTGCGGTCAGCGAAACAGGGTATTACAAGTGGAAACGGAACAGGACACGGCAAAAAGACTGGCAGGTTCTGCTAAAAAAAATATATGAGTGAAAAAGTCAATATTAGTGCAGTCCTAAAACACCCAAAATTTAATTTATATTAA
>CAZIFO010000036.1:0-20772 GCA_964538245.1 uncultured Treponema sp.
GGCAGGAGACGGAATCGTGAATCTCTACGCCGGGCTTGCTTCCAGCGCAAAATCTGACGCAAAAAACATAATCAATCCCACAAAAGACAAAGTTACATATTCAGACGGATACTCCGAGGAAGTCAACGGATTCGATGTTCCTGTTAACGCGCTCGGCGAGGAGTTCAGCGTCGCAATTCTAGGCAAGAAAGGCGTGTGGTACGACCACAAGGTGCGCGTGGAGCTGGCGGAGTAGTGTCAACGACTGCGAAACCGCTAGCGGCGACACAGGAAGCAACTCAAAGTTTTTTTTCCAATGATATTATAACAGAATTCCGTGGCATAGGAGATGAAATTAGAATTTATGATTCAGTCTGCATAAGGCTAGTGTAGCAATTTTTCGGCGGGCTGGGATGCAGAGCCTGAAGTATGGAACCTGCCATGCTTCTCTGTGGCAGACCGCCATGCGAGCCTATGGTGAACCGCCATAGGGGGCTGTGGTGGCTTGCCATGCTTATCTATGGCGATATGCCCATGAGAACACATATTCCGCAATGAAAAATTCTTAACCTTTATGATATAATATAAATGTCATGGCGGTAAAAAAATCTCAGCTTTACAGTTCTCTTTGGGCAAGCTGCGACAAGCTTCGCGGCGGAATGGATGCCTCGCAGTATAAAGACTATATTCTTACGCTTCTTTTTGTAAAATACGTTTCAGATAAATACAAAGATGCTCCTTATGGCGCAATCGCAATCCCAAAAGGAGCAAGTTTTGAAGACCTTGTTGCGCTAAAAGGCAATAAAAACATTGGTGAGGAAATTGACAAGCTTATCGCAAAACTTGCGGAGGCAAACAATCTTACTGGAATAATCGACAACGCGCATTTTAATGATGAGGCGAAAATCGGAAAAGGCGACGAAATGGTTGACAAGCTCTCAGGGCTTATTGCAATTTTTCAAAAGCCGGAGCTTGACTTTAAGAACAACAAGGCGGAAGATGACGACCTTATTGGAGATGCTTATGAATATCTTATGCGGAACTTTGCAAGCGCAAGCGGAAAAAGCAAAGGGCAGTTCTACACGCCTGCCGAAGTAAGCCGCATTCTTGCAAAAGTTATTGACATTTCAAACTGCAAGGACAGAAACGCCACAATCTACGATCCAGCTTGCGGCTCTGGCTCGCTTTTAATCAGGGCCGCGAACGAGGCTCCGTTTCCGCTAGCGATTTACGGGCAGGAAAAAGACATTTCCACGGCAGGACTTGCAAAGATGAATCTTGTGCTGCACAACATTCCGTCCGGCGAAATCCATTCAGGAAACACTTTTTCTGAACCGTGGTACAAAGATGACAATGACGACACAAAGCTTCGGAAATTTGACTACATTGTTGCAAATCCGCCGTTCAGCATGAAAAACTGGAAAGACGGGCTAAAAGAATACGGACGGTTTGACGGCTACGACGAAATGCCTCCGGAAAAGAACGGCGACTACGCATGGCTTTTGCACATTATAAAGTCAATGAAAAACAACACCGGCAAGGCGGCAGTTATTCTTCCGCACGGAGTTTTGTTTCGCGGAAACGCAGAAGAGTCAATCCGCAAGAATATTATCGACCGGCATCTTATAAAAGGAATAATCGGCCTTCCTGCAAATCTTTTCTACGGAACAGGAATTCCTGCCTGCATCATAGTGCTGGATAAGGAAAACGCTGCAAATCGCTCCGGTATTTTTATGATTGACGCAAGCCGCGGCTTTGTGAAAGACGGCGACAAAAACCGGCTCCGTGAGCAGGATATTTACAAAATCGTCACAATCTTCAATTCGATGACAGAAATCACCGGATTCAGCCGCTTTGTTCCTTTTTCAGAAATAATTGAAAAGAACGCGTACAACCTGAACATTCCGCGCTACATAGACTCGCTCGAAAAGCCGGACGAACAGAGCATTGAGGCGCATCTTTACGGCGGAATTCCAAAGGAAGACATAGACAATATTACAAATTTCTGGAAAGTTTTTTCAAAACTTAAAAGCAGGCTTTTCAAAGAAAATTCAAAAGGATTCTATGAGCTTTTGGTCAGCAAGGATGATGCGCACAAGGCAATTCTAGAAAGCGACGAGTTTTTTGCGTACAACAAAAAAGTGAAAAACGCGTTTGAAGAATGGAAGTCTTTTGCAGATCCGATTTTGAAAAAACTAAAGTCCACGGACTCAAACAAGAAAATCATCAATGAGCTTTCAGAAGAAATAATCGCAAAGTTCAAGCCGGTGGAACTTTTGGATAAGTACGATGTCTATCAGGTTCTTCTTGCCTATTGGAACGAAACAATGAACGACGATGTTCTTCTGATAATCCAGGATCCGCTCGGCTACGGAGTCGCCCGCCTTACCGACAACATAACAGAAGAGCCGAAAGAAACTAAAAAGGCAAGAAAAGATTTTGCTCAAAAGAAAGCAAGAATTGTCGGCTGGGAAGGCCGTCTTATTCCAAAGCAGGTTGTGCTGGACGCGTTTTTTGAAAAAGAGCAGAAGAAAATTGAAAGCGAGGACGAAAAGCTTGCGGCAATGGAAAGCGAGCTTGAGGAATTCACAGAGGAAAATTCCGGCGACGAAGGCTTTTTAAGCGAGTATTTGCTTGACGACGAGAAGATTGACTCAAAGAAAGCCGCCGCGCGTGCAAAGACGATTGAAAAGGCAAAGAAAACTGAAACCGAAAAAGATGAATACACTGTTCTTTCAAAGTTCCTGGGCCTTGAGCTTTCTCTTAAAGCGCAGAAAAAAAAGATTGCGCTTCTTAATAGCAACCTTGATGCCGCCTGCCGAAGCCGCTACAGCATGTTCACCGACGGCGAGATTCTTGACCTTCTTTTGAACCGCAAATGGTACAAGACAATAGAAGACGGAATAGAAAACCTTTTTGTTGCGGTTGCGAACCGTTTTACAAAGCGGCTTTCCGAACTTTGCGAACGCTACGAAGACACGCTGGGTGACTTGACAGCGAAGCTTGCCGAGGAAGAAAAGCAGGTTGCCGCACATCTTGAAGCAATGGGATTTAAGTTGTAGAAGCACAAAAAATGAAGCAGGTGTAAGTTATATTGATTCCTGAGGATTGGGAAGTGCGTTAAGAAAAGACTGCCACGGTCCCTAGCACTGCAAAGCAGGAGAAAGGATAACGTAGCTTACAGGTTAAATATATGGTAGAATAGTTGAAAAGTCAAGGCGGATTTATGGATATTAAAACCTATAGAAGTCTAAAAAAATCAATATCGGACGAAAGACTTGCTGTTTATAAAGCTGATGGCGCAGATGAGAAAACTGCAATTGCCCGCTATATTTACAACATTGAACTGTGCAAGTCTTTTTATCCGCTTATTAATATTTTTGAGGTAACTCTTAGAAACTCCATGGACAATGCACTGGTTGACTTTTTTAATAATGCAGACTGGAACAATGTTATCCCTCTTTTAAGTACAGAATTATCTATGATTTCTGATGCAAACTTGAAGATAAAGCGCAACGGCAAAAAATATTCTCATGGAAGGCTTGTCGCTGAATTGACGCTTGGATTTTGGGTAGCGCTTATGGGGCGAAAATATAATAATCAAAGTTTTCAATATGCGATAATAAAAAAATGCCTGCACAAGTGTCCTGCGAATCAGAAGAATTCTTCTGCCGTTCAAAAAATCTCGCCGAAATCCGCTATTTGCGGAACAGAATTGCCCATCACGAACGCATTGCCCATTGGAAAGACCTTGAGCAAAAACATGATTTGCTGATGAATTTTATCTTCTGGCTAAATCCTGACATGCACACAATCGCAAGCAAGAAAGATACTTTTTGTGATGTTTTTAAACAAGGAATCCAGCCCTTTTTGCTCTTTGTAGAAAATGAACTATAAAAAATTGCTCAGCCCCCTATGAAAATTGAAAGGTGAAAGAAAAAAATGAAGCAGACGGAAGTTGGATTGATTCCTGAGGATTGGAAAATAGTTACTATCGGAGATGTTGCAACAATTGTAGGTGGTGGCACTCCTTCAACATCAGTATCTAACTATTGGAATGGTGAAATTCAATGGTTTACCCCAGCTGAATTAAATGATTCGAAGAAATATGTTTCAAAAAGTCTCCGAACAATAACAAAAACAGGATTGCAAGGAAGTTCTGCAAGATTGTTGCCAAAAGGAACTATATTATTAACAACTCGTGCAAGCATTGGAATCACCGCAATTCTTAAAAATGTAGCTTGTACAAATCAGGGATTTCAATCTTTGATAGCAAAAGAAAATTGTTACAATGAATTTTTGTACTATGTTATTCCTTTTATAAAAAAAGAGATGCTGGCAAGAGCAAGTGGTTCGACTTTTGCGGAAATAAGTGCAAAAAAACTTTCAACTATTACTTTTCCTTTTCCTCCGCTTGCCGAGCAGCACAGAATCGCAAAAGCCCTTTCTGATGTAGATGCCGTCATAAGCACCATAGAAAAACTAATTCAAAAGAAAAAAGACATCAAGCAAGGCGCAGCGCAAAATCTTCTCACCGGCAAAAAACGTCTGCCCGGCTTTGCCACTGCAACCAAGTTCAAACAAACCGAGCTCGGCGAGATTCCTGATGACTGGGAAGTTAAGACTCTTTCTCAGATTTTTGATTTTAAACCTAACAATACTTTCACAAGAAATGAATTAAATTATATAAAAGGAACTTATCAAAATGTTCATTATGGAGATGTTCTCATAAAGTATCAAAATATCTTGGACTGCTCCAAAGATGAAATTCCATATATCAATGGAAATGTCAAAGTTAAATATTCAAAATATGGAATCAAAGAAGGTGATATTATAATTGCGGACACAGCGGAAGATGAAACGGTTGGAAAGGTTGTGGAAATTTACAATCTTGGCGATAAGAAAATTGTTTCAGGACTGCATACTATTTTGTGCAGAAAGATTACAGATGATTTTGCTCCAAAGTGGCTGGGGTATTTTATGAATGCCGATATTTTTCATAATCAGTTGCTGCCGTTTATGACAGGAACAAAAGTGTCTGCAATTTCTCGCTCTGCGATTCAAAATGCAAAAGTTCTTATTCCCTCAAAATCCGAGCAAATCGCCATTGCAAACGTCCTTTCCAGCATGGACAGGGAAATAGAAACCTTGAACACCAAGCTAGAAAAATACCGCGACCTAAAAACCGCCATGATGCAGCAGCTTTTAACAGGGAAAATTAGGTTGAGGTAAGATATATTTTTTACAAGCTAAATAAGTATGGAGGATTATAGTATGGCAAAAGAATATATAAGAAAACTAAAAGAAGATAAACCTGTTGTTGCTATTTGTTATGATTTTGATAAAACACTTACACCAGATGATATGCAGGCTCAAGGTTTCATACAATCTGTTGGCTATGATGTTTCTTCATTTTGGGAAAAATCAAATGGTTTGGCAGAGAATAATGATATGGATCAGAATCTTGCTTATATGTACACAATGCTTCATGAATCTGAAGGAAAAGTCCTTTTTACAAAAGACAAATTAATAGAATATGGCTCAAAGATTCAACTTTTTCCAGGAGTAGAGGATTGGTTTGAACGGATACGAATGTATGCAAAACAAAAAGGTGTTATTCTCGAACACTATATAATTTCATCAGGCTTAAAAGAAATGATAGAGGGAACTAAAGTCTCTAAAGCTTTTGAAAAAATTTATGCAAGTTCATTTTATTATAACGAAAAAAATGTCGCTGCGTGGCCAGCCCAAGTTGTTAATTATACAAACAAGACACAATTTCTCTTTCGGATAGAGAAAGGAACTCTTGATGTTAATGATTCTGGAATTAATGACTATTTTGCTCCGGAGAATATCCGAATTCCATTCAGAAATATAATTTATATTGGTGACAGTGATACAGATATTCCTTGTATGAAATTAGTGAATGTAAATGGTGGTCATTCTATTGGTGTCTATAATCCAAATACAAAAAAGAAAGAAAAAGTATATAAAATGATGCATGACAATAGAATAAAATATTTTGCTTCTGCAGATTACACAGATGGTTCTGATTTAGATAAGCTTGTAAAAGCAATTATTGACAGAACATATTACAATGAACTTCTTGAAAATATTCACTATGTTAATAAAAAAGAATATGAAGAAGATGAAACTAATTTCACAGATGAGCAGAAAAAGAAGAAATCTTTAATATTAAGTTTAGA
This sequence comes from uncultured Treponema sp., assembly GCA_964538245.1. Taxonomy (GTDB): domain Bacteria; phylum Spirochaetota; class Spirochaetia; order Treponematales; family Treponemataceae; genus Treponema_D. The sequence goes on from CAZIFO010000036.1 coordinate 6,186, forward strand.
AGAAAGTGGAAGTTTTAAAACTACTCACACTATTATTTCAGAATTGCGTAAAATTGAGTATTGGAATGATTCAGAAGCAACTTGGCTTTGTGAAATAGCCTGCAATAATAGTCAGATTAATTATATTCTTTTAGATAATGATGTTGCCAGATTTTACAGAAGCATTATTGATATGGCAGATTCTTCTAATGAAAATGTTATAGAAATTAGAAAAAAATTAAAGTAACGAGGTTGTCACAATGTCCGAATCCCGATTAATCGAATACAAGGAAAGCTGGAGTGATGAATATCTCAAATCGATTCGCGGCTTCGCAAATGCGCAGAGGAGAACATTTTATATCGGCAATCGTGATGATGGGACTGTGTGCGGAGTTGCGGATTCCAAGAAATTGATGGAAGACATTCCGAATAAAGTGCGTGACGCTCTCGGCTTGATTGTTGATGTGGACTTGCTTAACGAGAACGGACTTGATGTTATCAAATTCACTGTTGAAGAAAATCCTTGTCCTGTGAACTGCAAGGGCGAGTATCACTATAGGACAGGAAGCGCGAGGCAGTTTTTAATGCAGAAACATCGTTCTTTGCCGCACAATCCTGATATTGCAAACACATTTTTTCCGAGCAGGTTTTATTGAAAAAGGAATTATCAAACGTGTCGGCTCAGCCAAATCTGGTTATTGGGAGATTATAGATTATAGGGAGAATACAAAATGGCAAAATCCTTGAAACCGGAACGCAAAACTCAGAACCGAATTGTGGCATTTTTTCATAAGAAACTTAAATATTCATATCTTGGAAATCTTTCTGAGGAATCGAACTTCAATGTCCGCCTTGGGCGACTTGAAAAAGTTCTTGACTGATGATTCTGGCTATTCAAATGGTTTTGCGGAAGTTCTTGTGGCCGAATTCAACAAAGTTATTTCTGATTTCTCGCAGTCGCCGTATCACACGAACAAGGAAGTCTACAGAGTTTTAAAATACGGGCTTAAGCTTCCCGAGCATCAGGGCGAGAGGCCAAAAACTGTCTATCTTATAAATTGGGAAGAACCCTTAAAAAACAATTTTTGCATTGCGGAGGAAGTCACCGTAAACGGCAATGTGGAAAAACGCCCCGATATTGTGCTTTACATAAACGGAATCGCGGTTGCGGTTCTTGAACCAAAAAAGAGCACAGTCAGCGTTTCGGACGGAATACGGCAGAATGTGACGAACCAGCGCGACCAGTTTATCCAGCGTTTTTTCTCCACGGTTCAGCTTTGCGCGGCGGCGAACGACAGCGAGGGGCTTCGCTACGGAACAAGCGGCACGCTTGAAAAATTTTATCTTGAATGGAAGCAGGACAGCTTCCAGGACCAGCTGCAGGACAAAGATGATTTGGACAAGGAAATTGAAAAAATGTGCACCGAAGAGCCAAATCTGCTGGAAAAAGAACTTGTTAGAATTTTTCAAAAAGAAAGACTTTTAGATATAATTCACAACTTTATCATCTTTGACTCTGGCATAAAAAAAATCTGCCGTTACAATCAGTTCTATGCGGTCAAACGCTGCCAGAAAAGGCTCTCGCGGAATCAAGGAGGAATCATATGGCACACGCAAGGCTCTGGAAAATCGCTCACAATGGTCTGGCTTGCGAAATGGATTCTGGAAAACATAAACAGATCCAGAGTTCTTGTCATCACTGATCGTGAAGAGCTTGACGACCAGATAGAAAAAATATTTATCGGCGTTGACTTGCATATAGAACGCTCAAAAAGCAGCAACGATCTTTTGAGCCTTTTAAATAGCTACAATTCACGGCTTATGTGCTCGCTTATCCACAAATTCGGCCGCAGGACTGGCGAAGTTAGCGACCTTGACTATGTAAAGTATGTTAATGAGCTTAAAAAGACGATTCCTGACGGCTTTTGTGTAAAGGACAAGGTTTTTGTTTTTGTTGATGAGTGCCACAGAACTAATTCCGGCAAGCTCCACATTGCAATGAAGTCAATCTTGCCGGATTCTGTGTTCATTGGCTTTACTGGAACTCCGCTCCTAAAAGTTGACAAAGACAAAAAAACTACAGCGACCTTGTTCGGCGGGGTTATCCACACATATAAATTTGACCAGGCGGTAAAAGACGGAGTTGTCCTTGATTTGCGTTACGAGGCGCGCAACATTCCGCAGGAAGTGACAAGCAAGGAAAAAATTGACGCTTGGTTTGAAGCGAAGACAAAAGGACTTATGCCAAAGGCAAGGACAGCCTTAAAAGAAAAATGGGCCACATTGCAAAAGCTTTACAGCTCAAGGGAGCGGCTTGAAAAAATTGCGCTTGATATTATATTTGACTTTGAAACAAAGCCCCGTCTTTGCGACGGACGCGGAAATGCCCTTCTCGTTGCTGGAAGCATTGCCGAAGCCTGCCGTTATTATGAAATTTTTCAGGAAAAAAATTTCAAGGACTGCGCGATAGTTTCATCTTACAAGCCGAGCAAAGGAGAGCTGCGCACTGATTTTTCAAGCACAGCGGAAGATTCTGAAAACTGGAAAAAGCAGAAGGCATATTTGAAAATGCTCAAGCTTGATCCAGACATTTCTGTTGAGGACGAAGACTTCTACAAGAAAGTTGAAAGTTTTGAAAAGCATGTAAAAACAATGTTTGTTGAAGAGCCTGCGAATATGAAGCTTTTGATTGTTGTGGACAAACTTCTTACAGGTTTTGACGCTCCGCCTTGCACATATCTATATATAGACAAGCCGATGCGCGACCATGGGCTTTTTCAGGCAATATGCCGTGTAAACCGTCTTGACGGTGATGACAAGGAATTTGGCTATGTTGTTGATTACAAGGAGCTGTTCAGCGATCTGAAAGACGCAGTTAATTCTTATACAGGAAATGCGTTCAGTGGCTTTGATGAAGAGGATGTTTCCGGACTTTTGAAAGACAGGCTGGCGGAGGGGAGAAAACGATTCGAGTGCATTTTGCAGGAACTTGAAACTTTAACTGACGATGTAGAATATCCGCGTGACCAGAATGCTTTTAGGCATTTTTTCTGCGGAGAAAGCGAAAAGGCCGAAAATGAAAATGACAGCGAGTATGCCAGGCTAAGAAGCAAAATGTACAAACTTGTTTCTAGCCTTATCCGCGCCTATGCTGACATAAAGCCAGCTTTTGATGATGTAGGCTATTCAAAGAATCAGCAGGAAAAATACAACCGGCTTGTGGCAGATTATGTCGAGCTAAAAAAAGAAATCGGCCTTTCGAGTGGAGATTTTATTGACCTTAAGCAATATGACAGCGCAATGCGCCATCTTATAGACAATTATATTTCCGCCTCTGATTCAGAATCTCTTGGAGATATGAAAAACTTTACGCTTCTCGCTTATATTCAGAAAAAGCAGGAGGAGAATTTACAAAGCGGAGTTTCAAATTCTTCCAAAAATCAAATTGCAGCGCAGCAGAATGTTGCAGAAACGATTGAAAATAATATCCGCAGGAAAATAATAGAAAAGTCTCCTGTGAATCCAAAGTATTATCAGAAAATGTCCGAGCTTTTCCAGACTCTAATAGATGAAAGAAAAAATAGCGTTGCTTCATATAAAGAAATGCTTGAAAAATATGAGAACCTTGTAAGTCAGATTGAAAAACCGGAGCAAAGCAATCTGCATCCTGCGGAATTTCAAAAAAGCACGGCTCTTTGCGCTCTCTATGACAATTTTGGTCAGAATGAAGAATATGCCTTGTCTCTGTACAAAGCGGTGCTTGAAACAAAACAAGACCATTTCAGGGGTGATATTATCAAGGAACGGCAGATAAAAAACGGAATTTACAAAGTTGTCCAAAAATTTATGAAAGGCGCGGATCAGAAAACGCAAATGAATGAAGTTGAAAAAATATTCATTCTTGTAAAAGAGCAGGCGGAATATTGATGAACATAACGATAGGCGGAATTGATGTTCTTGTGAACAAGAAGAATATCAAGAATATGCATTTGTCTGTAAAGCCTCCTATGGGAAATGTTGTTGTTTCCGCGCCGCTATTGATGAGCAAGAACTCCATTGAAAACTTTGTACGGCTGAATTTAACCTGGATAAAAAGGCAGCAGGAGAAATTTAAAAACCAGCCAAGAATGACAGCCCGTCAGTATGTCAGCGGAGAAACTTATTACATCTGGGGACGGCAGCTCTTCCTTGAATTTCTGCCGTCGTCAAAAAAGGTTTTTAAAATTGACGGAAATAAAATCATCTTGAAAATGAAAGAAAATTCTACTGTTGAGCAGCGAGAGCGTTTTATGCGCGGGCAGTTCCGGCGAATCCTAAACAATCAGTTAGGCCGTCTTGTTCCAAAATGGGAAGCCATAACTGAACTTTACTGCGATTCTTATCGGACAAAATATATGCTGACCCGATGGGGAACTTGCAATCAAAAAGCAAAACGGATCTGGATTAACTTACAAATGGTTGAAAAACCTTTGGAATGTTTGGAATATGTGATTCTGCATGAACTTACCCATTTAAAGATTCTTAACCACGGGAAAGACTTTACCGCCCATCTTGAAAAATATATGCCGGACTGGAAAGACAGAAAGGATTTGCTGAATGATCAGATTCTAGATTGCTACGAAAAGAGGTAGCATAATTTCAAATTGTACAACAAAGATTATTTTATTCACAAAATGTAAAATTATTTATTTTAACAGTTGACATATTTTAATCAAAAGTGTATATTTTAAGCATAAGAGTTGGGGAAGAATAAAAAATGCGCCAACTGTGGAGAAAATGCCAAGGATTTGGCTTTAAGGAGTTAAAGGATGACAGAGGTTGCAAAGTTTTTACGGAAGCTGAGAATTGACAGTGTCAAGGATAACGGCAACGGAGAGAACTTGGGCGACATGGCGGAAAAACTTGGAATTTCCGCCGCGTATCTTTCTTCTATTGAAAACGGCAAGAGAGCTGTTCAGGAGGATTTAAAGGAGAAGCTTTTTTCAAAGTATGATCTGACAGAGGCGCAGAAGGAAGAATTCGCAAGAATTGTTGCCGGCGCAAGGGAAAAGGTCGAGGTTGACCTTTCGGCTATTCACGGAAAGGAAAATTTTCCTGAATATGTGGACACGGCGGTCATGTTCGCTCATGATCTGACAAAGATGACGGACGACCAGCTTGCAAAAGTAAAGAAGCTGCTGCAGGGCTTCAAGAAATCTGCGGAAGGAAAGTAGATGGCACAAGATGTAGCCGAGATTGTTGGAACTGCGCTGATTATGCTCGCAGTTGATTTTACGGAACTTGCAAAGAAATTCCGCGCGTTCTTTGAACTGGACACAGACTGTGATTTTCCGGCGATGCTGCTAATGGAAGACAAGATTGTCTCGAAGGACTAAAAATATGATTTTGATATTATAAGCGATTCTGAATGGGAGCATGGAAAGAACGTCCAGGCATTCTACAAGCATTCAGAAGGTGTTCACCAGATTGGAATCAGAGAAAGCGTGTATCAGGAAGCAAGGAACGGAAACAAGTCGGCACTTCTTGTGATTGCGCATGAAATTTCACACTGGGCGCTGATAAACATCTGCCGGATAAACCTTCCTGTTTTTGATGAAGGCAGCATGCAAAGCCTTGTTATGAGGAGAATATCGGAGAACCTTGCGGACTTGCTTACAAGCCTTCTGGTTACTCCGGAAAAAAATCTTTTGGAAAATGGCAGGGAAAGAAAGCTGCTTTGCTCGGCGCTTAGTCAAAAGCAGTCCGATTTTGCCAATTTTTATTCACAGAACATAAAGTTCTTCCGGGCGAAAGTTACGGAAGAGGCTTTAAAAGCCGCGAGACGGCAAGGAGGAAAGCAAATTGAGCTTAAAAATGCCATGGCAGGCTAGGGCAGAAAACAGCCTGAAAAAAAATAAGCCCTTTTCCTACGACCAATAGAAAAAAGGCTTGCACAGATTCATAACGAATCAAAACTAATGAATAATATTCTATATGAATCTGTGCTCTTTGTCAAATGCAAGATCTGCGGACGCGAAAATTAAAGTCTTGCATTAAAAGCCAAACGCCTTATTAAAGGCAAGGAGATTACAGATTATGGCTAACTTTAAGTCTGCTGACTCAACTGTCAGCGTAACACTTCATTCAAATCCTTTTTCTGAAGAAGAAGGAAACTACTACGGACGTGTCTCAAGAAACACAGTTAATCTTGAAAACTTAATTTCGGCAATCCAGACTAAGAACCCGAGCATTGAGCCTTACGGAATTGAACATTCGGCAAAGCTCCTGGGCGACGAGATGGAGTGCCAGCTGAAAGCCGGCCGCGCGGTTGACATTCTTGGACTTGGAACAATTTATCCTACTGTCTCTGGCGGTGTAAAAGGCGAGAATCCCGGAGCTGCGAGCATCGGGAAAATCCGCGTCGGATATACGGCTTCTAAAAAGGCGAACGATGCTGCCGCTTGTGTAAAGATTGACAAGGTCGTGATTGGATCAAGTTCGCCTGTGATTGACTCGATTGTGAATCTTTCAAACCAGGCAAGCAATTACAGCCTTACTGTCGGAAAGTCTTCGCGAATCACCGGAAGCCGTCTTAAAATAACCGGCGATGACGGCGGAATATTTTTCGCTCCAAGCGATGAAAAAGGAAAGATGAGCGAGGATGAAAGCACTTGGCTAAAAGTTCTTGAGACTCAAATTTCCACAAACAAGCCGAAAACACTGGAGTTTTTCTTGCCGGACTCTCTCACACAGGCAGGAAAGTATTTCATTGTGCTGAGGACGCGCTATTCTTCGTCGAACACGGAGCTTAAGTCTTCGGTTCAGACGGTGAGCAAGATTGTTACAGTAAACGCGGCGTAAGCGGGAAAGTAAAGTAAAAAAGTTCTGTCCGCCTGCTGAAAAGTTATGATTCGGCGGGCGGGCTTCGGAACGGTGAATGACAGGCGGATTCTTCGCGGCTAACATCATTTTTATTTATTTTTGATATGGACGGCGTTCTTGCCGACTTTGAACGCGGAGTCCGTGAGCTGTGTGGAATCGAGCCGATTGGCCAGGGCAGCGCGACAGACGAACAGACCGACCGCCTCTGGGAAGCAGTGAAAAAAATTCCGCATTTTTACTTGAAACTGGAGCCTGTGAAAGGCGCGGCCAAGCTTTTCAATGAAATTCGCGCGAAGTTCAAGGAAAACTGCCAGATTCTCACCGGAATCCCAAAGCCTCGGCGCGGAATCGAAAACGCGGGCGATGACAAAATTGCCTGGGCGCACAAGTTCCTTTCGCCTGATGTGAAAGTGAATGTTGTGTTCCGCGAAGAGAAAACCAAGTTCTGCTTTGGCAAGAACTGCGTTCTGATTGATGGTTATGAAAAAAATATCAGCGAGTGGGAAAATGCCGACGGAAGGGGAATCTTGTTCACATCAGCGGAAGAAGCGAGGAAAGAGCTGGAAAAAATGCTGTCGTCATGATGAACAAAACATCATCCCGGATCTACGCCCCACAATACGCGATTGCGTCTGACTTTATCTTCCCTTTATTTTCAGGCAGAAATCGCAGCAGTCGCCGCCTCTGCCGAGAGTCTTTTCCCTGTGCCATAAAAGATTTGGATGCAAGTCAGTGTAGCAGATGTCATCGCTGTCGCAGAAAGGAGCGCACAGCTCCGGGCAGCCGTATTTAGCGCAGAAGTCGTGATACGGACATTTTGTCATGTCTATGCGCCAGACTCCGCCGGATGTTTTTATTTCTCTGCGTGAAAAAAGTTCATATGAAAACAAACGAAAGACAGAAGATTTTTCAAAAATCGAAGATTATGTAAAAGCTCAAATCGCTTCATCTAATGAAATCGAGTTCCGGGAGCCTGACTTTGAGCTTTTTTCCGCCTTTTTATGCGGCTGATTTTTTTTCCTTCCCAATTCTCTTCGCGTACGGCGTGAACAAAATCACCGCAATCAAAAGCGCAATCTGATCGGCAATTGGAGTCGCCCAGGCGATTCTTCCGATTCCGAAATGCAAGTTGAACAAAATCATCAACGGAACGTCGAGCGTGCCTTTTCTTAAAAACGACAGGACAAGCGGGCGGATTTTTGCTCCGGTCGCCTGGAAAACTGTGATGATTCCGAAGTTGAGCGCGGTTGTAGGGCAGGCGGCTGCGATTACACAAAGAAAATTTAAACTTGACACATTATTTTTTTCTGGTATGATTAGAATATATTTCTTAAAATATAAGGGGAAATTTATGGAATATCAAAAACCAACAACTATTAATGTCCAAGTTGTCAATTCTGCTATTTGCGGAAGCGGTCCTTGCGGACGTCCTTGTAGCAGCGGTTCTTCAGGTTCTGCTTCGTAAGACAATAAAGCCATGCATTGTTAAAATTTAAATGTATGGCTTAAATTATAGAAATATATGTTTTATAAAATAAAAGATACTTGCTTATTTCGTAACTATTATGATTTCGGTTATATAACTGATAATTCGCTTTTCGGTTATAGATTTTTGGATGATAAAAAACAAGAAATAAGTGAAAAGTATGTGTCTAAAAGCGGTGCTTTTTTTCTTTCCGCTTTAACAAAAAATCCTCAATCAATCGATTCTGTAGTAGATCAACTATCACAATTATTTATCGGTGTTTCAAAAAAAGAAATAAGAAATGACGCAACAGTATTTTTTAATGATTTGGTAAATGAAGGATTTTTATCTTGTGGAAAAAATTTTGAAGAATGCAACTCAAACCAATTTATAAAAAAAGCAACTGGACAAGCAAATTATACAAAAACTGAGCCAACTCGTAATTTCATAAGATCCGACAATTTTCTTCGTTCTCTTCATATTGAAATCGCAAGAACTTGCAATGAACACTGTATTCATTGTTATATCCCGCATAATTTGAAAAAAGGAATTATAGAGCCTGATTTTTTTTATAAGATTGTTGAAGAAGGACGAAAACTGAATATATTGAATGTTACTTTTACAGGTTCAGAACCTCTTATGCATAAGGATATTTGCAAATTCTTAAAATATTGTAGAGAGCATGATTTATCAGTAAATCTGTTGAGTAACTTGACTTTGCTTAATGATGAAATTTTTTATGAAATTAAGAGAAATCCTCTTGTTAGTGTTCAAACTTCAATTTATTCAATGAATCATGATGTTCACGACTATATAACACAAACAAAAGGCAGCTTGGAAAAAACAAAAAATGCAGTTCTAAAATTAATCGACTCTCAGATACCAGTGCAGATTGTCTGTCCAATAATGAAGCAGAACAAAGATGACTTTTATTCTGTAATCCAATGGGGAAATGAACATAATCTTCAAGTTAATATTGACTATATGATTTTTGCACAATATGATCATTCAAAAAAGAACTTGACAAATAGACTTTCACTTGAAGATGTGGCCAGAATTTTAGATAAACAGTTTGCAGAAAATAAATCTTACAAAAGACAAATCGAAGCAGAAGCTGAATTAAATAGAAAACTGACAGAATCTTCTCCTATATGTTCGATTTGCAGATATTATTTTTGTATTTCTTTAGATGGGAAGGCTTTTCCATGCGAAGGCTGGCAAGAATATCAAATTGGTGATTTGAACAGAGAGTCATTAGCACAAATTTGGAACGTTTCTGAGAAAATAAAATATCTAAGAGAAATTAAAAGAAAAGATTTTTCTAGATGTATGAAATGCAAAGACAAAGATTTTTGTACTATTTGCATGATGAAAAATTTTAATGAATCAAAAGATTCTAATATGTTCCAATTGAATCCATTCAACTGTAGATTATCTGAAATAATACATTCAAAAATTTTACAATATAAAGACATATAGATTTGAGAATTAAAAATGGAAAACATCATAATAAAAAATGCTTACGAAAATAATCTAAAACATATTGATTTGAAAATCCCACTCAATTCTTTTACTTGTGTCACAGGTTGCTCAGGTTGCGGAAAATCATCTTTGGTATTTGATACAATATATGCTGAAAGTCAAAGAGGTTTATTGGAAGGAATATCTGGAAATTTATACGGTCAAAGGCTTATGGACAAGCCGAAGGTCGATTCAATTCAAAATTTACGTCCAGCCTTTAATATTTCACAAAACTACTACAATGTAAATCCTCGTTCATCCGTAGGAACTATAACTGAAATTTCTTATTATTTAAGAGCGTTATTTTCATTAATAAATGGTAATGGGAAAATAAGCGAAAATTATTTTTCAGCAAATAATCCTAAAAGTTTCTGCCCTAACTGCAATGGACTTGGAACAGAAAATGTAATTTCTGAGACATTGTTAATTCCTGATAAAGAAAAAAGATTGTGTGATGGTGCAATACTTTTTTTTAAGGGGTCAGAACATAGCAAGGACTATAGTTGTCTTAGTGCATTATGTCAGTATTACAATATTGATATAAATAAAAAAGTCTCAGAGCTGACAAAAGAAGAACTCGATGAACTTTTGTATTCAACTGAAAAAATAAAATATAAGGTTAGCTATAAAGTTGGAAAAAAGCACAAACAGCATTATGTACTTTTACAGGGCGCAGTTTCAATGATTCGAGAAAAGCTTAGCTATATTGATGTTTCTCCCTCAAATGCAATGTACTCATGCTATATGGAAGAAGTTCCTTGTCATGTTTGTCATGGAACAAAATTCCTTCCAAAAGTTTTAGAATATACAGTTGCCGGGAAAAATATAAATCAAGTAGAAAATATTGAATTCTTTAAAATGGAAAATTTTATTTCAGATGTAAAAAAAATATATTCAAAATCAGATAAAAAAGAACTTGTGAATCAGTTATCAGAAAACATAGAGAAACGACTTGAAACTTTGCTTTTGTTGAATTTGGGATATTTAACTTCTAGCAGAAGCATTCCATCTTTGTCTGGCGGTGAAAGACAGAGAATAAGAATTTCAAGCCAATTAAACTGTCCACTAAAAGATTTGATATATATCTTGGATGAACCGTGTAAAGGTTTACACTATCGTGATATAAAGCAAATAATTGAGGCGACAAAAAAACTTGTAGCATCTGGTAATACTGTTATAGCAATTGAACACAATAACGCTTATATATCACAGTCAGACAAAGTGATTGAACTTGGGCCAGAAGGTGGTCCAAAAGGCGGCTACTTGATTAATGAAAATGCTACCCCAAATAATTATGAAGTTACGCTTAAGTTTAAAGAACCTAGAAACTTTTCAGAATTTGTTGAATTGAAAAATATTTCGTTTAGAAATATAAAGATGCAATCCGCGAAGTTTCCTATTGGCGGAATAACCTGTGTAACAGGCGCTTCCGGATCTGGAAAAACTTCATTTGTTTCTGTTGTAAAGAAATGTGTCGAAAAAGAATCAAATATATATTGTGAATCTTTTATTAATAGTAGTATTCATAAAGTTTATGCAGTTAATCAAAATCCAATAGGAAAAACACCACGCTCAACAGTTGCATCTTATTTAGAAATATATGACTTGATCCGAAATGTTTTTGCAAAAACTCAAGATGCTAAAAATAGGGGGCTTGGTGCCTCAAATTTCAGCATAAATGTAAATGCAGGACGTTGCGAATGTTGTCAAGGAACTGGTATGCAAAAATTGGATTTGAACTACTTGCCTGAGTCTTATATTTTATGTCCAGAATGCAAAGGCAAACGTTTTGAAGAGCGGATTTTACAAGTTAAATACAGTGGCAAAAATATCAGCCAAATTTTAGATACGCCAGTGGAAGAAATAAGCTCTCTATTTTCAGATATTTTGCCAATATATGAAAAGTTAGAATATATGATTGAATTAGGATTAGGATATTTGTCATTAGGTCGAATGTCTATGAACTTATCTGGAGGTGAAGCGCAGAGAATAAAACTTGCAAAAGCTCTTGGCTCTAAATCTACAAAAAGAAATCTTTACATTCTCGATGAGCCTACATCGGGATTAAATTCTGTTGACATACAGAAATTTCAAAAAATATTGCAAAGGCTTCAATCTAATGGTGAAACTATGCTAATTATTGAACACAATTTGGGATTTATTACTGCTATTGCAGATTATGTTATTGATTTTGGAACTTTTGGTGGAGAAAAAGGTGGAAAAATTGCTGCTCAAGGCCTTTTTGAAAAAGTAGCAAAAAATAAAGAATCTTCTTGGTTTGGATTAAAAATTTAACTTATCACGAAAAGGAAAAAATATGAAAAGCGAAAATAATGCTAATCTAATCAATCAATGCACCATAACATTAAACAGATCTTGCAATCTACGATGTTCATTTTGTTATGCTAAAGATACAAAATATCTTGAAAATAAAAAAATGGATTTTGATAAACTAAAAAAAATTGTAGACTTTTGCAAGGAAGCCAAAATAAAATATATAGTATTAACTGGAGGCGAGCCAACTTTATATTCTCAGCTTTTCGATTTGATAAAATACATAAAAGGTTTAAATCTTGTTCCAACCATAGCAACTAATGGGCTTTTGCTTTATGATTACAATTTTTGCAAAATGTTGATACAGAGCGGAATAGAATATATTGATGTTTCATTAAAAGGATTTGATAAAAAAAATTATTATCAAACTTGTGGTGTTGACGGTTTTGATAAATATTTGCAAGCTGTAAAAAATCTTGCTTTACTAAGAGCAAATTTTACTTGCTCAATGATTATAACAAAATCAAATGTCGAAGATTTTTGTTTGGGTGTAAACGAAGCTTTTAAGAATGGTGCAAAGGCAATGTCTTTTACTTTTGAAATAGATAATGAACTTTCAGAAATAAAAGATTTTTCATATTTAAAAAACAACAGTCCGTTTGATTTGATTGGATCATTTACATCAAAAGTTGATTTATTAAATTCAATAACAAATAATAATTGGTGGCTAGAATACAGTTTGCCGCTTTGTACATTCACTAAAGAACAGCTGTCGCTCTTGAAAGGAAAAATGGCAGCACCTTGTCAAGTTTTGAAAAAAACAGGAATCACATTTGATGAAGATATGAATTTGATTCCTTGCAATATGTTTTTTTCCACTAAAATGGGACAATTTTTAAAAGATTTTTCGAATTATCCTGAATTCCTAAATTTTTCTTTATCAAATAGCTACAAGAGAATTACAGAGGCTCTTTCTTTAGTGACAGATAAGGAATGTGAAAGTTGTGACTTCTTAAATGACTGTGGCGGTGGATGTCCAGCTCTTTGGAAGAATTTTTCGCTTAAAAAGTTGAAAGAATTCAAAAATACATTGGTTCATTAAAAATCTCGTAATATTATCAAGAAAGTAGTCACAACTTATGTCTGTTAAAATTTTTCTTCCTTTCCAATCCTCTTTGCGTACGGCGCGAACAAAATCATCAGCGGAATGTCGAGCGTGCTTTTTCTTAAAAACGACAGGACAAGCGGGCGGATTTTTGCTCCGGTCGCCTGGAAAACTGTGATGATTCCGAAGTTGAGCGCGGTTGTAGGGCAGACGACTGCGATTATGCGCAAGAATTTTGCGCCGTAGAAAACTGTCGCTTTGTCACGGATAAAAAGCTCTGTGACAGGCTTTGCGGCAAAAAGCAGAACCAGCATTGCGGAAAAAGCCAGAACTAGACAGCATGCGGATTGCGCCACTCATCCGCTTTCTGTTTCCAGACGCAAAGTTATAACCGATAAGCGGAAGCGTTCCCTGCTTCATTCCTTGCGCAATCTGGTAGGCGACCAAGTTGATTTTCTTGTCGATCCCCATTCCGACGACAGTCTCGGTTGAGTAGCCTGAAATCAAGTTGTTCTGTTCAAGATTGTACTCATCAGCGTCATAATTGCGCTTGGAATTCCTGCTGCAATCATGTTTTGCGGAATGTGCTTCTTGAGAAAAATCATTTTTGGATTTATCGTGATTGAAGTCGTCTTTCTGATTCTAAAAAGAAAAATCAGAGAATAAATCGCCGCGCCTGTAATTTCCATCTTAAAATTGAAGATAAGAAGCGGGCCGAGCGCAATGTTTAAGATTCCGCCGACCGCGACTCCGATGCTCGCCTCGCGCGAATAACCTTCCGAGCGCGCAAGATGCGCAAGCTCCGTGTTCATCACAGTGGGCATTGAGCCGGCGACGACTGTCCAGAAAATGTAGCGTCGCAAGTAATCATAAGTTTCCTCTGTTGCGCTCAGCATTTCAAAAACAGGCTTCTGGAAAATCCAGATTAGAACGCCGTAAATAATAGAAGAAAAAACTCCAGCCCACATGTAGAACGCAGAGTAGCGGGAAGCGTCGTCCTTCCTGCCCGCGCCCAAGAAACGTGAAATCACGCTTGAGCCGCTGATTTTGAACAGATTTGCGAATGCAGTCAGGAACATAAAGACCGGCATTGCCAGCGTGGCTGCCGCGACCTGCGACGGATTTTTGAAGTTCCTTGTTTCTGGAAAGCTCTAAGTTCATAATGAGCGAGTAAAAATGCGGATTTTTCTTTGCGTATCGATGTTCTGCGAAAGCGAGCGCGTGAAGTGAAAAGGCGGACACCGCGCGAATGAAGAGGCGACTACGGAAAGGATCTTTTGAAGATTTGCTGGAGGCAAGGTAAACACTGCGCGTGTCAACTTTTCTGTTTTTCGTTATGATTTTTTATGTGGCTTTGGAGAATCTGACGGATGAAGCATTTT
>CAZIFO010000037.1:0-19092 GCA_964538245.1 uncultured Treponema sp.
GATTTCGCGGAAAAGAGGAATTAGAAAAGAAAACAGACAATATTTTATAAATTTGCGTTCCAGCTCCGCCGCGTCCTGCCGCACAAAATTATTATAGACAATATCCTTTGAATAGCGGCAAGTTGTTCTCGCTCATTTTTTTGCTAAAACAACTTGATTAGTCGCTCATAACCTCATTCGTGCAGCGTCTCAGGCGTAAGATGAAGCTCCGCGGCATGGGCCTTCATGCCTTCAATGCAGATTCCGGCCACATCGTTTATTGTCATGCCGAGCATTTCGCAGCCCTGCAGAATAAGCGGACGGTTGCACTTGGCGGCGAAGTTCTTGCTCTTCCACTTTTTCATAAAGCCTTTCAAGTCCATGTCAACAATTCCGTTCGGCCGCATGCGCGCCGCAGCCTGGATAATGCCGCTAAGCTCATCCACTGTAAAAAGAGACTTCTCCATGTTTGTCTCAGGCTTTATGTCGTTGCAGATTGAATATCCGTGGCTCAAAATCGCCCTTATGTCCTCTTCCGGAACTCCGGCGGCGCGGAGCGGCTCCTCTGTATGCTTCAAGTGCTCTTCGGGGAATTTCTCATAGTCATAATCGTGCAGATAGCCGACGGCCTCCCAGTGCTCAACTCCCTGCTCATCCTCGCCAAAGTGCCTTGCCATTGCTCCCATGCACGCAGCCACATTCGCCGCGTGGAGCTTCAAGTGCTCCTCCGTCACCATTGTGCCGTTAAGTTTCTTCGCCTCTTCCAGTGTAAGTCTTTCCATAATCACGCCTCCGCATAAACTCCGCCATAATTATATTTTTCCAAAACCTTGAATTCAATATATAAAGGAAGCATAATTAGCCTGGATTTATCAAATGAAGAACAAAAACCGCGCTTCCCTGTTTTTCTATTTTATCAGGGAAAAAAAGCTCCTAGCCCTCACTGCCATAGCCGGGCTTGCCTGCAACATAGGAATGACGGCGGGGCCTTTCTTTGAGGGGCAGCTTGCCCAGTATCTTTTTGATATTCTCAAGGGAAGCCGCAAAAGATGCGACATCGTTGCGCTTTCCATAGTCTACGCCGCGGTGATTTCAGCAGTCCAGGGCGCGCGCGCCTTAAAGCGTCTCTTTGTCCGCAAATTCGCGAACAATGTCTCGCGCTCAATGAAAGAAAGCATCTACCGCCATATTGTGAACGAGCCGGTCTCAGAAATCCAGAAGGAAGATGCCGGAGCCGTTATGACGCGCTCAATCGCGGACGCGGACGCCTGCGCCGAGGGAATGAGAAAGTTCACGACTGAGCTGTTCGACACAGGCGTTGTGATGGTTTCATATCTTGCGATGCTTTTCTTTATCGACTGGAAGCTCACATTTATTGTGATTCTTTTTCCTCCGGCAGCATACATAGCCGCGGCCGCGCTAAAGAAAAAAGTCTCCCAGTCCTCGCAGGCAAGCAAGCTGGCCATGTCAGAGCTCAGCAACGCGGCTGTTGACAACGCGGGCCATGCCCTCACATACAGAATATATGGCGAAGACAAAAACCGCGCGAAGTCCTATGAAAAATATCTTTCAGAGTATGAGCGCCGGAATGTGGCGGCAGGAATTCTGCAGAACAGCCCGCAGCCAATCTACCTTGTGATTTCCATGCTCGGCGTAGTTCCGGTTCTCTGGCTCGGCGGCAAAAACGTGCTTGGGACAGGCTGGACTCTATGGTCAATCGCCTCATTCTCGTCTTTTCTTTCATGCTTCTCAAAGCTCGCAAAGAAAAGCTCCCACGCGGCAAAGCTCTTCAACGCAGTCCAAAAGGCCGAAGTCTCATGGGAAAGAATCAAGAGTTATCTCACGGATGAAAAAGAAAATCTCCAAGGCATTGGAACAGAATACGCAGAGCCTGCAGAGCTAGTGATGAAAGACGCAGGCTTTAAATATGAGGACGGAGCGTTCGAGCTAAAGAACCTTAATCTTGAGGCGAAGCCCGGCGAAATAATCGGAATCACAGGAAAAGTCGCATCCGGAAAAAGCACGTTCGGAAAAATCTTCTTGAACGAGGAGCGCCACACAGGAAAAATCACTTACGGCGGCAGGGAAATCTCAGGCCAGCAAAAAATCATCTTCGCGTACGAAGGGCACAATCCGGAGCTTTTCACAGGAAGCGTAAAGGAGAACGTTGCTTTCGGCGGACAGGACGGGAAAAGAATCCAGAAAACGCTTGAAGAAGTGCAGATAGACGGCGAAGTTACTCTTGAATCCGAGGCCGGAATAGAAGGCAGCGCGCTTTCAGGCGGACAGCAGGCGCGCCTTGCCCTCGCCCGCGCGCTTTACTCAAAGGCCCCGGTCCTTATACTTGACGATCCGTTTTCCGCAGTTGACGCCGAAACAGAAAAGAAGATTTTTGAAAGCTTAAGAAAATATGAAAAAGAACGAATCATCCTGCTGATTTCCCACCGCCTTGCCCTTTTTCCAGAAATGGACAAGGTCGCCCTGATAGAAAACGGCACGATAAAGTCTGGAACACATACGGAGATGATGAAGAACAAAACCTATGCCTCGCTCTATGAGCTCCAGCTCCGCGGAGGAAATGAATGACAAGCGGCAGGAATTCTAACAAAACAAACAGGCTCTCAAAAATCATTCTGCGCTCGCTCTTGTCGCACAAGGCGCGCACGCTTATAACATTTGTCTCCGTGGTTCTTTCGGTCGCGCTCGAAGTGCTTCCGCCGCTGATTCTTGCCTCCGCAATCGACAGCCTTGCCTCAGGCGCGGCGGTCTCATTCATGCTGGCCGGAGGATATTTCGCCCTCCTGGCCTGCTCCGGGCTTGCAGGCGCGCTCCGCGAGGCCATGATTGTCGCCACGGGGGAAAGCATAACGCACAGCCTCCGCAGCGCGATGATGGAAAAGCTCCAGCGTCTGCCCGCGGAATACTTTACAGAGCACGAATCCGGCCAGACAGCCTCAATACAGGTGAACGACGTTGACGCAATTGAAGACATGTTCTCATCCGGAATTATATCAATGTTCAGCGACCTTGGAACCGTGCTCAGCATGCTGGCGGTTGTCTTCACAAAAAGCCTGGGGCTCGGAATCCTGCTCGCCGTAGCGCTGCCGCTCCTTTCATTGTTCACGCTGCGTGTCCAGAAAAAAATGCTCGCCGCCCACACAGAAAACCGCAAGGCTCTGGCGCAGGCGAGCGGAATAATCCCTGAGACACTGAAAATAATACGGAGCCTGCATGTCTTCCATGCGGAAAGCTTCGCGGAAAAAAGATACAGCAGAGCAGTAAAAAAAAGCTTCCTGGCCATTGAAAAAACAAATTTCTATGACGCGATATATTCTCCGGTAATTCTGACAGTGAGCGCGGCGATTATCGCCGTGATGATGAGCCTTTCAGGGCTAGGCGGCGCGTTCCAGGCATTCTTCGGCATATCAGTAGGAACCGCCGTCGCCCTTATTTCCTATGTGAACAGCATTTTCACCCCGCTCGCCTCAATCGGAATGGAAATACAGGCAGTTCAGTCAGCGGCCGCCGGATTCAAACGTGTGCAGGCGTTCCTAAACGAAAAGGAAAGAAAAATGCCGCCTGATGGAAACACAAAAGCTTCAAATCAAAATATTCAAGAAGACGCTCCGGAAAAACACACGGCTGAAATTGAAATCCGGCATCTTTCATTCGGATACGACAAAGAGAGGCCGGTCCTAAAAGATTTCTCACTTGAAGTAAAGAAAGGCGAGTTTGTGACGCTCACAGGAAGAACAGGAGCCGGAAAAAGCACCCTTTTCAAGATTCTTCTGGGGCTGTACGAGCCGGACTCAGGCGAAGTCCTTGTCTGCGGAGAAAATCCCATAAACCTTGACGGCTTATCAAGACGAAAAACACTATGCTGCGTGGAGCAGAAAGTGACCCCGGTTCTCTGCGGCGGAAGAAAAATCACAGTCCGCGACCAGATTACTCTTGGAAACCCAGAGTTCACGGACAAGGAAATCTGGAGCGCGCTTGAAGTCGCAGAACTCAAAGACACAGTCATGTCCTTGCCTGAAAAACTCGGTGCCGTATATTCAGACTCAATCTTCTCGCAGGGGCAGAAGCAGCTCCTGATGATAGCCCGCGCAGTCGTGTCTAATCCGAAGGTTCTTCTTCTTGACGAAATAACAGCGGGGCTTGACAGCTCAACAGAGCAGCTGGTGATGGAAGCGCTCAAAAAAGCTGCAAAAGGACGCACTGTGCTTTCAATCTCCCACCGTCTTTCAAAAGTCATGGACGGACGCATTGTCCGCCTGGGAAGTTGAGCAAATATGTCCGATGTTTACATCTATTGATTTTATCCTGCCGCCCTCCGTCATTGCTTCTCGCAATAACGGAGAGAGCTACTGCTTTATCAAATCAAATCGTCAATATGTAACGACTTTTGTCATTGTCACGGAAGCTCCTGATATAATCATCGGCATTGTCCGCACGGTCAGTGTGATGAATAAGCGAGTCAAATATAAATTCCGAGTTTCTGCTTTCTTTTTCGTGCTGCGCGACAACGCTGTCAATAAGCAGAGAAATTTCATCAAGACATTCTTCTGGAACAGATTTTACTTTTTCAAGAACCGCCTCATAGCTCATGTTCACCTCCGCTTTCAGTGTAATTATAAGCATCCGAAAACTTAAATTTACCGAATAATTATATTATACAATACAAGTCAACAAAATATCAGCCTTCATATCGAAAATATTTACACAGATGGCGAACTCACAATTATTTCTTATTAGTTCAAAAAGAGGGAAATAGACAACGAGCGGCTAAAGCAATAATTCATAAAAGATAAAGAATTTCCATCATTCTATGCTATAATCGCTTCTGGAGAAAAACATGAGTTATGAAATCCTTGAAAAAACATATACAGCACTGACGGAAGAGCAGCAGCAGATTGTCTACGGCCTTGTTCTTTCGCTTGAAAAAATGAATGAAAAAAAATCAGCCAAAAAACGCGAATTCAGTAAATTTGCAGGAACGGCGAAAGCAACTTTTTCCGATAACTGGCAAATGACAGAAGAGGAACTTTGCGCTTTATGAAATATTTGATAGACACGAAACTTGAGCAATATAAATCTGACGGACTCTCTTTTATATCTTAGTTTTCCCGAAGACTCCGTCTGGCGACGTAACTGCCAAAATAAAGTATGATACTTGCGTAATAAAGCTTCATCGCGTAGGCGGAGAACTTTACGGCTATTACTGAGGAATGAAATGAGATTTCCGGATGGTAAGCAGGCTGTTTTCTCCGCACCGAAGGGTTTTGTTACACATTGCGCATACCAAGACAGAAATAATGTTCATCAAAGTTCCTATAGCAGAACCGATTCCTAAAACTGAAAAATGTAGGTGGCTTTCTTTTACCGGAGATAAACTTATAGTAGTTTGAATAAACTTCCTCACAACTTTGTCTTGTGGTTAAAGAGTTTTGTCAAGAATCTTGTCTCTGGCTCTTTTAATATCATCATATGCTAATATAATTGGAACTTCTCAAGAGTCAAACTTTTTAAGTGCGTAAGAGGATAATTCTGAAAAATTTTTATCAATATCAGCCTGCCTTATTGGGATTAGAATCAAATCTGCTCATCTTGGACAGACAATGCATCCCTCAAAGATGAACAGATTATTTTTTTACTGATTTGTAAGCCTTGTACAAAGCAATTGGGACAGCAGAAAGTTCATCGCCATTTTTTGCGACTTGTCCATTCAAAGAAAAATAAGTCAACTGAAAATTCATTGAACCATAGACATTGTAAACGGAAAACATCATTTTTACTGGCTGACCTTTCATTTTTCCTGTGTATGTAACAATCGACAAACCTGATTCGTCTGGCGTGTATTCCCATTTTGAACCTGTGCAAAGCGTGTCCATCATCTTGCTAATTGTAACGTCAGAAATCTCTTCGTAAAAATATCCATCTTTTACAGTCTTTATTATAGAATTGAACATGAATTTTTTGCGCAAGAATACAAAACAAAAATGACAATCGCGACGAAACAACCAATTTTAGGATTTTTTTCATTTTCGCGTTCCCAAAATCTTTGCTTTTTGTTCAGCGAATTCTTCATCAGTTAGAATTCCTTTTTCTTTTAGCGATGCAAGTCGTTCTAGCTGGCTTATGAAATCTTCATTTACAGACGGCTCTGTGTTTTGAATTGTCTTTTGATTCTGCGATGGTGATTTTATTTCTTTTATTGCGGCATTAACCGCATCACAAAATGGCTTTACAGTTTTCTTTTCGCAATTTTCTATCAACATTCTTGAGCCACCGTGCCAAATCTCAATTGAACCAAAAATCAAGCCTGTCAAATACGAAACGGAATTCACATTTTCCAAATCCATTTCTGATTGTTTTACACCGAAGAACATTCCGTAATCAACAAGAATTATTCGTTTTTGTGTGCAGACAATAAGCCAAGTTGTTCCGTCCATCATTCCGGAAGTAAGATATTTTATATTCTCATCATCTTGAAGAATTTCAGGCAAATGCGATACTTCTTTTGAAGTGCCAAATAAATCAACTTCTCCAAGTGCTTCTATTTCTTTTTGAATGCTTTCTAATGTACGCATAAAAATCTCCTTTAGTAATAAAAATTGTCCGCGATGTCGTTTAATTCTTCAAAACTCTGCATTATTTTCTGAAGACGTTTTTGTTGTGCTGGAGTTAAATCTTCCATGCTGACTTCCGGCGCCTTTGAACCTAATCCATCAACCTTCTTTAGCCATTTTTGCATTTCGTTTATAAATTTAATATCGTTAATTTCGCCGTTTTGAACCTGTTCCACAAGTGTTTGAGCTTCTACAGAAAGTGCTTCCATATTGTCCAAAAACTCGTCAATAGGACTTTTTGAGCAAGAAACTAAACTGAATAAAAATACTGTGAAAATGCAGATAAATAATTTTTTCAAAGTTTTCTTTTTTTTCACCTCTTTAATTAAAATTCGACTTCGTATCCAAGTTCACAAAGTCGTTTTTGTTTTTTAGATTCAACTTAGCATCTTCGAAAATGTTGCTCTTCCAAACTCGATATGAGTTAGAAAGTTGGGAATTTTTAATTCTTCTAGGGCTGCAAGACATGAGAAATTACAATGTATTTCTTTGCATGAAGCAGGAATATTGATAAATCTTAAAACAATCATTCTCGTACTTTCCTTCCAGTCTGTCATTCCCATGTTTCGACTATGCTCAACAGCTCGTCCGAGAATTACATTTCTAACTTCTTTCATCTTGGGCGAAGCGTTAATTAAAACCTGCCTTTATATCCAAGCTGCCTAAGACGTGCTTGTGTTGCAAGATTTAAATTCGTATTTTTAAATAATCCATAGTCTCCGCTGAATTCAAGTTGCGTTATTGATTCTGGTATTTCAATTTTTTCCAACGAAGTTAAATTACTAAAAGCATTCAAACCTATTTTTTCACATGAAGAAGGAAGTGCAATTGTTTTCAGATTTCTTAATTCAGTAACCTCACTGCCTTTATAAATATGCAAAAGTTCCGCCTCTATATCTTTTAATGTATTTGGAAGTTTTAAATACTCAAGTTTGCTAAGATATTGAAACGTACAATTTAGATTTGTAACAGAATCTGGAATTTCAAGAGAAACTAAACCGATAACTTGTTTTTCAATATCCGAAATATTTGCGTCAATAAGATTTTCTATTATTGCTTTTTCAACATTCTCAAATTCCCAATCATAATCATAATTGAAAGCGTTGTCGATAGTTTCAAGACCATCTGGCAAAGAAAGATTTTTTAAAGAAATGCAGCCTGAAAAAGCAAGACTTCCTATCGTTTTTAAAGAGCTTGGAAAATTTATTGTTTCAAGAGAAACACATCCTCCAAATGTTCGACCGGGAATTTCAGTTATTCCTTCTGAAATATCAACTGATTTAAGGGAAAGGCACTTAAAAAAAAGTGATTCTGAAAGAGTTTTTAAATTAGATGGCAGTTTTATATTTTGAAGATAATATGCGCCTGAAAACGCTCCTTTTTCTAATTCTTCAACACTGTCAGGTATAGTCAAAGATGTTATTCCACTACCAAAAAAAGCCCCTTCTCCAATTTTTTTCACGCCTTTTGGAATAGTAATTTTTTTAAGATTCTTGCACTCAAAAAAAAGCCGAGAAGGAATACTTTCAAGCGATGCTGGAAGATGAACATTTTCAACTGAATATGGAATAGAAATAGATTTTGCAGAATCAGGAAACACGACTGTTTTTATTTTAGCTGCCTGATTAGAAGATGATTCAAGAGAACAGTTTATTTGAACAACAGGGAAACCTTCTATCTCATTCGGAATCTTCAAATTGCTTATTTCTGTTCCGTTGTATTCTGTGATTATCAGACCGTCGCCTGTTCCGTTTAATTCATATTTGAAAAGGCTTATGTCTGGAACTTCTGCGGAAGCAAAAATCTCTTCATCGTTAAATTCAGGTTCTACGAAATTTACTCCATCAGGAACAGTGAAATCATAACGTTCGTTTGATTCTGATGCGATAAAAGCCTCTTCATCAAAATCTTCTCCAACAACATATTGTTTTTTTTCAGATTTCTTGCTGCAGCCAACGAATAAAAATAAAGTTACTCCGAGAATTGCACTAGTTTGTGCTATTAGTTTTTTCATTTTGTCTTCCCTCCGTTTTTATTGTTTTATATATAAGAAATCTCCAATTCTTATTTTTCTATCAGGCTTTAAGATTTCTACATTAAGTTCAGCAGATTTTCCTCTGTCTGGTTCAATTGAAAGTATTTTTCCATCAAAAGTGTAAGTTCCAGATTGCTGACCATAAGTCAAAACATAATAAGCAACTCTTCCATTGTTTACAAATTTATAATCAACTGTTGATGTTCTTTGTGGCCATTCCAGAACATAAGTTCCATCGTTATAAAATACATAAGTCGATGTTGCAAAATCTTCTTCTTCGTCATCATAAAAGGCCTTCGAATCGGAACCATCATAATAATGAACCCACATTCCTTCTAAGCCACTTGCGTTGCCAGCCGTTGAACACATTGCAATTACAACTAACAAAATGAGTACTAAAAACGTGTAATTAGCAAATTTTGCCACTTTTTGTAAAGCAGGAATTTTTGCTACTAATTTTGAAAAAGGCAGTTTGTTTATTAAACCGTCTATCTTTTTAAGCAATGATTTTGACTTTGTTGAATTTTCCATAATTTATTTCTCCCTCGATATTATTTCTTGATTTTTATGATATTCGATAAAATGTGAACTTCAACGGAAGGTTTATGTTTATCATCATTTTCAAGCAGTCGAACAAAAATCAAAGATTCTAAATTTTTATGATAAGCAACAGCACAGTCTTTTTGTGAAAGTCGAATTTCTTTATTGCCTTCTTTTGTAATGAAATCATAATTTTCACCATCGTTTTTTATTGTAAAATAGGTTTCGCTTGGACCTCTTATGTCGCAAGTTGCTCCATTTCCTGTTTTTGTTAAATGCCAATAATCAACATTAATTCTGTCGCCATCTTTTAAATCATTAAAATTCATAGATTCAATACTCCTAAATTTTTCCGTCGTATCTTTACGCATATTCTTAGCAATCCGTAAATTTACTCACAGAATCAGTATAAACGCAAATATACTTAAAATCAACTTAGGAAACGTAAATTAACGTAAAATTGTTTTATGGGTTTTAAGGAAAATCTGCGGGATGAAATTTCGTATCAAGGCCTTATGGTCAAAGAAGTTGCTGACAAAGCCGGAATAAAAGCTGGCTCGTTAAGCAATTATCTCAAAGAAAACAGTTCCATCCCTGCCGCAGATGTCGCTGTGAAAATTGCAAAAGCCCTAAATGTTTCTGTGGAATACCTTGTTACAGGAAAGGAAAGCTCTGGAAAAAGCGAAATTAACGATAAAATATTTCCGCTTATTAAAAGATTGAATCATCTTTCTGATGAAGATTTAGCGTTTTTTACGGAAGTCCTTAATCGGCTCGAAAAATAATACAAAGAAAAAAGCTTTAATCAATATCAGCGCGGCTTTATTGGGATTAACAAAATCTGCTCCTAATAACATTGGACGGACGCATTGTCCGCCTGATGCAAAATATCCAGCATGGACACTCTCCTTGACTAAAACATAGGATTGCGAACCAGGTTCGGAATCTGTAAAAGCCGCGCGTGCCTTGGCAGAAATTGCTCTTGTCCGTCATGCTGAGCTTGATTCAGCATCTCTTATAGATTCCGGGTCAGGCCCGGAATGACAAATGAAGGCCGCAACAAGCTGGTGTTCTTGGGGCGCATGCAAAAACGATTTTCCGTAGTGATTTTTCCGTGCTATAATAATGCGGAGGAATTTGCCATGCGCCACGAATGTAAAATCACAGTTCTTGAGACAAAGTGCTTCAAGGATTATCAGGAAAAATATCTTGCTGACCCGGCTTCAGGTCCGTGCCCTTTCTTTAAGGCAGGCGACACTTTTTTGCTCAAGCGGACTTCGGAGCAGGATGACTTTTATCATCTTATGAACGGAAGATTCTGCGGCGAAGCCTGGGACGCGGTGAGCAGATATGTCTACACCGCGCTTCAGGGCGGCTCCATAATGCACGGCTGGACGAACGACGAGCGCGTGATGATTGCCTGCTGCAACGACGGAACTCGGCCTGTTATCTTCAAGATTGAGCGCATTGACATTCCGGAAAACGACGATGAGAAAGCATGGCTTGAAAAACAGGATTTCCACAACGGAGCGGACAAGGCTTACACGGGGTGATTGAGGACGGTGGATTTCATCATCAATTTTGATTTTAGACGGTTGACTAATCTCTTTAGCAAATATACAGTTTCTTTATGGAAACAAATAGTAAGTACCTATCAGTTGAAGAAATGTCAACTTTCTTAAAATGCACGCCGCAATATACAAGAAAGCTTATCCGTGATGGAAAAATACAAGCTGAGCAAGTCGGAAAAACTTGGGTTATTGATTCCGCAATTCTAAATGACAATGAGACAATTTTTAAACTTTGCAAGGACATTCCAGACCAGATAAGAAAATCTGATGATGTTCCGAATATCGTAGCTTTGAGTTTTTTTTCTGGTGCAATGGGCTTGGACTATGGAATCGAAAAGGCTGGAATCCATCCGCTTCTTGCTTCTGAAATTGAGCCGAATGCACGAAAAACAATTCTGCTCAATCGTCCGAATATTGGACTGATTGGCGACATAAACAATTATAATGCAAGTGAAATTAGAAAATTCGCAAATATTTCCGAAAATCAGGAAATAGATTTGATGATTGGAGGACCGCCTTGCCAAGCGTTCAGCACAGCAGGACAGCGAAAAGGATTTCAAGATAAGCGCGGGAATGTGTTCTTAACTTTTATTGACAGGATTCTTGAGCTCCGCCCTAAATTTGCCGTAATCGAAAATGTACGTGGCATTCTTTCCGCTCCTTTTGAAAGTGAGGAGATGGAAAAGAGATTTGGATTCGCTCCGAAAACTCCTGAAGAAAAAAAAGGAGGAGCCTTGCTTTATATTTTGAATAAGCTTAGAGAAGGCGGCTACACAGTTACTTTCAATCTTTATAACGCGGCAAACTATGGTGCTCCGCAAAAAAGGGAGCGCGTTGTTTTCTTCTGCTCCAGAGATGGACAGAAAGTTCCGTATCTTTTGCCGACAAACGATGAATTCGCAAACTTCGGACTTCCAAAATGGCGAACCGTGAGGGAAGTGATTTCCGACCTAAAGGAAGACGAACAGAAATCAATGAAGTTTCCTGAGAAGCGGCTGAAATATTTTAGAATGCTGAAAGCCGGACAATATTGGAAAGACTTGCCGAAAGAGCTGCATTATGAGGCGATGGGCGAAAAACTAAAACTCGGCGGCGGAAAAACTGGATTTTTCAGAAGAATTGCATGGGACGAGCCAAGCCCGACTTTAGTAACAGACCCGACAATGCCTGCGACGGACTTGTGCCATCCAGACAAAGACAGGCCTTTGAGTTTGCAGGAATATGCGCGAATTCAAGAGTTCCCAGATGACTGGAAATTTTTTGGCGAAATGAAAGATGTCTATAAGCAGATTGGAAACGCAGTTCCTGTAAGTTTGGGATATGCAATCGGAAAGCAGGCTGTAAAACTTCTTAATGAGGAAAAACTGGATTTACCTCCAAAAGATTTTCCATTTTCTCGCTACACTTACACGGATGATGTTTCAATAGAAAAACTTATGAAAAAGCGGCTTGAAAAATTCCAAAAAGAGGCACAGCCGACCTTATTTGATTTTTCAGCTTAGTTTCCCTTTCCTAAATAGATATGGTCTTTAAGATATTTTTCAACAAAAGACTTGAAGCCTTCTTCTGAAAGACCGAGTCCTTGCATCGGCTCTGGAACAGAATTCCACATGGTTTCTCCTGTGGCAGCTTTTGTTCTGTACCATTTGTGAATTTTTGTTCCAGTTCTTATTGCACTGCTTGAAGAATTTTCAGAATTATTTCTATTTTTTATCTGAAGTTCAAACCAAATGCCGTTTTCAGATTTCAAGAAATCTATTGCATGAACAAAATCGCCGCAGCACCAAGCCCAGCCGTTAGGACGAAGAACAGAATCAAGATAACGTTCAAGCAAAGTTCCAACTGCGTTTTCGCTCGCCATTGACTGCAAATGAGTTTTCTTGATTTCATCTGTCTGCTCTTTTGTGTAGCCGAACACTTCACGCATAATCAGGCTGACCATCTCATCCGGAACAGTCTGCGGAAGTTTTGGAACCGTCGGAGAATAAAATGCATTGAAATATGTAAAAGCGAGCTGATTAATTCCGTCTTTTCCTGAAACATCTATTTTATTTTTCTTTGAGCGAGCAGAAAGATTTTCAGGAAATTGATTTAAGTATTTGATTATTGAAATAAAAGCATTTCGCAATGTCGGCTCAATATCATAACTTCCGTCAAGTTCATCCATTATTTCATTGCAATAAATTTCGATTTTTGGCATATGCATAACTCCATCAGTGTTTGCGTTTAATACTTGAATATCGTCATACCTTTATTGAATCATTAAAAGTTATTAAAACATTACATGCAATGCATTATCTGCTACGGCGCGCACAAACGTTTTGAAAAACTGAAAGATGAAATTCCAAATGTGTATTACAAACCGCAATTTTCAACCAGCTGCCATCTGCATCGCAAACCAGCGATTTGCCTGAAAACTGCGTTTTTCCTTCTGTTCCGCCACGGTTACACATTGTGGTAAAAACGCTGTTCTGAACATCTATTCCTTTACCCTGTACTCGTAGATTCTCTTGTTGCCGATTCTGTGGCTCTTAATCTCGTACAGAGCCGGGTTCTTCTTTATATACTCGGTTAGCTTTCTCGCTCCGTAGTCCCTTATGTCAAAGTCCGGCCTGATTCTCTTGATGTACTGGCCCGCGATTGACACGTCCACAAAGTCATCGTCATCCTGCCATGTCTCATACGCGATTCTAAGGTAGTCGTCAAGATCCGTAGTCGTGTCCTTCTCTTCCTTAGTCTCAGGCACTTCGGCGGCCTCCGCCCTCTTTCCGAACCGGAAGCGGAACTTGCCTTTCTTCTGGTTCTTGTCCTCAAGATTCTCAAGATAAATAAAATTGTCGCAGGAAGCCACAAACGCCTCGGACGTCTTCTTGCCGCCGATTCCGATTACTTCCTTGTCGCTCTCGCGGAGCTTTATGGCAAGCGGCGTAAAGTCGCTGTCGCTTGAGACAATCGCGAAGCTGTCATAGTCCGACTTGTACAGAAAATCCATCGCGTCGATTGTAAGGGCCATGTCCGTGGCGTTCTTGCCTTTAACATAGTCAATCTGCTGAATCGGCTTTATGGCAAGCTCCCTGAAAGTATCCTCCCAGTTCTTGAGATTGTCCTTTGTCCAGTTTCCGTAGGCGCGCTTTACAAGCACCTTTCCGTCCTTCGAGATTTCCATTATCACAGAGTCAATCTTGCTTATCTGTGTATTGTCCGCGTCAATCAAGAGCGCAATCCGTTTTTCGTGATCCATATTGTAAACAGTCTAGCATATTTTTAAACAAAAGGCGTGAAAATTCTCATCGCTGCGAGGAGCGATGAAGGCTATGACGAAGCAATCCTTAGCAATATGGGAGAGATTGCTTCGCTTCGCTCGCAATGACGGGAACTCTGCCCGCAATGGCGACGGCGGCGGCTGAGCCTGTCGAAACTACCGCTATCACAATGACAGTGCGGCTCATAATCTTCCAATCTTCCGCCATAAACAAAGCAGAATACGCCCAACTTTGGAATGATATGCGGCGCGCTTACTCATAAAATCAAGTTAATTTTGTTTTAAAATCAATTTAATTTTAAAATGAAATTAACTTAATTCTAAGTTAAAATCAACTTGATTTTAAAATGAAATCTATTTAATTTTATATTGGAATCTATTAGATTCTAAGACGTAATGAGCCGGACTTACTCGCTTAGCCGGCAGGACTATGATCCATAAAAGGCGGAGGAACGCATGATAGAAGTACAGACTGTAAGGAACAATACGCGCGCAGACGGAGATAAATACTGCTTTTCGAGCGTGGCTGACACCGTGATAGAAAAAAAAGAGCTTATAGCTCGCATGAGGCAGTACAACTCGACGCTCACAGAGGCAGACGCGAACGCGGCCCTAGAAGTCCTGGACGAAAGCGTGCGAGACCTGCTTGAAAAAGGCTGCAAGGTAAAGCTTCCCTGGGTCACCTTGTACCTTACGGCGCGTGGCACCGCGGAGAACGAGGCCAGCGCGTTCCGGCCTGGAAAAGGCGACAACAGGTTCGTGCTTAAAGCCGCGCCCAACAGAAAGGCGGAAAAGGAGATAGCGGAGAACGTCTTCTTTAGGAGCAAAAGCGGAGGAATCGTCCTAAGGCCTTTAATAAGCTCTATATCATACATTCAGCAGGATGCCTCAGAGTCATATGAGCTCATAGTCAAAAAAGGCCGTAATGTCAGAATCCGGGGCAGAAACTTAAAGTTCGACAAGGAAGACCAGAAGCAGGGCGTGTTCCTGCTAGAAATCAAAGGAAACGAAGGCAGAAAGCTTGAAACCGGCAGGCGGACAAAGCTTTCAGTATTCTCAAGGCTTACAGAAAGGACTATCGACGCTACTATCCCGGAGTCGCTTGAAAACGGTGAGTACAAGATAGAAGTTGTGACAAAGGAAAAGACAAGCGGCTACCTTTCAGAACGCTCAAGGAATGATATAACTGTGGAGTAGCCGTCCTTCCCTATCCCGCTGCCTCTGGCCACTGACAACCAATCAGTTTGGAGATAAAATATCTGTATAAAAATAAAGATAGAAACTGGAGGATAAATATGGCATGCACTACAATTCTTGTAGGAAAGAACGCGTCTTATAACGGCGCGACATTAATCGCGCGCAACGAGGACAGCCCTTCGGGAATCTTCTGCGCGAAAAGATTCACGGTCGTGGAGCCGGACGAGCAGCCGCGCAAGTACAAGTCGGTCATCTCAAAGCAGGAGATTGAGCTTCCTGAGAACCCGCTGCGCTACACGGCGACTCCGAACGCGGAGAAAAACGAGGGAATCTGGGCGGCGCACGGCGTGAACGCGGCAAACGTCGGAATGACGGCGACAGAGACAATCACCGCGAACGAGCGTGTCCTTGGCGCGGATCCGCTTCTAAAGAAAGGCGGAATCGGAGAGGAAGACCTGAACGTGATTGTCCTTCCTTACGTAAAAACAGCGAGGGAAGGCGCAAGGCGGCTCGGCTCGCTTCTTGAAAAATACGGAACATACGAGATGAACGGAATCGCGTTCTCAGATGAAAATGAAATCTGGTGGCTTGAGTCAATTGGCGGCCACCACTGGATGGCGCGGCGTGTTCCCGACAACTCTTATGTCGTAATGCCGAACCAGCTCGGAATCGACTCGTTTGACTTTGACGACGCCTATTCAAAAGAGCAGAACTTCATGTGCTCAAAGAACAGCGGAAACGGAAACTGGGACTTAAAGGAATTTGTCGAGCAAAACCATCTCGACCTCTCTCTTCCTGGAAAGCCGTTCAATCCGCGCGACGCGTTCGGCACCCATGACGACGCGGACCACGTCTACAACACGCCGCGCGCCTGGTTCATCGAGCGTTTTCTGAACCCTAAAACATACAAGTGGGACGGAGAGGACGCGGACTTTAAGCCGGACTCTGACAACATTCCGTGGTGCCTTGTCCCTGAGCGCAAAATCACGATAGAAGACATAAAATATCTTCTTTCGTCGCACTACAACGGAACGGAGTTCGACCCTTACGCTTCCTACGGCAAAAAGGAAAACCGCGGCGCGTTCCGCTCAATTGGAATCAACCGAAACGACTCGCTCGCGGTCATAGAAATCAGAGGCGGCGCGCCTGAAGGCTGCAAGGCGGTCCAGTGGATGGCGTTCGCCTCAAACGCGTTCAACGCCCTTGCGCCTTTCTACACAAACATCGCAAAAACTCCGCGCTACCTTTCCTTTGTTCCGAAAAACCCGACAACAGAAAGCTTCTACTGGGCAAGCCGCCTTATAGCAGCCCTAAGCGACGCGGGATACTCAAAGTGCCTGAACCACATCGAGCGCTACCAGCTTGCAGTCGGCTCAAAAAGCCACGAAATCCTGAACAAGTATGATAAAATCATCTCAGGCTTAAAAGGAAAAGAAGCCGAAGCTGAATGTGAAAAGGCGAACGACGAGGTAGCCGCAATGCTAAAGGAAGAGACAGGCAAAACTCTCGGCAAAGTTCTCTACGAAACAAGCTGCCTGATGAAAAACGCCTACGCAAGAAGCGACGCATAATAAGAATCCGGGCGTTGCCCGCATACGCGGGCCGGCTGTTCCGCAATTCCGCTTGCGCTCCATTCGTCCGCTCCCTGCGGTCGCTTCCGAACGCCTGCGGCGTTGCTCCATAGCCTAACGCAAATGCAAGCGGCGCAAGGAGCCCACGCTAAAAAATCATCCGCGCATTTTTTAGCATTCGGAGCGCGCCGTGCTTTGTTATTCCGCCATCCGCGGCGCCGTCCGTGGCGGCTGGCACGTTTTGACAGCCAATCCCGTTTTTCAGAGCCGCGGAAATTATAAAAACAAGGAGTGTCTTATGAGATACAGCAAAATCAAACTGCCCGAGACAGAAATATTCTACAGGGAATGCGGGAAAAGAGAGAATCCTACGCTTGTGCTTTTCCACGGATTTCCTTCATCAAGCCATATGTTCCGGAACTTGATGCCGCTTCTTGAGGATAAATTTCATCTGGTTGCGCCTGACTATCCGGGCTTCGGACAGTCGAAAAGCCCCTCGCGTGAAAAATTCGGCTACACGTTTGACCATTTGTCTTGTGTTATGGAGGATTTCCTGAAGGCGCTGAAGATTGACAGGTTTTTCATGTATGTCTTTGACTACGGCGCTCCAGTCGGCTTTAGAATCGCCATGAGACATCCTGATTCAATCCTCGGAATCATAAGCCAGAACGGAAACGTATACAAGGAAGGGCTCGGCAAGAAATGGGCCGCAAGGGCCGAATACTGGAAACATCCGACAAAAGAAATGCGCGAGCAGCATAAGAGCGCGTTTTCGATGGAAACTGTGATTGGCCAGTACACATTTGGAACGGAGGATGGAGAAGTCTCGCCGGACGGATACTCTCTCGACCTGTACTACGCTTCCGTAATCCCGGACTATGCGGAAAAGCAGTCCGACCTGATTTTTGACTATCAGAACAATGTAAAGCTTTACCCGCTTTTCCAGGAATATCTTAGGAAATACCAGCCGAAGCTCCTTGCCGTCTGGGGAAAGAACGACCCTTCCTTTATCTGGCCGGGGGCCGAGGCGTTCGCGAAAGATGTTCCAAATGCTAAGATTGTGCCAGTTGACAGCGGACATTTTGCCTTGGAGAGCCGCTGCAAGGAAATTGCGGACAATATCAGAAATTTTTTCTGACAAAACGGCCGCAGACGAAACATCTCCGGGCGGCAGGCAGAACCGCCGGAACTATGGTAAAATAATATCAACAGGAGGAAACTACAATGTCAAAATCATACGACGCAATTATAATCGGCGCGGGCCCGGCAGGGATTTCAGCCTCGCTTTACATAAAGCGCGCGAACCTGAATGTCCTTGTGCTCTACTTTGGCGAGGGAAACCTTGAGAAGGCGCACAAAATCGACAACTACTACGGATTTCCGGACGGAATCGCAGGCCCGGAGCTTTACAAAAACGGAATCCAGCAGGCGCAAAACATTGGCGTGGAAGTTCTTGAGGAGGAAGTGACAGGCATTTCGCTAAACGACGACTTTTCATTCTCGGTGGCGGCAGGAGAGGACACTTTCTCCGCGAAAACCGTTGTAATCGCGACTGGAAACAAAAAGCTCCGGCCGCAGATAAAGGGAATCGCAGAGTACGAAGGCAAAGGCGTAAGCTACTGCGCAATCTGCGACGCGTTCTTCTACCGCGGAAAGAATGTCTGCGTAATCGGCGACGGAAAATTCGCCGCGGGAGAGGCGGAAGACCTTGTGAACGTGGCTTCATCCGTCACAATCCTGACCGACGGAAAGGACAGCGCGCAAATAAAGAATATACTTGAAGAAAAAGGCGAGATTTCAAGATATAAGGTTGACGGCCGTAAAATCGCGGAAATCAAGGGCGGCGAGAACGGAAAAGTGAGCGCAGTCCTTTTCAGCGACGGAAGCGAAATCCAGGCGGACGGCGTTTTTGTCGCGCTCGGAGAAGCCGGAGCCGCAGACTTTGCGAAAAAGCTCGGGCTTATTCTTAAAGGCGACAGCATCCAGGTAAACGAGAAAATGGCGACAAACATTCCGGGACTCTTCTCGTGCGGAAACTCAAACGGCGGACTTCTGCAGGTCTGCAAGGCTGTCTACGAGGGAGCCGCAGCAGGACTCAGCGCTGTTGAGTTTATACGTGAAAAGAACAAGAAGCAGGCATAAAAAAATCTCCTCGAAAGAGGAGATTCAATTTATCGGGATGACAGGGGTCGAACCTGCGACATCTTGGTCCCAAACCAAGCGCGCTACCATCTGCGCTACATCCCGTTAAAGTGGGCAGTGAGAGACTCGAACTCCCGACAACCTGGGTGTAAACCAGGGGCTCTAC
>CAZIFO010000038.1:0-17699 GCA_964538245.1 uncultured Treponema sp.
AGATTCAGCCTTAGCGCGTTTGTAACGACGCAGAAGCTTGAAAGACTCATCGCCGCGGCTCCGAGCATCGGGTTCATGTCGAGTCCGAGCCAGTGGTAGTATGCGCCAGCCGCGATTGGAATCAGGATAATGTTGTAGAAGAACGCCCAGAACAGGTTCTCGTGGATGTTCCTTACTGTCTGGCGGCTTAATCTGATTGCCGCGCTCACGTCCAGCAGGCTGCTTTTCATCAGGACGACATCGGCCGCGTCAATCGCGACATCGGTTCCGGCTCCAATCGCCATTCCGCTGTCCGCGCTTGTAAGGGCCGGCGCGTCGTTTATTCCGTCGCCTACCATACAGACCTTGCCTTTCTTCTTGAAGTCCTGGATTACTTTCGCCTTTCCGTCCGGCAGAACGCCTGCAATCACTTCGTCAACTCCTGCCTTCTTTCCGACAGCCTTGGCTGTCTTCTCGTTGTCGCCTGTGAGCATCGCGACATGGATTCCCATGTTCTGAAGCTCCTTTATTGCCTTCGCGCTGTCTTCCTTTATTACGTCGGCAACCGCGATAATTCCGAGCAGCTTTCCGTCCTCGGCGAAGAAGAGCGGAGTCTTTCCCTCGCTGCTAAGCTCGCCCGCCTTTTTGGTTTCGACAGGCTCAACCACCACAGTCTGAATAAACTTTAAGTTTCCGCCGCAGAGCTTTTTTCCGTCAAGAACGGCTGTAAGTCCGTTTCCTGGCAGGGCGGTGAAACCTGATGTCTCCTTTACGGCGATTTTCTCTTCATCAGCCTTTTTTATCACGGCCTTTGCAAGAGGATGCTCGCTCTTTGCCTCAAGGCTCGCCGCTTTTTCAATCAAAGTCTTTTCGTCAGTTCCAAACGGAATTATGTCCGTTACGACAGGCTCGCCTTTTGTGATTGTTCCTGTCTTGTCGAGAACTACAATCTGCGTTCTTCCTGCCTCTTCAAGCGACGCTGAAGTTTTGAACAAGATTCCGTTCTTTGCGCCCATGCCGTTTCCGACCATTATGGCGACCGGAGTCGCAAGTCCTAGCGCGCAAGGACAGCTCACGACAAGAACTGCGATAGCGCGGCTTAAACTGAACGTGAATTCCGCTCCGGTCAGAAGCCATACTATAAATGTAATCAGCGCGGCAATCATGACTCCCGGAACAAACACGCCTGAAACCTTGTCTGCAATCTTTGCAATCGGGGCTTTTGTCGCCGCCGCGTCGCTCACCATCTGGATAATCTGTGAGAGGGTAGTGTCCTCGCCGACACGTGTCGCGCGGCATTTGATGAATCCGCTCTGGTTAACTGTCGCCGCTGAGACTTCGTCGCCCTCGGCCTTGTCAACTGGAATTGACTCTCCTGTGAGCGCGGACTCGTTCACTGCGCTTGTACCTTCTATTATTATGCCGTCAACCGGAATGTTCTCGCCGGGACGCACAACAAAGATGTCGCCTTTGCCGACTTCCTCGATTCCGACCTTTACTTCCTTTCCGTTACGTATGACGACGGCGGTCTTAGGCGCGAGCTTCATAAGGCTCTTTAGCGCGTTTGTGGTCTTTCCCTTGGAGACTGACTCAAGCAGCTTTCCGACTGTGATAAGCGTCACAATCATCGCCGCGCTTTCAAAGTAGAAGTTGTGCATATAGCGCATTGTGCGCTCTGTGTCGCCGGAAGCAACCGCGTCTGTCATGCCGAATAGCGCGGCCACGCTGTAGACAAACGAGACTCCGGATCCCATCGCCACGAGCGTGTCCATGTTCGGCGAAAGATGGAAGAGCGACTTAAAGCCGTTCACAAAGAACTTCTTGTTTATAATCATCACGATTGCCGCGAGAATCATCTCGGCAAGGCCCATCGCCACATGGTTTCCGCCGTTTCTCATGAACCATGCCGGAAGCGGCCAGCTCCACATCATGTGCCCCATGCTCACATACATCAAAATCAGAAGGAAAAACACTGACCACACGAGACGCTTTTTAAGGACGGGTGTTTCCGTGTCCTCAAGCAGCCTCTCGTTTTCCGCCATTGAAACAGATGATTTTGATTTTCCGCCGCCAAGCTCCGCCGCCTTGTATCCGGCGTTCTCAACGGCCTTTATGATGTCGCCAGCCTTCGCGCTTCCCTCGACTCCCATTGAGTTTGTCAGAAGGCTCACTGAGCATGAAGTAACTCCCGGCACTTTCGACACGGCTTTCTCAACCCTCGCCACGCAGGCCGCGCAGCTCATTCCTGTAACAGAGTATTTATCCATAAACTTCAGCCTCCTAAAATATCCGTCATTGCATAGTGTTTATCCATAAATTACAGCCTTATAAAATATTCGTCATTGCGAGGAGCGTCAGCGACGAAGCAATCCTTATTTTTGCTTGCCTTAAAATTCTCGTGAGAACAAAAATTACAAGGAGGTAATTTTTGTTCTATTATTTCATCATTTTCTGCAGCACATTGCACAGCTCGTCAACAACATCTTCCTTTCCGGCCTTTATGTCGTCCACAACGCAGGTGTGGATGTGGTTTGCAAGAAGAAGCTTTGAAAATGAGTCCAGGGCGGCTTTTGCCGCCGAGACCTGAATCAGAATGTCAGGGCAGTATGCGTCGTTCTCAAGCATACGCTTGATTCCCTTTATCTGACCCTCGATTCTGCTCAGCCTGTTCATAAGGGCCTTGTACTCTTCGGGCGTGCGCTCCTTTTTCTTGGCGGAGCAGCATGAATCCTGTTCCGCTTTTCCGCCGTCAATCTTTTCATCATTTTTCTTCTCATTAGTTTCCATATATTTTCCTCTTGGTTGCATTTTATTTACCGGCCTGGATTGTGTTTACACGATAAACATATACCTAGTAACAGTATTAGTCAAGAAAAAAATATCAATCTTCCTCCATCTTTCTGGTGGTGATTCGCATGAGTTTTAGCTGGTGTTAAGTCTTTCAGCCGGCTGGCGGAATATCACTCTGCCATATGGAGGAGAGGCTTGTCTCCATATGGATTCGGACCTGTGCACCACCGTGGCGGCGCGCCGTGTCTCCGTATGGCGAAAGCCCATGCCGCCAGGTGGAATTAGGGCGCAGCTCCAGATGGAGAGAAGACACGCTGCCAGCAGGAATTTCTTATTTTATTAATTTAAATGAAATTTAGATAAGCTAAAAATTAAAACTTTAGTTCAATACACACATAAAATATTCATGCCGAAATTAATTTTGCAGGGGAGTAATGCTCTGCACAGCTGCGTCGCAGTTTCTTAAATCCAAGAAAGTTTTATAGTTTAAAGGGCGCTTTTGGTTTGGAAGCGTTTTTTACTACTGTAAGACTAAGAGAGGCCTTATGGCAGGTATCGGAGAGGAGTTTAAGAACTCCTCGTCAAAAGTCAGCATTTCTATTCAGAAATCTGTATTCAAGTCATCAGCAACTGATGAAAATTCGTTCTTCGGGAAGGTTTCACGCAACACTGTTAATATTGACAACATGATCATGTCGATATGCGAGCAGAATCCTGAGTTTGACGAATATGAGTTCAAGAGGTTCGCGAAACTTCTGAAGATTGAGCTTGTGAAAACTTTCTCCAGCGGAAAAAGCGTCAATTTCCTTGACCTCGGTCTGCTGTATCTGGCTCTGAGCAACGGCGTTAAGGGAAAGCCTCGGGATGCCGCAGACATCTCTCCGCTTACAGTCAAGTTTACGCCTTCAAAGGAGCTGTTAAGCAGCCTGGGCAATGTTGAGATCGACAAGATTGTCTATGCCGACACAGCTCCGAATATCAAAAGCACGGAATGTGTATATGAGGATGCGAAGGCGAACGTCTTTGTTAAGGGAAAAGTTCTTAGAATCCTAGGGCATAAGCTTAAGCTTGACGGGGAGCACAGAGGGCTTTTCTTCTGTCCTGTCGATGACAGCGGAGAAATTGTCCAGGACGAGAGCCAGTGGACTAAATGCGATGTTATACGCAACCTGCCTAAGACGCTTGAGGCGTATGTTCCTGACAGCCTTAGTCCCGGCAGGAAGTACGCTTTCGCGGTAAAGACCAGGCCGAACGCCGCCGGAATCTATTCCTATGGGTTCAGCGGCCATGTAAGCGTAGCCGAGTAGAAGAACCGGGCCGGGAGATTTATTTTCCCAGCCCGATTTTATGCCGGAGCCACCTGCCGCTTCTGAACCTGATATAGAAGATTACCGAGCGGATAAGCCAGTCGCTGCTCATTCCGATCCAAACTCCGATAGGACCGGTCTTGACTACGCGTATTAGGAAAGTTGTGAGCGCGACGCGGCAGGTCCACATCGTGACTGTCGAAAGAACCATTGAGAACCTGACGTCGCCTGCGGCTCTCATTCCGTAGGCCGGAATGAACGACCAGCTCCATGTGAACGGCTTTATGAGGTGCACGAAGACCGACAGGTGGACTGTCATGAGCGCGACATCAGCCTCCATGCCGGAAATCCAAGTGAGCGGCTTTACAACTCCTGTTACTACCAGCGACGATACTGTGACGGCGATAAAGCTGTAGAAAGTGAGCTTTCGTATATATTTCTTTGCAAGCTCAGTGTCGTCGGCGCCTATCGCCTGTCCTGCGAGCGTCATGAGCCCTATTCCGATTCCTATGGGCGCCTGGCTTGAGAAGCTTTCAAGCACGGAGGTAAGGGCGTTCGCCGCAATCGCCGCTGTTCCTAACGTGGAGACCGACGACTGTATCGCGAGCTTTCCGAACTGGAACATTCCGTTCTCAATTCCAGTCGGTATTCCGACGCTAAGAATCTTACTGATTACAGGGAAATCAGGCTTTACAAGATACTTGTCTATTCTGATCTGCTGCTTTGTGTGCTTGAGGAAGAAAAGAATGACCGCCGCGCTGAAAACACGTGAGCCCAAGGTGCTAAGGGCAGCTCCCGCGACATTCATGTCAAGGCCGAAAATCAGGACAGCGTTTCCTGCGATGTTAAGGAGGTTCGAGATTGTGGAGACAGTCATAGGAAGCTTGGAGTTGCCGTCAGCGCGGAAAACCGCCGCGCCTGAGTTGTAGAGCGCGATAAAAGGATAGGAGAGGGCCGTTATAAAGAAATAAGTCTCCGATTTCTC
This sequence comes from uncultured Treponema sp., assembly GCA_964538245.1. Lineage (GTDB taxonomy): Bacteria > Spirochaetota > Spirochaetia > Treponematales > Treponemataceae > Treponema_D. The sequence goes on from CAZIFO010000038.1 coordinate 5,062, forward strand.
CATTACCTCAGGCTCTACGCTTCCAAAGATGAGCGAGAGAATCTGCGTCCGGAAGATAACAAGGACAAGCGTTCCTGCAACTGAGACAAACGTCACGGCAAGAATCAGCTGCTTGCCTGCATAGCGGGCCTTGTCCGCGTCCTTGTGGCCGAGATACTGGCTGCAAAGGATTGCGCCGCCTGTCGCCATCGCGGAAAAAATCAGGACAACCATCACATTGATTGAGTCCACGAGCGAAACCGCCGAGATTGCCGCTGCGCCGCTCGTTGTAATCATGATTGTGTCCGCAGTTCCCATAAAGGAGTTAAGAATTTGCTCTATCATCAGCGGAACCAGCAGGGACAAGAGCTGCCGTCCTTTTACTTCGCCTTTAATATCCATACGGGACAATTTTACTTTGCGCGCGCGAAGATTTCAATGTTTTTGAGGCTGTGTGATGCAGGGAGAAAAGGTAAAATCTCAAATTCCTCCACCTTGTTTTTTAACTGTCCGTTTTTCTGTGCCTAATTCTTGAATATAAATTGACACATAAAATCTAAAATGTGAGAATAATGTTAGTTTTTGTTGAAAAGTGTGTTATAATATACACTGTTCCATTTCATAAAGTCTTAACTGTTTAATCAAAAAAGTTTTAATTTCTTCTATATATATAGAAGTTTCTTTTAATCCATTTTTGGATTTGCACTGCATCTACAGATGCAAAGCACTTTGTGCTTTATTATCCCGCCATATGTGGTGGAAAAAAGGAGTTAACTTATGTTTAAGGCAACTGGAAAGAATCGTCTTATGGTTCTTGCTGCTTCAGTTTGTATCGCCATGATGGGAGTTCCGGCTTTTTCAAAAGCTGATCCTACGGCTGTGGAAGAGGAGCCTGGCTATTACTATGGCCGTGGAAAAGGCTCGACAAAGGAAGAGGCTCAGCTCGCTGGAAAGCGGAATTTGATTGAGAGGGCTTTGACTTTGACAGTTAAAGCTTCTAATCCTAAAGCTTCTTATGTGAATGTGAGCGATGAGTCTGTTGCCAGCAGACTTGTAAAAGTTGATCCGTATAGACATGATAAGCCCGGCACGACTGTCGTTTATAGAGTGAAGATCCAGGATTGGGAAAAAGACGAGAAGACTTTCCAGGACAGCCTGCGCCAGACTCTTGCTCCGAAGTACGAGAGCTTTATCGGAAAGAAGAACGTCGCGGACAAGCTTAATGCCGGCGTTGAGATTCTTAATATCCTTGCTTCCAACGGAGAGACTGATCTTCTTACTGTCCAGGCGGGAGGAACAGAGCTTTTCACAAGCAAGGTTGAGGCTGTGTGCGCATCGGCCGTAAAGAACCTGAGGCTTACTTTGTCTGTAAAGGACGGAATTGTCGGTGAAAGCACTAAGTTTTCTGTCGAGGCCTCTGACTCTAACGGAGGTCCTGTTTCCGGACTTAATTTGAAAGCCGTATGGGAAATTCCGGCCCTGCTCGGAGAGGCAGAAACCCCTTCTGATGTCATTTCCATCATAAAGACTGACTCCCTTGGAAAAGCTTATATTGATTATCCTGTAGCCGGAGAATTTAAAGAGAAGCCTGTCACTCTTACAGTTTCCACTGTTTTCGCTGATAATCCTGTCGCGACAAAAACCATGAAGAAGTTTGATGCGGATTCTGCTGTTGACGGAAGGTACGTATATATAGAAGATATTAACTCCGAATTCGCGACTGCAAGGGTTGAGGCTGGAGAATTCATGGCCGGAGCTGTTTCGCAGGATAGAAATGCGAGACGTATTGAAGCTTCCCGCCCTGCGGAGACAGGAGCATATGAAATTTCAGTCGCTCCGGTTACAAACATTCAGTTCGCCGCTTATCTGCACGCAGTCCGTTCTGAGAGCCGGCCTGAATATCTTGACAACTCTGATTTCAACCAGCCTGACCAGCCGGTAATTGGTGTGTCGGTCGCTGACGCTGAGGGCTATGCCGCATGGCTTTCACAGCAGACAGGAGCAAAGTACCGCCTTCCAACTGAGGAAGAGTGGGAGAAAGCTGCCCGCGCAGGAAAAGAGATCATTTATCCTTGGGGAGACGATGCGCCGAATGTAGGAAAAAATGCCAACTACAAGGGAAATGGAAAATATAAGTTCACTTCTCCTGTCGGCGCATTTGAGAATGGCAAGAATGACTTGGGACTTGTAGATATGTCTGGAAATGTTTGGGAATGGACATCCTCGACACATTCAGCTGAGGAAGGTTCAAGCCTCCGCACAGTAAAGGGTGGGTCTTGGATGGACGGACCGACAGATTTGCGTATCTCGAATTTTAAAGATGAAGACGGAACAGCCGGATATGCTGATGTAGGTTTCCGTCTTGTAAAGGAGGTTTCTGAATGAAAAAAATAGGTGTTGTATTGTCATCGGTTCTAGCTGCTTTGCTCGCGTTCTCATGCGCTTCAACAGGCAGCGGTTCTCCTGATGAGAAGGCTATCGCAGATGGTGTTAAGGCATGGAACAATGTCGCGCCTTCTGATGCGGCCAATTATTGGAGCGCAATTACTGACTCAAACCTTAACAAGAAGTATTTGGGTTATATTTCATATTATGATAAGGGTGTCGCCGCGCTTGACAGCACTGACTCAATGAAGTCTACACAGGAGTCAAGACTCCTTTCTGCGGCGAACACTGCGATTGATAATTTCTCGAAGATTGATTCGCAGTTGAAGCTTCCGGCGGATGTATGTGAGAAAGGCGCGAACCTTTCCGCTGAAAGAGTAAATAAGCTTCTTGCTTCTGAGAAAATTTCCGCTGCAAAGAACATGTATAATTCTGCCGTGAAAATCTACGGAACAAACGATGCTTTGGCTAAGGCTGGAAAAGAAGTTGATGTTGTGTCTTTTATAAGCAGCAAGAAGGCTGTCCTTTCCGCGCAGGCAGAGAAGGCGTCTGCTGTTGCTGATTTTGATGGAAAAGTCGCTGCTTTGAACGATGCGATTGCCGCTTATAAATCAGCTGAGGGCGAGATAAATTCAACTGCCGCGAAATCTGGAGTTGGAGATACAACTGGTGTTTCTGTGAATGTAAGAAACTTTAGGAAAGCGCGCCAAGATATTGAGGTTCAGCGTGAGGGACTTTTCCGCGACAAGGCTTATGAGTATAAAGACAGAATGGGCGAGGAATTCGCGCGCCAGCCTGCCGAAGGCTCTGGATCTGGAAAGAACGGCACATTCACTGTATATGACATCCGCAACCATTACAATTCTATAGCTGCGAATGTTGATTCAATTTACGGCGAGCTTCTTGCGTTCTCTTCTAAATATCCTGGAGATGTAGACCAGTCGATTCTTGATGAAGTAAAAGCCCAGAGAGATGATCTTGATGCGAAAATCAAGCAGATTAACCAGGAGATTGCGGTCAAGGAAGAAATTGAGAGCCGCGGAAAAACTGTAATGCCGCTCATGATCGGTCTGTTCAATCCTGCACCAGGCTCAACTGCTGAAAGCAAGAAATCACGCCCTGCGAAATTCAGCGCGACAAAAGTCAAGAAAGATGAGTACTGGTGGGGAATGGTTTCTATTCCGAAAGGACAGATGAACGACCTTGTAATTACTCTTAAAGACAACAGAACTGTGAGAGTGTTCAACGAGAACACAAAGAGCGGAAAACAGATTGAAAAGAAAGGATTGAAAGACCTTGTCAGCAGAGCTAACAAAGTTGGAAATTCCTGGCCTGTAATGAATGCTGGAAGCCAGCTCAAAGGCGATAAATACTTTTTTGAAATTCAGAAGGGCAAGACAGACAGCTACTCAGGTGAAGTTGTTGTCTACAGCTCGTTTGTAACAAGGAGTCGTTAATCATTATGAAGATGAGCAAAAAAAGCGTTATAGCTATTGCAATCGTTGCTGCGGCGGTAGTCGCATCGGTTGTCGCAGTCGCAATCTGGAAGGCGCAGCCGAAGGGAATGACAGTCGCTGTCTCAACTCTGCCGGATTCTTTGAATCCTGTTCTTGAGCAGAACACCTCAGGCTTGAATGCTGATGAGCTTGTTTTTGACGGACTTACAAATTTCGAGGTCGCGGAAGACTCTCAGAGAGAAGCCGGCGTGCTTGTAACAGAGTTCGCTCTGGCGGAGAGCATTGAGCAGGATTCTTCTGACAAAAAGACTTACACTGTGACTTTGCGCGATGTCGCATGGCATGACAATTCTGATGAGAATCCTCATTATGTCACATCTGATGATGTCGTTTATTCTTATCAGGCTTATGCTCTTCCGGAGAATAACTCTCCTAAGCGCGACTACATCCTTTCATTTATTGAGGATGTACAGGCTGTTGATGAAAAAACTGTGAAGGTTGTTTTTAAGAACCCGATTCCTGAATTCAGAGCTTATCCTGTTCTTACGTTCAAGATTATTCCTCATAAGTACAACGGCGAGGAGATGAACGTAAACTTGCGCGAGGGCGAGAACGAGAGAAATTTCGCGACGGCTCCGGTCGGAACAGGACCTTTCAAGCTTGTCAGCTGGGAAATCGGAAAGTGGCTTACATTCCAGGCCAACGGACTTTATGGAAGCGTCAAGAATGTTCCGCAGGCGGACTCGCTTGTAATCAAAAGAACAATCGACCCGATTGTCCGCATGAACGAGCTGCGCAAAGGCTCAATCAATATGATTCTTGAGACAAATCCTATGGACAGAGCGTCTGTAGCGAAGATTGACAATGTTGACATCAGCTCATACATGCCGTATGCGTTCTATGATGTCGCAATCAACACAAAAGTCTTCTCGAATGCTGACGGCCGCAAGGCTATGGCCCAGGCGCTGAACAAGGCTGACCTGATTCCTGGAATTACAGACAAGAGGGACGGCGTTGTAATCAACAACGGACCTTTCCCTTCTAACACTTTTGAAGTAAGCGTTCCTGATTATTATTCAGGCGAAGTTCCGAATCTTCTTCCTTATGACTTGGACAAAGCGAAATCGCTTGCTGAGAAAGGCGGAGTCAGCGGACAGAACGCAATCCTGATTTATCCTGACTCGATGGGAGATTTCGGAAAGCAGATGGCTGAGGGAATTGTCGCCCAGCTTTCAAAAATCGGCTTGACTGTTGAGGCTCGCCGCACTGGAGACCAGGTTTTCAACCGCATGGTGAACAAAGAGAAGTCTTATGAGCTGGCTCTTATGTACCGCGAGGGATTCGACAACCTTTACTCAAGCATGGGCGCTTTCTACCGCTCTAACAGCCCGGAAAACGTGACTGGAATCGCGGACAAAAAGCTTGACTCTCTTTTCAATGACTGGGAGAAGACAAACGAGACTGTGAAATGGATTGATTTGACTCTCCAGATTAATGAGAGAGTTTCCGAGCTTTCTCCGGCTTTGTATCTTTGCTCTCTGCAGAAAGATGTTTACTCGCGCGGACTTTCAAATATTCTGATTGCGACGGACAATCCGTTCCTTTCTGCTGAAGACTGGAAATTCAAAGAGTAGAATATAAGCTGCTGATTAACTGACGCACTGCAATGTTAATCTTGCAGTGCGTTGTTTTTATTATGCGTTCTTAGGAGTTCAAATGCGTTTTTTACGCTTCTTGGTTAAGGAGCTGGTTCTGCACGGCGTTCTTTTCGCTGTTGTTGGAACAGTTGCCCTTTCATCTTTGTATCTTCTTGCCGTCGGAGCTTCTGGAGAAGAGTTTATTGCGGCAGGAAAATCTTTCCTTATGCTGATTTCCGGGCGTGAGGATTATTCAGTCATGCGCGCCGGCTTTACTTCCGGCCAGATTATTGCGTCTGGAGCCGCGGTCACTTTGCCGCTCGCGCTCATTTCTCTTATTTTTGTAATCATAATTTCATTGGTCGGCGCTTCGTTTTCAGTTACGAGCCGATATATGGCCGTTCATTTTGGAGCGAAAGGCGGAGAGCGTTTTACAAATGTTGTGAATCTGCTTTTCTCTGTTCTTGCGGCGGTTCCTCTTTTTGTCGGATTCTGGGTCGCTTATGCGTGGATCGGATCGGTGAATTTTCTCTTTATCGCCTTGATGACGGTTATCTGCGGCGGACTTTCCTGGGACGCGACAAATTTCTTGAAGACCGATATGCTGAGCCAGGTTGAGCAGACTCATGCGATTGTGTTCTCGACGCTCGGCAGGAGCCTCGGCCGGTTCTTCCCGGTTCCTGGAACTTATTCCGGCTATCTTTTCCAGTCGAGCCTTCCGCGCTACATTCCGTATCTTGCGGGAAAAGTTCCTGCGATTATCGGCTCTGTGACGATTGCTGAGATTGCGTACAGTTTTCCGGGACTTGGAAGCACGCTTATTGACGCCCTTATCGACACGAACACAAATCTTCTTGTTACTTCAGTCTTTATTCTTCTTTGTGTGAACGCCGTTGTTTCTTTCCTTGTGAAAGCAATCCTATTCCTGATTTATCCGAGATGGTATGAAAAAGCAATCTAATATCTTGAAATATATTTTCGTTGTGATTCTCCTTCTTCCGCTGCTTTTGGCCTGGCTTCCGGCGAGTGTTTACCAGAGCATCTATCCGATGGTTGAAGATGAGTACGGAAGCCGCACGCCGCTGTTCCAGGACGGCTACGTTCCAGCTCTTTTTGTTTCGTTCAGGGAGCTTGGACTTACGCTTCTGACGACAATGGTTTTCGCTATGGTGATAAGCGTTATTCTTGGCTACTTGAGCGTTCTTTCGATGCGCTTCGGAAGATTCTTCTCCAACATTTTGAATGCGATTGAATCAATTCCTTCTATATTAGTAGCTTTGTTCTGCTATGCTCCGGTTTCAGGCGCGCTTGCCTCGTCTTCAAGCACAGAGTCAACGGTTCTTTCTCTTGTTGTCTTTGTCCTTGCGGCGACAGCGACGACTTTGCCGGAGGCGGTCAGAAGCATTTCGATTCCGCTTTCTGATTTGTACAACAGAAAATACAGCGTTTCGTTCCGCTCGTACGGATTTACAAAGAACAGAATCCTTGCTGTCCTTATGAAAACGGACATGATTACTGACACTTTGAAGCGCGTCGCGGCTGGAATCTTGCTTAAGACGCTTGTTCTTGACACTTCGTTTGGATTTGTAATCCAGGTTGGACTTGGAACGTACGGAACGCCGAGCCACCAGAGCCCTGGCGCGCTTATTGCCGCGTTCAGAAAGACGATTCTTTGGAACACTGACGGAACGCCGCTTATGTTCTGGCTTCCTTCTATTTTTCTTATCGCAATCAGTGTCGCGTTCCTTATCATCTTGAATGACAACAAGGAGGATGCATAATGGCGGAAAAAATACCTGTAGAGCTTAGCGGTTTTTGCATTCATCTTGGCGAGCGCACAACTTTTAAGAAGACTGACTTTAAGCTTGGCGAGGGAAGCTCGACTGTAATCATGGGGCCGACCGGAACCGGAAAGTCTGTTTTCTTAAAGTCGATTGCAGGAATCCTGCCGATGACTGTCTTCAGCTTTGAAGGCAGCATGAAAGTCAACGGAATTGACGCTTACATTGACGGCAGGAAGCAGGATTACGAGCAGTGGACAAAGATAGAGCAGTCCGGGCTTATGTTCATTCCGGCGGAGACCGCGCAGGTGATGAACCCGGCTCTTACACTTGACCAGAACCTTTCTTTGCTCGCCCCTGGCTGCCGGCCGAAGATTGTCGAGCGGCTCAAGAATTATTTCGCGATGGATTTCGAGGCGTTCGCGCGCTTGTATCCGGACGAGGTTTCAGGCGGCGAAATGCAGAGAATCACGCTGATGATTCTGCTTTCGCGCCAGGGAAATCTGATTCTTCTTGACGAGCCGACTGTAAATCTTGACCGCAACCTTAGGAAGAATTTTGTCGAGTTCTTGAACAAGGAAATCTTGAGCGACAAGACAAAGACTTTCCTTATGGTGAGCCACGACCTTGATTTTATAAAGCGGCTGACTTTAACGCAGCATTTCAACCTGAAGGACGGAGATCTTGAGAAGCTTGAGGTTCTTCCGGAGATGGAAGGATATGAGAAGCCGGAGGCGAAAAAAGGCGCTTCAGGCTCTGCGATTGAGCTTATCGACGTTTCTCAGTCATACAACAAGCGCGGAATTTTCGGCGAGCGTAAATTCACGGCGTTCAAGGGCCTGAACCTTACTTTTGAGCGTTCAACTGTCTACGGAATCACAGGGCCGTCTGGCTGCGGAAAGTCTTCTACAATAAAGGCGATTCTGCGCCTGCTTGACGACACCGGCGGAAAGATTCTGATGGAAGGAAATGACCTTGTCGCGCTCAAGCCGAAAGAAAACGGACGCGACCCGAAGGACTTCAAGCCGTTCAGGAAACGAATGGCGGTTGTCCAGCAGGACTCGCGCTTTTCGTTCTTCCCGGACTTGAAGATAAAGGATTCTTTCAAGCAGATTACTGAGGCTGGAAACGAGGGAACGCTTGAGGAATTCGCGGAGAATCTTGAGAAGGTCGGGCTTCCGCGCGAGCGTCTTGAGAATTATCCCCAGTCGCTTTCTTCAGGCGAGATGAAGCGTGTTGACATTGCGCGCGCGCTTACTGCGAAGCCGGATATTCTTCTTCTTGACGAGCCTTTCGCGCACATTGACTTTGACACGCGTCTGCACGTCATGAAAGTTATTTCGGATTATCTTGCTGTTCATGCGACTATTCTCGTTGTCGTTACGCACGAGGATTTCGACCTGCGCTACTTTATAGAAAAGAACTATGATTTTCCTGAGCTTGTCGGACAGTATCCGAAAGAAAAGAAAGAAGCGTAGTTGATTTTATTGGGCTCCGGTGATTTTACCGGAGCTTTTTTATGTTTGAAGGATAAGGCTCATATATCTACGGAATTTTCTTTAATCAAAAATTTGAACGACTTTATTTTGTGTGGTAAAATCTAAATTATCTGGAGCTTATTATGAAATCTAGGATTAAGATTAATATTCACAGTTTGAAATTCAAGCTGCTTTTTCTGATTATTTTTATTGTTGTTGTTTCAAATGTATTGCTCGGCTTTGTTTCTATAAGAATTACAAAGCCTGCGATGGAGAAATCTGTCGAGGAAGTTCTGAATTCTAATTCCGAGACATTCTCTGAAATTGTTTATAAAGAAAACGAGGAGATTTTTTCTATTCTCCATGTTATTGCGAATCTTGACTATATAAAGAACACCGAGACTTCGATTGAGGAGAAAAACACAGTCTTGTCTTCGATTCCTCGCGTGAATACTAATATCAAGAAGATAGCTTTTTACAAGAAGGACGGAACCGGCGAAGATGGAAACTATGCCGACAAGGATTTTATAAAAGGCGCGGTTATTGGAGTTGACCATATTTCTGATCCAGAGGTTGACTCGAAGACAAATAATCTTATTATTTATTATTCTGTTCCGGTTTATGCCCTGAACGGAATGGTCGGCGGCGTTCTTGTCGCAAACATTGACGGCGAGGTTTTCTCAAAAATGTGCGCTGACAAATTTATCGGCGACACAAGCCATCCTTTTATCCTGAATATGAAGTCAGGAAGGACAATTGCTGATTCTGACTCAAGCTATGTAAGAAAAGGCCAGATTCTTAAAAACAATACGCAGGGTGAGATGAACGACGCGATTGTTGACGCGATGAGCGGAGCTGTCACTTATAAGATTTTCTATGAGCCGTGGAGACAGAAGACAATGGTCGCGTCTTACAGGCCAGTCGGCGACAACAGCGAGTGGGCTGTTTTCTGCATGGCTCCTTATGATGAATATTTCGGCGCAGTCAACAGCCTTCTGAAAGTTGTTCTGATTTTTACGGCTGTCATACTTGCCGTGGCGATTGCCATAAGCGTTGCTATAATTTCCCACAGCATAAAGCCGCTTGCAAAGCTTAAGACTTCAATCAAGGAGATTGCGACTGGAAACGGCGATCTTACGAAGAGAATCAAGATTTCTACAAAGGACGAGATTGGAGAAGTTGTCCAGGGATTCAACGGATTTTGCGACAAGCTCCAGGGGATTATCAGCGATATTGTGAATGCTAAGAACGCTTTGGACTTTGCAGGCGAGACAATGACTTCCAGCGCGGAAGACACAGCGACTTCAATTACGCAGATTATTTCAAATATCGAGGCTGTCCACTCGCAGGTTTCTAACCAGAGCGCGAGTGTTGAGCAGACCGCCGGCGCTGTAAACGAGATTGCTTCAAACATCGAGTCGCTTGAGAACATGATCCAGCGGCAGTCGGAGCAAGTTTCGCAGGCTTCTGCGGCGGTTGAGCAGATGATTGGAAATATTACTTCTGTAAACCAGTCCGTTGACAAGATGGCGGATTCTTTTGACGAGCTTCAGAAGAACGCGCAGACAGGCTCTGCAAAGCAGCAGGATGTTAATGACCGCGTAAGCCAGATTGAAACTCAGTCAGAAATGCTTCAGGAGGCGAACGCCGCTATTTCGAGCATTGCGGAGCAGACTAATCTTCTTGCTATGAACGCGGCTATTGAGGCGGCGCATGCAGGCGAGGCCGGAAAAGGATTCTCTGTTGTCGCTGATGAAATCAGAAAGCTTTCCGAGACTTCTTCCGCTCAGTCAAAGACAATCGGCGAGCAGCTGACAAATATCAAGGAGTCAATCAATGATGTTGTTACGGCCTCGCAGGAGTCGAGCGACGCTTTCAACATGGTTTCAAAGAAAATCAGCGAGACAGACCAGCTTGTCCAGCAGATTAAGGCCGCGATGGAGGAGCAGACAATCGGATCCCAGCAGATTGGCGACGCTCTGCATGTTATGAACGACAGCACCGTTGAAGTCAAAACTGCAAGCGGCGAAATGTCTGTAGGCAACAAGGCGATTTTGGAAGAGGTTCACAATTTGCAGGACGCGACCGGCGTGATTAAGACAAGCATGGAGGAAATGTCTGTCGGCGCAAAGAAAATCAGCAGCGATGGAACTGCGCTTTCTGGAATCACGCAGCAGATGAAAGATTCAATCCAGCAGATTGGCGATAAGATTAATCAGTTCAAGGTTTGATGAAAAGCGCAAATTCATGAAATCCATGAATCTTGAACCAAAAAAATATATACGATAGAATCTTTTACAATAATAATGCGGACGGTGCCGTTTCTTGCATTTTTCTTGAAAAGAATTGACTTGAAAACGGTTAAAAGGGAAGCAGGTGAAAATCCTGCGCGAACCCGTCACTGTAAAGGCTGAGCGTCCTTCAACTTTATGCCACTGGAAAACCGGGAAGGCTGGAGAACGCGCTGAAGCCTGGAGCCAGGAAACCTGCCGCCGCATAAATTCAAAGGCTACGAGGTTTTAGTCGTATGAAAAAATCAATTTTTTCTTCAGTTTGCGCGGCGGCCGCTGCGCTCGTGTTGTTCGCTTCCTGCGGAACAACTTCTTCAGCTTCATCTTCAGCAAAGCCTGACGCGGAAAAAGCCGCAAAAGTCGGAGCTCTGATTGACGCAATCTATGTCCAGACAAGAACAGCCGACACAGACAAACAGTGCGAAGAGGCTAAAAAAGCCTGGGACGCGCTTACGGACGCGGAAAAAGAGCTTGTTACAGGCGAGAACGCCGATCCGGATTATTTCGGACGCGACACAGGCGACGCTAAGAAAGACAATCCTTTAAATCAGGACAAAATCGGCGAGAACGAGATTCTTGTCGTGAGCTTCGGAACATCATTCAACTCAAGCCGCGTCGCTGACATCGGCGGAGTGGAGAAGGCTATTGCAAAGGCGAACCCGGACTGGAGCGTAAGAAGAGCTTTCACAGCGCAGATTATCATCAACCATATCCAGGCACGCGACGGCGAGAAAATCGACAACGTTGACCAGGCTCTTGAACGCGCTGTAAAAAACGGAGTAAAAAATCTTGTTGTGCAGCCGACACATCTTATGCATGGAGCTGAGTACGACGAGCTTGTTTCCGCTGTAAAAGCGTATGAAGGAAAAATCCCGAACATCGCAGTTGCAGAGCCGCTTCTTGGAGAAGTCGGAGCAGACGCAGCTTCTGTTAACTCAGACAAAGAGACTGTCGCAAAGGCAATCACCGCCCAGGCCGTAAAAGCCGCCGGATATGACTCGCTTGACGCGGCGAAAGCTGATGGAACAGCGTTCGTTTTCATGGGACACGGAACTTCACACACAGCGCGCATCAGCTACAGCCAGATGGCTTCACAGATGAAGGCGCTTGGATATGACAATGTTTTTGTCGGAACAGTAGAAGGAAAACCGGCCGAGACTTCTTGCGAGATTATCCTTTCAACAGTCAAGAACGCAGGCTACAAGAAAGTTGTCCTCCGTCCTCTTATGGTTGTCGCAGGCGACCACGCCAACAACGACATGGCAGGCGATGACGACGACTCTTGGAAGAGCGTGTTTGTTGCAAGCAAGGCTTTTGACAAGGTTGACTGCCAGATTGCAGGACTCGGCGAGATTGACACAGTTCAGAATCTCTACGTTGCCCACACAGCGGAAGCTGTAAAGGCTCTTGCTTCTTCTGAAAAAAAAACTACAGCCAACTAAATAATCCGCTTGCCGACGGAAAATACAGCGCCTTTTTCAAGACCGACAGCGCAATGTTCCGCGTGAACGAAGCCTGCGGCGGAAAAGGCGTTCTTACTGTAAAAAACGGCAGGATGACAATCCATGTGAGCCTGGCAGGAGACGGAATCGTGAATCTCTACGCCGGGCTTGCTTCCAGCGCAAAATCT
>CAZIFO010000039.1:0-17552 GCA_964538245.1 uncultured Treponema sp.
GTTTTCAAGACCGGTGCATTCAGCCACTCTGCCATCGCTCCATGTATTTGATACTCGAATATACTAAATAATTTTATGAATTATGTCAACAGGTTAAATAAAATTTTTTAATTTTTTTTTCAAAAAAAATTGCTATAGAATTTTTCGTCTTTCTTGCGTATTATAATCTCATGGATAAAAATAGAGTATTTCTTGGTTTTGTAACCGCAGCTCTGGGACTTTTTCTTTTGATTTCGCCCCAGACTTTCATACAGTTTTTTGTAATTATTCTTGGAGTCGCCGCTGTCATCGACGGAATTTTTATTCTGGCGACATCGCGAAATCTGATTGTTGACCCTCAGTACAATATGATTGTCACAATCCGCGGTGTTTTAAGCATTGTTGTCGGAGCGTTCGCCGTAATTCTGCCGATGGCTGTCGCTAACATCGCATGGAAAGTGATGGCTTACTCACTGGCAATTTATCTTTTGATTTCAGCCGGAATGCAGATTTATACAATCACAAAGCTTCATAGAAACGGAATCATGATCCGCCAGTCGATGATTGAAGTTTTAACTTCCGTTTTGCTTGCAATCGCGCTTTTTGTGATTCCAAGCAAAGTCGCAGGCGATTTTATTGTCCGGATTTTTGGAATTGCTCTTGTGATTTTTGGGGCAGGAACAGTTATCGTTCAATGGAGAAACCGTCCGATTACAGTTGTGCCGGACTCTGTTGAAACCGTTGAAGAAAACGGCGCAGAAGATTCAAAAGAAGCCGAGTCTTCCTCAGATTCCTCTGCAGGCAAAAAGGATTCAGAATAGACTGATTATTTAATCAAAATCCTTGCAAACGTAATTTTTAGGAGAATATTTTTATGAAAACCGAAAAGCTCGATGAAGTTTTAAAAGCAAATGAATATCCTGGACGCGGAATTGTCGCAGGTCTTAACGAAGACGGAAAATACGCCGTTAGCGCATACTGGACAATGGGGCGCAGCGCAGGAAGCCGGAACCGCGTCTTTGTTGTGGAAAACGAGAGCGGAAGCGAAGTTGTCCGCACAAAAGCCTTTGATCCGAGCCTTGTGGCAGGAGACCCCAGCCTTATCATCTACGCGGCCGTGCGCCAGATTGGAAACACGACAATCGTGACAAACGGCGACCAGACCGACACGATTTTTGAGGGGCTTAAAAAAGGAGAGACATTCGAGCAGTCACTGCGCTCAAGGAAATACGAGCACGACGCGCCGAACTTTACTCCGCGCATTTCCTCTGTCTTAAACGTATCTGGCGGAAAATACGACTACGCAATCTCAATCTTAAAGAGCGACAACGGAAATGGCGACAACTGCCTGCGCTTTACATTCACTTACGACAATCCGCAGAAAGGTGAAGGCCATTTTATCCACACTTACATGGGAAACGGAAACCCGCTGCCTTCGTTTGAAGGTGAGCCTGAGAAAGTTGAAATCAAGGGAAACATCGATGATTTCTCAAACATGCTCTGGTCTTCCTTGAACGAAGACAACAAGGTCTCGCTCTTTGTGCGCTTTATCGACCTTGCAACCGGCAAATTTGAAGAAAGAATCTTAAATAAAAACAAATAGCTTTATTTAGATGAAAAAACTCATCTGCACGACTCTTCTCGTTGAAACTTCACCGCAGGGGCTTCCGCTCGGAGCCGCCTGCATTGCCTCCGCCATAAAAAGCTCGCCGCTCACAAAAGGCAAGTATGATGTGGAGCTTGTCGATTTCTCACTCGAAGACAGCGAGATTATGCTCGCCAGGCAGAACGGTGGCGAGAATGCTGTGTCGCTTTTGATTGCGGCGCGACTTGCCAAGAAGAAACCGGATTTTGCCTGCTTCAGCGTCTACGTCTGGAACCGGAACATATTGTCTAAGGCCGCCGCCGAACTAAAAAAAATCCTTCCTAAATGCATATGCATTGCAGGCGGGCCTGAAGTCACAGCAGATCCGACTTCTTTTGATTCATTTGACTTTACCACGGCCGGACAGGGCGAGCTTGCGACAACAGAGCTTCTAAGCGAAATTGAAAGCGGAAAAGATCCTGCCGACATTCCGGGCATCTACGAAAAAAAAGACTGCCATCGCGGTAATCAAAACACACAAGGCGGCAATGAGGCTGTTGTGCGCGCAGTTCCGTGCCCTGTGGAGCTCTGCCCTTCCCCATATCTTGACGGAACGCTCGACCCCGCAAAATACGGCGGCGCGCTCTGGGAGCTTGCGCGTGGCTGCCCTTTTAAGTGCTCATACTGCTACGAAAGCAAGGGCGAAAAGAAAATCGCGTACTTTCCAATGGAGCGGCTTGAGAAAGAGATTGAGCTTTTTGCAAAAAAAAATATCGCGCAAGTGTTTGTCCTTGATCCGACATACAACGCAAGCAAGGAGCGAGCTCTCAAAATGCTCCGGATTATCGAGAAAAAAGCTCCGGGAATGTTCTTTTACTTTGAGGCAAGGGCGGAATTTATCGACAGGGAGCTCGCCCATGCTTTCGCGCGTATTCCGTGCGCGCTGCAAATAGGGCTGCAGAGCGCAAATCCTGATGTCCTTAAAAATGTGCACAGGACGCTGGACAAAAAGAAATTCATCAAGAACATAGGCTTCTTAAACGAAGCGGGCGTAACGTTCGGCTTTGACCTTATTTACGGGCTTCCAGGAGACGACTTTAAAGGCTTCTGCGACAGCATAGACTTTGCGCTTTCTCTCTATCCCAACAACCTTGAGCTTTTCTGCCTGAGCGTTCTTCCCGGTACAGACCTGCACGACACGGCAAAATCGTTCGGCCTTGAATGGGAGCAGACTCCTCCTTACCATGTTCTTTGCACTCCGAAATTCACAACGGAAGATTTAGCTAAATGCGAACGGCTTTCCAAGGCTGTAAATCTTTTCTACAACGACGGGCGCGCAGTTCCGTGGCTGAACTCAGTCCTTTATCCGCTCCACGAAAAGCCGAGCGCGTTCTTCAAGGACTTTGAGAAATGGCTGAGCGCATACAAAAGCTCCGCCTCTAACGAGGGAAAAAAGGCCGTAAAAGCAGGAGAAAAGCTTTCGAGTCTTGAGATTGAAAAACGCCAGCTTGAGTTTGTGCAGAAAAAATTCCATGAGAATCATCTTGACCGGATATTTCCTGCCGCGGAAGACTTGATAAAGATGCACGGCGCGCTTGGAAGATGCACTTTTGACGGAAGCGCAAGCGAGTTCACCACGAACTATCATCCTGACGATGTTATGAGCGAGTACGGCACAGACCTTGTTTTCTTTTCAGAGAACGCCGGAAAGAAAAAATGCCGCGTAAAAGTCTTTGAGAGCGAAAACGGTCCTGATTGGAAGACACTGTAAATATTTTTGCGTTATTTTTTGATTCCGAATGCAAGACATTCAAAAAAATCAAAGACAAAATCTGGAAAGATTTTCTTTGAAAATATAAAAAGTTTTGAAAATCTTCCGGCTGTATATCTGTCCCGCGGATTTTTCTTTAGCGTCGCCCTTAAAATCGTCTTTGAAACAATGCTCGGATTTGAGCAGTTTTTCTTATCTGAATAAAAATGCTCATAAAATTTTGCCGCCGGCTCAGAAACCTTGCTGTATGCAGAAGACGGAGCGCAAGAAAATTTTCTGATATTCCGCGCATGAATAACGCCCCAGTCTGTCTGAATCAATCCAGGCTCAATCAAGATGACTTTTATGTTGAACGGCTTTACTTCCAGCCGAAGCGAGTCGCTTAAAGCCTCTACGCTGTATTTTGAAGCATGGTACCAGCCGGAGAACGGTGATGAAAATTTTCCAGCCATGGAAGAAATGTTGATTATTTTTCCGCCGCCATTCTTGCGCATTGACGGCAGGACAAGCTGACACATTCTTGCAAGCGAGAAAACATTCACTTCAAATTCTCGTTTTGCCTCGGAAACAGGGATATCCTCAATAGCTCCGCCAAGCCCGAATCCAGCATTGTTAACAAGAACATCAATTCTGCCTTCGTTCTTAACGATTTCGGCCACACAGCGGACAAGAGAACTTTCATCCGTTAAATCAAGATAAAGCGCATGCCCGCCCTTCTCCTCAATCGGCCTCATTTTTTCCAAATGGCGGGCAGCACCATAAACAGTGAATCCAGCGTCCAGAAGGAGCAAAGAAGTTTCCATTCCGATTCCGCTGGACGCGCCTGTAACAAGCGCAATTTTTTTCATAAAAAAAGTTTAGCACAAATTCAATCTTGTTGCCTTTACTTTTTCAATCTTATTTTCGCCCGTTTCAAGAACTTCAAATTCAATCTGTCCATGAAAAACAGTCTTGCAGCCGACTTCAGGAAAATCGCCGAGCGTTTCAATAATCCAGCCGCTAAGCGTGTTTGATTCCGACTCGTCATCATCTTTTATTCCAAAAAACTTCATGATTTTATGAATCTGAGTCTCGCCGCCGATTATAAATGAATTTTCGCCGCAAGGCTTTATTTCCTGGTTTTCACAGTCGTGCTCGTCATAAATCTCGCCGACAAGCTCCTCAAGAATATCTTCCATTGTGACAATTCCAAGAGTTCCGCCGTATTCGTCCAGAATCACCGCCATATGGCTGCGCTCTTTCTGCATTTTTAAAAGCAGCTTTGAGATTTTAATTTTTCCAGTCGCAAAAAAAGGCTTTGTCATCACGCTTTCAATAGATTTTTTTAAATTCGCGCTCTTATAAAAATCTTTTTCGTGCAAGATTCCAACAATCGAATCAATTTCGCTGTCGTAAACTGGAAGCCTCGAAAATCCGCTTTCCTCAAATTTCCGCTTTATTTCTTCATGAGACGCATTTTTTTCCACAGCGCAGATATTCACGCGAGGCACAATCACATCCTCGGCGGCAAGGTCGTCAAACTCAATCACAGAACGGATAAGGTTTGTCTCGTGTTCTTTGATTGTTCCGTCGCTTTCGGCCTCTTCAACCATCGTGATGATTTCTTCCTCCGTGATTAAATTTTTCGAGTCGAAGCGGAAAATTTTTACAATCAGTTTTTTCCACCAGGAAAACAAAATGTTCAGAGGATAAAAAATCAAAATCAGAACAGAAATCACAGGATAAACAAGAATCGCAAATCTCTCGGCGCAGGCTTTTCCAATATATTTCGGCGTGATTTCACCAAAAATCAGAACCGCGAGCGTAATTACGACCGTTGAAACTACAGAGGAATTAAAAGCTGAATTTACAAGGATTTTTGCAAAGAAGACCGCGCAGACTGTCGAAGCAGAAAGATTCACGATGTTGTTTCCAATAAGAATCGTGCTTAGGAGTTTGTCATAGCTGCGTTCTGTAAGCTGAAGAACTTTTCCGGCGCGCTTGTTTCCGTTTGAAAAAAGCGACTTTAACTTGATTCTGCTTGCGCAAGTGTAGGCGGTTTCCGTCGCGGAAAACAAAGCAGAAAAACCAATAAGAACAAAAAGTGAAACTAATAAGGGTATGGCCCCGTCAGGCATAAAAATCTCCCTGGAAGATTAAGATGTGGAAACATACGCTTCCAAAACAGAATATATCAAATTTCTTAAAAACAACGCAATAGGTAATATAGGAAAAGGAAATTTTACATTGAAATTCCCAAGGCCGCCGCGAACTGCGCATATTTTTTTGTGACGTTGTAGGAAATTCCCATTGAAAGCGCTGGAAAGGCGATTTTCGCAAGATAAACTTTAAATCCGCCGTTAGGACCGTGCATAAAGCAAAATTCGTCATCGTAATCTTGCGTTGAAACCACCTGGTAATCTCCATAAACAGAAACTGTTCCGATTTTTCCTTTTACAAGAGCAAGCTCAAGCCCCGCGTTTCCGCCGGCAATTTCATTTGTGCAGAAATCTCCGGGAAGAATTGTTACGCTTCCGCTTTTTCCGCCGGCATAGGACGAAATGTGCAAATCTTTTCCGTAGAAAGCTGAACCTGCCGAATAAAAACGGAGCCGCTCTAAAACCGGCTGCTGAATGTAGAAATTTACTGAAAGCGAACAGCCATTTTTGTAATCATTTTTGTTCGCGTACAGAACTTTGTCTGCGGAAACTCCAGCTCCGGAACTTGAAAGAAACCAGCCGTTCCAGTCCGACTTTGAAATGCTCCAGCTGGCAGAAAGCCCTGCAGAGTTTAAAGAATCAATTTCTGGAAAATCATCAACTTGTTTTGCGCTTGCTGAATTAAAAAATCCGCCGGCTGAAAGCAAGTTGAATTCGCCGATTTTCTCCGTCAGCATGAGCCTTGAATTTAAATTCGTCGATTTATATTTTAAAACTTCATCTTTATCTAAATCTTCTATTATATTTGTGTTTTTTGAAGTTGAAAGCGAAGCTGAAAATCCGGGAATTCCATTGTCTTTTGGCGGCTTTGAGAACATCGCCATTCCCATAATTGAAGATTTTGAGTAAAGCCCGCCGAACACAAACATATCTTTTACGCCGAAAGCGTTTGTATCCATCACCATAATTCCGCCCATAAATTCTGAGTCAGAATAAAGAGCAAACGGCAGCGGAATAAAAGTTATTTTCTCTTTTACAGAAACTTCAACGCTCGCCTCGCCCGCTCCGGAATTTTCCATCGAAATCTGAATATCATCAAAAAGATTTTCAAGCTGAAGCGTTGTTTCAAGTCCGTGCAAATCAAAATCTTTTACAGAAACATTTAAGAATTTCTTGACTTTTGACTGAATGTAAAATTCCTTTGTCTTTTTTAGTCCTGAAAAATTGATTTTTGCAACCGTAAGTTCCGGAGAAACCTGAGATTTTATTTCATTATCAGAAGTTGGATTTCTTTCAGAATTCTGATTTTGTGATTGTTCGCCTGTTATTTTTTTATTTTGTTCATTTTGGTTTTGATTTTCCTGGGAATTTAAATTAAAAAGCAACATCGTCGCTAGAACCGTAACAAAAAGAAATTTCAAATCCTTCATTTTTTTATGATATAAAAAAAATCTGCAATTCTCAAGAAACCCAAAATTTTCTATTTGATTGACAGCAACAAATTAATTCGTTAGTATGTTTCTATAAACAGAAACATACGGTGAAATATTTGGAGAATATATATGTATAACGAATCAATTGACGGATTTTTTGGAGAGTACGGCGGAAAATATGTGCCGGAAGTTCTTAGGGCGGCTGTGGATGAGCTGGACGAGGCTTTCCACAAATATATCAAGGATCCGGAATTTTTAGCTGAGCTGAATCTTCTCCGCCGCGACTATATAGGCCGCGAAACTCCGCTTATGTACGCCGAAACCGCGACAAAGCTTTTGGGCGGCGGCAAGGTTTATATAAAGCTTGAGGGGCTTGCAAACACTGGCGCGCATAAAATCAACAACGCAATCGGGCAGGTTCTTCTTGCCAAGAAAATGGGAAAAACACGCATTATCGCAGAGACTGGAGCCGGGCAGCACGGAGTTGCGACTGCCGCCGCCTGCGCAAAGCTCGGAATGGAATGTGTCGTGTACCAGGGCGAAGTTGACGTGCGCCGCCAGCAGCCTAACGTGGCCGCGATGGAAATGTACGGGGCGAAAGTCGTCGCTGTTAAAAACGGAGCTAGAACTCTTAAAGACGCTGTGAACGAGGCAATGCGCGACTGGGCCACAAACTTCGAGACAACACACTATTGTCTTGGCTCGGCTCTTGGCCCGGCTCCTTTTCCGGACATGGTAAGGACTTTCCAGTCTGTAATCGGCGAGGAAGTAAAAAGGCAGTGCGCCGAGAGAGGAATCGAGATTGACTCTTTGGTTGCGTGCGTTGGCGGCGGCTCAAACGCATCCGGATTTTTCGCGCCGTTCTTTGATGACGAGAAAATCAAGCTGTACGGAGCTGAAGGCGGCGGAACAGGCCCTGAGCTTGGAAACAACGCGAGCCGTATGGTCGGAAACGCCGCTAAAGTTGATATTATGCAGGGCTTTAAGAGCCGCTTCCTTGTGAACGATGACGGACAGGCGCAAAAGACAAGCTCAATCTCTGCCGGCCTTGATTATCTTGGAATCTCGCCGCAGCTTGCAATGCTTGGAAAAACAGGCAGAATCACGTTCGAGGCAATCCGCGACAACGAGGCTCTTGAAGCCGTAAGCTTTTTCGCAAAGCACGAGGGAGTCCTAATGGCGCTTGAAAGCGCGCACGCGGCGGCCTACGCAATGAAGCTCGCGCCGAATGTCCCTAAGGACAAAGCTATTATCATCAATATGTCAGGACGCGGCGACAAGGACGTTTTTATCACTTCTCCAGTGTTCCGCCCGGAAGAATGGAAAAGCTTTTTGCGTAGCGAGCTTACCCGCCTTGAAGAGAACAAGAACGTGCACGACAAATATTGATTTTGCCAGTCTGGACACTTTCAGAAACGCAAGTTTCGGAAATAAGATTTTCAGAATTTACGAATGTAGAATAAAAGGATATAGATTATGAGAAAACTGATGACACATTTGGTTGCAAACTATCCGACACCGGAGCTTTCTTTCGCCATTGCGCAGGCGCTTGTCGAAGGCGGCGCGGACTGGCTTGAAGTCCAGCTTCCGTTTACTGACCCCAGCGCGGACGGCCCTGTAATCCAGAACGCCTGCTCGACAGTCCTTGCCTCAGGCGCGACTAGCCAGGACGGACTCGACTTTATATATAAATGCCGCAAGGCTTTTCCAAATGTAAAGATTGCGATTATGTCATACGGCTCGCTTATTTACACGCCTGGAGTTGACAACTTCTGCCGGCGCGCAAGCGAGGCCGGAGTAAACGCGATGATTATTCCCGATCTGCCGTTTGACTGCGACGAGGGGCTTACAGAATCCTGCAAGAAATATGGAATGGAGAATATTCCTGTGGCGGCTCCAAGCATGACAGACACGCGGTTGCAGAAAATGCTCGATGCCGGATTCAAGACAATATACGCGGCTCTGCGCGCCGGAATCACCGGCATGGACACAAAGGTTGACGACAAGACCATCGCTTTCCTGAAGAAATTCAAGAGATGGAACGAAAGCGGAGTTACACCTGTAATTTACGGCGGCTTTGGAATCCACGGAAAAGAGCAGGCGGACGCAATCGCGCCTTACGTTGACGGCGTTGTTGCAGGCTCAGTTTTTGTGCGACTGGCAGATGCCGCAGCCGGAGACAAGCAGGTTCTTATGGACACAATCCGCGCCAAGGCAAAGGAGATTAAAGGCTGATAATTCATTAACAGACTTATCTATGATTACAATCGACTTTTCCAAGCGCGGAAAAATGGGACTTTGCGAATTCATTTATGAAAGCCTAAAGTCCCAAATTTTAAGCGGAAAACTCCCGCCAAACTCAAAGCTTCCTTCAAAACGTACACTTTCTCTGAATCTCGGCGTAAGCATAATCACTGTTCAAAATGCGTACGCCCAGCTTATTTCCGAAGGCTACATTTATTCAATCGAAAAAAAAGGCTTTTTTGTAACAGACATTTCTATTTACACAAATAAAAAAAATCAAACGGAACCGCGCGGAAAAGAACTCTCCGGCTTTGCCCGGAAAAATGAACAAAATAATGAAAAAATTAAATTTTTCGCAGATTTTACAAGCAACACAACCAGCGCTGAAAAATTTCCGTTTACGCTGTGGTCGCACACTTTAAGGCAAATTTTGTCTTCCAAAGACCAAAAACTTTTGCAAAGCTCCGGCGTAAAAGGCGTTCTGGAACTAAGGCAAGCTATTTCAAATTATCTTAATGACTTTAGAAACATGGATGTAAATCCAGGGCAAATCGTGATTGGAGCCGGCTCAGAATATTTATATTCGCTCGCAGTTCAGTTTCTTGGCCGTGAAAAACTCTACGCGGTAGAAAATCCAGGATTCAAAAGAACAAAGGAAATTTTCGAGCTAAACGGAGCAAATTGCGTTCCTTTAAACATTGACGGCAACGGAATGAATCCAAATCTTTTAAGAGAATCAAAGGCAAACATTGCGCATATTTCTCCAAATCATCATTTCCCGACAGGAATTGTAATGCCGGTCCGCAGAAGAATGGAACTTCTTTCATGGTGCAACGAAGACAAAAATCATTTTATTATAGAAGATGATTACGACAGCGAGTTCCGATTTAACGGCAAGCCGCTTCCGACATTGCAGAGCATTTCGCGCCAAAGCCAGATTATTTATATGAACACGTTTTCAAAAACGCTTTCTCCGTCGTTCAGAATTGGATTTATGGTTCTGCCAATTTCGCTTTTAGAGATTTTTGAAAAAAAGATGAAAAGCTGCTCGTGCCCGGTTTCAGCTTTTGAGCAGTTCACTTTGGCAAAATTTATGCGCGAAGGATTTTACGAAAAGCACATTAACCGCATGAGGAATTACTACAGAAATCTCCGCAACAGTTTGATTTCCGAAATGCAAAAAAGCGGGCTTATGGATTTTTGTGAAATAGATGAAGAAGAATCCGGGCTTCATTTTCTTTTAAAAATCAACAACGGAAAAACAGGCTCACAGCTAAAAAAATCTCTCGAAACGCAGAAAATTAAAATTTCACTTTTAAGCGATTTTTTTTATGATGATGAAAAAAAGAACGAGCCAATTTTTGTTATAAATTATTCAGGTCTAAAAAAAGAAAATATTGCGGAAACTGTAAAAAAAATGAAAAAAGCGATTCAAAACTAGAAATTTTGTTTGCATAAAAAAAGCTGGGCCTGCCAATTTTTAGCAAGCCCGGCTTTTCTAGCCTAAAAACTATTGGAAATTACTGCTTAGTATATTCCTCAAGGCTGTCGTCATTCTCGTCTGTATATTTTGTATTGCCGTTAGCATCAACAGAACCCTGTTTATATGATGTTGTTGTTTTTACAATCAGCTTGCTGCCAGAAGTAAGCGCAGTAGTTGATACTGAATAATCTTTACGATTAAACGTAGATTCAAGATATTTATAATAGTCTGCTATAGAAATACTTTTTGGCTCTTTAGAAGATTTCAGAGTTTTAGATTCTGAATCATAATATGAATAAGTAGTTTTTTCATCTTCATCAGTGTAAGACATTTCTACGCTTTCAGGAGTAATTGTAAAGTTATGATTGTCGAGTCCTGTGTATCCGGAATATTTTCCTGTTTCTACTTGTTTGGAAGTAACTGTAGAAGTTTTGTTATCTAACGTCACTTTGAATACCTGCGTAGATGTAGATGTGTAAGTTTTGTCAGTCTTAAACTCATATACAACGGACTTCGTAATAGTGGAATTGCTAGATTCTTCTGTTTTTTCAGATTTCCAAGTTGTTGCAGAGTTAGCAAGCACAACAAGTTTAAGGTTGTCATCATAGTCGCTGTCGTCGTCGCTAGAGCAAGACACAAATCCAAAAGCTGCAACCGCAGCCAAAGCAAAAGCTACCTTTTTTAAAGCTTTCATAAAAACTCCTTGGATTAACTTATAATCATAAGCTAATATATATTAGCCCCCTCCCCCGTAAGAAAATGCCAAGTAGAATTCTTACTTTTTAAATAATCCTCTTGCTAAATTTCTTAATATATATTTTAAGACTAATTTAAAATAAGTTTTATCTAGTTTAAAATATAAAAGCAAAAAGACAAAAAATAACAGACTTTTTATGAAACTCTTTTAAAAGATGTTTTTTTATGTTTATGTAAAGCGGCTGGATAAAGCCGCTGCAAAACAAATCATTTTAAGATTTGGGGGCTGAAATGGAAAATACAGCAAAAAAAATGGGCAAGATAAATGTAACTTACGCTTTGATTGTGGCCTTGGCTTCCGCTGGCTTTAGACCAGGCTCATGCCACAGCGAGCAAAACAAACTAGGCAAGGCAAGCTGAAAAACAGCTTTTCTTCATAAAAAACTCCTCCTTTTTGCGCCCCGGAAGTTTTCCGGGGCGCTTTCTTTTTAAATTATGTAGTCATAGCCGTTAAATTCGCGGTTTTTCTCGGCAATTTGCTCAAGAGTAACGCTGTCAACAAATTCATTTACAACTTTGTCGAATTCGCTCCAGAACGTGTCGTTTCCAACATTTGAAACTGTGTTGCCTTCTGTTGTGCCGCGCGGACTTAAATCACCTTCCATCGCGCGCAAAATTTCTCCGGCGGAATATTGGTCGGCCCTTTTTGCGAGCTTATAGCCGCCGTTGTTTCCGCGCAGACCGAGCACAAGTCCGGATTTGCTCAGCTGCATCAAAATCTGCTCCGCATATTTTGTCGAAAGGTTGTGCCTGTGCGACAAAAGCTTTAATGGAATATATTTTTCCGGATCTTGCTCCGCCAAATCTGTCATAAGCAAAAGCGCGTACTGTCCGCGTGTTGAAATCTTTAACATGACTTTTCTCCTGTTTTGTCTCCTAGGTAATCTAATGTGTATTGAAGCGCAAGGGCCGCTGCGTAAACAGTGCTGTCTTCCGCGAGGTCAAAATGTTCATTGTGATGAGGCCAGCTGTTCGCTTCTGAATCAGAAGAACCAACGTGGGCATAGCAGCCGGGCGCTTTTCTAAAATAATCTGCGAAATTGTCAGACATAAAACGTTTGTCCATGTTTGTAAGAGTATTTTCTCTGCCGATTACTTTAACGCATGATTCCACAACTTCAGCTGTCGCTTTTTCATCATTAAAGCAGGCGTCGCAAATATCTTCAATATGAACATCAGCTTTTCCGCCGTATTCATCCGCGACATTCTCCGAGATTTTTGTGATTGCATTGTAAAGCTTTTTTCTGGATTCCGCCGTAAACGCGCGGATTGTTCCTTCCAGCTCCGCGTTCCCCGGAATTATATTGTATGTTGTTCCGCTCTGAATTCTTCCAATTCCAATCAGGGCGCCTTCAACTGGAGATATAAGGCGGGAGACAACGGTCTGAAGCTGGGTCGCAATCTGAGTTGCTATAAAAAGCGAGTCCACACATTTTTGCGGAGCTGTTATATGGCCGGCTTTTCCTGTGATTTTAATTGAAAAACGGTCGCAGCTTGCCATGTCCGCTCCTGATTTTATTCCGATTTTTCCAACGTCCATTCCCGCCTGAAAATGAATTCCAAAGCAGCGGTCAACATTATCAAGAACTCCGGCCGCAATAATATCGCGCGCGCCTCTTCCAATCTCTTCCGCCGCCTGAAACGCAATTATAATTTTTCCAGAAAGCTCCGGAAGATGTTTTTTGATTAGCCGGGCAGCTCCAAGCATATAAGCTGTGTGGCCGTCATGTCCGCAGGCATGCATAACTCCGTCATTTTGGCTTTTATATGGAACATTGTTCGCTTCCTGAATTGGAAGAGCGTCAATGTCAGCACGCAAGAAAAGCGTTTTTCCAGGCCTTCCAGTATCAAGTTCTGCAATTACGTTTGTTTCTTTTACGCGGTAGTTTTTGATTCCTTCTTTATCAAGCTCCTCCTGAATTTTCTTGCAAGTGTTAAATTCCTGCAAGCCAAGCTCAGGATGAGAATGAAAATAATTACGGAGACCGACCATATAAGATTTAAGAGATTTTACTTCTTCTAAAGCATTCATAAAAATCCTCACATATTTAGAAATATTATAAAAAAAAACCTATAGAGCAACTAGGAAAACAAGATGTAATATTTTATCACAAGTTAACCTAGTGTGCTACTAGGAATGTCAAAAAAAATATGAATAATCTGAACATACAAAAAAGAAAGAAATTGCAATTCCTATTGACAGACTAGGTAATAGAAAGTAATATACAAACATATCAATATTATAGGAATTATATAAATTCCAAAGGAGAAAACTATGGCAAAAATTTACACAAGCGCTGATCAGCTTATCGGACACACACCGCTTCTTGAGCTTCGCCACATTGAGGCTGAAGAGAAACTTGAAGCAAAAATCATTGGAAAACTTGAGTATTTTAATCCGGCCGGCTCTGTAAAAGACAGAATCGCAAAGGCCATGCTTGATGAAGCTGAAGCAAAAGGAATTCTGAACAAAGACACAACAATCATCGAGCCGACTTCCGGAAACACAGGAATCGGACTTGCCGCAGTTGCCGCAGCGCGTGGCTATCATCTTATTATTGTAATGCCAGAGACGATGTCGGTCGAGCGCCGCCAGCTTATGAAAGCGTACGGAGCTGAGCTTGTCTTGTCCGAAGGCGCAAAAGGAATGAAAGGCGCAATCGCAAAGGCCGAGGAAATCAAGAAAAACACACCGAACAGCTTTATCGCAGGTCAGTTTGTGAACCCGGCTAACCCTAAGGCCCATTTTGAGACAACAGGACCTGAAATCTGGGAAGACACAGACGGAAAAGTTGACATTTTCGTCGCCGGCGTCGGAACAGGCGGAACAATCACTGGCGTTGGAAAATTCCTCAAGTCAAAGAATCCTGCCATTAAAGTTGTCGCTGTCGAGCCGAAGACTTCCGCAGTCCTTTCAACAGGAATCCCGGGACCTCATAAAATCCAGGGAATCGGAGCTGGATTTGTTCCGGACGTTCTCGACACAAAGATTTATGATGAAATCATCACAGTTTCAAACGAAGATTCATTTGCGACTGGAAAACTTATCGGCAAAAAGGAAGGCGTCCTTGTAGGAATCTCATCTGGAGCCGCTGTCTGGGCCGCAATCCAGCTTGCAAAGCGCCCGGAGAACAAAGGCAAGAACATCGTAGTTCTTCTTCCTGACACTGGCGACCGCTACCTTTCAACACCGCTTTTCCAGGACTAAATCGCTTCTATTGACAGAAACAGGCCAAAGTTTATAATTTTCTAGAGTTTTATCTTGGAGAAAATTATGAAAAAAACTTTGGCTTTTGTTTTGTCAGCGGCGGTACTTCTTGCGGGATTCGCCGGATGCAATAAAAAATCAGATGCCGCATCGTCTGCGGCTTCATCTTCATCATCTGAGTCTAAATCAGAATCAAAAAAAGTAAAGATTGGAATCGCAAAGATTGTCCAGCACGTGGCTCTCGACGCAGTTGAGCAGGGCGTTATCGACGCAATCAACGACGCCGGATTCAACGCTGAGTACGACCTGCAGAACGCGAACGGCGACCCTAACACTGCGAACCAGATTGCCGCCCAGTTCAAGGACGAGAAAGTCGATGTCGCAGTCGGAATTGCTACTCCTGTCGCTGTCGCTCTTGCGAACACTCTCAAGGACACGCCTGTTGTGTTCGGAACAATCACAGATCCTCTCGGAGCGGGCCTTGTAAAGACTCTTGAGCATGGCGAGGGCAATGTTACAGGAATGAGCGACGAGCTTCCGTCTGTCGAGCACATAAAGCTTTTCGCAAAGCTCACCGGAATCAAGACGCTCGGCTACATCTACACTGCGAGCGAGGACAACTCGGTCTCATCTCTTGCGCTTGTCGAGAAAGGCTGCAAGGAAGCCGGCCTTGATCTTGTAACACAGTCAATCTCAAATTCCTCAGAAGTAAAACAGGCCGCCGAGTCAATTGTTGACCGCGTGGACGGAATCTATCTTACAACAGACAACACAGTGTTCAGCGCGCTTCCAAGCCTGGTCGCAGTTTTCAACAAGGCCAAGAAGCCGATTTTCTCTGGCGATGTTACAGGCGCGAAAAACGGCGGCTGCTTCATGGCTTCAGGATTCAACTATTACAAGGCCGGACGCGCCACAGGCGAAATGGTCGTGCAGATTCTTAACGGAGCGAAGCCTTCTGAAATTCCTGTGCGCTTTATGACAAAGCCGGAGGACTCGGACCTGCTGTTTGACCTTGATGCGTGCGCCGCCTGCGGAATCACAATCCCTCAGGAATATCTTGACCAGGCGACATACATAATCAAAGACGGAAAACTAACGGAACGCTAACGTGCTTGAGACAATTTTAATAGAAGGCATTATTTACGGAATCATGGTTCTGGGGCTTTTTATTTCCTACAGGACCTTGAATTTCTGCGACATGACGGTTGACGGCGCGTTTCCGATGGGCGGCTGCATTCTTGCGGTGTGCCTTGTAAACGGCCTGCCGCCGCTTTTAGCCGTGGTTCTCGCGTTCTTAGGCGGCTGCCTCGCGGGATTTTTCACAACCTTGCTCTACACAAGGCTCCGCGTGCCGGACTTGCTCGCCGGAATTCTGATGATGACAATGCTCTACTCGGTGAACCTTAGAATCATGGGAAACCGCGCGAACATTTCTCTTCTGCGTGTTTCAACTCCGTTCTCGCGTCTTACGGAATTTACAGAGAAAGTTTTTCCAAATCTTCCGTCGGAAACTGGAATCTTAATCTTCCTCCTGATTTTTATCATCATATTCAAAGCTCTGCTCGACATCTTCTTCCATACTGACCTTGGGCTTACAATGGGCGCGCTCGGCTCAAATGAGCAGATGGTTGTCTCGCAGGGCGTAAACTGCAAAATCGTGCGCGGAATCGGAGTGTGCGTGGGCGACGGGCTTGCCGCATTGTCGGGCGCGTTCACCGCGATGTACAACGGATTCGCCGATGTCGGAAGCGGAACAGGCGTAATCGTAAGCGGACTTGCCTCGCTGATGATAGGCGAGTTCATAATCCGCTCAAACAAAATCACATGGATTACGCTTCGCGTCCTGCTAGGCTCTGTGATTTACCGCGGGCTTATGTTCCTTGCGCGGCGCTACGGACATTACATCAACCTTACGCCTAACGACCTTAAGCTCATCACAGGGCTTCTGATAATTCTGTGCCTTATAATCGCGAACCTGAAAGGCAAGACGAATTTTATGAAACATTTAAAAAGGCCTGCAAAATAATTTGCTATTAAACACGGATAAACACAGATATTTAAGGATGGGACACGGATAGGATTTTAGGCTTTGCGAAAGATTCCTGTAAAAACGAAATCCTTTCATTTAATCAAAAGAATTCGACGGTCAAACAGCCATCTGTGAATATCCTTTTTATCCGTGTGAATCCGTGTTGAATCTTGGAGAAATTTTATGCTGAGACTTGAAAATATCGGAATGACGTTCAACGGCGGAACGCCGGACGAGAACATCGCGCTGAAGAATATAAATCTTGAGATCCAGAAAGGCGACTTTATCACCGTGATCGGCTCCAACGGCGCGGGAAAATCGACTTTGTACAACGTGATTGCCGGAACTCTGCAGCCGACAAAAGGAAAGATTTTTCTTGACCTTGGAGACGGAAAAGAGCGTGAAATCACAAAAGAAGCCGAGTACAAGCGCGCGAAGTACATCGGACGCATTTTCCAGAATCCGCTTCTGGGCACGGCCGGAAAAATGTCGCTGCAGGACAACATGGTTATCTGCAGCAAGAAAGGCTGGAAGGGCCTAAGAATCTCGGCGAACAAAAAGCTCCGCGAGAATTTTAAGAAAGAGCTTTCGCGCCTTGACATGGGGCTTGAGAACAGGCTCGGCGACAACGTGGAGCAGTTTTCGGGCGGACAGCGGCAGGCTCTCACACTGCTGATGGCGGTGCTCTCAAAGCCGGCAATTCTTCTTCTCGACGAGCACACGGCCGCGCTCGACCCTTCAAACGCCGCGATTGTGATGGAGCTTACGCGTAAATTCGCCTCTGAATACAACCTTACCGTGATGATGGTTACGCACAATATGCAGCAGGCTCTTGACTACGGCAACCGTCTTCTGATGATGGACGGCGGCGAGATAATCCTGGATATTTCTGGCGAGGAAAAGGCGAAGCTTACGCTCGACGACCT
>CAZIFO010000040.1:0-16248 GCA_964538245.1 uncultured Treponema sp.
ACCTTGCAGAAAATGTAGTTGTCGGCGAAAGTTAGCCGCCTCCATTTTTCCGCCGGTGAAAGCTTGTTTTGTTTTTTCATAAAGCCTCCTGCTATTTATACGGAAAAAAGCGAGTGAAACGGCAATAAATTTTGCGGAAAGATAAAAAATAAGAGTAATTTTATTGAAAATGATATGGCTGGCTTAGGAAGAATGATAAATTTTATTTAAAATTCAAAAAATATTCTGCTTTGAAAATATCTTAAAGTAACTTTTTCTAGTAGCTAGGAGAGCAGGTCCTCGTAGACTTGGAGAACGCTCTCTCATAGGCTACGAGAGTGGATTCTCCGAGAGATGGCAATGTATTTCAGTTGCTTACTTTAATTTTGTCTAACGATTGAATTACAAAAATCGCAGAATTCTTTATTTTTCCGCCAAATCCGCCTGTGTCCAGCCGGAATCTTTCCGGTGTTTTCTGATATTGCTTCCAAAATTACAAGGAGATTGCGTTCCAATAAGCGAGTTATATCTTTACGGTGCTTAATAATTGTTATTTTTAGGTGCGAATGATTGTAAATATAATTTAAACAATAAATTCGTTAACTGTTTCTTCAACAACTTTGTTAATCCTCTTCGCAAGTTGTTTTTTTAATGTTTCAATATATATCTTTTTCTCGTCTTCATTTTTATTTATTTGCTGGGAAAAAAGAACCGCCGGCTGAACATCAAAAAGCTCACTTATATTTTCAAGAAAATCAATTGACATTCCTCTCTGACCTGATTCGACCATTGTCAGAAAAGGTGCTGTGACTCCTACGCTTTCAGCAACGAAAGCCTGTGTCCATCCACGTTCGCGTCGAAGTCTGCGTATATTGTCACCAACAATCTTTTTTAGATTTCCCATAGTTTAATTATAACTTTGAGTTACAATTGACAATCACTTGAAGTGATATTAAACTAACATTTAGTTACTAAATAATAACTAAGTTTTATTGGAAGTTTGTTTTGACCAAATTCGCAATTCTGCTGGGCTCAGCTCCGGAAGATTTCAGGCAGAAAAAGATAGAAGATATGTTTAATTTCCTCAATTCAAAGCGAAATGCTGGCGACAGCATTGCTACATTCGCGAATGGAATTTCGGAGCTGATGCTGGAGATGGTTCTGGACAACTCGCTGAAACAGAATCCTGACGGAATTCTTCTATATATATGCACACGTTCTCCGGTGAAAGACAGCGACAAGTCTATATGGCTCGGCGGCGAGGAAATCAGGCGCGATGTTATTGAGCATTACAAGACGCTTGCGGCGGAATGTGGAATTGACATGCAGGTGGTGATGGACTTTGATGCGGAACTTTTGAGCGAAGATGAGCTGGGCTGGGAGAAAGTAGAGAACTGTTATTTTGGAAATTCGAGAGAGGCGAGATGACGCGCAAAAAAGAACTTTCTCTTACAATTGTCTCTAATCTTACTCTTCAGCTGGTTAACGCTGCCTGCGGATTTGTTCTTCCTCCTCTTATTGTGCGCACGTTCGGTTCGTCTATGAACGGAATGGTCACGTCAATAACTCAGTTCATCGCATATTTAAATCTCGTTGAGGCTGGAATCGGAGCGGCTTCAATAGCTGCTTTGTATAGACCTCTAGCGGAGAAAAATCAGGCTAAAATCAACGGAATCCTGAGCGCGGCAAGAAAGTTTTATTTTAGAAGCGGATTTATATTCTCAGCTGGAATCATCGCGCTTGCATTTGTCTATCCGCTTATTGCCGGAAACGAAGTTCCTAAGCTTACATCGGGCCTTATGGTTCTTGTGCTTGGAATGACTGGCGCGGCGGAATTTTTTCTGATTGGAAAGTTCAGAGTTCTTTTGACGGCTGATAAAAAACTTTATGTGATTTCATTTCTCCAGTCGGCGGCAATGCTTTTGAACACAGAGGTCGCTGTTCTTCTCATAAAAGCTGGATTTGGAATTTTAGCAGTAAAATTTTCATCGTCGATTGTCTATCTTTCGCGCTTTGTTTTTCTTGCGCTTTACGTACGGAAAAATTACAAGAATGTTTCTTTTTCCTCTGAGCCGGACACAAAGGAAATAGGACAGAGCAAAAACGCGCTTGTCCATCAGATAAGCGGTTTTGTTGTTTTTAACTCGCCGGTAATTATTCTCACCGTTATCTGCGGACTGAAGGAAGTGAGCGTTTATTCTGTTTACGTGCTTGTGTTCACGGCTGTCAACAACATTATGACTTCCTTTTCAAATGGTTTTCAGTCGTTCTTTGGCGAGCTGCTTGTTAAGAATTCAAACGAAAAACTGAAAAGATTTTATTCCGATTATGAAACCTCATTTTTTACAGTTATGTTCTGGCTTTATTCGTGCACATACATTTTAATTATGCCTTTTATGAACCTGTATACTGCGAGGATGACCGACGCAAATTATTTTCGTCCGGAGCTTGCTTCTCTTTTTGTTGCCGCGGGAATTCTTACAAACATACGGCAGCCTGGCGGACAGATGATAAATGCGGCGGGACATTTTAAAAAAACGCAGTGGCGTTCGGTTACGGAGTCGGCGATTAACATTATTGCGAGCGTTGTGTTCACTTTGCGGTTCGGAATCTGCGGAGTCGTGCTCGGCAACATCTGCTCTTCGCTTTACCGCGGAATCGACGTGGTTGTCTACACGAACCGGCATATTCTCTCAACAGGAAGTATAAAAAGTATTGCAAAAATTATTGCGCTTGCTGCCGTTTTTGCCGTTGCAGTTCTTTTTGTGCGGAGAATTCCGTTTCCTTTTGAAAACTGGTTTTTATGGATTCGAAGCGCTGTTTGCGTATCTGTTCTGTGCGGAGTGCCGGCGTTGGCGGTGATTTTTGCAAAATGGAGAATATTTAGAAATGATTAATTTGCCAAGAGTAAGCATAATTGTTCCTGTCTACAACGGTGAAAAATATCTCCGGCGTTGCCTTGACTCGATTCTTTTTCAGACTTTAGAAAATTGGGAATGCATATTGGTTGACGACGGCTCTTCTGACAGAAGCGGAGAAATCTGCGATGAATATTCTGCCAAAGATACTCGTTTCCGTGTGATTCATAAGAAGAACGGCGGAGTTAGTTCAGCTCGGAATGCAGGGCTTGAAGCTGCGCAAGGTGAATGGATTGGGTTCGTAGATGCTGATGACTGGATTGAAAAACAGACTTATGAACTTGCAGTAAAAACAGCAGAAGAAAACAATGTAGAGCTTGTTCAATGGAATAGCTGGTCGGTTGATGAAAACGGGAATAAAAAAGCTTTTTACGATGCAGATGTTTTGAATAAAGGATTTTTTACTTTGGAAGATTGTTGCACATACTTCCATGGAAGTATGTGCAACAAAATAGTTTTAAGAAAACTATTTTGTTCCACAAAAATTTGTTTTGATGAAAATATAACTCACTGTGAGGATAGAATTGTAGCTTTTAAGTGCTATATGGCCGCTTCAAAATGTTATCAACTTGAAGATTTTTTATATAACTATTTTCAACGGAGCAATTCAGCTCTTCATTCTTTAACAATAGAAAAAGTTCTGCAGGAAAAACAAGGAATTGAAACAATGGAAAACTTTATTTCAAAAACCATGCAGAAAAAACTTCAGAAGCTTTTCACAAATTTCAAATGTGTCTGCCGCTCAGATGCGCTCCTCGGATTGAAAGAACCTGATTTTAGATTGTATCGGAGTATTTTCCCTGAAACAACAATATTCCTGCTTTTTAAGAAACGCAAAGCTACTCTGATTTTCTGGCTAGCGTTTTTTCATCTAGATTTCATTGCCAAGTTCATAATCAGAATTTGGCGGGGAAAATAAAATCTTATGGAAATCCTTTTTTATCTGTTTTTATTGTTTTTACTTTTCTCATTTTGGATTCGTTTCAAAGATTATTTTCATCCGGCTTTTGTAACAGCAGCCGTTTGGCTATTTATCATTGCCGCATATAATTATGTTATTAGAAAAACAAATTTATGGATTCCTCTTTCAGATAAATTTTATCTTGCAATAATTTTGTATATTTCATTTTTCGTTATTTTTTCTGAAACGGCATTTCTTAATAGTTCGAAAAAAGAAATCACTTTTATAAAATTTGGACTGAAACATAAATTATTTTTATATATTTCCATTTTTTGTTTGTTAATTTCAAATGTTTATTACATAAACTTGATAAAGTCTGTCGGTTTTGTATTGCTTAGGGAAAAAACAGAATTTGGAACA
This sequence comes from uncultured Treponema sp., assembly GCA_964538245.1. Taxonomy (GTDB): domain Bacteria; phylum Spirochaetota; class Spirochaetia; order Treponematales; family Treponemataceae; genus Treponema_D. The sequence continues at coordinate 4,219 of CAZIFO010000040.1, forward strand.
ACTCTTCCTTTTTATGTAAAAGTTTCATCATATTTAATGCCAGTGGGAAATGTCCTTTTTTTGCTTGGAATATCAGATAAAACTAATAAGCAAAAATACAAATTTCAGCTTTTTATTCTTGCATCAATGATTTTGATTTCAGCGTTTATATCAATGAACAAGGGAGGCCTTATTCAACTTGCAGTATGTGTTTTTTATCTTCTAAAGGTCAACAGAAAACTAAATAAAAGAACGTTCATAATATTAATCCTAGTATTTTTAGGATTTATCATAAGTCTCCAAATTTTGCGTTCGGGAAACGAATCGGCATCAGAGAATTTCTTTGCAAGACTATTTTATATTTATTTTCTTTCACCTGTTCCAGCAATGGATGCAGTTGTGAGCGGAATAAAAAATCTAAACACTGGTTATTTTGGAACAATGACGCTCGGATTCATGTACAGAGTTTTAAATAAAATCGGAGCGATGAATATTATTCCGTCAACACTTTTAAATTCCGAAATGTGGATAGAAGTTCCTTATATGACAAATGTCTATACAATGCCTGGCGGATTTTACATTGATTTTGGAATCTTCGGGATGATAATTTGCGGAATTATCTATGGCTCAATATTCGGAAAAATTTATTCGGGCACAAGATATAAAAATTCCTTGAAAAGTAAATTGTTTTACGGCCTTTATCTTTATTGTATTGTTTTTCAGTTTTTTGGCGATTGGTTTTTAGGATTTTTCAGTGTGACAATTCAGTACCTTTTTTGGATTTTTATTTTCACGCATCGTTTTAAAACTTATGCCTTGAAAATTAGGAGCCGGATATGATTGATATTCTTCTAGCAACATACAACGGTGAAAAATATATAGATACTCAGATTTCAAGTATTGTGAATCAGACTTATACAGACTGGAATCTTTATATCCATGATGACGGAAGCAAAGATACGACTGTTGAAAAAATAAAGCATTGGTGCGGAATCGATTCTAGGATTCTGTTTATTGACGACAAAATTTATTTTCATAATCCTGCAAATCATTTTATGCATTTAATGAATTTTTCAAAGGCAGAATATATCTGTTTTTCAGACCAAGATGATTTATGGTTAGAAAACAAACTTGAAAAAATGGTTGAATGTTTTGATGCAGCTGACAAAACTACAAAATTACTTGTTTCAGGATGCTATTTATGGAAATCTTCATCAAATGAAATCGTTCCAAAAATAAATTTTAATCCGGCATATTCTCTTGAGCAATTTTTATTTCTGAATGGAGGGCTGCAGGGCTGCGCCATGATGTTTAATTCTTCTTTAAGAGAAATTGTCTTATCGCAAAAAACAAAATATCTCTATATGCATGACTATCTTGTATCACTTGCAGGATTTACATTTGGAAAAGTTGAATATATTGATGAAAATCTATTCTTATACCGTCAGCATGAAAAAAATGTTTCTGTTCATTTAGAAAGAAGCAAAAAAGAATATGCTAAAAGAATAATAAAAAATAGGACTGTTCCTGTCATATATGCTCCTGCTTATAAAGCTTCTAAATCATTTTATGATTCATTTCATAATTTAATTCCTGATGATAGAAAAAAAATATTTGATGATTATTTCGCTTTGAAAAATAAATCCTTTGCAAAAATATTATTTTCTGTTTTGTTCTCAAAATTTTCACTTGGAAAAAACGGAAAAATAAAACTTCTGACAAAGATTTTCTGCCGTCCTTTCTGGAGAGAAGATTATGAATAGATTAAATGAAGAGATTGAAATTTCAATAATAATTCCTTGTTACAATTCAGAATCTCATTTAACAACAATGATGAATGCGATTTTGAAAGAGAATTTGGATTCTGTTGAAATCATAATAATAAACGATGGCTCGAAAGATAAAACTCTTTCAATTGCGCAAGATTATGTATTAGAGAATTCACTGAAAAAAATAAAAGTATTAAATCAAGAAAATAAAGGTGTATCCGCTGCTCGAAATTATGGAATCAAAGAAGCCTCTGGAAAATACATAATTTGCTTTGATTCTGATGATGTCATTGAAAAAAATGCAATATCAGTCTTAAAAGAAAAAATTATATCAGGAAATGATTTATACGCTTTCAATTTTTCTATGTTTTATGAAGAAAAGAAGATTTTTCAAAAGCAGCTGCATCAAAAAACAAAATCATATAGTAAAAAAGAATTCCTACGCCTTTTTTTAACACGGAAGATTCATGCTGGTGTTTATTCATTGCTGATAAAAAAAGATTTTTTAACTAAAAACAATCTTTTTTATAAAGAAGGTCAGAAATTTGGAGAGGATTATCTTTATATATTCAATCTTTTAAAATCTGCAAAGTTGATAAATTACGATGATAGAATTATTTATCATTATTTGGTCAATTCCTCATCAGTAAGCAATTCAAAATCATTCAGTCCGGAAAGGATTGAAGCATTATACTTTTGTGAAAAACTGCTCCATTCTGATGAATTTTGTAAATTGAAAATCAGAAATGCGATTAATTTTTTTCTTGCAGATATGTATTGCGCAAATTTACAAATTTATGCCCAATCAAAAACGAAAGATTTACAAGCAGAAGAATTATTAAAAAACTTTCGTCCTTTGCTTCATCATCTTATTTTCTGCAAACCTAAATATTGGTTAAGAATTAGATTCTTTACGCTTTTGCCGCTTCAATTATGCAAAAGAATACTCGAAGGAGCCACAAAATGAAATTCATCTGCATACTTTCCGCCGGAACTTTGCCGGTTCCTCCTGTAAAGGGTGGGGCTGTTGAAAATCTGATAGATATTGTCCTTAAGAAAAATGAAATTCAGAAAGACGCGGAATTTGCGGTTTTGTCTGTATATGACAGTACAGCCGAGGCAAAATCTTCTGAATATAAAAATGCAAAATTTTATTTTTCTCGCACTCCGCTGATTTTAAAACTGCTTGATAAATTTGTATATTCGCTTGCAAAAATTACATTGAATAAAAAATCAAATTCCTTCCGCTGCATTTTTGCGCGTCTTCATTACATAAACTTTGCAAAAAAAATACTGCTTAAAAACAATTTTGACTGTGTAGTTGCCGAAAATCATCATTCGCTTTTTCTTGTTATGAAGGACAAAAAAATAAGTGAAAAATACAAGGACAAATTTTTTTATCATGCGCACAATGAGCCGAACGGGAATTTTACGTGCAGAAAGCAGATTGAAAGCTGTAAAAAAATTCTTACCGTGAGCGATTTTATTTCTAACTGTTATAAGAAAACTTATCCAGCGGGAAATGCGGAATACAAAGTCGTACGGAACGGAATCGACACAGCTCTTTTCTCGCAGAAACTTGCGGAAGAAGATCGTGTTGCGCTTAGGGCGGAATTCGGAATTCAGGCCGATGATTTTTTGATTATTTTCGCTGGACGACTTAACGCGGAAAAAGGAATCGACAAGCTCTGCGAGGCTTTTTCAAAAGTTGATATTCCAAACGCAAAGCTGATGATTGTAGGGACGAACTTCTTTGGAAGCGGCTCAAAATCCTCTTTTGAAAAAGAACTTGCCCAAATTCTAGGGAATAAAATAAGCGACGTCATTTTTACAGGCTTTGTTCCCTACGAAAAAATGTGGCGTTGTTACGCGGCATCAGATGTTGCGGTTCTTCCTTCTGTTTGGGATGATCCTGCGCCTTTGACAAATATCGAGGCATGTGTTTCTTCTTTGCCTGTTATTACAACAAAAAGCGGCGGCGTTCCGGAATATTCAAATACAAAAAGCGCAATCTTGCTTGACCGCGATAAAAATCTTGTGTGGAACATAATTAAAAGCTTGAAAAAATTGTATGAAAATCCAGAAAAAAGACGGATGCTCGGGAAGCTGAATCATGACTTTGCAGTTCAGTTCAGCAAAGAAAATTTTTACAAGAATTTTATGAATGCTTTGAATTGATTTTATTTTTCAGTTTTTTTGATAAAAACTGATTTCCGCATTTTACGGAAGTGGCAGTGTTCTTTGACATTTCTATTTTTTAGGAATTTTCCTTTGCTTATTTTCTGGAGAACATTCTTTTATCTTGCTAAAAAATAGTTATGCTATTATAGTTCGGAAAAAGATATAAAATACCTTTTTCCGAAATGGGGATGGTAGCATGGAAATAGAACGTGGCGGACATGTAAAGTCGCTTGTAGACAGAAAAACAATGGCGCAATAAAAGTCATCACAGGAGTGCACAGATGCGGAAAATCTTATCTTCTGTTCAGGCTTTATAAAAAATATCTTCTTTCTACTGGAGTTCAAAACGAGGATATTATTGAGATTCCTCTTGACGATGATGATTTTGAAGAGCTTCGGGAGCGAAAGAATCTTAGCCAGTATATAAAAAGCAGGACTGACGAAAACAGGACTTTTTATGTTTTTCTTGACGAGGTCCAGTTTTGCGAAGGCTTTGAAAGCGTTTTGAACGGACTTTCGCGGAAGGAAAACCTTGACATTTATGTTACAGGCTCCAATTCAAAATTTCTTTCTTCTGACATTCTTGCCGAATTCAAAGACCGCGGCGATGAAGTTCGTGTTTATCCGCTTTCGTTTGCTGAGTATCTGAGCGCGTACTACAACGGCGAAAAAAATGACGCATGGCGGGAATTTATGCTTTACGGAGGGCTTCCGCGAATCCTTTCCTGCAAATCTGATGAGCAGAAAGCGAAATACCTGCAGGATCTTTTTAAGAGCGTCTATCTAAAAGATGTTGTGGAACGGAATCATTTAAAGGGCGACACGGTTCTTGAATCTATCGTGGATTTTCTTGCCTCTGCCGTTGGTTCTCTTACAAACGCAACTAGGCTTTCAAATACGTTTGTGTCAAACGGAATTATGACAAATGACAAGACTGTTTCCTCGTATATTTCTTATCTCGAGGATGCTTTTTTGATTGAGAAAGCCGAGCGCTATGACGTGAAAGGGTGGAAATACATAAATTCGGCCAAGAAATTTTATTTCACCGATGTGGGGCTTAGGAATGCAAGAATTGGATTTCGTCAGCAAGAAATGACGCACATAATGGAAAACCTTGTTTACAACGAACTTAAAATCAGAGGCTTTTCCGTTGATGTTGGCGTTGTTTTTTCCCGTGCGTTAAATCAGAACAAAAACTCTGTGCGGATTCCTCACGAAATTGATTTTATTGCCACAAAAGGCGGGAAGAAAGTCTACATCCAATCGGCATTCGCACTCGACTCAGAAGAAAAAATCAAATCCGAGCTAAAGCCATTCACTCTAACGGCTGATTCCTTCCAGAAAATAATAGTTCGCGGCGATATAAAAAAACGCTGGTTTGATGAAAGCGGAATCTTGAACATTGGAATAATAGATTTTCTTCTTGATGAAAAAAGCATGGAATTTTAATTTCTGTAAAACTTCTCTCTAAAAAATAGAAATCTCTGGCTTTTGTGCAAATCATCTGTAGGGCTGAAGCTCAGCATGGTTTGCCGCAGGGCTTTTTTGTCAAAGAACATTAATAATTTTGAAAATCACTGCGGACAGCTGTCCGTAATGACGGAGGAATAGAATGTTTTTGACAAGGAGCTTTGCATGAAAAAAGTCCTTTTTCTTTCAAACACGGCGAACTTCTCTAAGTTCAACCTGCCTTACATGCGCTGGTTCCGCGAGCAGGGGTGGCGTGTAGACTACGCATCGGCTGGCGAGGAGAATGTTCCTGACTGCGACAACCAGTATAAAATCAGCATTGCGCGTTCGCCGCTCCATGTCTTAAAAAATTTGAAAGGGCTTTGCGAGCTAAAGGAGCTTCTGCGCAAAAACCAGTACGACATTCTCCACTGCCACACGCCGATGGGCGGAGTCCTGGGCAGGCTCGCGGCAAAAAAGCTCTGGAATGAGCACAAAATCAAAGTCATCTACACCGCGCACGGGTTCCATTTTTACAAGGGCGCGCCGATTTTGAACTGGCTTTTGTATTATCCGATGGAAAAATGGCTTTCGCGCTGCACCGACGTGATTGTGACAATAAACGAGGAAGACTATGAAAGAGCAAAAAAATCATTCTGAGATTTTCAAGATTGACGGCGTTGGAATAAATCTTGAAAAGTTTTGTCCGTGCGAAAGTGATGAAGAAAAATCTGAGCTGCGAAAAAAATACAAGTACGAAAATTTTGACTTTATCATTCTTTACATCGCCGAGTTTATTCCACGAAAAGACCACGAGTTTTTCATAAATAATATTCCGGCTCTTAAAAAAGAAATTTCGAACTTAAAAGTCATAATGCCTGGAAAAGGTGCGGAGCTCAAAGCGATGAAGATTCTCGCCGTGAATCTTGAGATTGACGACATTGTTTGGTTTCCAGGCTACAGACGCGACATAAATCTTCTATGCCGAATCGCCGATTTGTACGTCGCAACAAGTCGTCAGGAAGGCTTGCCTGTGAGCGTAATTGAGGCGATGGCTTCGGGGCTTCCAGTTGTGGCAAGCAACATTCGCGGACAGACAGATGCAATTGTTCCCGGAAAACACGGCGAGCTTTACACGCTTGGAGATTCAATCGACTTTGTGGAGAAAATCGTAAACCTTTACAAAAATCCCGCTCTCCGTGCCGAAATGGGAAGGCGCAATGTCTTTGCGGCAAGAAAATATTCTGTGAACATCGCTATTGAGAAAATGGCGGAAATCTATGGAGAAGTGATTGCTTTGAAAAAATAACATAGGGAAAAAACAGAGGAAGAATTAAATTTCAGAAAATCTATTTTCTCTCTTCTCCACAAAACATTAGTGAAATCTTGAGCAAAATCCGCGGTGATTACGATTTGTTAAATCACCGCAAAATTTCTTTGACATCTTTATCTTTCAAAGCTCACGCTTTTATGATGCTCGTCTCTTTTTGCAGTTCGAGGACTTTTTCAATTGGGAGCGAAGTGCATTTTGCAACAATTTCGGCAGAAATGTTTTCTTCTAGCATTTTCTGCGCTGTTTCAATCGCTGCATCGTCAAAACCTTCTTGATACGCTTTCTTCGCAGCCAAATCCGCCTGCAGTTCTACTTCCTCTTGCCATGTCATAAATTCGTGCCTCCATCTTGCGTTCATCTTTATTCTTCTGACAATCCCGGAAATCTTCTCTGAGAAATCAGAGGTCGGCGCCTTTCCGCAAAGATACCTGAAGAACGACTTAAGCTCTTTTGACTTCATTGTATCATACTTTTTTGCGTTGAAGAAGATTTTGTGCGTTCCGTCGTCCATCTTGATCTCCGGATTTTCCTTGCAGACATCCTCAAAAGTGTAGACCGGAAGCCCGGAACTGAAAGCGTCGCCAAGACACAGAAAAATCACGAACGTTTCGTTCAACTCTTTGTACTTTGTGCCTGAAAAGACGCTGTCAACGTCCATCAGGCCCTGGTAATATCTTGTCCGCTTGGCCAGCGCCAGTTCCTTTTCAACCGAGGTCTGAACCTCAATGTCGAAGCAGCGGCCGCTTCAGTCCCTCACGTAGACATCGAGGCGGATGCCTTTTGAGTCATAGCCGGTTTTAATAGTGTGCTCAGCAGACGGAATCTCTATCCTCTCGATTTTGATATTCAGCAGAAGCTCAAGCATCTCCTTGCAGACATCAGGATTTGTCTCCATCACCTTGCAGAAAATGAAGTTGTCGGCGAATGTGAGCCGCTCCCATTTTTCCGCGGGCGTGAGCTTTCTTTTATCTTTCATAAGAGCTCCGGTATTTAAATAGGCGGAAATGTGCAGAATTCGGCAGAAAAATTTGAGAAAAGATGAAAAATAAGAAGAATTTTATGATTTGAAAGATGAAGATGAAATTCAAGAGCTGATTTTAGCAGACTCAGAGATTTTAAAAGAGTCAGAATCCCTAAAATTGGCAGGCTATGAGGTTGATTTCGGGGAATGATATAAAACATGAGGAGAAAACAAAAATGACAATAACAATAATCGGCGGCTCAGAATTCGTTGGAACATGCCTTGCAAAGCGTCTTCTTGAGACCGGTCACGCGGTCAAAATCGCAGCCGATGCAAAATCTGCTTGAAGCTTGGAATCCATAAAGTTATTTTCAAAAGCTCTGTCGCGGTCTACGGGTTAGCGCCGGCGGGCAAGGGCACGAACAAAAAGAGCATGGACTACGTCGAGAACGTGGCGGTCAATGTTTTGCTTTACATCATCTCCACGTACGTTTTTCCGAATCCTCCGTCTTCAGGAGCCGCATAATGGAAGTCTTTTACGCCGGGGTAGTTTGAAAGATAGTCCTGAACTGCCTGCTGCAAGATTCCGTTTCCTTTTCCGTGGATAATGCTGAAACTTTTGAAGTTTGTCATTGCGCAAAGGTCCAGCTGCCGCTGCAAAGCCTTGATTGCTTCTTCCTCTCGCATGCCGAGCAGCCGCAGCTCAAATACAGGCGAGCCGTTAGAGTCCGTAGAGTTAAGCTCCACAGAATAATCCGCGGAAGATGATTTCGCCGGGCGCACAAGCTGCATGTCCTTTTCCTTTACGCTCATGCGCACAGAGCCTAGCTGCACAAGCCACGTCCCCTTTTTTTCCTCGTGGACGAGCGTTCCCCGGATGCGGCCGCTTCCTGCAAGGACTTCAGCTCCCGGCGCGAATTCAAGCTTCTGCGGGGCGATATTTTTTTTGCCGGCCGGCTTTGGCGCAAGGTTGAAGACTTCCTCGTCTGAATAAGTCTGCTTCGCGGCCAACAGCGCTTCCTTGTTGCTAAGGCGGTGCTTTGTCTTTTTTGTTGAGGAGGTTCTGTTTCCTGCCTTTGAGATTTTCATTCCGTTCTCAAGAACCACGGCCTTGTTTTTCTCTTCGCCGGCAAGTTTTTCCTCAAGCTCCTTTTGCCTTTGCTCAAGCGCGTCCTTTTCCTGTTCTATTGTCTTTTCCTGCTCGTCAACATCTTCTGTCAGGTCGTTGATGAACTTTCTCATCTTGAGCGTCTTTTCCCGCGTGATTTCTCCTTCGCGGAGCTCGCGCACAAGGTTTTCGAGCGTCTTTCTTGTCTCGCGCAGAAAGCGGCTTTCTGTCCGGCTCTCGCGTTCTTTAAGCTCGTTTTCCTTTATTTTTAGCTTTAAATCTTTTTGCTCAAGCTTCAGTTCCCTGTCTTTCTGGAGCCTTTCGTTTCTTTCTGATTCCTGGAGCTTTGCGTCGAGCTCGGCGTGTTTTTTCGTGAGCCCGCGTATTAAAGTTGAGACATCTGTCTGTCCGTTCTGGATGTAAGATTTTGCCTTTTGGACAATCTTTGAAGGCAGGCCTGAGCGTTTCGCAATGTCAAGCGCATGGCTTTCGCCCGGAACTCCCATCACGATTCTGTATGTCGGGCTCAAAGTCTCCGGGTTGAATTCCACGCTCGCGTTCACACAGAAAGGGCTCGTGTAGCCGTAGTTCTTTAAGATTCCGTGGTGTGTCGTGGCGAGAACGAACGCATGTTTTTCAATCAGCGCGTCAAGAACCGCCATCGCAACGGCTCCGCCTTCCTGCGGGTCAGTTCCGCTTCCAAGCTCGTCGAGAAGGACAAGAGATTTTTCGTCCGCGTGCTTTACGGCGGCGGCAAGATTTTTCATGTGCGCGCTGAATGTCGAAAGCGACTCGTCTATCGACTGCTCGTCCCCGATGTCGGCGAAGACCGAGTCAAAAAGAGGAAGCCTTGTTCCTTCCGCGGCCGGCAGAGGAAATCCCGACTGGTTCAAGAGGCAGAAAAGCGCGAAAGTCTTTAGCGCGACGGTCTTTCCGCCTGTGTTCGGTCCTGTGATAATCAGGACGTTTTTCCCTTCAAAAAAGTTGATGTCAATCGGGACAGCTTTTTCTCCCAGGAGCGGATGGCGCGCCTTTAGCAAAAGCGGCGGCTCGTTTTCTTCAAGCTCTAGCGCGCAAACACAGCTGTTCTCGTTTCCCCATGACGCTGCGGCGAATGTCTCGTCAAAAAGCGTCATCAGAAAAAGCGCTGATTTTATATCCTCATAAAACTCATGGATTTTTGAGGTTAGCTCTGTGAAAATCTTTCTTGTCTCGGCCTCAAGATGAAACTCTTCCTGGATAAGCTCGTTGTTCTTTCTTACGGCTTCGTCCGGCTCAATAAAAAGCGTCTGGCCGCTTGCGGAAACCTCGTGCACAATCCCCTGGATCCTGCTCTTCATTCCAGCCTTTACCGCAAGAACCTGCCTGTCGGCGCGGAACGCCGGAACGTTGCTTTCAAGAACGGAGTTGAGCGAAGTGTCCGACGTGAATTTCTTAAAAACGGAGGCAATCTCGCTTTTTATCGTCCTGATTTTGTCTTTTATTTCGCGCAGAGCCGGAATGTCCTTTAAGTTTCCGTCCTTGTCGATGATTCTTGAGATTTCGCCCTGGACTTTTAGAAGCGAGGCAAACGGAAGTTTTTCTGAAAGCTCAGAAAGATTTGGAACCGCAGTTTCCTTTGACGCGGTTTTGAGCGACGAGTACAAGCCAAGCGCGCTCGTGCAGAATCCTAAAAGCGCGTAGTGCTGCTGCTTGCCGAGCGTTGTTCCCTCTGCCTTTAAGATTTTGATAAAGGATGAAATTTCCGTCCATGAGCCGAGCCTGACAGGATTCTTTGATGAAAGAAGAGTCTGCCATTGGGTGCAGAGCTTTTTGTATCTGTTGATTTCATCAGCCTTGTCCGATGTGAAAGGCTCGCGCCTTAAAAGCGAAGCCCTGCCTTCCTCAGAAACGCAGAATCCCGCGATTTTCTCTCTTATCCTGTAAAAATCAAGTTCTTCAAGTGTCTTCTTATGCATATCAATTAACTCGTTAATCCTGCCAGCTTCCGGTCTCGATTTCTTCGCGGATTCTTCTGTAGCTTTCAAATCGCTCTTCGCTGATTTTTCCTGAGTATACAGCCTCAAGAATCTTGCAGCCTGGCTCCGTCTCGTGCGTGCAGCTTGCGCCGAACTTGCACTTTCCGACAAGAGGCTTCATCTCGCGGAAGTAAAGGGCAAGCTCGTCGGCCGGAATTCCGTTCAGAACAAAACGGCGCACTCCAGGCGTGTCGATTATCGAGGCATATGCGTTTGGAACTCCGTTCACAAGCGACTCGTTCAAGTGGATATGCATCAAAGTTCCCTTTGTCGTCGTGTGGCAGCCTTTTCCGTATTTCTGGCTAAGCGAGCCTGTCTTTAATACAACCGTGCTGTCCAGCACATTCACAAGCGAGGATTTTCCGATTCCAGACTGTCCCACAAGCGCGGAAAGCTTTCCTGAAATCATCTCCGCAAGCTCCGTAAGCCCTTCGCCAGTTTTCGCCGAAACGCGCAGAACCTTGTAGCCAAGCTCCTCCCAGATTGAAAGCCTGTTCTGAAAATCCTCGTCCTGAGAAGAAGGCAAGTCGTATTTGTTCACAAGAATAATCGGCGTCAGATTCTGATATTCCGCCTGGCAAAGCTCCCTGTCAACAAACCTCGGCCGGAACTCAGGCTCGCCCGGAGTCGTCACAAGAATTATGTAATCGAGGTTCGCGGCGAGAAGCTGCGGGGCGCGTCCTTTCACATTCCAGCGCACAAAAGAATTTTTGCGCGGAACAAGATTTGTAATCAGGCCCTTTTCGTCCTTGTCATCATCTTCGTCGTCAGTTTCAATTTCAACGCGGTCGCCTGGCGCCAGCGGATTGTAATATTTTGAGTCAACTTTAAGCCTTTTGCTCTTAAAAGCGCACGAACGTATTATGGAGTTGCCGTCAGAATCCTTGTCGTCGCATTCCACATCAAAAACATTGTTTGTTCCGCTTAAAACGGTGCCGGTAATTGTTGCCATATCTTAACATTTTAAATTAGAGATAAAGGTTTTTCAAGCGGTGAAATTTTTTTTAGGGGAAAAGCCTTTCCCCTAGTTCGCACTTCGTTGCTCACATACCCCATTCTGCGGGGCAGATTTTTTCGCCTTTTGCCCCGCAACGCCCCAAAATTTCATTTTTCTATATTGACAAACATTATTTTTATCTGATAAAATAAATAATCACTTTCGCGGGGTTAGCTCAGTTGGTTAGAGCATCACGTTGACATCGTGGGGGTCAGTAGTTCGAATCTACTATTCC
>CAZIFO010000041.1:0-15764 GCA_964538245.1 uncultured Treponema sp.
TTTTGACAAGTGGCTTTCAGACGGAAATAGCGGAGAAGAAAAATGATTTTATACCACGGCTCGTACACAAGAATTGAAAAGCCGAAAATCATTGTTCAGGAAAGAGGACGCGATTTTGGATTCGGATTTTACACAACGACAATCAAAAATCAGGCTGAGCGCTGGGCGGTTAGAAGCGCGCGTCTTTATTCAAAACGAACCGGCAAAGAAGAAAGCGCAGTAGTGAATGTCTACGAATATGATGAAAAACTTGCGGCGAAACTAAAAACTAAATCTTTCGAAAACGCTGACTTGGAATGGCTTGAGTTCGTCGTCCGCTGCCGTTCCAATTTGAATTTTCGTCACGAATTTGACATTGTTTCTGGAAAAATCGCAAACGACAATGTCGGTGAAACAGTTGAATATGTGCTTGCAGGAATCATGCGTAAGGAAGATGCCGTTGAACGCTTGCGCTTTGAAAAAATAAACGACCAGATGTGCTTTTGCACGGAAGCGGCATTAAAGACTTTGGCTTTTAAGGAAAGTTATATCGCGGAAAAAGTTATGTGGGGCAAGAAATAATGGCGGACACACATCATCTTGTAAAGACAATCTTGATTCCTCAGGTCGCAGAGCTCTTGATGAAGAATAAAAAAGTAAGCGAAAACGAGGCTCTGCGGATAATCTACACATCTCCAGTCGCCGAACTTTTGGAAGATGATTCAATGGGCTTGTACGGACAGAGCGCGCTTTATATTTACAGCCTGATTGAAAATGAAGAATGAGTAACAGTTACAGCAAAAAATCTGCTGGCAGCTAACGTCTATCTTTTAATTTTTTCAAAGCTCTTTTTCACTTGCTCAGCAATGTTCTGAAGCAGGAGGTTTTGTATTTTATCAATATTCAGCTGCTCTTCGCGTTTTAAAGAGAACAAGTCAACAGTATCGATTCCAAGAGACTCGGCGATTTTCTCAATCATCTGGACAGAGGGGAACTGCTTTTCCGCCTCGATTTTTGAGATATAGTTTGGAGAAGTGTCTATTTTTTCGGCAAGCTCCGCCTGGGAAATTCCGAGTTCCTTTCGTCTTGCCTTCATATTCTCAGCAAGAACCGTCCTGATATTCGTCATAAAAAACAAATCTAATAAGTTGGTTTAAGTTTATTTTAATAACTTTACCAATCGAATAAGTCTTGATAAATGAATAATTAGAACTTATAATTGATTTTATTCAGTAAAAAATAGACTTATTAGGTTGGTAGATTTTGAAACGAACGGTGACTGTCATATGTGCAAAATGCAGTAAAACTAAAAAAATGTACGGAATTCGTACTGAAAAAATGAACGGAAGCTGGTTTTTTACATGGGCTTTTCCGCTAGAGAAATCTGTCGCCGACAAGGAAAAATATTCTGAAACCGTGATAAACGACGCTCCTTCAAATTCTGAAAATTACAATGGCTGCCCTTACTGTACTTCAAAAAATCTGATTTATTGCTCGAACTGCGGAAAACTAAATTGCGACAACGGCGAGGAAATGTTCATTTGCGGCTGGTGCGGATTAAGCGGAACTGTCAGCCACGATGGCTGGGGAACTCTTTCAGGAGGCGGATTTTAATGTCAAGGCTGAAGAAAGGCGATGTTGTGCAGACGATTCTTGGAGAAAATATCAAGGTTCTTGAGGAGCTAGGAGAGGGCGGTCAAGGTGTCGTTTATAAAGTTGACTATAAAGGTAAAAAATATGCGCTTAAATGGTACAAGAAAGCCGAAAGCGACTCATTCTATAAAAATTTAAAAAGAAATGTTGAGAAAGGTAGTCCTGCTCCGACATTTTTGTGGCCGATTGCTGTGACGCAAAAAGATTCAAGCGGCTCTTTCGGCTATGTGATGGAGCTGAGGCCTAAAGAGTACAGGGAATTTTCATTGTTCATCTTGAACCGTGTAAAATTTTCAGGATTTCAAGCGATAATAAACGCAGCTCTTTTGATTGCAGCAAGTTTTAAGATTCTCCATAACAAGGGCTTGAGTTATCAGGATTTGAACGACGGAAACTTTTTTATAAATCCTCTGAACGGTGATGTCTTAATTTGCGACAATGACAACGTTGCTCCTGATGGGGAAAATCTTGGAATTCAGGGAAAGCCGCGTTACATGGCGCCGGAAGTTGTCTGCCTAAAACACAAGCCGGACACATATTCAGACCGGTTCTCTCTTGCAGTGATTCTGTTTCTCTTGCTTTTCAGGAATCATCCTCTTGCAGGGCTTCGTGACAATGACGGCGATGAGCCCGACAAGAATGAGATGAATCTTTACTGTCTTAATCCTATTTTTATTTTTGATCCAAAAGACAGCTCAAACAGGCCTAAGCCAAAAATTCATGTGAATGCGCCCCGTTTTTGGCCGGTTTTTCCTCGATATATCCGTGATATTTTTGTTCGTGCGTTTGATAAGTCTTTAATGCGTTCTGACGAAAGAAACCGTGAGGACAGAGTTATGGAAAAAGAATGGCTCAAAGTTTTAGTCAAGTTGCGGCAAGATTTGATAAAGTGCCCGTATTGCAAGGAAGAGACTTTTTTTGAAATATCTGGCTCAGAATCAAAATGTATGTGCTGCGGCAAAAAAATCAAAAAGCCTGTCGCTCTTGAAATCGGTAAAAATCAGATTCCTATTCAGCCGGGAACAAAAATCTACAAATATGAAATTGATGATATGGCTGATTTCACGATTGAAAATATAAAAAATGAGATCGGTATTGTCATTGAAAACAAGAAACATCCGGGAGTTTGGGGCTTGAAGAATCTTTCCACGCTGACTTGGTACAGACATTCGCCTGGTGGAAAAGAAGAAATCCGCAGAAACGGCGAAGTTGTGCCAGTTATCCGCGAGAACAAAATAAAATTCGGAACTCTTGCCGAAGGCATTTTCAAATAGTTAGGAGGATTTTATGGGATTGCTTGATGAGGCGGTTGAAATTCCGCGCAAAACAATGGTGATGTTTTTTCTTGTTGATACATCAGGAAGCATGAGCGGATCTAGCATCGGACAGGTAAATGATGCAATGCGTGAAGTTCTGCCGGATTTAAAGGATATTTCCGACAACAATGCGGATGCAAAAATCAAAATTGCTGTCCTTAGTTTCTCAAGCGGAACAGAATGGCTTACACCTCAACCTGAAGAGCTTGAGAACTACAAATGGAAGAACCTTGAGGCGGGCGGAGTTACAGATTTGGGAGAAGCATGCAAGGAGCTTGACTCTAAATTGAACCGGCAGGCTTTTTTGCAAGATGCTGTCGGAAACTATGCTCCAGTTGTGATTCTGATAAGTGACGGCGCGCCGACAGATGATTTTGAGAGTGGCGTAAACCAGCTTAAAAACAACAAGTGGTTCAAAGCCGCAATAAAGGTCGCGCTTGGAGTTGAGGGCGCTGATATGGATGTCCTAAAAGAATTTACAGGAAATTCAGAGACAGCGATTTTCCTGAAAGACAAAAATATGCTTAAAAAGCTAATCCGTTTTGTTTCTGTCACTTCATCAAAAATTGGAAGCAAAAAAGCCGGCACAACAACCAATTCAGCTCAGGAGCGGCAGGAAGCTGTTGCGGACGCTATTAAGGAAGAGATGAAGAATCTTGATCCTGAAGCAAGCGTGGACGAAGGCTGGTAAATCAATTGAAGTCGCATTTTGCCTTTTCTGTGCAGGGCGAAAGCCACAAACGCAGAGAAAAAGAATCTGAAAATTTCTCAATTGGAAAAAAATTCCCATGCCAGGACAGATCTTGTGCTGAGGAACTTCTTTCAGAAAACAAAATAAAATTTGATTTTCTCTGCGTTTCTGACGGACACGGCGGCGACGCATATTTTAGAAGCGAGAAAGGTGCCGAATTTGCAATACAAGTATTCAAGGATATTTTACGCAGAAATATGCTTAGAATATCAGAGCTTGCTGAACAAAATCAAGGTGAAAAAATCAGAAATCAGCTTGCCTTGAGTATTACAAAACGCTGGCGGGAAAAAATACAAAACGATTTGAATTTAAATCCAATCACAGAAAAAGAATTCTCGTATCTTGAAAAAGCAAATCCAAAAGCGGCTGAAAACTACAAGAACGGAAAAGACTTAGAATCAATCTACGGCTGCACTTTGATCGGATTTTTCGCGACTGAAAAATTCTTTTTTGCCTTGCAGATTGGCGACGGAGATTTTGGAGTTTCATATGACGGAGCAAAATTTGAATTTCCAGTTCCAGAAGATGAAAACTGCTTTTTTAACCAGACAACTTCACTTTGCGATGATAATGCTGCTAATGAATTTAGATTCTGTATAGGAGCTCAAATTCCAAAAGCCGTTTTTTGTTCAAGTGATGGAGTTGCAAATTCTTTTAAGACGAAAGATCAATTCATAAATTTTTATTCTTCTGTGGCAGATTTATTTAACGGCGCGGAATTTTTAAAGTGCCAGAAACGGGAATGTGAAAGTCCTCAAAATTGCAACCCAGATTGTAAAAATGAACTTGCTATTGAAGAAATTAAAAATTATCTTCCTGTTCTTTCAAAAAAAGGAAGCGGTGACGATGTAAGCCTTGTCGGTTTTGTAAATATAGATGAAAAAGTTATTCAGGCCGTAAAAGATTACTATAGAGGATATATGCTTTGCAAAAATGGTGGAAATGGTCAGGAGTTTAAAGGTAAAAAACTTCTTGCATGTTCCGCCAAGAATAGAAATGCAAAAGCTTGGTTTCGCTACGGCGAAATTTTGCTTTCAGAATCGGAACGTGAAGCAAAAATCAGTGAAAGAATTATTAAACTAAAAAATGCGTATGCCTGCTTTGAGCAGTCAAAAAAATTAAACATTCCTGAAAGTGAAGCTGAAATGCAAAAAATAAAAAATCTTTTTTCTAAGATAGGTTTAGAAAAGCCAAATTATGATATGAAAATTTCAGGCCTGATAAAAGATTATCTAAAGCCTATAAAAGTCGGATTTAATGATAAAATTGAAAAACTTGATAACAAACTTTCTTCGGCTATTGGAAATATAAGTAAACAAAGCGGAGCGCAAAAATGAGAATCACAAGACGCTCGCCGCGAGTAAAATTCGGCAACACAACTTACACTTTTGGAAAAGAAGGCGTGAGCCTCTCAACAAAAATTGGGAAGCACACAAGAATCGGAACGACTGCCGACGGCCACAGATATATTTCATCGCGATTCCTTTTCTGGCGGATTTATCAGGACTTGGACGAGCTTGACTACGACGCTTCACACGGAAATTTGCAAAACGAAAATCCGTTCAATTCTTCTTCAAATTTGAGCCAAGATGAAGAGTGTGAGAAAAAACAACAAATCCAGGCTGCGCGCGAGCAGCGGAAAAACGAGCTAAGCTTCTGGCTTTTAGTTTCGCATCCTTTTGTATTTTTCGACCATTTTTTTAGGAAAAACGAATCTCAAAAACAGACGAAACAAATAAAACAAACAAATCAAAAGCAGATTCCGAACGGAGCTTCTAGGACTTTTTCTCAAAATCAGAATTATCAGAATGAAAAATCAAAAGATTCAATTTATCAAGTTGAGATTTTCAAGGATTACGGCGGAAACGTCAAAAAAGTGACAGATGGAAAACTCACGTTAAAAGACAACAGAATTGTGATTTCAGCGAATGTGGAGAAAGAAATTTTCTACCGCGACATAAGCGATGTTTTCTGTGACAAAAGCAGAATTTTTGTTTCTTCAAAAGGCCGCAACATTCCTCTGATTGTGGAAAGCGCACGGACGAGGGAAATAATGTCGGAAATTTTAGAAAGGGTGAAAAAGTAAAACGGAGATTAAAATGAAAAAATCAAATAACGTTGAAAACTCAAAGCAAACATTAATCCCAATAATTCTCGCCGCAATAGCAACAGGAATTTCAGTTCTTATTTTCAATGATGGAATTTTTAAATGCAACAACTACAAAAATATAATTTACAGCGTATTTTTCAGCATTTTTTATCTTTTTGCATTTATCATTCCCTTTCTTATTTGGCATTTCGCAAATTCTATTCAGAAAAGCGCGCAGTCTTTAGATTTTGAAATTGATCCTGAAAACAAAAAAGATGTTTTTTCAAAAATCTTTCTGAACTACAAAAAAACTTTTCTTCCGCCGCAGAACAATTTGCTCGGACTTGGCGGAAAAACGCGAACGAACGCAGATTTGTATTTCAACGCGGACGAGCTTTGCGAAGCGAAATTTTCGTTTCCGATTTTTCCGATGATGAAAATCATAACTGGAACTTTTGTTGGACTTGGAATTTTGGGAACTTTCATCGGATTTTCTGCGGCGATTCCAAGCGATGATATAACAAAGGCTGAAGATTTGAATCCGCTGCTCGAAGGTCTTGAAACTGCGTTCAACACTTCAATTGTTGGCGTTTTCGCGTCAGTTTTCTACAACTTTTTAATTGTGCAGCCACTTTTAAAACTTTTGAATCAAAATTCTAAGAAACTGAGCGACAAACTTGACGAGCAATATTTTGTGACTGATGCTGAGTCAATGGAAAAAATGTCGGTAATTGTTCAGGAAACTTTGAGCACAGTTCAAAACAACACGACAGAACTTGCGGAAAAATTCAAAGACTCTACAACAGAAATGTTTAAGGAAGCTCTTTCTGAAGGCCGTGATGAGTTAAACAGAGAAATGAATAGCGCCGCATTAAGGCTTAGTGAAATCGCAAAAATTATGGACGAAACTCCGCAGGCAATCAAAACACTAAATGAAGAATTGAACGAAAGCATTTTACAGTCAACACAGCAGACAAAACTGCAGCTTGAAATTGTTGTTGAAACAATAAACACAAGCTTAAGCGAAAAACTTAAAGATTTTGCTGATGAACTAAAGCCGTCAACGGAAAATTTGAAAACCTATGCTCAAAAAATCAGCGGGGCGACGGAACAAATTGATTCAATTCCGGATAAGCTCGAGAAAATCATGGAATCAATAAAGAATGCGGAATCTGAAACATCAGAAAAGTTGAAGTCCGAAATTGCCGAAGTTTTTGCGAACGCAGAAAAATCGATTTCTTCATCTTATGATTTGCTGAAAACTTTGCCTGATAAAATCAACGAAGTTCATAATTCATTTGAAAAATCAGAAGAGGAATTGACTGGAAGAATTCAAAATGTAGCTTCCAGTCTGCGTGATGCAATTTCTGCAATGGGAAGCTCGTATGACACAATCCTCGAAGCTATAAGAAGCACTTTAAACAAAATTGAAAAGACAAAAGGGGAGATTGATTCACTTCTAGAAGCATCAAAAGCAAACAACAACGAAATATCAACAAATCTCAAGTCTGCAATCGAACAGTATGGCCTTATAAAAGAGGAGACAAAAAACATGCTTTCCGGATATTTGCAAGTTGACAAGTCGCTCGCTTCAATTTTTGACCAGATAAAGAATCAGTTTGAGAATTATTCAAACGGAATCGGCTCTGCTCTTACAAAATATATAGATGGATTTGCGAATGGAACAAAAGACTACACGGCCGGATTCCATGCTTCCGTAGAGGAAATCAAATCTGCTTTTGAAGATATGCAGTCGATGATTGAAAATCTGCATGCTTCAGAAGAAAAACTTGCCTTGCTTCCAGAAAAAATTGAGAAAGTTTTATCTGAAAAAATCTGTCAGGCACGCAAGTCAAATCAATAAAACAACGCTGATGGAAAATAAAAATGAGAACAAAACGCATAAAATCAGAAACTCAATCCGCCTCTTACGACCTTTCAATCAGCGACTTGATGGCGGCTTTGTGCTGCATTTTCTTGATTTTTTTAGCGAAAACGGTTTTGAGTTTGAACAAAAAAGTTTCGGAGCTGAACACGCAAGTTGATGAATATTCTGAAAAAAACAATCTTGCCGAGCGTTACCGCTTGATGCAGCAGCGTCTTTATGATGATTTGCATGCGGAATTTCAGGAAAAATTTGATGAATGGGATTTGACTCTCACGCCGGATTTGACTTTTCATTTTCAGGACAAAGACACGCTTTTTACTCCGGACAAAAGCGACTTGCAGCCGCGTTTTGAAGATATTTTAAATGAATTTTTCCCGCATCTTATAAAAGTCATTTCGAAAAAAGATTATGTTGATAAAATTTTGGAAATTAGAATCGAAGGACACACGGCGATAAATCAAGGGCAGTCGCGTGAGGAAGATTACAGAACTGGAATGGAGCTTTCTCAGGAGCGCACTCGCGAAGTTTTGTTTTACTGCCTAAATCACACAAAATTTTTGGAAGATAAGATTCAAGGCGAAGATTCACTTGAATGGACAAGAAAACATATCGCCGCGATTGGATATTCAAATTCAATTCCGTACAAAGACGAAAATGGAAAAAACGACTGGGAAAAATCGCGCCGTGTTGAGATAAAAATCAGAACGGACGCGGAATCAGTGATTACAGATTTTCAAAATCTTTCAGGAAAGTAAAATGGCAGAAGAAATTCTAATAAGTCCGGCTTCTGCAAGAAATGCGGTTGACGCAATTTCAAAAATAATTTCTCAGCTTGAGTGGCCACCAAAAGACAAAAAGGTTTTCTGGGAAAAAACGTACGAGGAGCTGATTTCAAAAAACAAGTCCGATGTTGAAATTCAGATTTCTGAATCGGAATACAAGCGGCTTCATAAGCTGTTGAAAAGATATTTTGCAACAAAGGATTTTAGTGTAATCAGCAGTTTTTCAAGAAACTTAAAAATGATTTGCTCGTCTTTAGACAGCGCGTTTTTATATGAGCCAGTTTTGACAGACGAAAAATGCGGCAAAAAACTTGATTTTTTGCTTTCTGACATTTCTAAAAATCCTAAAATATTTGAAAGTGTCGCTCTTCCGCTTTTAAAAGTGAATTTGCGAAGCGAGAATGGAATTACGCTTTTGAAAAAATATCTTCCGGGGATTTTCTCCCATTTGAATAATTCTGTGAACGATGATTTTCAGAAAATCAACTCAAATCTTCCTATTTATATTGATAAAAATTTTCTTTTTCAAAAACTAACAAAAACTACAAGCGCAACATTCAAAGATTCTCTTTCGGAAATTGGAATTCTTGAAAAATTTTGCTCGTCGGCGAACAAATATTTTACATCAGAATTTTTTCCCTGGCTTGTTAATAGAATTATGAAAAGTCAGAATTTGTCGCTTGCTTTTATCTTAAGAAATTTCGAGCTGATAAAACAATGCACGGCCGATGAAGAGAAAATAATCCAAGCAGTTTTTATCACAAAGTTGTATGAACAAAAGCTGCAAAATTCTTTTGAAGAAATCCAGCAGTTGATTGATTTGATGCAGATGAAAAATGCGGACGAAGAGTTTTATTGGCAAGTGACAAATAAGAATTTGCAGGAAAAATTCAAAACGATTCTAGCACAAGCGCGCACGATTGTCCGCACGATGATTACAACGGATTTCATTTCGTATGTTTTCAGATTTCTTGGAAGCAATTTTGAAAATGACCAGCGAAGAATTCGTTTTTGGAGAATGTATGCGGGAAGCGTGGCTGATTTTAAGATTTTTTATTCGCGTTATGAAAAATCAAGATTTCAAAATATAGTTTTAAGGCAGAACACGCAGAAATCAAAAATTTACGCAGATGTTATAAATTCACATTCTTTGATTGACTCAGGCGAAAACGGCGAAATCGCCCTGATTTTCAAATTTGAAAAACTGATAATTGTGGAATTTCCAAAAAGCGGAAAGCCAGTTCAGATTTATCAGATGACAAACAAAATCGCGCGACTTTTTGAGCCGCGCCGGACTTACGCATATTTTGACGACATCAGGCAATACAAAGACAACATTCCTTATGAACGTTTTTCTGAAAACAGAAGAGAAGGCACATTCGCGCACAGAGGAAGCTGGGAATTTGGCTTGGCGCAAATCTTAAGCAATTACAGAATTTTCACTGATAAAGGAAGAAGATAAAGAATGAACGCAAGCATTTTACAAATCATTGAAAAAATAAAATCAATTTTCGGAGATTCGATTTTCTACGAAAATAACCGCAGGCAGCTGATTTCCGCAGTGAAAGATTTTGCGGAAGACTTTGAAGACGAGGAATTTCTTGAGAACGCGATTAATTCTGATGATTATAAAAATGGAAAAAGTTGCCTTTTAAAAGATGAATTTTATGAAAAAGGTGATAAAGATAATGAAATATCCCCTAATACTGAAAAAGGCAATGCTGTTAGCAACATCCTTTATAAACTTGGAATGGAATTTTATAAGAATGATAATTATGAAATAGCCGAAAAGTATTTTATAGAAAGTGCAAAAAAAGGAAATAAAATTGCACAATCGTATTTAACAGATATTTATTATTTCGGAAGAGGTAAAATAAAAAGAAGTCTTGGCAAGGCATTTTTCTGGGTAAGGAAATCTGCTGAACAAGGCGACAAAGATGCTCAAAAAATTTTAGGTGATTTTTTTCATGATGGAAAAGGTGTCGGCTGGAATGATATTCAAGCAATTTATTGGATGGAAAAGTCCGCTGAGCAAAATAATGAAGAAGCAAAAAACTTTATTACAAATTTTTACAATAATCATATTATCTGCAAGGGAAGTGCTACTCCTAATGATATGTATAGACTTGGAGTTCGTTATAAATACGGAGAAGGCATAAAACAAAATACAGAAAAAGCTTATTACTGGTTTGAGCTTGCAGCTGGCTTAGGTCACGAAGAAGCAAAAAATTTAGTAAGCAATAGAAAAACTGATAACGAACTTGCCTCATCTGAATCTGAAAATATTAAACTTGATAAATTAAATGCTAATATAAATGAACTTTATAAAATTGGTATGAATTATTATGACAAAGAAAAATATGAAAACGCTGTCTTGTATTTAGGAATAAGTGCGAAATTAGGAAATCTAGATGCTCAAAGCCAATTGGCAATCTGTTTTTATTATGGCGAAGGAATCGAGCAAGATTATAAAAAAGCGGTCTTTTGGTTAGAAAAAGCAGCCAGCAGAGGAAATGCAAGAGCAATGAGAAATTTGGCAATTTGCTATATGAATGGTAAAGGTGTCAATACGGATTATACACAATCTTTTTATTGGTGCAAAAAAGCCGCGATGAAAGAAGATGCTGAAGCACAGTTTTTATTAGCTCAACATTACTCTGGTGGCTTTGGTACTAATACAGATTTCCTTAAGGCTATTTACTGGGCGGAAAAAGCTGCCGCTAATCAAGATGAGCCCGCAAAAAATTCACTTATAAAGATTTACAAAAGTATTGAACAAACAGACTTATCTGATTTTGAATTTGGCACATCTGATGAAATGTTTGAATTAGCAATTAGTTATTGTGCTGGACTAGATGGAATAACTCTAGATATTGACAAAGCAATTTTTTGGTTTAAAAAATCAGATGAGAATGGTAATGATGGCATAGCGGGCCTTTGTTATATGCTGTTTTCTAATGTAAAAAATTTAAATTACAATTCAAAATTATTAGGATTAGCCTATTTTACAATAGGCTCTCGTTATCAGTTTGGTGATGGTGTCAAACAAGATGAAGATAAAGCAATTAAGTTTTTTGTAGAAGCTGCGAAAAACGGTGATCAAGAAGCTATAAATATATTAAAAAATTTGGGATTAAACATTTGAAATAAATAAAAATGAAAGAAAGCATAAAAAAAGTAGTTGAAAAAATAAAATCAATTTTCGGAGATTCGATTTTCTACGAAAATAACCGCAGGCAGCTGATTTCCGCGGTGAAAGATTTTGCGGAAGACTTTGAAGATGAGGAATTTCTTGAGAACGCGATTAATTCTGATGATTATAAAAATGGAAAAAGCATTCTTTTGAAAAAGAATTTTGACAAGAAAAACGATACTGATTTTACTTATGATAACGATGATACCTATGAAGATATATTAAAAGAAACGAATGCGTTTTTAAAACAAAAAAATTTAAAATTGTCTCAGACGGATATACAGAGTATAGCAAAGGAAGTCCTGAAAAATAAGCAAAAAAATATTAAATCAAATGAACCGGACTTTGGAACAAATTTTGCAGGTAATAATACTAAAAAAAATGAATGGAAATGTTTAGACGATGAATCTGTAAACGATGTATTGGGAAAAAATAATTTCAACAAAGAAGATAGCCAAGAAAAGAGTCATTTTGGCTGTTTGTTCTTTTTAGTGCTTTTTTCGATTTTATTTAGTTACTGCATGTCTCATTAGTTGCATTTCTTGAAAAAGTAAAAAAGGAATATTATCTATGCTTCATTCAATTCCAGATATTTTTACAAAGACTTTTGGCTCCGAAATTCTTCTCACATCTTCTGCAGGCGAGCATTTATTTATATCCAGTTCAGAATACGAAAAATTTATTAAAAATCCAGAATCTTGTTCTGCAGAAACAAAATCGCTTTTAAAATCACGTTTCTTCTGCTATGAGCAGAAATTTGAAAATGACTTTACCGACATTTACAAAATCAAATACCGCACAAAGCACAGCTACTTGGAAAACGATACGTTGCTTTTAATGGTTGTGCCGACAATTTCTTGCAACTGTTCTTGCGTTTACTGCCAAGTTAACAGCAGAAAGAAAGCTTCAGATGCGAACGATATGAATTTGAAAACTGCATTGGCTTTCTGTGACTTTGTGTTCGCGCTTCCTCACAAAACCATAAAAATTGAATTCCAGGGAGGCGAGCCGAGCCTTCGTTTTGACACTGTTGAATTCATTGCGCGGCGGATTTCTCACTTAAACAAGAAATTCAAGAAAAAAATCAGCTACGTTATCTGCACGAATCTTTTGAATCTTCCGCAGCACGAGCTTAAAATTCTCAAAAAATTCCGAATTGAAATTTCAACTTCGGTTGACGGACCTGAAAATCTTCATAATTTTAACCGTCCGTCTGTTGTTTTTGATTCAACTTACAAATCAACTATTGAAAATGTGAACCGTGCGCGTCAAAATAAAATTTTTCCTTCCGCATTGATGACGATTACATCAAAAAATCTTTTTCATATGAAAGAAATCATCGATGCTTACATCGAAAATCATTTTGAGTCGGTTTTTATCCGGCAGCTGAACAATTATGGCTGCGCTTTTAACAACAAAAATATTTATTACAATTTGGATGATTTCGTATCTTGCTATAAAAACGCAGTCGAATACATAATCAGAAAAAATCTTGATGATGGAATTAGAATTAGAGAAGATTTGTTTTCTACTATTCTTCGTAAAATTTTATCACCGTTCAACGACGGATTTGTTGATATGCAGAATCCCTGTGCGCTCGGACAGATGTGCATGATTGTAAAGCAGAATGGCGACATTTTTCCATCGGACGAGTCGCGGATGATTAGCGAAATGGGAAACTCATTTTGGAAAATGGGCAACGTGAACGACAAAAACTGCCTTTTTACGCTCCAGAAAAAACGCGAAGAGATTTTGAAAAACGGACATCTTGAAGATTATGATGAATGTAGAAATTGCGTCTACAGCCCGTTTTGCTACGTCGATCCGATAAAACGCTGGTACATAAAAAACATCTCTGGCGAAAATTTCGAGACTTACTGCGGAATCCGCAAAGCGATTTTTGATTTTGTATTTGAAAAACTTAAAAACGCGGATGAAAAGGAAATGAAACTTTTTAGGAGCTGGGCGAATGTTTGAAGATACTGCAATTTTAATTCCATCAAAGAAGTTTTATAAAAAAATTGATTTGTATTCTGGAAAATCAAAAATCGTAAAGCAGCCTAAAGACGACTCTCAAAAAATAAAAAACGTCATGATTTTTGAGAATGGAAAAAGTCATCTTTTATTCCGCTGTGTTGGAAAAGAATTAACAATTGTTGTTACAACAAAATGCAACCAGCACTGTATAATGTGCCCGCAAAAACTCGATATTGACTCAAGCGAAAACGACTTGATAATTCGCCGCGCCATTGAGAATCTTGACTACAAATTTTTCACCGGAATCACATTCACAGGCGGCGAGCCGTTTCTCAAAACGAACTTGATTGAGTTTGCTCTTGAAAAATCGCCGAAAGACGTTTTTATAACAATTCTTTCAAACGGCTTTGTAATGCCGACAGAAAAAATCCTGCATTCTGGCCGCGTCAAAATGTGCATCCCTCTTTATTCTTCATCCGATGAAATCCATAATTTTATGACAGGCTCGTCTTCGTTCTACAAAGTCATCAAAAATCTGATGCGGATATCATCGTTCGATGTTCCGATTGAGCTACGGTTTGTTATGACAAAGTTCAACTTAAAAAACTTGCTGGAATTTTCCCGCTTCGTCGCCCGCAACCTTCCATTCGTGCAGGACGTTGCGTTTATGGGAATGGAACTGACAGAGAACGCGCTAAAAAACAAAAATGAACTTTGGATAAATCCGAAAGACTATGTTTCTGACTTGCAGAAAGCTGTTGATTATTTGTCTGACTTTAAAATCACTGCATGGATTTACAATCTTCCTTTTTGCCTTTTTGACAAAAAATATCGCAAGCTTCTTGTCAAATCAATTTCACCATGGAAAATCAGATTTTTAGGAAAATGCCAGAACTGCGAGATGAAAGACAAATGCGGAGGAATGTTCTTTTCCGACGTGGAGGAATTTGAGAAGATTTTATGATGCTTCATTTTGAGCAAAGCTAAGAATCCGTTAAAATCACTGCGCCATCGCGATGTTTTCGGCCATCTGATTTTGTTCCTGCTTTTCGGAATCTTCTTCGTTGTCCTCGAACATGCAGCCGCCGCAGTCAGAACCGTCCGAAGAACTTCCGCTGTAATGAGAAGTATGGTTTCCGCTCTGATGTGAAGTGTGAGAACTGTGCGAAGAATGTGATCCGTGCTTTATCATCTTCATGTCGCCTTCGCGATAGCGGTAAAGCAGTAAATCTTCGTTTTTTTGCTCTTCGATTTCCGGTTTTGATTTTTTATTTTTGTCAGAATCTTGGTTTTGCGGCTTTGCAATTCTATGAGTATTCGGCAAGACAACCGCAAGAAAAGGAATCAAATATGCGAAAAATTTGAATTTCATAAATAAATTATATCAAGTTTTCTTAGATTTGTCATTTTACGGAGGAAAATTTTGCATTCAGAGTTGAATTTTTACTTTTTTTCAGTCAATTCCTACGCTTTTTTTGTAGCTTTGGGATTTTTGCTTGGCACATTGGTTTTAAACAAAATATGTTTTCAATTTGGCATCACTGAAAAACAGGCTTTTCTTTCGCTTTGTGTTTCTGAAATTGGAGTCATAACCGGAGGAAAAATTCTTTTTCTGATAGTGAATCTCAGAAGAATTCCGGCCGTTTACGAAAAACATGGATTTTTCAAACTCATTTTTTCAGGCGGATTTGTTTTTTACGGCGGGCTGATTTTCGCGTTTTTTCTTGTTTTCATTTATTGCAAAATTTTCAGATTGAAGTTTTTTAATATTCTTTCTGCTTTGTTTGTCGTCGCGCCTTTGATTCATTCACTAGGCAGAATCGCCTGTCTTTTTTCAGGCTGCTGCTATGGCATTCCATATAATGGAATTTTCTCTGTTTTTATTCGTGGAGCAGAAAGAATTCCTGTCCAGCTGATTGAAAGCATCGGAAATTTTCTGATTTTTATCATCCAGATTTTACTTTTACACAAGCATAAAAAAGCTCTGATTTTTAACTACTTGATTTCCTACGCAGTTCTCCGTTTTTTCTGCGAATTCCTTCGCGGAGATTTTGAGCGCGGCTTTGTCGGAATACTTTCTGTTTCCCAGTGGATTTGTATTGCTATGGTTGTTGCAGTTTTAATGTTCTTCCAGCT
>CAZIFO010000042.1:0-14321 GCA_964538245.1 uncultured Treponema sp.
AGCCGCAACGTTAAAAATCATAAAAATTCCGGTAGAAAAGTATTTTTTTAGAAAACCCAAACTCAAAAAAAAAGATTTCCAAAATCTTTTGGGATTATAAAAAATACAGAAAGTTTTGAATATTATGTTTATGTAAAATTCTAGTAAATTCTTTTTAGAAAAAAAACAGAAAAGGCTCTTTTATATCAAGTCATAAAAAAGAGGTTCGAAATCTTCCTCGAACCTCCTAAAAATTTTTAGTCAATCGTGTTTTTATATTCTAGCTTTTTTAAATTCATATAATCGAAAAAAATTCTAAAAACAATAAAAAAAATTATATTCGACATAAAAAGATAAGGCCGTGTACCGCTTGCGTAAACCGTCGGCGAAAAAATCATAATGAACGCAGAGCAGAAACCTGCGCACATTAGGAACACATTAAAAAGTCCGCTAGCTTTTTTATCCATAACCGAAAAAATTTGATATAATAGGCAAATAAAAATCAAAATAAAAACAAAACATTCAATTCCAATGACTTTTGAAGAAAAAGTAGAAAAAGGCGCTAACTTTATATTAAAAAACAGAAAATCACTCTTGATTTTTCTGAAAGCAAAGCAAACGCATACAAAAATATCAAGTAAAATTTGCAGCGCAAAAGATTTAATGTTTTTCTTAGAAAAGAAAACAACTGAAAGCATCGCAAACAAAGGTATAATTACAAAAACCATTTTTCCCAAAGAATCTCGCAAAGAAAAATAATAAGAAAAAATAAGCATAATACCAATCTGACATTTTTCAAGAAAACTTAAGGACGAATATTCCGGTAAGCAAACTTTTTCAGAAATTTCAAATCTAATTGCATTTCCAGGGCAAGCCAATATAAATGCAAGCGATATTAAACAAATTGCAATATTCAGAACAAAAAACAAATCTATTTTTTCAAATTTATGATTTCTAACAAGCCTAAAAAGCAAAAAAGAAATATTAAGACCAAATAACAAAGCTGCAAGTTGCTCTTGATTAGTAGCAAACAGCAGCATAACCGAGGAAACTACAATTTCCCATTTTAGAATAGGAAGTCTTTCAAAAATTTTTTTTGCAATAACAAATGAAGGCATTGCACAGGCTAAGGGCCACAAATAATTTAAAGTTATTGTTGCTGGAGCAAATTTCAAAAAAGAATTGTAATCAGAAAACAAAATAAGAACTGCATAAACAAACCAGACATATTTTTTTTGAGTGGCCGTAATAAAAATCATACATTCCGCTATTAAAATAACTGCGGCAATATCAAAAAAACGCCAGAGTCCTAAATGCAAAGAGTAAATATTCACTAGCAAGGCTTCTATAAGTAATCTAGAAGACCAGCTTGTATAACGATTTTTTAAGAATTCAAATAAAGATTTGTTGTCAAGGGCCTTGCAAAAATAATCATCATCCCAAGAGGGAAATGCAAATAAATGAATAATACATAGGGCAATGAGAAAAAACCATAAACAAATATAATGAATACGTTCATCATTTTTTGACTGTAAATTGATTGAAAAAAAAAGCGGAACTGTAAAAATCAAATAGGAACAAAATACAGTCAAAAAAGAAATCTCATATTTTAGAAATCTCTCATTCCAAATATCACGAGAAAGTGGAGCTCCATTTAATTTTTCCCCAACATCAATAATCATATTTCGTACTTGAGGAAAAAATATCAAAAAGGAAGCAAAACATAATATTAGAGATAAAACTATTATGATTTCTTGATTCTTTTTTAATTTTAAAACACTTAAATTCATTCAAAAATCCTTATCATTCATATAAAAAAATTTAATAATGATTTTTTAGAATAATATTTTATCTTATTTTCTGCAATATAGAATAACTATTTATCTTTTTTGAATTCAAAAAAGTCATAATTTATTATTCTTTGAACTAAATGGGTTTCAGAGAAAATCTCCGCTTTGTTATGGGAAGCAAGGGAATTCAGGCAAAGGAACTTTCCGCAAAAACTGGCATAAGCGAAAACACAATAAAAACTTATTTAAAGGAAGACTCGTCAGAACCAAAAGTTTCTAAAGCTGTCAAACTTGCAAAAGCTTTAAATGTAACAGCTGAATATCTTGTAACAGGAATTAATAAAAAAAATAACGCTGTAATGCAAGAAAATGAAGAGTTGTTTCAAAATTTTGATAAATTTACACCAAATGATAAAAAAATTGTAATGGCCGTAATAAATACGATTTCTGAAAAATACAGATAAAAACTATATAAAATCAATATAAATAGACAAATATGACGAATTTAAAAAAACTTACGTTTCTTCATATAAATTCGTCAATCTTGCGCATATTTTACTCACCATGGAAATCAATCAGCGTTGTGACTTCTGTCGGCGCAAGGACATCTTTAAAATGCAAGTCCGGAAGTCCTATTACGCCGCCAATCGCTGTCACGGACGCGCCGGCCATTGCGAAAAGTTTTTTTCCGGCGTTAAGTGTTCCGCCTGTCGCAATCAAGTCGTCAATCAGAAGAACTTTGTCAGAAGGCTTTACGTCGGCCTTGTGGATTTCAATCTCAGCGGTTCCGTACTCAAGGCTGTATGACTGTCTGTAAACTTCGCCCGGCAGCTTTCCTTTTTTTCGGATTAAGATAAGAGGAATCGAAAGACGGTCGGCAAGAGGCGCCGCAAACAAGAATCCGCGGCTTTCAGCGCCTGCGACCGCTGTGATTTCGCCTTTTTCAACTAGCGGACGGTATTTCTCCTCAAAAGAGTCAAGGCAGAACTTAAACGCCGCAGGTTCTGTAAAGATGCTTGTGATGTCGTAAAAAAGAATTCCCTTTTTTGGAAAATCCGGCACGCGGCGAATCGCCTTGTCAAGAATTGAATTGTCTTTCATATTTTCCTCTATTTTTTCGCAATTGTTCTGATTGAACCCATTTTTATCCGTTTTTCTCGGCTTTCTTCCATTAAGCTTATCAGAGTTTTTGTGTCTTCATTTTTGATTGCTTCTTTGAACTTATTGATTTCCGCCTCGAAGTTCTCAATATGCGCGACAAGTTTTTCCTTGTTCGAGATAAAAAGCTCAGTCCAGAGCGGAGCGTTTATCATCGCGATTCTTGTCAAATCCTCAAAGCTTCCGCCGCCGAACGCTGTAATCTGATCGTCTTTCGCGCTGTCAACAAGAGCGCAGGCAATCACGTGGCAAAGCTGGCTTGTAAATCCAATCTTGTAGTCGTGCACATCGCAGGTTGTCTCTGTGATTCTCGTAAATCCGATTTCAGAGACAAACTCCCGCATAAGCTCAAGGTCTTCCGGCTTGTTCTGAGGAAGCGGGCACAAAATGTAATTATGATTGATAAAAAACTTAGCGTCAGAATTGATGTAGCCTTCCTTTTCGCCGCCCGCCATCGGATGCCCGATTATAAAGTCAACGTCAGGACGCAGAATCTCAGGCAAAGTTTTTTCAAAGATTCCCTTTACGCCTGAAATGTCAGTCACAATCGAGCCGCTCTTAAAAAGCTGCTTGTTCTGCTTCAAGAAATCAATTGTAGCGTGCGGATAAAGACAGACATAGACAAAATCGCAGTCAGGAAGAAATTTATCATATTCGGTGCTTTTAAACGCTTTGTCAGCAACTCCGTCGGCCAACGCCTGGGAAAGGCATGCTGTGCTTCTGTTGCAAACGTAGATTTTTCCGGTCGCGTCGCTCTGGCTTAAGATGTTCTCGCGGATTGCCTTTGCAATCGAGCCGCCCATAATTCCAAGCCCGACAATTCCATAAGTCAAATCTTTTAAGTTTTTCATTTTATCTCCCGGCTTTGTCTGAACGCCAAATCGTCACGCAATCTAAAATCATAACAGAAAATCTATAAAATAGGAAGTTAAAAAACTTTTTGTAATCAATTCGTGATAATTTCGTCTCAGTGGCAGTTTGGTAAAATTTCGCTTTTGCCAGACACGTTCCGCTTAGAGCGACTACTAGAAATTTTGAACGGGTGTTTCTAATAGTCGTTTTGAGTTCAAGACGGCCATGAAAAAGACCTGTTCCAAAACTTACCCGTTCTGGAGCAGGTCTTTTTTATTTTTTACTGGAAGAAGCCAATTTTATTCAGGGCGGGCAGATGCGGCTTCTTCCAGTTTCAAAACTGAGGTATTTTTATGATTATCACTTTCTCAAGCATGAAAGGCGGCGTTGGAAAGACAACCAACGCGATTCTTACGGCGACCAATCTAGCGGCGCGAGGCTTCAAGGTTCTTTTCTTCGACTTGGACACGAACAATTCAGGCACGATGTACTTCACGCAAGGGATTGAGAACATCACCGACACAATCGAAACACGCAACGTGTTCGAGGCTCTGAGCCACAATGAAATCGAGCGTTACAAAATCCCATCACGAATCGAGAACATCGACATTGTTCCAAGCCACCTGAACATCTTCAAGCTCCGTGGAATCGGCTACAATGAACTTCAAAAAACACTCAGAGGATACGAAGATAAATATGACTACGTTGTCATCGACACTGCTCCGACTTATGACAATCTTGTAATTAACGCGCTCCTTGCGTCCGACATAATCTTAACTCCAATAAAATTCTCATCATTTGATTTCACCACGGCAAAATTTCTTCAGAAGCAGCTTTATGACGATTGTCCGAATCAAGTTGGCAAGTGGTATCTTCTCTATTCCGACTGGCAACAGAAATATGCGGTTTTCGACGAATCGCCGCAGTCGCAGTTCGTGAAAGTCTTTGAAAGCACTTTCTCAAACGTCCTTAAAATCTACATTCCGCGAACGAACGCGGCTTCCGACTACACTCAACTCGACAAAAAACTCAGTGTAAAAAGCAAGACATCAATCAGCGCAAGAAATCTCGCTGTCGAAATCAACAGACTCGTAAACATGCT
The DNA here is from genome assembly GCA_964538245.1 of uncultured Treponema sp. Taxonomy (GTDB): domain Bacteria; phylum Spirochaetota; class Spirochaetia; order Treponematales; family Treponemataceae; genus Treponema_D. The sequence goes on from CAZIFO010000042.1 coordinate 4,882, forward strand.
GACCGGCGAAGAAAGCGAGGAAAAATTCGTGGAGAGGTTCTAGGAGAGAAAAAAAATGGCAAAGAAACTGAACATAATCACAAATGGAATCAGCGGAGGGCTTCCGGTTCAAAACCAGGGACTGAAGCTCTCAAAAATCATCGCGGTTGAGAAAATCGAGGAACATGAGGAGTTCAAGGCTCTTTACTCAATCGACGAGAATCTTCTGCAAAGAATCACGGAAGATATGAAACAGAACAAATTTGACGCAAGCCAGCCGGTTCATCTCTGGATTACAACCGACGACAGCGGAACGGAGCATTTCTACCTGATTGACGGCTACACGAGAATCAAGGCGGCGAAGCAAGCTGGACTTTCGACAGTTCCGTACTTTGAGCATCACTTTGAGTCTTTCGACGAGGCTCACCGCTACGCGCTCCATCTCCAGATTGACAGGCGGAATCTTGACGGCTCAGCCCTGCTGAAAAACATCGAGCTTCTGATGGGAAGCGACTACGTAAAAAATCTTCCTGGAAACAAGAACGCGGCCGTGGGGGAAATGCTCGGAGTTTCAGAAAAGACAGTAGAGCGCGCGAACTTCGTGGGAAAGAACGCAACCGAAGAACAGCTTGCGGCGATTAAGGCAGCCGAGGCGACTGTGAACGCGACTTTCAACGACATCAAGAAACAGCATTTTCTAGACAAGAACGCAACTGACGAGCAGAAATCAAGAATTGAAAACGGTGAAGCAACACTGGACGAGATTTTTGATGAAATCAAAGCCGAACAAAAAGCAAAAAAATCCGACCGCCACGTGCCGGTTGAAGATTCCTTAGGTTCTGATGAAGACGACGGCCTTTCCGACGCGCTTGAAGACACAAGCGGAGAACCGCACGGACTTAACATCACAGACCATTCCGACGGAATCGAACGGCCTTACAAAGCTCCGTTCGAGGAGGACGAGACCGACCGCTGGATAAACGAGAAGAACATTCAGGTCGAGGAGGCACGGAAGGAAGGCTTCGCCGACGGATTCAGAAAAGCGCTTTACTTCGCGCTCGGCGAGACGCTCAAAGGACGAACTCCGAAAGAAATATACAATGACGAGAAATTGAAAGATCTGGGAAAAGACGTGATTCCGTCGTTCGTCCTCCCGGACGGAGACGAGGATGCTGTTCTGGAGTTGGTGGAGTAAGGTATGAATATAAATCTTATTATGACCGTTGCACCACTAATAGTAAGTGCAATATGTTTCGGAGCTGGCCTTTATTTGATCATTAAGCAACGGGGCGCAATTGAAAGTCTACCTAGTGCATTAGTTCCATTTGCTGTAGGAATGACACTCTTACTTTCAGTGCTGGTAAAGCTATGAGGCAACAGAGTCTGTTATTCAAGAAATCGAGGAGGAAGATAAATATGGCGTCCAATAATACAAAAGAAACTTTTACGCTTAAAGAAATAATTGCTTTGGCAGGGCTGTCTGAGAATTCTGTAAAAAGAAGAATTGCGAAGCTTGGCATCAAGTCTTGCGGCAAAATTTCTGTCATTCCACACGGCGTTACAAACCTCTACTCAAAGGAGGATGCAGAGCGGATTCTTGAGATTCCCAGGCAGAGAATCGGTCCGAGAAAGGCTGCTGTGTACTACCGTGTGAGCGTGCTCGACGGGCCGTTCTGGATTGTGAAGCACGCCGGGCTTGGAATCGCTGAGGCTAGAAGATACGGACGCGACTTCATAGCAATAGGAATGAAGGTCAGAATCACAGGAAGCAACGGAAAAACGATTTATATGAGGGAGAGAAAAAATGAAAATGATTGAGACGAAATCTGATGACAATATTTTTCCGGTGACATCTCAAAGGAGCAAAACAAAATGAAAATAGAGACGAAAAGAGTTTTATTCAAATTTCTACTTATTTTTTTGATTTTCACTCTCATGACCATAAACGTGATTCTTTTTTCTGTGATACAGGAGTGATTATGAAGCTTTCTTTTGAAAATCTCATGTTTCAGGAAAATGACATTCTGAACATTGAAGATGAGACAGGCAGAACGGTTCTCATTGCAGACAGAAAGCACGACTGTGAAAAATGCTATTTCTACGGGATCTGCGGCGAAAGCAACTTTATGTCGCGGTTCTGCAAAGAAACACATTTTGTCGAGAAGAGAAACGGAAAATCTCATGATAAAAAATGAAAACTACATTCAGATTTCTGGCTGGATGGTCAGCGAGCTGAAACTAAAAGGAAATGAGCTTCTCATCTATGCAGTAATCCACGGATTCTCACAGGACGGAAAAAGCGACTTCCACGGCGGGCTGAGCTATCTTGCGGAATGGACAAACTCGACAAAACAGGGCGTGATAAAAAGCCTGAAATCACTTGTTGAAAGGAAACTTGTCGTAAAAATTCTTGAAAAGACATCAAGCCGCACTGGATTCTGCCGCTATTTCACAACGAAATCGCGTTTTAATATGGAAGAATCTGATAAAGAACGTTCAACAAAGTTCACTACACAGAATGGAAGCGGTAAACAAAGTTTAATGGCGAGGTCAACTGAGTTTAATGAGACTGGTAAACAAAGTTTACCCAATAATACTTTAAATAAAGATTTAAAAAATTCTTCTTCTGCGCCAGAAACAGAAGAAGCAGAGATTTTAATCAAAAGAAAAATAACAGAGCTTTTCGGCGGACATTTTGTGTTCGATGATGACTTTACAGCGAAAATCGCGTTGGTTTTAAGTGAGTTCAGCATTCAGAAAAGTCTTTTTGAAAAGTATCTTGACTTCGCGCTTGAACGCTCAAAGTCAAAGAATCCTTCCTCGCTAACAAACATGTTCTTCAAAATCGCTCAGTCGAAAAATGCGGTTCAGGATTTTCTGCTAAAAATTAAAAATACAGAAAATTCACAGTCCGAAAAACATACAGCGTGCTGTCCTGTATGCGGACGGGAAAATGTCGGAATTTACTCTGAATGTCCATCGTGCAAGTTCAACATGAACGACAGAGAAGACATCAAGAAAGTCAGCCTGGCGAAACAGATTCTAAATCTTCCGGAAGACGCGAGGAAAAAATTCACGGAGGAATACAACGCGGAGATTCAAAGGCAATTTTCTTTTGGATTAAAGGCGTTTGCAAGTCCTGCCTTGCGGGAAGAATTTAAAGCAAAAATCACAGAGATCTGCTCGAAATATGGAATCAGCGCGTAAGGAAAAAAACGATGAGGCTAAAATGGCTGGATTTTTTCAGAAACAAAGAAAATGGGGAAACACATGAAAATGACCAGAATAAAACTTTGAAAGAGATAATCAAAAGTTTTATCTCGAATTTCAAGCATCAGACAGTGCAATACAAAATTGTCTGGAGCGTGAGAATTTTATGCTGGATTTTGATTCTTGCGGCCGCTGTTTTCGGCGTGTTTGTCAGAACCGTAAAATATTTCAAATGAACCGCCACGTGGCGGTCAAGGTAAAAGGAGTTTTTATGTCAGATTTGAATTCGGTGCAGCTTTTTGCGCGTGTTGTACGCGACGGTGAAATCAGGACAACGGCGGAAGGAACAAAAATTCTGAGCTTTTCAATAGCCGTGAACCGCTCGAAAAAAGACGGGAATGGAAATTACATTGACACCGGAAATTTCTTTCCGCTTGCACTTTTCGGAGACTATGCGGTGAAAATGCAGCCTTATCTAAAAAAAGGGCAAAAAATCATCATCGAGGGATTTCTGTTCCAAAACAGGTGGACGAATAAGGACGGGAAAACGAGAAGCACGACGGAAATCGGTGTGAACAAACTTCATCTGATTTTTGACTCAAAGAAATCTGAAGAAGAAACACATCATGAGGAGCCGGAAGCCGCAAATCCGCAGGACTTCGAGCCGACAGAACAGCAGATGCAGGAAATCTACAGCAAGGAAACTGAGGAAGACCTTGCGCCGTTTGAAAACGAAGACGACATCTTCTAAATGGCCGGAACCTCTGTTTTGAATTTTGCGCGTCTGTCCGCAAGATTCATCGAAAGCAAAGCGTTTATTCTGTTTTTTTTCCTTGATAAATTTTACACGCCGCTTGCTGTTGTCATGCTTGCAATTATAGGCTCGGCGCTGATTTTTATCACAACGTATCTTTCAAGATACAGCAGATGGAACTACTGGATGTGGAGAAGACACGCGCTCACAAGGGCGATTTACTTCGTGTCTCTTCTCATCATAATCAAATTTATTTTGGGAGCTATAAAATGAACTCGATTACATTGCACGGAAAAGTCGTCAAGGAGGCGACTATGCACTTGGTCACAATTGGAAACGAGCCTACGCCGGTTGCGGTTTTCACAGTATGCGACATTGGACTTCCATACCAGAAAGCCGAGCCGCTCTTTATTCAAGTGAACTACAAGAAAGAGGCGGCAAGCCTCATCAACAAATACCTTGTGGAGAACAAGGAAGTCTTGATTCATGGAGTCCTGCGGCAGAAATTTTTGAAGGACGAAAAAACTGCCGAAGCGAAAGTCCATTATTATGTCCTTGCCGACATGGTGGAACTTCTTCCGGTATTTACAAATCTGAAAACTGACAAAAATCACAACGGGAGAGAAAATTGAAAAGCTTTAAGTCTTACCAGCACCAAAGGATTTTGACCGCTGAAAAAAGAATAGCAGACGGAGATTATATCATTGACGAGGAAATGACGGTGAGAATCAGGGACGGATTTTTGAACGACGCAAGGGACAATGACGGAAATCTGCTTCCGGCGATTTCAACCGCTGACGGCTCGCACATCGAGCACTGGCAGAACGGTGTTCTTCACTGCGAAACAGAGCCTGCCGTGATTGACAATGTGGACGGATATGAGGAATGGTGGTTTAATGGAAAGCAAGTGCCAATCCCATCAGTTTAAGGAGAAAAATATGACAGAAGAAGAAATCAATGCGAAAAGAGAGCAGTTCAAGAAAAACAATCTTTTCAAGGAATCAAGCTCCCCCTACAAGGAATTCCAGTTCGAGCAGTTCACAGCAGGAGGCGAAATCTTAAACGGCCAGCATTCGCGGACTGACATCATCGACGGAGAAGAAGTCCTTGTGATTTTCAATTTTAAAAATGGACTGATTCACTCTGAAAACGACCAGCCAGCAATCGAATATCCAAATCACTGGGAATTCTGGAACAACGGACTTATCTCAAAAGTTGTCGATGACGGCGGAGACACAGCGGAATACTGGGAAAACGGAGTTCCTGTCAGAATCGAGAAAAACCTTTCAAAGCGAGAAATCTAAAAAACGTCATGCTGAATTTAATTCAACATCTACATCAAATTTAGGATAAAAAAATGGCGCTTGAAACAATAATCCACATGGGAACGCAAATTCAAAAGGACGAAAATCAGAGCAAAATTCCTGAGCTGCAGAAACAGGACAAAGAAAACAACGCAAAAATGATTACCGTTGACAAATCGGCGGTGGAAAAGTTCATGCTCGCAATCGAACAGTGCGTGGGCGACATCAGCGAACAGAAACAGCTTGTTGACAAGCTCATTGATATGAACAACAAGGAGCTTGAGTCTTTCAAGAGCGACACAATCGTGAAATTCAATGCGATGATTGATGCGACTCAAGGTCTGAAGGAAAAAATCTCTGCCGCGGAAAGCTACGAGAACTACCTTGAGGAACAAGTCAAGAACGCAAATCTTTCAAAAGAAGTTGCAATGCTCGAACAGCAGCTTCAAAAGGAAAAAACAGAAATCTCGCTTTTTATCCGAGATGTGACGAACACGGTGAACCTGAAGCTTGGCGAGATTGAAGAAACTGTGCAGAATCTAAAAAGCGCGGACGAGCTTATTGGACAGAATATCGCGAAGTTCAAAGATGAAATGGCAAAAGAAACAGAAAACTACGGGAAGAAAGCGGATGCAAAGCTTGACGAAACTGGAAGCCACCTTCAGGAAACATCCAAAAGCCTATTTGAAGGGCTGAAAGCGGATTCCGACAATCTTCTTAAATCATACACGGAAAAATGCCAGAGCCACCTTGATACAATCAAAAAGCAGTCGATAGATTTTCTAAAACAATGCGAGGCAGAGAACAAGAAGCTCATTGAGAAAGTCCCCGCCGTCGCCGACAAAAAACTTTCCAAGAAAGACATCATCATCTACGTGCTTGCGTTCACATCGATTGCGAGCCTCGCCGTGCAGATGTTTGTGTAAAGTCACCCCTGAATTGAAACAGGAAAGAATTTTTGCTAGAGTTTTTATTCTTACTTTATCCAAGAGGATTTTATGAAAAAAATATTTTTTACTTTTCTTTCTGTTATTTTTTGCGCTTCAAGTTTTGCGTCCGAGCGGATTCTTCCAAATGGAGTTTCAGCAAATGTCACGAACGTAAAAGAAACTGACGGAAAAATCACCGAGGCGAAATTAAATTCCAGCGGCGTTGTTTTTCAAACTTCACTCGGAGAAATCGCCGCTAAAAAATACAGCAGAATTTATTTCTATATAAACGGAACGGTAAAGTCGGTTGTTCCAGAAAACGGCTCAACTATAATCATTGACGATGACTGCGAGCCGCTTCCTTATGCGAATAATGAAAATATTGAATTTTATGACAACGGAAATGTGAAATCATTTGCCATAGAAGGCAGAGGAATTGATTTCAGGATGTTTGGAATAAATTTCTTCGGAAAAACCAAGCAAGACATCCTGCAAGGAACTGAAACAACATCAAAATTCGCAAAAGACATGAGCGAATATTCTTTGAAAATAAAAGTTGAATGTGATGAAAACGGAAAGCTATCAAAAATAAAATCCGCGGAGAAACCAGGGAACTTACAGACGGCTCTTGCGCAAACAGAATTTATTTTTCAGTTTGGAGACAATTTCATAAAATCATCTGAAATTGCTTTTTATCCCGGCGAAAAAATCAAGTCAATAAAATTTTCTCCATTGCTCAAAGAAGAAATCACTCCGGAACATTATTTTCTCTTCAATAAAATTGTCTATGATGAAAGCGGAAACGAGCTTTACAAAGTCGGCCAGGAAGTAAAAAAAGGACAGACAAGATTCTACGATACTTCGACAGGCTGCATTGTTATTGTGAAAGACGGAAAAAACACGAAACTAATTTCGGACGAGAACATAACAAATAGCTCAGAAGTCATTTTTGACGATAACGGCAATCCTGTGAAATACACTGCGCCGAGATTTTCAAAAATGGAAAAAAACATTGAGCAATAATTTCACAGGATTACATCGGTTTATGCATAGCTCAGCGAGATTGAATTCCGGCGGGCGTTTTTCTGCTCTATCTTCATCTCCTTTAGCTGCCGGGCTTTATAGAAATCAAGAAACGTATCGCGCGGAAGCTTGAAGTAGCTTTTGTTCGCGTCCATCAGAGTGATTGAATTTCCTTCTTTTGATGCGGAGACAACTTTTAGCTCGGCAAAATGGACATTTTTCTTGCCAAGTCCGAAAAGCTTTTCAGAAGAAAAATCAACATTTTTGATTGTGTCTCCGATTTTTAGATTCCTGTTCTGCTCGCCTTTTATGAGCGAACTGTCGTTTTCAATCAGCTTTCCGTTATCGGAAATCGTGTCGTAGAAAGGGCGCGCAATAACCTTTTCCGGCTGAAATTTCTTGATATAATCTTCGTTCAGAGGCACTTCTTTTATCGCATCGTGATAAGTTCTGACGATAACTTCATTTATACTCTCATTCTCGTGCCTAATTTTCTTTAGGAGCGACTTCGTTTTTCTCTGCTCGTCTTTCGGCATCCGCGAGACAATATCCTTTGCAAGCCGCAAAGCGTCGAGCGGAGAATTCGCCTCCTTCCGGCAGTAGACAGAAAGATTGTGGCGGAAGTTGTATGAAGTGTTGTCACGCTGCTTGAAATAGTCGTTGTACTGTGTCTGCAAAAGCTTTTTATACGACGGGGTGTTTTCATCAAATTTGTTCTCAAAACGCTCTTCTGAGGAAATTTCCTTAAAACGTTCTTCCGTGACTGAAAGCGTTGTGTCGCCGTTTGAAAGCGTGTAAGTCTTGTCCGCCGGATTGAAGCTTTGTACAACGCAGTCTTTGTAACTTCTGATTCCGTTCTGCGTTATCATCGAGAATTCCGGAAGAACAGTGCCTTTGATTCCGCGCTCCCTGTCCTCGAACACAATCGCCATTCCTTCCGCGACCTTAATCTGCTCCTTCTCCTGTTCAAGCTTGTCATTGAAAAGAGTCTTGAATGTTTCCGCCGGAAGCTCGATTTTCTCGCCGCCCGCGTTGAGAAGATAGTTTTTTGATTCTTTGTCGTAGCCGGTCACAACGGCGTTTTTCACCGGCTGAAGCTTTCCGTCCGCAATCACAGAAAAATCAGGAAGAACTGTCTTTCCGTAGATGATTTTATGATTCCATTGAGTTTCATCATTTTCAACTTCGTTAGACGGATGATTGTAAAATTTTTCGAGTTTTTTCATATCGTCCACAGCCGAAATATGGAAGTATTTCTCGTCGTGAAAATCAGATTTCACACCGTCTGTGGGACACAGGAGCATCACAGATTCCGCTTCGGTTTTTATTTTGCAGCCGGCAGCTTCTGCTTGTTTTTCAGAAATCAATATAAAATCTTCATTTGGTCTTATAGTTCCATTTTCAATAAGTTTCTGCCGTAATCGTTCTGCTTTTGAAGGATTTTCTCCTGTGAATTTCTGGTCAGAAACATAAGATTTGACATCAACGTTTGGAATTACATTTTCTTGATTCTGCGCCAGTTCTGGGGCAGTGTTGATTTCACCTTTTTCTTCTTGCTTTACCGCTTCTTCGCTTGGAATATGGATTTTTTCTTTCCCGCTTATCTCGGTGATTTTGTTTATGACATCGACAAGCTCCTTGTAGTTTCCGGAATTGAAGCTGATGCTTTTTAGCAAGTCAGCGGCGTTTTCAAGCGAAGTCTGCTCAAGAACGGAATTTAATGTTTCTTTTTTTTCATTTTCCGCTGTTTGATTCTGAGCCTGTTTATTTTCGTTTTCTTCCGCTTCCGCCATTTTCATCAAGTTGTCGATTTTTCTCTTCCATTTAAGCTGTTTTTCCTGTGCAGATGTGTTTTCTATGTCAATTTCTTCTGAATTTCTTTCACTGGCAAATTCTTGTTTTTCAGCGTTTCCAAGATTTTTGTCTTCTGAATTTTCTTTTCTAGGTTCTTCTGTTGTTTCCTGCTCAGGCTTTTCAAATCCTCTGCCTGCCATCAAGTCTTTCATTGGCGTTGCAAGGAATTCTTTCAGGCTTTCCGCCTTGATTGAGTCCGAAATGTAGTTTTCACTTCCAAGCTCCGGTGCAAAGCCGAATTCTTTTGCGATGAACTCGTTTAATTCTCTGTCCCAGTCAATCGCCTTTTCCTTTGTGATTTCGCCGTTTTCCTTCGCAATCCGCTCAAGAACTTTCTGCGCCATTTCTCCTGTGATTCTCGCGTGGACTTCGCTTAAAACAAGGTTG
>CAZIFO010000043.1:0-12925 GCA_964538245.1 uncultured Treponema sp.
CACTTCGTTGCTCGCTACCCACCGTGCGGGGACACCCCGCAACGCCCCGATATTTTATTCGCCTTTATTTACCTGCTCGTGAATCTTTTGCACAACGTCGCTCAGCTTGTACTTTTTAAGGTCGTCTTCAAAATCTTTCTGCGCCTTTAGGAGCGTTTCGTCTAGCGCCGCATGAATGTTGCGTCCGACAGGACATTTCGGGTTGGGATTGTCGTGGAAGTTGAAAAGCTCGGCCTTGTTTTTTTCAACCGCTTCGTAGACGTCATAGAACGAAATCTCTTCGAGCGGCTTCGAAATCTCAATTCCGCCGGGGCCACGCTTTGTCGCAATCAGCCCCGCGTTTTTCAGGTCGGACATAATGTTTCTGATAATCACCGGATTGCTTCCGATGCTTGAAGCGAGCAGGTCGCTTGTGACTTTCTCGTCCTTTCCGAAAAATTCCGCCGCCGCAAGAATATGAATCGCAATTGTGAATTTTGTTGAAATCTGCATTTTTACCTCTTTTATTTTGAAGGGCGGGCAACCGCCCTACGCGCGCACTTCGTTGCTCGCTACCCACCGTGCGGGGACACCCCGCAACGCCCCCTTCTTCACGCCGTTCTTATTATAGCGTGAACCGGACAAACTTCAAAACATCTGCCGCAGTGAAGACAGCGGTTCTGCTCGATGTTCGCTTTTTCAGTTTTTGATTCTTTTCCTGCGGAAAATTCAATGCACTTCTGCGGGCAGGCGGAAAAGCACTTTTTGCATCCGATGCAGCTTTTGCTCACAAAATATCCTCTTTTGATTTCTTCTGCTTTTCCGAGCGCAAAGAATCCACGCGTAACGTGGCTTGGATCTGAAATATCAAAAAAGTTTCCTTCCGCCTCGTAAATCTTAAAGACTTCGAGCGCGTCCCTTGTTCCGGCCGGATAGATTTTCTTCATGTACGGATTTTTCTCGAAAATCTCGTCAAGTTTTTCGGAGCCGATGTTCCGCACTTTTCCTGAAAGCGAGATGCAGCGTTTTCCCTGGACCGCCGAAAGGCTGATGTATTTCTGCTTTATCAGCTCGGCGTAAAAGTTTTTTCCTTTTGCCGTCAGAAAATAAACGCCGCTTTCGTCGTAGAGCATCATGTCAATGCAGCGTGTAACCGGACGGCCGTCCTTGTCAACTGTCGCCACAACTGTTGAGTGAATGTCCTCTACGAGAATCTTTAGATAACCGGATGTCTGCATTTTTCTTGCCTCCTGGAAAAACTAGAACCCGGATAAAAATCCGGGCTTTTTTCTTAATAATCACGCCCTCACAACAGAAATGCGCTGGCCGATGTGGTTTCCTTTTTCAATTTCGTCAACGAGCGCGATTGCGTAGTCTGCATATGAAATAATGCTCTCGCCGCGGCTGTTCAAGGTAAGCTCCTCGCCTGCGAGAATGTATTTGCCTGTCCGCTCGCCGTCAGCCTGGAAATCTCCGGCCGGAGAAATGTAAGTCCATTTTACATCGCCGCGCTTTCTAAGCTCATCAAGGGCCTTGCCCATTGCCGTGGCAAGCGGCTTGAACGAGTCAGGAAAATCTTTTCCGTCTTTTACCTGCGCAGTGTGCTCTTTGTTCACGTAAAGAGAGCCGGCGCCTCCGACAACAACAAGGCGGACATTTGTTCCGCTAAGAATGTCGCAGAGATGCTTTAGCGAAGTGCTATGCTCCGGAAATGTTTCCGGCGTCCATGCGCCGAAAGAGTCAACCACGGCGTCAAATCCTTTCAAGTCGTCCGATGTCAAATCGAACAAGTCTTTCTGTACATAAGCTTGAGCCTTTGTGTTGTTCGACTTGCGTCCAAATCCTGTGACATCAAATCCGCGTGCAACTGCCTCCGCGATAACTTTTCCTGCGGCTCTTCCGTTTGCCGCTACAACTGCAATTCTTTTCATAACCTGGCCTCCTAAAAGTCATTAAATAAGATGTAAGATGTTTTGTTTCATCTGATGATTGTAATATAATTAATTACATTTTAGATGTCAATAGTTTTATTACATTTTTTGCAATTTTTTTTTATCCATATAAAATATCTCGAATTTTTTTGCAGCAGAAAAATAGAAAAAATGATTGACAAGCAAATTAGTTTGATATAAAACTAATTTTATGAGTGAAATGATTGAGTCACTTGAAGAAAATGAAGAAAAATTTATGTCGCGCGCAATTGAGCTTGCCAGGCTTGGAAAAGGATTTACAAATCCGAATCCGCTTGTCGGCGCTGTTATCGTGCGTGGCGGGAAGATTATCGCTGAAGGCTATCATCATAAATACGGTGATTTGCACGCTGAGCGCGACGCGCTAAAAAATGCCCGCGAGAAAAATATTGATGTAAAAGGCGCGTCAATCTATGTTACGCTTGAGCCTTGCTGCCATTACGGAAAGCAGCCTCCATGCACGCAGGCTCTGATTGAGTCTGGAATTAAAAAAGTTGTGATTGGAAGCCGCGATCCTAATCCCCTTGTTGACGGAAAAGGCGTAAAGATTCTTAAAGATGCCGGGATTGAAGTTGTGCAGGATTTTATGCGCGATGAATGCGATGCCTTGAATCCTGTTTTCTTCCATTATATAAAACATAAAATTCCTTATGTGATTGTAAAATACGCGATGACGGCCGACGGCGAGACTGCGACGAGCGCCGGAAAATCAAAGTGGATTACAGGCGAAGAGGCGCGGAAAAATGTTCATAGAACACGCGCGGAAGTTGCGGCTGTTATGGCTGGAATCGGCACTGTGAAGGCCGACAATCCGATGCTGAACGTGCGGCTTGATGAGAAAAGCGCGGATGGCCGCGAGTTTAAGCAGCCTGTCCGCGTCGTTGTTGATAAAAAAGTGGAGCTCGACGCAGACAGCAACCTTGTAAAAACAGCGGGCGATATTCCTGTTTTTGATTTTTGCGCGGCGAATCTTGATGATAAAGCGGAAAAACGCAAGTCAGTTCTTGAAGAAAAAGGCGTAAGATTCTTTGAAGCTAAAACGAGCGGAAACCATCTTGACTTGGAAGACATATTAAAAACGCTCGGCCAGAACGGAATTGACTCTGTCCTGGTTGAAAGCGGCGGCGGACTTAACGCAGGCCTGCTTTTCAGCGGCGGCAGTAAAACTCTTGCTGATGAAGTTGATGTCTATATTGCGCCGAAAATATTCGGGAACGACGGCAAGTCGATTTTCTCGCCGGTTAAAGGAAGCGGAATTTCAGAAATCCCTGACTGCGTAAGACTTTCACGGCCTGAGATTGAGACCTTTGGCGGCGATGTTCTTTTGAAGTACAAGGTTGAAAAAGAATTTTCAGCGAAAATGTAAGCGACAGGAGGTCGCATGTTCACCGGAATTGTTGAGGAAGTTGGAAAGGTTGATTCGATTTCGCGGAACGGAAGCTCCCTTGTGCTCGGGATAAGCTGCTCGTTCGCGCGGGAGCTTGCCATAGGCGAAAGTGTCGCTGTGAACGGCACCTGCCTTACCGTGACGCAGAAAAATGAAAACATCTTTTGCGCCGACGCGACTCCTGAGACTTTCAGGCGCACTTCGCTAGGAGAGCTTGAAAGCGGCTCCGCCGTGAATCTTGAGCGCGCGATGAAAGCTGACGGCAGGTTCGGCGGCCATATTGTTTCAGGACATATTGACGGAACAGGAACCTTTGTTTCCGCGTCGAAAGACGAGAATGCGGTGATTGTCCGCGTGCGTGTCACAAGCGCGCTTGGAAAATACATCATCGAGAAAGGCTCTGTCTGTGTTGACGGAATCAGCCTGACCGTCGCGGAAATAAAATATTCTGCTTCGGCGGCGGAATTCTCTGTTTTCGTGATTCCGCACACATGGGAGAATACTGCCTTGAGCCGTAAAAGCGCGGGCAGCATCTTAAACATTGAGTGCGATGTCGTCGGAAAATACATCGAGCATTTCTTGAGCTGGAAAGATTCCTCTGAAAAAGAGAATCCTGCGGTTATTGAGATGATGAGGAATTTTAAAAGCTTCCACTAAAAAAAGGAGAAGAAGAAAATGTCTGAATTCAAATTTGATTCAATAGAAGACGCGATTGCCGACTTAAAAAACGGCAAGCTGATTATGGTGAGCGACGACGAGAACCGCGAGAATGAAGGCGACTTGATTTGCGCGGCGCAGTTTGCCACTCCTGAGAACGTGAATTTCATGGCGTCAAAGGCAAAAGGCCTTATCTGCATGCCTCTTTCAAGCGAGCTTGCGCACAGCCTTGACTTTCCGCCGATGGTAGGCGAGAACACGGACAACCACGAGACTGCTTTCACAGTTTCAGTTGACCATGTTTCGACATCGACAGGAATAAGCGCTTACGACCGCTCGGCAACTGCAATCGCCGTGGCTGATCCGGAATCAAAGCCTTCAGATTTCCGCCGGCCTGGACATATGTTTCCTCTTATTGCAAAGCCGCGGGGAGTTTTTGAGCGGCAGGGGCACACAGAGGCGACTGTTGACCTGTGCAAAATCGCGGGCCTTCAGGAAGCAGGGCTTTGCTGCGAGATTATGAGCGGTGACGGCCATATGGCCCGCCTGCCTGAGCTGATGAAGCTCAAGGAAGAGTGGGGCTTGCATTTTGTCTCAATCGCCCAGATTATCAAGTACAGAAAGGCGCACGAGAAGATTGTCGAGCGCGTGGCGGAGGCAAACCTTCCGACAAGATATGGAAAGTTCAAAATCTACGGATTCAAGGATCTGACGAACAACGCCGAGCATGCGGCGCTTGTCTACGGCGATATTTCAAAGGACGAGAGCGTGCTTTGCCGTGTCCATTCTGAATGCCTGACGGGAGACACTTTCGGCTCGCTTAAATGCGACTGCGGCGAGCAGTTCGACGCGGCGATGAAGAAAATCGTGCAGAACGGCTCAGGAGTTCTTGTCTACTTGAGGCAGGAAGGACGCGGAATCGGGCTTTTGAACAAGATCCGCGCATATGCCTTGCAGGACGGCGGAATGGACACTGTTGACGCGAATCTTGCGCTCGGATTTCCGGAGGATATGCGCGACTACAGCTGCGGAATCCAGATTCTGCGCAATCTTGGAATCAGCAAGATCCGTCTGATGACAAACAATCCCGACAAGATTGAGAAAATCAACTGCAAGGAGGCCGGGCTTGAAATCACAGAGCGCGTGGAACTTGCCGTTCCGCCTCGCAAGGAGGATTTCAATTATCTTAAGACAAAGGAGCTCCGCATGGGGCATTTGCTGAAGATATAAAAAAGACGACATTGCTGTGTCAATTGCGGCGCATAAATTGAGGTTATTTTTTTAAGGAGTAAAATTATGAATATTATCGAGGGAAAACTTGTAAACGCCGAGGGAATGAAAATTGGAATCGTCGCAGGGCGTTTCAATGAATTCATTGTTTCAAAGCTGATTTCAGGAGCGCAGGACGTTCTTCTGCGCCACGGAGTAAAAGACGAGAACATTGATCTGGTGTGGGTTCCAGGCGCGTTTGAGATTCCTGTCGCCGCGAAGCACATGGCTGAGAGCAAGAAATACGACGCCATTATCGCGCTCGGAGCTGTAATCCGCGGCGCGACAAGCCATTATGACTATGTTTGCAGCGAGTCCTCAAAGGGAATCGCGCAGGTTTCACTCGCGACAGGAATCCCTGTTTTGTTCGGAATCCTGACGACAGACACAATCCAGCAGGCAGTCGAGCGCGCCGGAACAAAAGCCGGAAACAAAGGCTCCGAGTGCGCTTCTGACGCGATTGAGATGATAAACTTGCTGAAACAAATTTAGCGCCAGGGACTTTTTTACTTAATGCGTTAGGGGTTGTAGCCGCGCGCCGCAGGCGCGTTCCGGAGCGGAGTGAAACGTAGCGAAGGGAATGAAGCGCGGCTAGCGCGGAACGGCGGAAGACCCGACGGCGAAGCCGGAACGCCCGAAAATTTACAATTTTCTAGTTGATAAACCCGCGATTTAATCGGAAAATAGAAATATGAAAAAAACGTTTTCTTTTTTCCCGGCTGTTATCGCGGGCTTATTTTTTTGCGCAGGACTTGGGGCGCAGGAGACTTACAACACATCTTTTAGCCGCGACACTTTTCTCGCTGAATATGTGAGCCGGACCTGGACGGCGGCGGACGGGCTTCCTGGAAATTCCGTGACGGACATTATCCAGGCTTCTAACGGCTACATTTACCTTGGAACTTATGACGGCCTTGTCCGTTTTGACGGCGTTGAATTTGAGACGTACAACCGGAGCAGCGACAGCAAATATCCTTTTGTCTCGGCGCGCACAGTTTTTGAGGATTCTAACGGAAACATTTGGAACGGCTCGAACGACGAGGGAATTTTCAAGATAACTCCGGAAGGCGAGGTCCATAAATTTTCTGTTGAGGAAGGCCTGCCGAACAATTCCATAAGGGCGATCCAGGAGGACAAGGAAGGCAGAGTCTGGGTCGGAACAGCTGGCGGAGTTGTTTTTATTCAGGATGGAAAGATTTTTAAGCCTGAGGGCCTTGAGAAATTCGGCGAGGAAAATATCCTTGTCTCTGATATTTTCTGCGACACGGCGGGAAGAATCTGGGTTTTGTCGCAGAAGGCGAACGCAATTTATATTTATTCAAATAAGACTTTCGAGCGTTTCCGCGGGTTCAAGAACTTTGAGAATCCTGTTGTGACTTGCGTCATGCAGGACAAGAACACGAATTTCTGGTTTGGAATTGCGCCGCATTACGCTGTGAAAATTTCCGACGGCGAGGAAACTGTCTATGATGTCGGACGCGGCAGCCAGCCCGGAACCAGCGTTATGTGCATTTATCAGGACCGGAAGAACAATATGTGGTTCTCGCTCGACACCGGCGTTACGGTGATTCACGAGGGGACTTACTCTTATTTTGATGACAAGAACGGTCTTAGCGACGATAAAGTTACAAAAATCATCCAGGACCGCGAGGGAAACATCTGGTTTTCGACCGACCGCGGCGGAATTGAGCGTCTTACGCCGAGCAAGTTTAAGACGACAACGATGTCGACAACAATCAACGCGATTGCCGAGGACACAAAGCGCGAGTATTTTTGGCTCGGCGGCGACAACGGGCTTTACTGCCTTTATAGAAACAATTTTATCGAGAACAATCTTACAAGATTCTGCAAGAATGTAAGAATCCGCGATGTTACTTGCTGTCCGGACGGAAGCGTTCTTGTCTCCTGCTATGAGAAGCTCGGCGAGGTGATTTTGTCGCCGGACGGAAAGATTTCCAGCATGACGCAGGCTGACGGACTTGCCGGAAACAAAGTCCGCGTCGGAATAAAAGTCAAAAACGGCGACATTTATGTCGGAACAACGGCCGGACTCAGCATTATTTCTGCGAAGGACGGCGGAATCACAAACATAACGAAGGAAAACGGAATCGCGAATGAATACATAATGTGCATTTACGAGGACACAAAAGGCGAAGTCTGGGTTGGAACTGACGGCGGCGGAATTTTCACGCTCAAGGACGGAAGCCTGAATAAGAGCTTCTCGGCTTCAGACGGACTTGTGGGCAACGTTATTTTCAAAATCATGGAAAATTCTCCCGGCGACTATTGGATTACAACCGGAACTGGAATTTCAAGGTTCGATGCCTCAAAGAATGGAAAATTCCTGAATTACGACAGCGAGGACGGGCTTGGCGCGGACGGAATTTTCCAGGTGATTCCGGATTACACCCGCACGCTTTGGATGACGAGCAACCGCGGAATTTTCTGCGCCACAATGGATGAATTTGATGAGATTGAAAACGGCGGAAAGATAAAAATCAACTCAAAATTTTTCGGCCAGTCTGACGGGCTTATTTCAGGCGGAGTCACTTCAACTTCAAAGTCGATGAAAGATTCGCTCGGCAGAATTTGGTTCACTTTGATTGACGGATTTGCGGTTTACGATCCGCTGAACGTTACGGCGAACAAGACTGCCCCGCTTGTGAATATTGAAAAAATCACGGTTGACAATGAAACCGTCGGCTGGCACGGCGGAAAGATTGTGCTTGAGCCGGGCGTAAAGCGAATTGATATAAAATACACAGGGCTTTGCTTTATCTCATCTGAGCAGACGCAGTTCCGCTCCCGGCTTGAAGGCTTTGATAAAGATTACTCGCGCTGGTCTTCAAGCCGCAGCGTTTCCTACACGAATCTCCGCCCTGGAAATTATGTTTTTTCTGTAATGGCGGCGAATTCGGACGGAGTTCAGAGTGAAAACATTGAAGAAATTGAATTTGAAAAACGGCCGTATTTCTGGGAACTCATTTGGTTCTGGATTTTTGTTCTGATTTTGATTGCCGGCGTGATTTTTATTTTTATCCGCTACCGTTTTAATCAGATGAGAAAATATCAGGCGGTTCTTGAAAAGGCTGTTCTGGACAGAACAAAGGAACTTGCGGCTCAGGAGCAAAAAAGCGAGAATTTGATTCTAAATATTCTTCCGAAAGACATTGCGGCGGAGCTAAAGCAAAATCCAAATCAGAAAATTGCGAAAACTTACAAGAACGCGACTGTTCTCTTCGCCGACATCGCCGGATTTACAAAAATGGCGGACAGCATGGACGCGGCTGACGTTGTTTCCATGCTGAACGATTTGGTTTCGCGTTTTGATGAGCGCGCGCAGCGGGAGGGAGTTGAGAAAATAAAGACAATGGGCGACGCGTACATGGCCGCGACAGGACTTTCAGAAGATTCCGGGGATGAAGATGTTCTGAAGATGATGAAATTTGCCGAGGGGCTTTTAGATGATTTGCGTGACTTCAACCGCGACTCAAAGGTCAAAATCCAGATGAGAATCGGCGTGAATTCCGGAAAGATTGTCGCTGGAATTATCGGAAAATCAAAATTCATATATGATGTCTGGGGCGACACTGTTAATGTAGCGTTCAGAATGCAGACGAACGGCGAAGTCGGAAAAATCTGCGTGACTGAGAATATTTACAAGGCAGTAAAGAATGACTTTGTATTTCCTGCTCCGGTTGAAATCGACGTTAAAGGAAAAGGCAAGATGAAAGCTTACTTTACAGAATAGAATAAAAATCTTAAGGAAGGAGAATAGGATAAAAACTTCGCCTGAAATAGCGCCGAAGTTTTTATCTTGACAAGTTTGCGTTGCAAACTTACATATCAGCTGCGTTTCTTCATTTCATTGCAGAAACGCTTAAAAAGCCAATCGGAAGCTGAAGCTTCCTTTTTGACTTTTTACGGGAGAAAACTATGGTTGACTACACAGAAGGTTCTGGAAAGCAGTATCACACGGGAGTCGGTCCCGCGGACATTGGAAAATACGTGATTATGCCGGGCGATCCGAAAAGATGCAAGAAAATCGCCGAGCATTTTGACAACGCGCGCCTTGTCGCAGATGTGCGCGAGTTCACAACGTACACTGGAACCTTGGAAGGCGTTCCGGTCAGCGTGACTTCGACTGGAATCGGCGGCCCTTCGGCTTCGATTGCGATTGACGAGCTTTCAAAATGCGGCGCGCATACTTTTATCAGAATCGGAACTTGCGGCGGAATGCAGGAAAACGTGCTTGGCGGCGATGTTGTGATTGCGACCGGAGCCGTGAGAATGGAAGGCACAAGCCGCGAGTTTGCGCCGATTGAATATCCGGCTGTCCCTGATTTTAACGTTGTCACGGCGCTTGTGAATGCGGCTGACGAGCTTAAAGTCCGGCATCACGTTGGCGTTGTTCAGTGCAAGGATTCGTTTTTCGGCCAGCACGAGCCTGAGATTATGCCGGTGAGCTACGAGCTTGAGAACAAATGGCAGGCATGGCTAAGAATGGGCTGCCTTGCGTCCGAAATGGAAAGCGCGGCCTTGTTTATCGCCGGCTCGTTTTTGAAAGTCCGCGTCGGCTCTTGCTTCCTTGTGATTGCGAACCAGGAGCGCGCGAAAAAGGGGCTTGAGAACAAGCAGGTCCATGACACGGAAATCGCGGTGAAAGTCGCTGTCGAGGCGCTGCGCAAGCTGATTATCAAGGATAAAAAAGAAGAAAAGTAAAATGGCGAACGGAATTGAGGATTTAAAGGAAAAAAACGCCCAGGAACAAAAGCCTGACATTTCAAAATCAAAATTCACGTCCTGGAAAAATTTTCAGGGCGAGGAAGACGCTGAAATGCTTCAGGAGAAATCTTTCGGCTGGAGCGCGAAAAAAGAAAACCGCGGCGACTACGACGCGACGTATGATGATGAATAATGAATAAAAAAAACGCCGCAAATCAATGCGGCGATTTTTTTATCTTGCTTTTCCGGTAAGCATCCAGCCTTGTGTAAAGTAAGAGTCGTTTACATTCGGCGCGTCAAAAATAAAGTCGCGGACAAAAATATGCGTCTTGCGGCCTGTTTTTTCGTTTGTAACGTAGCAGGAGCGGCGCAGAACATATTCGCGCCCAGTTGTTCCTTTTACGCGGTCAATTCTTTCAATCTCGAAAGTCTTGAAAAGTTCGTTTGTTTTTCTGTCAAAATATTGCACTTGGACAGGAAGATAAGTCTGCTTGTCAAACCAAGTGATTCTATATGAATATTCAACTTCGCTCTTTTTGATTGGAGTCGATTTTATCTGCCAGCAAGTGTAAGTTGTTCCAGATGAAATTGTGATTGTGTCATTTTCTTTTATCATTTCATGCTTGTCGTCTTCAACTTCGCGGATTCTAAGGTCGTTGTAAGTAAGCTCTGTTCCGACAACGTTGTTCTTTCTTGCCGCAGTTGAAACACGGCGCACCTGGCGAAGCTCCGGAGTGTAAATCATGCTGTCGTCGGTTCTTCCAACTTTTTCAGCCTGAAGAACTCTTGTGTTTTTTCTTGAAGCAGGTGATTGCCATTCAAAGACTGTGTTGATTGTATCGTTTCTGAACATTTTTCCGTACTGTTTTACTTCGTCACGTTCTGTAACTTGTCCGTTCGGGCTGATTTCTTCCAGAATAATATTTGTTGAGCTGTAGTTTGGGCACGGAAGATTTTTGTAGGTCGTGACAACATCAATGGCGGTTTCACAAAACAGTAGCGATGTGACCATAAAAACTGTTGAAAAAGCGAAAAACCTTATCTTCATCAAATAAACCTCTCAAAATATATTTGTTATCTTAATCTTATAAAAGATAACAAAATTACGCAATTAATGCAAGATTCTTCAATTCTAATCAAAAAAAAACAAAGATTTCTATCAAAACGCAACGATTTCTATTCATTATTTTGATTTTTCATCTTTCAATATTGCATTGCAAGATTATTTGATTATAATTTTTTACTCTAGGTGAAAAAATGGAACTGAAAAAATCTCAATATAAAATGGATATGCTTTCCGGCCCAATCTGGAACAAACTGATTGCCTTCGCTTTTCCGCTTGCGATAACAAGCATTCTGCAGCAGCTTTTCAACTCTGCCGATGTCGCGGTTGTCGGGCGTTTTGTCGGAAGCGATGCTCTCGCGGCTGTCGGAGCGAATGTCGCGAATGTCGGAATCTTCGTGAATTTCCTCGTCGGATTTTCTGTCGGCCCGAACGTTGTTCTTTCACGTCTGATTGGGCGAGGGGACGAGAATGAGTCGCGCAAAATTCCTGGAACAACGGTTTTCCTTTCGCTTTTTACAGGCTTGATTTTTTTCTTCGCGGGCGAGGTTTTGACGCGCTGGCTTTTGATTTCAATCTCAACGCCGGAAAAAGTTCTTGGCCAGGCGGTCCTGTATTTTAGGATTTATCTTGTCGGAATTCCTTTCCTTGCCGTTTACAACTGCGGCTCCGCCTTGCTCAGAAGCGTCGGCGACACAAAGCGTCCGCTTTACATCTTGATCGGCTCTGGAATTCTGAACGTCATCTTGAATCTTGTCTTTGTGATAGTTTTCGGAATGGGCGTTTCCGGAGTCGCTGTTGCCACAGTTATTTCAGAGATTCTTTCGTGCTTCGCCGTTGTTTTGATTTTGATTAGCGAAAAGGGAATTCTTCACCTGGGAAAAAATTTCTTTCATCCTGACTTTAAATATATGAAGAAAATTTTTGTCGAAGGATTTCCTTCCGGAGTCCAGAACGCGGTTTTCTCAGTTTCAAATATGTTTGTGCAGGCCGGAATCAACAGCTTTGGAAGCGCGGCAATCGCCGGCTCTTCCGCGGGTTTGAACTTTGAGTATTTTACCTACGCGATTTCAGGCGCATATTCCCAGGCCGCCGTCACTTTTATAAGCCAGAACTACGGCGCGCTGAAAATTGACCGCTGCAAGAGAACTTTCTGGCTTGCGCTCGGCGAAGGCGCGTTTTTCACCTGGCTCTTGGGCGCGGTTTTTATTGCCGGCCGCCATTTTTTCGTGAGCTTTTATACAATCGACCCGGCTGTCCAGGACTTTGCAATCCGCAGAATGCTGTACGTAACTTCCGTGGAATTCTTAGCCTGTCCGTTTGATGTTGGAAGCGGCGCGCTGCGCGGACTTGGCCACGCCGTGATTCCTTCCGTCTTTACAATTTTAGGGACCGTTGTGTTTAGAATCATCTGGATGTATACAATTTTCGCGCATTTCAGGTCATACGAAAGCCTTATGATTGTCTATCCTGTCTCGTGGATTTTTACCGAAATCCTTGTCCTGATTGCATATTTCTATTATATGAGAAAACTTGAAAAGAAAGTCAGAAAATAAATGGGCTGGCTATCTCAGTTGTCATCTTAGAGCATAAAGAACTCTCTTTGAAATCTCTTAACACTAATAGGACTTATTACTATTTACAAAAATCATAAACCGCTTTATATTCTAACCATGCAAGTGAGAAACACGAACCAACGGAAACTGATTCTTGATTTGATGACAGGAAACTACACTCATCCGACTGCTGATGAAATTTACGAGCTTGCGAGGGAACGCGATCCGCACATCAGCAGGGGAACGGTTTATAGAAATCTTGGCTTTCTTTGCGAGAGCGGCGAGATTCTGAAAATCAATGTTCCGGACGGAGCCGACC
>CAZIFO010000044.1:0-12671 GCA_964538245.1 uncultured Treponema sp.
ATCGGCGCGCGTTGTTGACATTGAAAACGAGTGCTCAATTACGCATCCGACAGCTCTAGGACTTTTAGAAAATCTTGAAAAAAAAGGGTTTGTCTCAAAAGCCGTAAATCCTGATGACGCAAGGAGCAAAATAATAAAGCTCACTGAAAAAGCCATGAGCCAGAAGGACGAGCTTTTCAGACTTGGAAAAGATCTGGAAAACAGATTTACAAAAGGGCTGAATGAGTCAGAGCAAAAGCAGCTCAACGAGCTTTTGAACAAACTGTTCAGCAGCGTAAAAGGAGTAAGTGAAGAAAATAAATAGAAAATCAATATTCCGCGAATTTATATCGCACAAACAAAAAAAACAAATTTTATATCTAGCTAAAACTCATTGGAGGTATTATATGAAAAAATCAATTATTTCTGTTCTTGCGTTTGCATTTGGAGCAAGTTTGGTTCTGTCGTCTTTTACAGGCTGCCAGTCAACAAAAAACACAGCGGCTGCTGAAAGCGCAGCTCTTTCAATTGGCGACACCGGCGAAGGCGGCGGATTAGTCTTTCAGATTAAGGACGGACTTTATTATGAATGTGCGGAGCTCCCAGACCGCGTAAAATGGGAAGATGCGGATGCTGCGGCAAAAGCATATAACGGCGGCGGCTTTACAGACTGGCGTCTTCCGAACCGCGAGGAACTGGATGCAATCTATCAGAATCTCCGCGCAAAAGAAATCATCACTGGAAACGGACTGTACTGGACGAGCGAGCTTCAGGATGAAAGCCACGCCTGGGGACAGCGGTTCAACAACGGCGGAACTGGCGCGCACGACCTTACAGTAGGCCACAGCCACAACGTGTTCGCCGTCCGGACTTTCAGACGCTAGCAAAGCAGCAAAACACAGGGGCAAAGGCAAATGAAACTCATAACAATTGAAGAGCACATCACAAGCGCGGAGATTTTAAGCGACGCTAAAAAATATCAGGAAAGCCATAAAAGCGCTGCCGGAAATTCCCAGAGCAGACAGTTTTACGGCGAGAATTCGTTTATCGGCGATGTTCTGACAGACGTTGAGAAGCATAGGATTCCGTATATGGACGAGGAAAAGATTGATATGCAGATTTTGTCCTATATCAATCCAATGAGCAGCGCGGACATTCCAAGCGATATTAGAACTGAAAACGCCGTCAAAGCAAACAATTACCTTAAAAGCGTTGTTGATAAAAATCCGGACAGATTCGCCGCCTTTGCAACCCTTCCATTGTGGGACGTGGACGCGTCCGTAAGCGAGCTTGAAAGAAGCGTGAAGGAGCTTCATCTAAAAGGCGCGCTTGTCACAGGAAAACTTGAAGGCCATTTTCTTGATGAAAAGAAATTCATTCCGCTGTTCAAAAAGGCGGAGGAGCTCGATGTTCCGATTTATTTTCATCCGTCAATGCCGGTAGATGAAATTCTGGATTATTATTACAAATCAAGCGAAGGCGACTGGAACGATGTTGCGGCGCTCAGGTTCGGCTCGGCGGGATTCGGCTGGCACCTGGACATAGGAATCCAGATGGTGAGAATGATTTTGTCCGGCATTTTCGACAAATGTCCGCGCCTTAAGCTAGTAACAGGGCACTGGGGCGAAGGAATAATCTCCATGCTCGACCGTCTTGACTATATGCTTCCTAAAAACATCACAGGCTTGCAGAAAAACATATCTGACTATTACAGGGAAAATATCTACATAACGCCGAGCGGAATCAAATCTCCTGTAAATCTTGAGGCCACGGTCAAATATCTTGGCGCGGACAGAATTATCTGGTCAGTTGATTATCCGTACATAAAGGACAAGGGCTTCACTGATTTCCTGATGGAAAGCAATCTGACCGATGAGGAAAAAGAATTAATCTCGCACAAAAATGCGGAAAGATTATTCAAAATCTAAAAAACGCGGCAAAAACTTTTTAGAACACAAAACGAGGTGGAACATAATGGCTAAAGAAAATGCAACTGAAAATCCGCTTGGAACAAAACCGCTTGGAAGGCTCTTGTTCTCGCTCGCCCTGCCTGCGATTATCGCGAACGTTTTTAACGCGCTTTACAACATCGTTGACCAGATTTTTATCGGGCAGGGAGTCGGAAAACTTGGAAACGCGGCGACTTCTGTTTCGTTTCCGCTCACGACAATCTGCATGGCGATTGGACTGATGGTAGGGCTCGGCGCGGCTTCTGGATTCAACCTGGAGCTTGGGCGAAAGAACGAGGACAAGGCAAGAAAAATCGCCGGAAGCGCGGCAGGGATTCTTGTGATTTCGGGTGTGGTTCTCTGCGTCGTAATCCGCATTTTTCTAAAGCCGATGCTCACCCTTTTCGGCGCGACTGAAAGCATCATGCCTTACGCTTCTGAATACACAGGAATCACGTCGTTCGGAATTCCTTTTCTGCTCTTTTCTACCGGCACGAACCCGCTCGTAAGGGCGGACAGAAGCCCGAAATATTCAATGGCGGCGATTATCACAGGCGCGGTTCTGAACACAATCCTGGACCCGATTTTTATCTTTGTGTTCAACTGGGGAATCGCGGGCGCGGCCTGGGCGACTGTCATAAGCGAAGTTATATCCGCGCTCATGCTTGCCGCGTACTTTCCGCGCTTCAAGTCGGTTCACTTTGTTCCGTCGGATTTTGTGCCGCACATCAAAGAAATTCTTGACATCTGCAAGCTTGGATTCAACTCGTTTATTTATCAGTTCTCGACGCTTTTGGTCCAGGTTACGGCGAACAATATGCTAAAGATTTACGGAGCAGGCTCTGTCTACGGCGCGGACACAGCGATTGCGGCGGCAGGAATCGTGATGAAAATCAACGTAATCTTCGTCGCGGTTATTCTTGGCCTGATAAACGGAGCGCAGCCAATATGCAGCTACAACTACGGAGCGCAGAAATACGGCCGCGTGCGGAAAACCGTGCGCCTTTTTATAAAAGCGGCGCTTATAATCTCGGCGGTCATGTGGGCCTGCTTCCAGCTTTTTCCACGTCAAATTATTTCGATTTTCGGAAGCGAGGGAAGCGACTCTCTCTATTACGAATTCGCGGTCAAGTTCATGAGAACGTTCCTTTTCTTTGTGTTCCTGAACGGAGTCCAGATCTGCTCGTCAACGTTCTTCCCTGCAATCGGAAAAGCGGCGAAAGGAGCAGTTCTTTCGTTCTCAAAGCAGGTTGTGTTTTTGATTCCGCTCATGCTGATTCTGCCGAGATTTTTCGGAATTGACGGCGTGATGTACGCGCAGCCGGTCTGCGACTTGCTTTCGTTCTTTTTGTCTTTGGCGTTCTTAATCGACGAGTTCAGGAAAATGCCAAAGGAAGATAAAAATATTTCTGAAACAGGAGGAAAAAATGCTTACACCAGCTCAGACAATTAACACACGGAACGAGCTCCAGGAAAATTACAGGCGGCTCGGAGAAGATGAAGATGTAGTTCTCAAAGACCTTCAGATTTCAAGAGACGAGCTCCACGCGGTTCTTAACATGACTAATCCGTATCCAGGAGATGTCTGGATGGTGCGCGACTATCTTGAAGACAAGCTCAAGGAAAAAGGAATTGAGATGATGCCTTTCACGCGCCTTGCCGACCACAGCGCGAACCACTGGTATCCATACGAAACACCGTGGAGAAAATAAACTGATTTAATGGAGGAACCATAATTATGAATGAAAAAATGAATGATTTTAGGAAACTTCCATTAGACCAGAAAAACGCAGAAAGTTTTGCAGACAGAATGAAGATCCGCGAGCTTATGGAATACGAGCGTTACTGCCGCGACAGCGGACTTTATGACGAGGCGGCAGGCTGCTACAGCGACGACGCGAAGATTCATGTTTCATGGTTCAACGGCCCGGCTTCAGAATACTGGGAGCGGACAAAGAAAGCGAAGGGAGCCGGCTCAAAGCACAAGATTTTCAGCACAGCCGTTTTTCTGCATGGAGAGAAAGCCGTCGCGGAAACTCAGGTCATGATGCTTTCCTCAAGAATCAAGATTCAGGAATGTGAATTCGACATGATTTCATACGCACGGATTTTTGCGCGGCTAGAAAAACGAAGCGGCGAATGGAAAATTGTCTACGGCGACTGCATTTACGAGCGCGACGAGCTGATTCCGTCAATGCCTTCAAAAAATGCGCCGGACATTTCTGTGCGAATTAAAGACTTTAGGGAAAGCTACAGAAATCTTTCCTATGTTCTTTCAATTCAGGGACTTTCCGCAGGCCAGGATTTGCCCGGAGATGACAAACCTGAAACTGTACAGAAACTTTATGACGAGACAAACGCGTGGATGTTTGGATAAAACTTACAGAAAAAGAACAAATCACGCAAACTAGGAGGAATTTAGATATGAATTTTAAGAGCAAATTAAAGCGCATTTTTCTCCTGGTCTGCCCTATTCTGATTTTACTAGCCGGCATCTGTGTAAAAGTTCCAGCCGCAAATGCCGAAACGCAAAAAACAGAATTTTCAGCAGCCGAGGAAAAATCTGTTGCAAACGCGACTGTAAAACTTTTCAACAGCTCACGCCACTTTTCCTGCAACGTTTATGTCATAAGCTCAGGCAAAGGAGCAATTCTGATAGATCCTGGATATTATGACGGCGAGATAAAAAAATATATAGAAAAACAAGGCGGACTTTCTGCCGTTTTGCTCACTCACGGACATTGGGACCATATTTTCGCTCTTGATGATTTGAAAGCGGATTTTCCTAAAGCCGATGTGTATATCTTTGAAAAAGACTACGATTTCCTGACAAATCCTGATTTGAACTGCTCCGCGGCAAACGGCTTTCAGCTTATAACAAAATCTGACGCCAGGAAAATCCAGGAAGGGACGCTGAAAATCGGCGGCTTTGAAATTGAAGTCATAAACACGCCGGGACACACAAAAGGTTCTGTGATGTATTATTTTAAAAATGAGAACATATTGTTTTCAGGCGACACAATTCTAAAGGACATGACCGGACCGACATTCCGGCCGACAGGAAGCGACGAGGATATGAAAAAATCAATCAAGAAATTCAAGAGCCTTGGATATTCTGACAGAACGCCGGTATATCCAGGACACAGAGAAGCTGCAACCTACGGCTACATACTTCTCAACAACAAGGATGTTAAAAATGTTCTGTAATTCTGAAATTAAATCTGCGCTAAAAAGAATTCCGCTTTACATCGCGGGCGTTTTCATTCTCTGCTTCGGGATTGTTCTTTGCGTAAAATGCGGAATGGGCGTTTCTCCAATCAACAGCATTCCTTACGTTGTAAGCCATCTTGTTCCGCTGAGCCTCGGAACGCTGAGCATTTTCTTCTATATAACAAACATAATCATTCAGCTTTTTTTGAGCGAAAGGAAAAAATATGCTTTTATTTTGCTCCAGCTTCCAGTGTCATTGATTTTCGGCATTGTGATTGACATGTGGAACGCCGTTCTTCCGGACGCGGCGACCGTCTTCATGCGGATTGTCTGCCTTTGCGGAAGCCTTTTTTTCACCGCGCTCGGAATCATGCTGATTGTCGCAATGCACCTTGTGCCGGATCCGCCGACGGGAGCGGTCCAGGCAATAGCAAAGGCGGCAAATAAAAACATGGGCGGGGTAAAGATTATCTACGACTGCTCGTGCGTTGTCATCTCTTTGCTGACAGGCATAATCGGAGCGCACAAACTCATCGGGTTCGGAATTGCGACAATCGCCTCGGCAATCTGTGTCGGACGCATACTCGCGCTTCTGCAGGCGACAGCAGGCAAACGCTTAAAAAAGTATTTTCCGGAGCAGAAAAACTGATTAAACAAAATGACTTTAAGAAAAATAAGCATAGAGAATCTTAAAATCCAAAATCTGGAGGCAAGAAAATGACAAACATCAAAAGACTAGGACTTGGCTGCATGGGCATGAATATGTCCAACAAGGAAAGGTCAATCGAAACTGTCCGCTACGCGCTTGACAACGGAATTACGTTTCTTAACACAGGAGAGTTCTACGGCGGCGGTGAAAGCGAGATGGTTCTGAGGGAGGCGCTCAAGGGCGTTCCGCGCGACAAATATTATCTTTCGGTAAAGTTCGGCGTTCTGCCGGATCCGAAAGGCGGAATCTACGGGCTTGACGTAAATCCTTTCAACGTAAAGGCGCACCTTGCCTACTCGCTTCACCGTCTTGGGCTTGACTACATCGACTTGTACGAGCCCGCGAGAATGGACGAGTCTGTTCCAGTAGAAGATTTAATCGGCGCGCTTGAAGACTGCGTAAAGGAAGGCTATATCAAAAGCATTGGCCTTACTCAAGTTTCAAGCGAAAATCTTGAGCGGGCGGCAAAAGTTCATCCAATCAAAATGCTCGAAGCAGAATATTCTCTTGTCAACCGCGAGATTGAAAAAAACGGCGTTCTCGACACGGCAAGAAAAAACAAGATTGACGTTCTTGCGTTCGGCGTTCTTTTCCACGGACTTCTGTCGGCCTCATCAAAAAAAGACTCGATGGGATTCGCCGCAGGGCTTTCTTACGAGGAGCGGGATAAGCTTTTGTCCGCCGTCAAAAAGATTGCAGACGAAAAGAACACAACTCTTGAAAATCTCGCGCAGGCTTATGTCTACGCAAAGAATCCAGACATGAGCGTTTTAATCGGAACGACGAGAAAAGAACATCTCCAGGATTCAATCAACGCGCTTTCCATCGAGCTGTCGGCGGAAGACATAAAGAGAATTGAAGAGGCTTTTCCGTCAGAAAAACTTTCCGGAATGAAAATGCGGAGCATTATTTTCCGCGGCGGAAAAATCGCTAGAATTCAAAATCATAAATAGAGAGGAAAAGCAAATGAAAATCAACAGGGCAATTATTTTTTCAGCGCTGGCTCTTTCACTTTTTTCTTGCCACCAGGCAAATGCGCAAGTTCCGGCAGAAAACGGTAAAATCTCCGGAACTGTTTTATTCGGAAATTATCCGCAGAAATCAAAATCGGCAGAGCCTATAAAATGGACAGTTCTTGAAAGCGACGGAGACAAAGCTCTGCTTCTTTCGGATAGCTGCATTGATTCGCTTCCTTTCAGCAAAAGCTATACAAACGCAACCTGGGACAAAAGCAACATCCGCGCATGGCTCAACGGCGACTTTCTAAACTCGGCTTTTTCAGCTGACGAGAGAAACGCAATTCTTTCCACAGACTTGGAAAACGGCGACGAGCTAAAATACGGAACTCCAGCCGGGAAAAACACGCAGGACAAAATATTTCTTCTAAGCGGCTC
Source organism: uncultured Treponema sp. (assembly GCA_964538245.1). Lineage (GTDB taxonomy): Bacteria > Spirochaetota > Spirochaetia > Treponematales > Treponemataceae > Treponema_D. The sequence continues at coordinate 7,242 of CAZIFO010000044.1, forward strand.
GGAAGTAAAAAAATATTTTCCTTCTGATAATGCGCGGGCGGCAAAAGCCACAAACTACGCAGTCTCACAAGGCGCATACACAAACGGACGCGGAAACTGCGCGTGGTGGCTGCGCTCGCCTGGAATGACAAGAACAAGTCCGGCTTATATCGCTTCTTCCGGAGAAATCGGAAACCGCGCGCACGAGGCGGACGAAACAATAATCGGAGTAAGGCCTGCATTGTGGGTTAAAAGCAGCGCAATCAAAACAGCAGGCGCAACTTCTCAAGCCAAAGTCAACGCGTCGGCAATCTGGAACAAGTACGACAAAGATCCGGACAAATACAAGGCGACATACAGCGGGGCAACTGAAACAGCGACCGGAGTTGTAACATACATCGGGCGCGACAGCCACGGAACTCCTTCAATGGAGATTTCGGACACAGCGGGCGGAAAAAGCTACGTGCTCGGAGTTTTCGGCTCCTACGAGGAAATGTCTTCCGTGTCCGTGGGCGACACTGTTACAATTACAGGCTCTTTCCACATAATGTCATCTGAAAACATGGTTGTTCTAAAAAGATGCAAGATTCTTTCAATCTCATAAGCGGGCGAACCATAAGAACTAAAAACGGAGGCGGAAAATGAAATTCGGAAAAGTGATTCTCACTTCAATTCTTGCGTTCTCAGCGTCAATCTGCAGTCAGGCGAAGGCGGAATCAAATTCTGTGGAGAAAAAACTGATTGAGGCAAACGGAATACATCTTTCCGTAAAGGAAACCGGCTCCGGACCTGACATGATTCTAATCCACGGAAAAGGCTACTCGAAAGAAAACATGGACAGGCTTTTCAACCATTATAAGGAAAGATTCCATGTCGTAAGCTACGATGTGCGCGGTCACGGAGAAAGCGATAAGCCAAAGTTTTTTACCCTTGAGGATGATGCGGCCGACCTCGCCGCGCTGGTAGAAGCAATGCACTTGAAAAAGCCCGTCATAATCGGATTTTCGATGGGCTCGTACATCACATTGAAAGCGGCAGAGGAATATCCGGACCTGTTTTCCAGGATTGTCCTAATCGGAACAAAGGGCGGAGGCAAAACTTCCTCCACGGAGCAGGCTGAGCAGGAGGCGGCGGCGAGCGGAATGAGCCGGGAGCAGGCCGCGAGGCAGATGGTCCGGCGAGTGTTCGCTCCTCAAGTCACTTTTGACGAAATCCGCGCGTTTAACGAGGAAATTGCAAGCCCCGTAAAACTTACCGCCGCCGAGCAGGATGCAATCACAAAATCGCTTCAGGATTTCGACCTTCTTGAATCTGCGCCAAAAGTTACGGTTCCGGCTCTTGTCCTTACAGGCGAGTACGACGGGCTGAATCCTCCGGCGGAAGGAAAGAAAGTTGCCGACGCTTTGCCAAACGCGAAATTCGAAGTGATTCCGGACGCAGGACACATCGCGTTCTTCGAAAATCCTGAAAGAGTTTTCGCGCTTATAGATGAATTTGTAAAGTGAAAACCAATCAAAAAGCAAAGATTCATTGGAGGATTTTATGCAAAAGACTTTTTTCGATTTGCCGGTTTATCAGGATGACGCAAAATCAATGCTTGAAAAACATAACATCACAAAGCTTCTGGAATACGACCGCTATTGCAGGGACACAATGCGCTTCGACGAGCAGAAAAAATGCTACGCCGAAAAATCCCGCGTAAGAATCACATGGTATGACGGAGACGGACGCGAATTTGTAGAGCGTTCAAGGAAAATGTCCGAGTCTGGAAAGCGCAAGGACGGAACTTACTCAACTCCGCGCCATAAGATTTACAACACTTTTGTCTATCTTAACGGCGATAAAGCCGTGGCGGAAATGCAGTGCATGATGGGCGCATATCACACAATCAATAATGTTGAATACCACAGGTTCGGCTGGGCGCGGCTTCTTTACCGCGTCGTAAAGGAAGAAAACGTCTGGAAAATCGCCGCCCTTGACTGTATCTATGAGCGTGATATGCTTATTCCAGTTGTGCCGGACAAGAATGCGCTTGTTGATCCGAAAGATTTTGAAAAATACCGCGCAAGCTATAAATGTGTCTCATGGCTTTTTGAAAAGACAGGCCTTCCGTGCAGCCAGGAGCTTCCGGGAGACGACAAGCCCGAGACAGTTCAAAAGCTTTATGACGAGGCAAGCAGCTGGCTTCTAGGAACAAAATGAGAAACGGCCTGCAGACAGCTTTATGAACTACATCGATTTCCACACGCACCTTGACTGCTACAAAAATCAAGAGGAGCTAAAAAATCAGCTCGCGTCCATTGATGAGGGAACCATCATTTCTTCATCAATGGACGCCTCTTCCTACGAAAAGAACCTCTCGCTTGCAAGCTACGCGGAAAAAGAAGGCTTAAAGGTAAAGATAATTCCGACGCTTGGAATACATCCGGCAAAAGCGCAGGAAGAGCTTAGAAATCTTGGCTTCTACAGGCCGCTCCTAGAAAAATCAAGAATAATCGGCGAAATCGGAATGGATTTCTGCTGGCACAAGGACGTGCCTTCCGCCGCTCAAGAAAAAGTCTTCCGCTTCTTTCTTGAGCACTGCGACCGCGAAAAAAAATACTGCGTAATCCACACAAAAGACGCGGAGGAAAAAATCTGCCGCATTCTTGAAGACTATCCTGCCGCAAAGCCTGTAATCCACTGGTACGACGGCCCGGACGACATCTACACACAGTTCATAAAGCGAGGCTACATGCAGACATTTGGCTGCGAGACAATCCGCTCAAGCCATATCCAGAGCCTTCTAAAAAGAACGCCACAGAATCTTATTCTCGCAGAGACCGACAATCCCGACTCCGAGCCGTGGCTAGGCGGAAAAGACAACTCCGTTTTTCTGATAAAGCGAATCTACAGCGACATCGCAAAAGTTCTCGGAATAGAAGAAAAATCCGCCGCAGAGATAATAAACCAAAACAGCGCGCGGATTTTGCATTATTCAAAACTCTTGAAATAAAAACTAAAAACCATGCTATAATAAGGCAACGCGGAGGTTATTATATGAGCTATGAATCTGTTGTCGAGCAAGTAAAATCAATTCCAGAAAAATATCTTCCGGAAGTTTCCGACTTTTTAAGCTATGTCCAGTATAAATCAAAAATGCTGGCAGATGAGCAGGCGAAGAAAGACATAAAAATATTTGAGGAAATGCAAAATGAAATGAGCAACAGCAATCCCTGGACATCTGAAGAGGAAATGATTTCTGAAATTTCAGCCTCTAGAAAAAACAGGATACGCGCATGAAGATTTTCATAGACACAAATGTTCTAATTTCTGCTTTTGTTTTTGGCGGAAAAGCCGGAATTCTTTTAAAATATCTTATCGGTTCCGAAAATGAACTTATTCTGTCATCATATGTAGATACAGAATTCAAAGAAAAACTGCACGAAAAATGGCCTGAAAAAGCAGAAAAACTTTACAAAATGTTTCACGAAATCGAAGCATTTCATTTTGTGGAAAGCTCAAACCAAGTACTCGGCGAGTTGCGAGATGAAAAAGACGTGCCTGTTTTAAGCGACGCATTGTTTTATAACGCAGATATTCTTCTTACAGGCGACAAAGATTTTCTTGAGTCAGATATTGAAAATCCCAATATAATGTCGCCAGCAGAATTATATAATTTTTTGAATTTGCAAGCATAAAAACGCCAGCCCCTCACCTCCACTCCGCTTCCGTAATCATATAGTGCGAAATATCTCCCTCCATAATCTCCCTGAACGTTCCTGTGAGCGTGATTTCATCTCCGTCCTTAGGATAGCCAGAAGAGGAAGCCGCCGCGTCTGAAAGCGCAAAGTCAATTCCCTGCGCGCAGCACGCCGTGGCGTCCTTTACAATGCAGGCGTAGGAGTCGCGTTTCCGCTCATCGTCATGGAAAAGTGCCGCAAGGCCTTTCATCCTTATCTTCTTTCCGTCGTATTTCTCAGGCTCAACCACCATGTTGAAAATCTCCGCGTAAATCATCGTGGAAGAAAGAGAAGTCAGGTCAAGGTCAACTTTTTCATCAGGCAATTCCTGGGCTTCCGCTTTTTTTTCAGGGCCTGGAACCTCTGCCACGTTTGTTTCATTTTTCCGGCATCCAAAGGCAAGAAAAAGAAAAGCAAGGCAAAAAGCTCTTTCCATGATTTTTTTCATTTTGTTTTTCTCCTGCGCCTGCGTTTTACGGCTAGTTCAAAGCCTCTTTCAAGACCGAAAGATTCTTTTCCATTATATCAAGATATGACGCGCCTTTCTGCACATCTTCAAAAGTTGTCGCCTGCATTGAGTCCATCGCTGCAATCTTCGCGGTTTTCTTTTCCGTGCTTTTCATGACAGTTTCGGCGATTTTATGGCTCGCGCCGTTTGCATTTCCTTCAATCGTCAGAATATAAGGAAGCCGCAGACGCCGCGTAGACATCCTTGTTTTCAGGGTCAATCTCCTCTAGCGCCGAAGAAATCGCCTGTGAGACTTTCGCAGCGTTTTTCAGCGAGAGCCAGACGTGCTCATCGTATTCTTTTTCATTTTCTTCATCTTCATCGTGATGCTCATCTTCATTGTCGTGGCCATGCTCCTCTTCCTGCATTCCCTCGACAATCTCCTCTTCTTTAATAGAAGATTTTAGCACATCAAGAAGATTTATCACCTTCATGTTCTTGTTCACAGAGTTCTTCAAGGCGTCGCCGACCCACTTGTCAGACTCGCCGCCGACATAGATAAATAAGTCAGAAGTTGATATTTTAACAACATCATCAACAGTCGGCTGAAAGCTGTGCAGGTCAGCTCCGTTTCCTAAAAGCATTGTAAGCTCCGCCCCGGAAGGATTCGGGCCCAGAATATTTTTTGTCCAGTCATATTCAGGAAAAATTGTCGCAACAATCTCGATTTTCTTTTCAACGCCTGAGTTTTTCTTTGAAGGCTTTTTTGAACCGCATGAAATAAAAAGTCCTGCCGCAAAAACAAGCGCGGACAGAACGAGCAAAGTTCTTTTCATAAGTTATTGAATCTCCATTATTTTTTTTAAGGCTTTTGTCCGTAAGATAAAATAAAAAGCGAACTTTACGGAACACAGCAGTTTTGATTTGATAAAAACGGAGATTTTCAATTATTCAGGCAGATTTTCTCTTTGACAGGATTTTTTTTGACTAAAAATAAAGATAAGAATGCCACGGCAAAAAGAATGCTTAAAGCGCGGAAAATCTCAAATCCCGGCTGAACATTTCCAGAGCCAGCCTGCCGCAGAAAGTTCTCGCACAGCTGGATAACTGCGCAAACAGGACAGCCGTCGCCGCTGCAGTCATGGTCCAATTCCGCGGCAATATAATACGCGGAGAAAAAAGCTGTCAGAACAAGGACAAAGGCTATAAGCGCGGCGAGAAGCTTTTTAGCCCAAATTTCGAGTTTTATAAAAATTTACAAAAAAGGCGCAATCCTTTAAA
>CAZIFO010000045.1:0-12548 GCA_964538245.1 uncultured Treponema sp.
TTCTGACGAGCGACGGATTTAGTTTTACGGCGAGAAGCTTTATCGCAACGCCAAGTGCAATAGACCTGTTCGGAAACTTTGTTAGTTCCCTCTCTGGTCTGACAACTCTTCAGGCAAAAGCCTTGCAGAGTTGCGATTTTCTAAGGTTGGTGTTCGAAAAACTGAAGTTTTCGAACACCTCCAATATTCAAAATAATCCACAGAAAATACGGAACGGCAAGCCCCTTGAGCTTTTTCTTTAGGACAGTTTTGTATGAATCATTTTTAATAAAGAAAAGATAAGAGCTGAACAAAAAGAAAAGCGGAACCGCGCAGCTTGCGATTCCTTCCGAAATAAAACGCTGGATCCAAAGTCCCGCGGCGCTTTGATTAAAAATCGGAACTCCAAGTCCTTCCGCCGCAATTTCCGCCAGTTCAGACGCGCGGAAATCGTTATGGATAAAAACAACAAGCGCAATCAGAAGAAAACGGAGAGAAGTAATGCGCATTGAATTTTCGCCTGAAACCGCTTTTTTTGAGGATGATGAGGAAATCTTATCCGGATTATTATTTGTATCAACTTTTACTTGCATAACGCAAGTGTAATAAATTCTAAATACTTTTGCTAGTGTAAAACTGTTGTTTTGACTTGCAAAATGCAAGTATGACAGAAGACGAGCTCAAAGATGTCCTTTCAATGAACATCAAAAAATACAGAAAAGATAAATTTACGCAGGAAACCTTGGCCGAAAAAATCGGAGTTTCGAGCCAGAACATAAATGACATAGAAGGAAAGCGGCGTTTTCCGCGCTCAGAGACGCTTGTAAAAATCGCGGACGCCCTGAATGTGGAAGTTTACGAGCTTTTCGTTCCGCAGGGCAAGGGCCGGATTGAAATAGAAAAAACTCCGGAAAACGAGGAAATTAGAAGCCAGATTCAGGAAGAAGTCGTAGAGAAAATGCGCCGGAAAATCAACAGGTTTCTGGACAGCATGGAAATGTGAGGAAATCATGAAAAAGAAACGGCCGCGAACTTTTTTCAAAAGCTGCGGCCGGCAGTTATTTATAAAAAATTGAAAATAACAGATACTTACGCAAGTTCAAATGCTTCACTTTTTCCTGTAAGTTTAGTTTTTCGTTCTGCTCCGCTTGCGAAGCAAAGGCTTCTTATTAATACTTTGTATTTTGTTCCGATTTTCAGCCCTTCAGGAAGAAAAAGATTCAGCTCCGACGGCTTGTTCCGGAAAATTTTGTCCGAGTCTACCTTGAGCCAGTTTGACTTGTCGCTATCATCGGTTTCGTCTGAGCTTTGAGGAACAAAGTAAATCTCATCATTTTCCTTGTTCACTTTAAGATTTCTGCCCTTGATTGCGACAGGTTTTCCGTTTGTTACTTTTCCGTCTGAAACTTGCCGTGAAAGGTCAACAATCTCCTCAAGAATAGGGGCTTTGTTTATTCTAACAATCTCGTCAACATCCAGATTCTGGACCGCATTCAAAACTTCTTCTGCGACCTCGAATTCAACCGTAAAGCCAGATTTCCTGTTTTCTGACTGTCCGCTGCTGTTGAGTTTTCCTCTGTGCTTGATTCTAAGCACGCCCAAGTCCATAACTTTTACCGAAAATCCTTGAGAAAGCAGCTTTATCACCTGTTTGTTGTAAAGCTCAAGTCCGCGCTTAAGACCGGAAATCTCAATTCCCTTGTCCTCGTCCTTGATGTTGCCAAGCGCAACCTTTACATTCGCTGTCTGGCTGTTCACGCTCGCGTAGTAGCTTTCGTTTTCTTTGTCCAGCGTGTTCTTACGCAGCGTCACATTAAGTTTCTTTTCAAGAGTTTCTTCAGAGCTAAGCTCTTTCTCTATATTTTTTTTCATAATTCTGTCCCTCCTTGGACAGTTTTTTACTTCCGGAAATCCAGTTCCCAAATAGATTTATTCTCTCCGTGGCGTTTTTTTAGCTTTTTGCCCTAAAGTCTACGCCGTCCACATTTTTACGGCCTGCACACAATCATGACATTTACCTCCTTGCTGATTTATGCATACTTTAAGTGCATCTTTATCAAGTTGTTTACAATATAAATGCTTGTCCGTGTTTTGTCAACTAACACTTACACGAAAGGTTTTAGTTGATGATGTAAACGTTTAGATACTAAAAACAATATAAAAAATAATATTGAACAAAAGAAAAATTCCGATATAATGAAAGATATGACAGACAATTTATCAATTACAACGGAACTGAAAGGCAATGCACCCACGCTAAAAACAATAAGCATGAACATCCTGCGCCTTAGGAAGCAAATGAATCTTACTCAGGGCGATGTTGCCAAACTGCTTGATAAAAGTCGCCTTTACGTAATCGAGCTTGAAAAAGGCGACAAGGACATTCCTGTTTCTGTTCTGTATGATTTGTCGGAAATTTTCGGCTGCAAAATCACTGACCTGATTCCAGTCGAAAAGCTCGACGAAGCTCCGGTGGAGCTTCGCGGCGATGAAGTGAGCAAAGACTCTCAGAAACAGATTGCTGAACTTTTAAAAGCTGCAAAAACGGCGGAGGAATAAAATGGCAGTTGTCTACGGAAAGCAGGAAAAAAACGAGCTTCTTTTGGCTCAGAAAATCATACAGGAATTTGGAATCACAAGCGAAAAAGATTTGCCTGTTGACATCGACAGGATTCTTCGTGAAAAAGGCTTCAACGTAAAGGAAGAAAATCTTCCTGAAAACCTTACCGCTGTTCTTGATTCGCGCGACCGGAAAAATCCGGTTCTTTTGATTGAGAAAAAACTTGACGAAAAGGAAAAGCGTTTTGCAAAAGCATGGGAACTCGGCCAGTTTCTGATTGACACTGAGTTTGAGGGAATCCGCACTGACAAAAATATAAAGCCCTATGTTCCGATTCAGAATGATTTGGGCAGTGAAGAATCGAAAAACGCCCAGAAAGCGAGCAACTTCGCCGCTGCACTCTTGATGCCGCAAAAACTTTTTACTGAGGAGCTGCAGAAGACCTCCCAGCTTCAAAGCGGTGCAAGCTCTTCAAGCGACGACAAAATCCTGGATGGAATAATCACCGTGGCAGGCGCGTTTGCGGTGGGGGCCGCGCTTGTAGTTCTTGGAATTGCGCTTAGCGGCGGAAAGAATGGAAAATAGAGATTAATTTCAAGATACAATTATTCCTATGTGCTAGAACAGAATATGACAAATTATTCAAAAGAAACAGAAAAAGCAAAAATAATTATCGGGCATGCTTTGCTCATTCAAAATTACCAGAAAACAGGAATTCTAGACAGGCAGACGGCATTGGAAAAGTATAAGTTATTTAACGCACGGTATCCTGAATATAACTCTGATATGTGCAAAGCAGCTTTAGTAACTAAGAGCTTGATTCTAATAGATAAAGCCTCTGATTTTGAGATTGTAAATAACTTGAGATTGCAATTAGTTTGGCTCCAAGGAAAATCTTAATTAAAAATGGACTGCTGACTTTTAATGGCTCTGATTTTGAGTTTTTTGAAATTTTGACTATTTCCACTTTCAAAATCGTCCTATTTACATTCCTGCATCGTGCTATTTCAGACTCGTAAATCGTGCTATTTTCAATATGGAAATCGTGCGATTATCGATATCGAAATCGCGCTATTTACGGTTTAGAATTCGTGCGATTTACGGCTCTGTAATCGTATTGTTTTAAGATTCTATGTTATAATTTTATTCTAGATGAAAATAAAGTTGTCTTAAATGCCGAAATCCTATTTTTTGATTTTTCTAGTTTTAGCATTCCTCGTTGTTTTCGCGTTTCTTTTTGCAAGGCGTAAAAGAAAACTTGCAAAAGAGCTTCAAAAGAAGATTCAAGATTTCCTTTCGCAGATAAATATATTTCTTGCAGAATATTCTGATTTGACAAATCATTTTGTTCCTGAATCAGAAGAAAGCGGATTTGCCCAAAAATGGCAGAATCTTTTTTCAGAGATTTCAAAATATCATTTTCTTGAAAAAACTGACGGATTTCAAAAAATCAGCGAGTTCAAAAAGGCTTACAAAAATCTTCATCAAGATATTTCAGATTCAAACGCGGAAATCAAGCGAAAGGAAGAAATAAAAAATCTTGCGCAGAAGACAGAGGATTTTTTTACAGAGTTTTTTTATAAGATTTCAAATCAGTACGTTTCCCATTCTCAAAAAATTCAGTTTATCCAAAAATGGAATCCGGTTTTTCAGGAAGCCGAAAAATGCAATGTCCGAAACACTGATTCAGAATTCCAGCAGATTGAACAGTTCAAAACTGCTTTTGCTTCTCTCGATGATTACATTGAAAATTCGAATGAAAATTTTATCCGTCTTGAATCGGAAAAATATGACGGACTTTTTTCAAACATCGACGGAAAATCTTTGGACGGGCAGCAGAGAAGGGCGGTTGTTACAGACGAAGAGAGAATCTTGGTTCTTGCCGGGGCGGGAAGTGGAAAAACACTCACAATTTCTGCGAAAGTAAAATATCTTTGCGATGTAAAGCGCATAAATCCAGGCGAGATTCTTCTTGTTTCGTTCACAAGAAAATCCGCGGAGGAAATGACGGAGCGGATTCAAAGGCGGCTTGGACTTTCGGCGGGAGCGACGACTTTTCATAAGCTCGGTCTTGAAATAATCAAAAAGGTGGACGGAAAGCGACCGGAAGTTTTTGACGACAACGTTTTAAGCAAGTTTGTGCACAATTTTTTTGAGAATGAAGTTTTAAATCATCCTGAACTTGTGAAGAATCTGACGGAATATTTCTCTTACTTTCTTGAAATTCCTGAAAACATGGAAAATTATTCTTCGCTCGGCGAGCTTTACGAGGAAGAGAAAACTTCTGACCTTGAGACTTTGAAGTCAAAATACGAACGCGAAAAATTCATCAAAAAAGAAAAAGATGAAAAGTCAAAATCATTCACGACACTGAAAAATGAAAAAGTGAAAAGCCTTGAGGAAACAAAAATCGCGAACTTTCTTTTTATGAACGGTGTGAATTATGAATACGAAAAACCTTATCCGTTTGAAAATGAAGATGAAACGCGAAAGCAATATCAGCCGGATTTTTATCTTACGGATTACGACATTTACCTGGAGCATTTTGGCGTTTCAAAAGATTTTACAGTTCCGTGGCTTTCTCCGGTTGAAGAGAAAAAATATCTTGCTGGAATTGAATGGAAGCGAGAAGTCCATCAAAAGAACGGAACAAAGCTTCTTGAAACTTATTCTTATTACAATTCAGAAGGAATCTTGCTAAAAAAACTTGAGGAGATTCTGACTGAAAACAAAGTTGAACTGAAACCGCGCGACTTTACAGATATTTTCAATACTGTTTACGCGAGCAAAAGCAACAAATATTTTTCAGAGTTTATAAAACTTTGCTGCACGTTCATCACGCTTTTTAAATCTGACAACTATAAAATAGAAGAAATTGAAAATCTAAAGCACAGAAATATTTCTTATGAAACAAACGAATTTATGCGCGAGCGGACAAATCTTTTTCTTGAAATAATCAAAATAATTTTGTCTGAATACCAGAATTATCTTTTTAAAAACAGCGCGATTGATTTTTCCGACATGATAAACTGCGCGGCGGAGAAAGTTGAACAAGGCTTTGAAATTCCGAAATACAAATACATCATCGTCGATGAATATCAGGACATTTCAAAATCAAGATTCAATTTCCTGAAGGCGATTGCGGATAGAACTTGCGCGAAACTTTTTTGCGTGGGCGACGACTGGCAGTCAATCTATAGGTTTGCTGGAAGCGATATTTCCTTGTTCACTGATTTTGAAAAATATTTCGGATTTACAAAAATCCTTAAAATAGAAAAAACGTACAGAAATTCCCAGCAGCTGATTGATGAAGCCTCGCACTTTATCTTGAAAAATCCGCTCCAGCTAAAAAAAGACTTGCGTTCGGACAAAAGCCTGGATTATCCGCTTGTTTTCTGGGGCTTTGACGAAAATCCTGAGAAAGCCTTGCAGCTTGTAATTAGAAAAATCGTCTCGGAATTCGGAATCAACTCTTCAATTCTGCTTTTGGGAAGGACGAACTACGACATTGAGATTGCAAGAAAATCAGGGCTTTTCAGAACTTTTTACAAGAACCGAAAAGAATGTTTTGAATACATTCCGATTCCGGAGCTTCAGATTGATTTTCTTTCAGTCCACAAGTCAAAAGGTCTGGAAGTGGACAACGTGATTATCTTGAACTTTAAGAACGACAAGTTAGGCTTTCCAAACCAGATTGCAGACGACAAGGTCTTGAATCTTGTCCTGACGAACGCTGAAGATTTTAAGTTCGCGGAAGAGCGCAGGCTTTTTTATGTCGCAATCACGCGCACGAAAAACAGGACGTTTGTTTTGACTGACAACAGAAATCCTTCTCCGTTTTTCAAGGAATTTTCAGAGTCGAAATCTGTCTGTTTTGTTTCGATAAAAAACGGTGGAAATGAAAACCAGACAAAATGTCCGCTCTGCAAAACCGGAAATCTCTTAAAAGTCGAACACAACGGAAAATATTTTGTCGGCTGCTCGAATTTTCCAAAATGCAATTACACATTGCACGACGCGACAATTTTGCAGAATCCAAGAAAATGCCCGGCTTGCGGTGGATTTCTTGTAAAGCGGAAATCCAAGAAAACAGGATTCTGGTTTATCGGCTGCACAAATTATCCGTACTGCGAATATACAGAAAAGATTGTGTGGAAATGAAGGAAGATGAGGAAAACTGTAATTTTGAACTTGCCAATAGTGATGACTGCTGCGACTGATGCTATGTCAGGAGGCAAAGCCGGTCGTCAACAAGTTTGCGATGCTTTTTTATTGGCGCATCCGGAAACTAGAAAACTATGACAAGACCGGCCTTTATTCTTATATATTTTCCGTTAATAGTTTCAAATATTTAGAATATAGTTTCATAAAAATTTCATCTAATAAAACTAAGATTGAAAATCTGAAAAAATAATTTTCGTGATCATAATCCTTTTTTATTAATTTTGATAAATCTGGAAGGTTTACTTGATACGATTTTAAATTATGCGCGCAACGGTTTCTATGTCTCCAGACAATCCCTTTATAATCTATAACATTTTCTATCAACGAAATATTGTTGCTCTGAAAATTACAAAAAATGATTTTCCAAAAAAGTCTTTGAATGTTTTTTAAAATTATAAAACTGCTTCCCTTGCCACATAGATAGCACAGAAGGTGTGAATAAATCTATTATTCCCTGCACTGCTTTTTTTTGAATTTCATCTTTAACAGACTTGTTATAAATTTTCCTAAAACAATTTTCGTCAGAAGTTATGGCCTTAACTTGAGCTTTTAAAGCTCCAAATACTTTATTTTTATCTTCCATGTTAGAGCATTCATTATAATTTGCTTTAGAGTTTAAAAATTCATATCGAAAATCAAAATCATTTGTCGCAATTTCCCATAAAATACATTTTAACTTTTGTTCGCTTGCTCCTGTCATCTTTAAAAATGTAGTTTGCATTATATAATCACAGAGAAGATAAGTTTCAATTCCTCTGCCTATTCCTTTTGTTGCGTTTACACAATCTTCTAATATCCCGAAAATGGGCGTAAGTATAAAATTTGTATGTTTTCTATTTTCCATAATTTTCTAATCCTTGTATTTTTTATAAATTTGAATGGAATCATTTAAGCGTTCTCTAAGGTTTCCTAATCTATTCGGACTTTTTGAATATGATCTGTCTTGTCTTTTCGCTTCTATTGCGTTTTGTAATTCTTTTAACAATGAATCTGTTAAATTAACCTTTAAGTTTTCGAAAAGAACATAGTAAATTAATCCAAAAAGATAATAATCTGCGTCTATCCATGAATCGAAATTACTTTTATTTTTCTCTTTCGCTAAATTAATTTTTTCTTTTAATTCAGCCGTCATAGTTTTTAGTGTTTTAAAACGTTTTTTCCAACATTCATTTGGAAATATTCCTTCCATATCAAACCCATTGAATTTATCTTCATTACTTTCTTGTTCGAGATTTACAATAAATGAAATATAATCTGTATAAAACGCTTCTCGTGAGGCATACGCTGAATAGTTTTTTAAAACATTCGAGGCGGAGCCCTGCGCTTTATATTGTGACAAAATTGAAAGATAACGAACAAAGTCAATTCTATTTGATTGCATATTTTCAGTAATAGTTAATGAACTTAAAACATCATTGTTTTCTATCTTTCCATCAAAGAAATCTTTATATTTATCATTCATAAAGTACAATGAACGGCGGCTTTCTTGGGCAGACAAAGATTTTCCAAAATAATTTATTTCTCTAAAAGTTTTTGAAAAAGATTTTTGAACTTCTTCTTTCTCATTAGAATCAGGAACAATATAAGAAAATCCTAGAAATTTATTTTCTAAAAATTTTTCATCTATGTCATCTTCGATTTCTAGTGGATTGTATTTATTAGAAGCGTTTGCTTTGTATTTAATGCTTTCTATATCATTTCCAAATTCAAGAAGCTGCTTAAAAGTCCATTTTATAGGCACATTTTTTTCAGAATCATCATCTTCACTGTCATCTTCATTTTTTGTTAAAATATCTGCTTCTTCAAATTTATTTTTATCTGGAAATAATTTTATTGTGGCAAGAAGCAGAGATGTTAGCCTTTGCTGTCCGTCTAATATAAGATTTGTTTTGTCAGCATCCTCAATTTCATAATGGGCAATTGTTACTGGGGGAATAAATTGTTTATCTTTTAATGATTTAATAAATCTTTTAACGGCATTTTCGTCCCATACATAGCTTCGCTGATATTCAGGCAATGTAATTTGCTTTTTTAGCAGCAGTTCAATCCAGTGTTTTAATGAATATTCACCATAGTAGATTCTATTTTCCATTTTATGCCTCCATTTGTTTCCAAAATGCTAAATCAGAAGCAGAACACGTTTTTTTATCCCAAACAATTCCAACAATATATTGAGCACGTGTAACAGCAACATAAAACTTGCATCTTGTAGCAAATGCAAGTTTTTGATTATTATTATCAATCCATTTTTTCATATCCTTTGTTGGATATATTAGAACTCCTTCAAAAGTTAGTCCTTTTGATTCACCAAAATTCATACATTTTAATTCCTCTATAATTCCTTTTGTACTTTTGTTCCATCTAAGCTGAATCATGTTTGTGTAGATTTTCATAAAAGCATCTCTTTCTTCAGGTTTTATTAAAAAAACTCCTTTAACTGGAATACTGGTTTCATTTCTAGAAACAGTCTGTGGAAAATTTTTTGAAATTTTTGATGCAAAATTACATATTTCCTGACAACATCTCCAAGAATGGTTTAATGTTTCATAATCAATAGAAAAGTTATTTTTTAATTCTTCTTGTGACTGCAAATAGTCAAGAATTTTACCGTCCCTATATTTTTGATTTTTATTTCCATTATGATTTGTTAAATATGTCGTTTGTCTTGGATCACCGGCTAGAATAACTTCACTTCTTGAAAGAAATAATTGTTTTAGTAAATCTAAATCATAACCAGCTAAATCTTGAACTTCATCTATGAAGATATGTTCAAAAATATTTGTAAGTCGAATTAATGGTAAACTACCTGATTTTTCATTGCAATCTAAGGCTAATTCACTTAATTTTTCTCCAAATGCTCTATGTTCTTTTGTAAAATAATAAGACCTCCATTTATTTTTTGAAGGACGCCATGATGATGATTTATTAGTATTTGACGATATAAGTAAACCTTTTATATCAAAATCATCATTCGTTAGATAATTCTGATAAGGTTTTATATAAAACTGGAATAAGAAAGAAAACCAAGACTGAACACAGACATTTTCAGGAATAAAGCCATTTATTTTATGAAATTTTGAACGGATTTCTTTTTCATTAGAATCTGTATATGTAAGAATCAATATATTTTCTGGCTTTTTAATTTCACAAGCCTTCTTTACGAGTAATGTTGTTTTACCTGAACCTGCAGCTGCAATATAGACAGTATTATTCATTGACTTATCCATTGTATGCATTTATTAATATAATCTGGGAATTTAAATTGATTATCCTTAAAAAAAACTTCGCATGCCCATTCAGATTTACATGTCTGCATATAGTCAGAAATTGCTTTTTTCCCTGTGTAATTTAAAAATGTTTTTAAATCACTTTCATCATTACAAGCTGCAAAACTTGGTTCTAATGTATTCTGCGTATTATCAGTATTAGAAAAAATTTGAACATTAGTTGATATATAATTTTCATATCTTTTTGTAATATTATTGGCATAATCACCATCATTATCTGTTACGACAGCAATTTTAATCGGCAAATCTTTTGCTAGTTCGAGGAATCTTTTTGCTTGAAGACCTTTGACAGAAATTACATCAATACCATCTTCAATTGGTAAATGATTATTGTTAGCTATCTGATATGCCCTTTGAACAATTAATTCATCCGAAGGTCCCTCAACTAAAATTGATTTATTGGAAAGAATTACCCGCAAAGTTTCATATCCAGCCAGTTTTTTAAAATAATTCTGTGTATCTTCTTCTACTTCCTTAAAATATGAAACTTTCCCATTATTTATAAAGAGAAGATTTTGAAGTCCTAATTTATTTGCAACAAAGCTGCTGTGTGTTGTGATAATTATTTGCCTTTCAGAATTATTTTCTTCAATCGTTTTTAATAGGCCATTTAAATTGCTATGCGATAAATGATTCTCTGGTTCTTCAATAAGAACGGCATTATCAATATTCTCTCTTAGTGTAGATAATGCTAGATTTGTTTTTATTATACTTTTTTCGCCCTGACCAATTTGCGTGAATGGAATATCATCGATATAGGTATTTAAAAGGCTTTCCCAGGCATTCATTTCTGTTGTATTAACAGAAACAGAAACCTGCTTTTTTGAAATTTTATCACATTCAGCAATTTTTTCGTTTACCTTTTTTAAGGCAGCTTCATTTTTAAACTTTTCTTTAAGTCCTTTAATTGCTTGTGTTAATTCAACTACATCTTTTTCTGACAGCTGATTTGATATAATCTTTGAAATATAATAATCAGAGCCGTTCTTATATTTTGTTCCAGAAGCATCAATTAAATTCGGCTTTAATGGAATTGATCTGGTAGACACTTCATCGTTGGAAAAACTTCTCCAAATGATTTTATAGTATTCAACAGGAAATGATTTCCTATCAGTTGTCTGCTTATAAATAGAATATTCTTTCTGATATTTATCATCAAAACAAACTTCAATTTTTATTCCTGAAGAATTCGCTCTTTTTGAATTTATCGATCCTTTAAGCAGCTCTAGTGTTTTATTTGTATCCGGTTTATCTGAATCTAAGTAAATTTCAATTAAAAATTTAGGAGGAGGCAAATTAGGATCTTCAAGAAACTTTTTTACTGCCTTTGCATTAAAAAAATATTCATTTAATTCATTCCTTAAATATCTATTGTTTATTGTGCCAGAAAGACATAAATTTATTGCTTCAAGAATTGTACTCTTGCCGGCTTCATTATTGCCAACAATAATATTTACATTTTTATTAAAATCTATATCAAGTTTTTCTAAACATTTGTAGTTTTCAATATGAACTGATTTTATATATATCATTTTCTTTGTTCTCCTTTTTATTTACGCTGGCTTTATGAACCAGGTCCTGGCAAAAGCTTTTCATTAGCTTATGTTGCTGTGCGTTTATATTCTTCTTTGCAGTTTTAGAAGTCCATTATTATTGTTGAATTTTGCTTAATTTAAGAGATGTTTTTACATGGTACATTTCAGCTCAGGCAAAAGTCTCTCTTGTACTGTCTCCTAAATTAGTGGTTCCTGTTAAAAATATATTTTTTAAGTTTATTTTAAGGTTTAATGATTGAATTGTAATTAATATTGGAACCATGGTCAACAAATTATAGATGGTTTGAAACAGTCAGGTTAAATAAAATAATTTTCTGAGACATGAACTACAAAAGTCATTGAAAGTCCACTTTATTCGGATTTTTGATATGTGTAAACTCGCTTTACATTCGGCGCAACTTGGAGCGAAAATATGTACGAAATTATCACATCACTTTTGCTCAATCAATTTTGCAAGCTGTGCCGCAAGCCCGTCATTTTTCGCATGGTTCTGCATAAGAAACTTTGTGTCAATCAAAATTCCATAAATTTTATGCCAGCTTTTCTTTGGCATATCTTCGCTTTCTGAAAAAACAAAGTCCGCGCTTGCAAAGCCTATATTTTTCATAACGACGATATTTTTCATAACGACGATATTTTTCATAACGCAATCTTCACTTGATAAATCTGCCGGCATGATAAACGCGTTGAAAATTGAATCTTCCGCAAAGTTCAGCTTTACATCTTCTGGAATTGTGGCGGCTTGATCTTGTGAAAGCGACTGACATTCTTTTTCAATATATTTCGCATAGGCAAGCTGCTTAACAATGCTTTCACTCGAAGGAAGATGAGCTTTGATTTTTGTCGCTCCGTAGCGGTAATATTTTGAGTCGAGCACAAAAATCTTTTGGCCGGTTTTTCCGCGGTTTAAAATCATGATTGTGTCAGGACGGAGCGAGTTTC
>CAZIFO010000046.1:0-12045 GCA_964538245.1 uncultured Treponema sp.
ACCATCGACAGCCGCCTTAAAAGGGCGGTGCTCTACCACCTGAGCTAGTGGCCCGTTTGTTCATTGCTGAATGAAAAATATATTATACGTTTTTTTTATTTATGTCAATGATAAAAAATATTATTTATGATTAATTCTCAAAATATTTTTTTAATTTCTGATAAAACTCAAGAAGCATAATATGTTCTGAAGCCTGATCCCGTGAACAGATATTTTTCTGCTCATCATCCTCATCATTTAAAAGAAGAGAAGGCGTAATCTTTAAAACATCAGCCATTTTGAGTAAAAGGTCAAAAGAAGGTTTTGCCGAGCCACATTCTATGTTTCCAATCGTTCCTGTTGAAACATCGCAAAGCTCCGCGAACCGGGCCTGAGAAATTTTATTTTGCTTTCTATATTTTTTCAGATTATTTATCAGGGTTTGCTGATATTTTTCCATAATGCTCAATATAAAATGAAGATTCAGGGGTTGAAATATAATTTTAATGAGTATAAATTATCAGCAATATTGAGTGATTTTCTTAAAATCAAAGAAATTACTCACACAAAAAGGATTAAAAATGAACGCTGACATTCAAAATTATTTAGTTTTATTTATCAACTTATTTTTCGTTCCAATTATTTCCCTGCGGTTATTTTTAAAAAGTAAAAAACTATCCGTCTTTGAAATTTTTATGCGCTATGCAGTTTATGTTGTCGAGAATCTTATCTTAACGCACGTGTTTATCGTTATAATCAGAGTATTATTCCATCGCATTATTTTTAACAACGGCGTTACTTACACAGTTCTTTCCGTTATTTCATCATTTCTTATTGTAGCTATTGAAAATTCTTTTGCCGCAGCTAAAAAAGAGGAAAAAAATAATTAAAAATGATTTATGATATTATAATCTCTCCGCTTGAAACAATATTTGACTGGGTTTTCCATTATGTGCAAAACAACTTTCCACAAGCAGGAATTATCGGCGCAATTTTTGGCGTTAGTTTAGCGATGAATATTCTTGCGCTTCCTCTCTACAATGTTGCAGATAAAATTCAAGACAAGGAAAGAAAAATTTCAAAAAGCCTTGAGCATTGGACAAATCATATAAAACGGACATTCAGCGGCGATGAACGTTTTATGATGCTTTCTGAATACTACAGGCAAAACCATTACCATCCGGTTTACGCGCTAAGAAGCACATTTTCAATTTTAATTCAGGTGCCGTTTTTCATTGCGGCGTATCATTATCTTAGAAACAGCAGCGCGCTGAACGGCGCAAGTTTCTTTATCGTCAAGGACTTGGGCGCAGCGGACAATCTTATTCCGATTAAACTCGGAGCATTCTCGTTCACAATAAACATTCTGCCAGTCATAATGACGGCGATAAACTGTTTTAGCGGCGCAATTTATTCTAAAGGCCAGACAGCGCGTGAAAAATTTCAAATTTATTTTTTAGCGGCGATTTTTTTGGTTCTGCTTTACAATTCTCCGAGCGGCCTTGTAATTTACTGGATTTTGAACAATATTTTCTCGCTTTTTAAAAATTTCATCAAAAAATCAAAGAACAAAGCCAGGCTGGTTTATTTCGCATTCAGCATATATTTTCTGATTTTTACTCATGTTTCAGCATTAAAAAAAGGTTCTGGCCAAGTGAATTCCTCTATTGTTAATTTAGTTTCGGCATGGCTTATTCTTTTTTTGCCGTTCATAATTAAATCAATAAAAAGAACACGCTTGAGCAGCTTTATTGGAACTTTTTCTGATAATATAAAAGGAATTTTCCACGGCGTTAAAAATTATTTCACAGGAAATCTAGAAAAAATAAAGCAGCCGGCCGACAAATTTTTTCTTTCACAGAAACGGAATCTGCCGCTTTTAATTTTTTCCGGAGGCGCACTTGCACTTTTATGCGGCTTTACATTGCCTTCAAATGTTATATCAACGAGCCCGATTGAATTTTCTTTTTTAGGAAACACAGATTCGCCTTTGACTTATATCAGGCACGCAAGTTTTGTGTGCGCTGGATTTTTTATTTTTTATCCTGTTGTATTTTATTTTTTATTCGGAAATAAAACAAAAGCGATTCTCCCTGTTCTGATGTTTGCATTTTTTATTTGCGCGCTTTGCAATTCCTATATTTTTAAAATAGCCATAGAAAATCTAGATGTTTCATTTAATATTTCAGATGCTAGCATTTTAAATCCTGCAAATGCGCTTTTTATTATTATTCCTCTAGAACTTTTTGTTGCGGCAGGAATAACAGCGCTGCTTTTAAATAAGACAAAGAAAATTTACATATCTCTTTTTGCTTTCGCATGCTGCATTGGAATGGCAGGAACCGGGCTTATAAATACGGGCAAAATAAAATCCGCTTATTTTGAATATGCAAGAAACCATGAAAAATATGGAGTAAAGAAAGATTCAATTGAAGGAATTGAGCCAGTTTACCATCTTTCAAAATCCGGAAAAAATATAATCGTCCTGTTTTTGGACAGAGGAATAGGACCTTTTGCCGGTGAAATTTTCGAAAACTATCCGGAAATAAAAAAGCAATTCGACGGTTTTACATACTATCCAAATACGGTCAGTTTTTCAGGTTTTACAGTTGAAGGCGCGCCGCCGCTTTACGGCGGATACGAATATAATCAGGAAAACATGAACAAGCGGGAAAATGAGCTTTTACGCGACAAGAACACAGAATCCCAGCTTGTGCTTCCGAAACTTTTTATGGACGCCGGATATTCCGCGACAATGACAGATCCAATCTGGCCTAATTACCGCTGGTCAGGAGATTTGTCGCCGTATGAAAAACTTCCTGGATTCACTGTAAAAGAAGTAGAAGGCGTTTATTACGATGAATTCCTGAAGGAAAAAAATCTTGAAAAGCAATTTGCAGGAAATGAAAAGGACAAAATCTGCAAAAATCAAATCATAAACTTCTCGCTGCTTCAGGCTATTTATCCTAAATTAAGAGAAGGATTTTACAAAAATGTAAGATTGCAGCCAAAGGAAATGGAAATTTCTCCAGAAGCGGAAAGCTGGCTGCGGAAATTTTCAAATTTGTATTTTCTGCCGCAGCTTACAGATTTTGAATGTCCGTCAGAAAAAGGCGCTTACATTTCAATTCATTCTATGGCAGCGCATGACGTTTACAATCCGGCTGACGATTTTGAAAGTCCGGCGCAGGCAGGTTCTGAGCCTAATATTGAAGGCTCCGACCGCGAGCGCAACACAGAAATTCATTACAGAGCCGATGTCGCCGCGTTCAAGCAGTTTGGTAAATTTTTTGATTATTTAAGAAAAAACAATTGTTTTGACAATACAAGAATAATCGTTGTTTCGGACCATGGACGCGGCGTAAATATAAAGCAATGCGAAAGCTGGAAAAACCAAAGCCTTGTCAACTGGTACAGCGCTATGCTTCTGGTTAAAGATTTCAACTCTAATTTTGGACTTGTGACAGACAAAAGCTTTATGACAAATGCAGACACGATTTTTTTTGCAAAACAGGGGCTGGACCTTTCTGACACAAATCCTTATACAAAAAAGAAACTGACGCAGCAAAAGGAAAAAGGCGTAAATGTTTACTGGTGCGTTGACTGGAATGCAAACAATTTTGTCGATGCGCATAAATTCCAGCTTGATATGAAAGACGCATGGCATGTCAGCAATGACATCTACAAAGAAGAAAACTGGATTCCTCTTGCAAACAAAAAATCAAATGGAGACGCAAAATGATACTTTTGTATATTGATCCCGGCACTGGAAGCATGCTTTTCAGTTTATTAATTGGAATCGCGGCCGCAGGAACTTTTGCGCTGCGCTCGTTATTTATAAAAATTCGTTTCATATTGTTAGGCGGAGGAAAAACGAGCAAATCAGATTCTAAAAAAATTCCTTTTTTAATTTTTTCCGACCATAAAAGATATTGGAACATTTTCCATGGAATTTGCGATGAATTTGAAAAACATGGCGTAAATCTTAAATATTACACTTGCAGCCCGGACGATCCTGCGTTATCTCAAAACTATAGATTTATCCAGGCAGAATATCTTGGAGCAAAAAATAGGCCTTACGCACGTATGAATATGATTCATGCAGACATAGTTCTTGCGACAACGCCGGGTCTGGATGTATATCAATGGAAACGCAGCCACTACGTCAAATGGTATGTGCATATACCGCACACAGTGCGTTCATTGTATTGCTACAGGATGTTCGGAATCGACCATTATGACGCAGTCTTAGCGAACGGACAAAGCCAAATCGACACGGCAAAAGAAATTGAAGCTCTCAGGCCAAACATAACACGTAAAGAATACAAAATCGTGGGCTCAGCCGTAATGGACAATCTTGAGAAACAGAAAAATATTTCCGGAAAAAGAACAGCGAACGAAAAAACAGTTGTTCTTGTTGCGCCGAGCTGGGGAAAAAGCGGCATTCTAACAAAATATGGAAGCCGTTTTTTAAATGCCTTACGTGCTAAAAATTATCATGTAATCGTCCGGCCGCATCCTCAGTCAACGGTTACAGAACAAAATATCTTAAAGCCTTTGCAAAGCGAATTTAGTGACTTTGAATGGAATTTTGACAACGACAATTTCTCTGTTCTAAACCGTTCAGATATTCTGATTTCAGACTTCAGCGGAACAATATTCGATTTTGCCCTTGGATTTGACAAGCCAATTATCTACACAGATGTAGATTTTGACACGGCGCCTTATGACGCGGCATGGATTTCGCATCCAATGTGGGAATTTGAAACATTGCCAAAAATCGGAATAAAACTTTCAGAAAACAATTTTAATGACATAAAAAACATTATTGACAAAGCTCTTGAAAGCACGGAGCTGCAAAACGGAAGAAACGAAGTAAGGAATGAATGTTGGATGAAAAGAGGAAAAAGCGCAGAGGAAACATTTAATTATCTCGTTAAAAAACAAAAAGCGATTTCAGAAAAAGAGGAATCTAAAAAATGAAAAAAAACGCGATTATCCTTGCTGCTGGAAAATCAAATCGTTTTGCTCCATTTACTTATGAACGGCCAAAAGGTCTTTTTCGTGTCCGCAATGAAATCCTTATTGAGCGGCTGATAAAACAGCTTTTTGAGGCAAAAGTCTCTGAAATTTTTATTGTTGTAGGCTACATGAAAGAAAAATTCTTTTACTTAGAGCAAAAATATAAAAATGTGCATTTAATCATAAACAATAATTTTTCAATGAAAGGAAATCTGTATTCGCTTTATGTCGCAAGGAATCATCTAAAAAACACTTTTCTGTGCTATGCGGACAATTATTTTTCAAAAAATCCGTTTGCTGACGAAAACAAAGAAAATATTTCATATCATTCAGGAGTTTTCATAAATAAGGAATTCAACACATTTTCCGCAAGTGCTTCCGACGCTGGTGTGATAACTGATATTGAATACGGAGGCTCAAACAAAATATCGCTTATTGGATATGCATATTTCAATGATAAATTCTCAAATCTTTTTCAAGCCTTTCTTAATTCTGAAATAAATGGATTCAGGATTGAAAGCCTGTTTTGGGAAGAATATTTTAAATTGCATATCAAAAAACTTACTTTGTATTTAAAAGAATTTTCAGCAGATGATTTATATGAATTCAACAATATAGACGAGCTAAGAAAATTTGACTCAGATTTTTTATATAACATTGACTCGGAAATCATATCAAATATTTGCGGAACTTTGCACTGCAAGCCAAACGACATTAACAAAATAAACGTTATCAGCGCCGGATTAACAAACATCTCATTTAGTTTTACTGCAAATTCCAAGCAATACGTTTACCGGCATCCAGGCGGAAGCTCCGGAAATCTTATTGACAGAACTTCTGAATTTGCTGCGCAAAAAAAAGCAAAGGAACTTGGAATTGACAATTCATTTATAAAAATGGATAAAAGCGGATGGAAAATTTCTTCGTGCATTCAGAATCTTGCCGAATGCGACTTTAGAAAAAACAAAAATCAACTGGCAAAGGGAATGGAATATCTCCGTAAAATACATGGAACTGAAACTAAATTTTCCATAAAAGAATTTGATGATTTTGAAGAAGGCCTAAGATTGATAAAAATTGCTTCAGCGACAAAGGGAAACTTGTTAAATGAATTTGCCCCGGAAATTGAAAAGGCAAAAAAGCTTTCTTTCTTTCTAAAAAAAGAGGCCGAAGATCTTGGCATAAAAAAAGTTCTTTGCCACAACGACACATATGAGCCAAATTTTCTTGCGACAAAAGATGGAGAACTTTTTCTGATTGACTGGGAATACGCCGGCTTGAATGATCCCGCAAATGATTTAGCATGTTTTTTCTGCCGGGCAGATTACACAGACGAGCAAATAGATATGTTTATTTTCGAATATTTTCAAGGGAGAATTTCGGAGAAAATATACACACATTTTAAGAATTTTATTCCGCTCTGCGCATTTTATTGGTTTTGCTGGGGGCTTTATAAAGGAAGCGTAGGCGATGATGACGGATTTTTCTTTTTGCCGGCATACAGAAATTTTCAACGTTTTGCAGACAAAGCTCTTAAAAGCTACGGAGAACAATTATGATAACAGCAATGATTTTAGCAGGCGGTGTAGGCTCCCGTGTCGGAGCCAACAGACCAAAACAATTTATAGAAATAAACGGAAAACCAATCGTGGCATATACAGCGGAAATTTATCAAGAAGCCGCTGAAGTTGACGCAATTGAAATCGTCTGCCACCCGGAATGGAAAGATTATCTTATAAAAATCATAGAAAAATACAATATCTCAAAGATAAAATGGATTTGTACCGGAGGAAGCACTTTCCAGGAATCAGTTATAAACGGCATAAAAACGCTTGAAAATTCGATTTCAGATGACGATATTGTTATGATTCATTATTCAGCGGCGCCTTTTACAAGTCAAAAAATAATAACAGATTCTATAGACGTATGCATGGAACATAAAATGGCGGCATCGTGCACACCTTGCTTTCAACTGTTAGGCTCAAACGACAAGCATGGCGAAAGTAAAAAATGGATAAACAGAGATGATTTTGTTCAAATCGCCTGTCCGCAGACTTTTATTTTCTCTTACCTTAAAGATATATACAGAAGAGCCAAAGAGAAAAATCTTCTTGATAAAACAGAGCCGCACACAACCAGCATAATGTACGCTTTAGGAGATACTGTCTATCAATCGTACGGAAATCAGGCAAATATAAAAATCACAACAGCTGATGATGTTGAATTTTTCAAAAATTACATAGAAAAATAATTTTATTCTTCAAGCATTTTCAGCAAAGCGCGGCATCCTTCGCTTATGTCGTGCCAAGTTTCATCAAAATTGCCTGTGTACCAAGGGTCGGCGACGTCGCGGTTCTTGCCGGCGAAAGACATCAGGTAGCGGATTTTATTCTCCGGGTCTCCGCCGGTAATTCTCTTTAAATGGCGCTCGTTCTCTCCGTCCATAATCACGAGCAGGTCGAAATTTTCGTAGTCTGATTTTGTGGCGAGGCGCGCGCGGTGGTCAGTGTACGGAATATTGCGGGATTCAAGGACGCGCCTTGTTCCAGCGTGCATTGAGTTTCCAATTTCGTCACGGTCTGTCGCGGCGGAATCAATGTAAAAATCATTTTCAAGGCCGGCTTTTCTGACCAAATCCTTAAAAAACATTTCAGCCATTGGCGAGCGGCAGATATTTCCGTGGCAGATAAATAAAACTTTTTTCATGCCGTTTAAAACTCAGCTTCGTCCGGATTCCTAGCGGGACGGATTTCAAGGTTCTTTAGATTTGAAATTCTTTCCATATCTTCATCTGAAATCTCAAAATCAAAAATTTCAGAGTTTTCTTTTATCCGCTGCGCGCTAACCGATTTTGGAAGCGGAACTACGCCAAGCTGGACGCTCCATCTTACGCAAAGCTGGGCGACTGAGCGTCCGTATTTTTCAGCGAGCTTCTGCATTTCTTCGCTCTTAAAAATTCCTCCTGTTCCAAACGGACTGTAGCCTTCGACAATCATTCCGAGATTTTCGCTGTATTTTCTAAGCTCAGTCTGCGACTGGCCCGGGCAGATTTTTATCTGGTTTGCCATCGGCTTGATTTTTGCAGTCTTTAAAAGCTCTTCAATATGTCGCTCGCAGAAATTCGAGACGCCGATTGCACGGAGCTTTCCTTCTGCGTAGGCTTCTTCCATTGCCTTCCAGCTTTCCGCGTTTGCATTCTGCCAGCACGAGCGGAATTTAAGAGGATTCGGCCAGTGGATAAGATACAAGTCAACGTAGTCAAGACCAAGCTTTTCAAGCGAAAGCTTTATTGCGCGCTTTGTGCTTTCGTATCCGTGGTCTTCATTCCAAAGCTTTGTCGTGACAAAAATTTCTTCTCTTTTTACATTTGATTCTTTTAAAAAGTCAGAAATCGCTTTTCCGACGCTTTTTTCATTTCCATACGCGGCGGCCGTATCAATATGCCTGTAGCCGAGGCGCAATGCGGAAAGAACTGCGTTGTAAGCCTCGTCTCCGTCCGCGCTCTGCCAAGTTCCAAATCCGACGCAAGGAATTTTTGTTCCGTTTGAAAGATTCAAAGTCGATTTTAATGAAGAAAGATTGCTTTTCATTTTTTTATTCTCGCAAAAATTTGAACAAGATTCAACATTCATTCTAATTTTTCAATTGAAATGCTATAATTTACGCATGATTAAACGCTCTGGCTACGCCGACCTGCCGCTCCACACGGGAACAGTTCCGCGATGGCTTGCCGACAGGATGAAGCTTTTGGGGACCGAGATTGTCGAGTCGATTCTGATTAATTTCGGCAAAAAGGAATTTTTAACGCGGCTTTCGGATCCGCTGTGGTTCCAGAGCCTTGGCGCGGTTCTTGGAATGGACTGGCACTCAAGCGGAATCACGACGAGCGTAATGTACGCGCTCAAACGCGGAATAAACGAGAGGGCGCGCGATTTCGGACTTTGCGTCTGCGGCGGACGCGGAAAATATTCAAGGAAAACTCCGGACGAGCTTTTGTTTTTGGCGGACGCGACAGGAATGGACGGAAACGCTCTTGTTAACGCGTCAAAGCTCACGGCGAAAGTTGACAGCGCGGCTCTTCAGGACGGATTCCAGCTTTACATGCACAATTTTGTCCTTAGCGACGAGGGCGACTGGGTTGTTGTCCAGCAGGGAATGAACACAAAGGCGAGGACCGCGCGGCGATACCACTGGTCGTCGGAGAATTTGCGCTCATTTAGTTCCGGCTTAGAAAATTCTGACGCGTTCTTGGATTCTCCTCACACAGGCGTTACAGGCGAAAACCAGGGAATGATTCTAAACCTCGCCGATTCAAGCGCGCAAAAAACACGCTCCTCGATTCTGTCGCTCACGCGTGAAAATCCGGACAGAATTCTAAATGAGATTTCAGATATTTCAGGAAATGATGTCATAAAAGCGTCAGCCCAGCTGGAATTTGATTTTGACGGCGACAAAAAGGGCGGAGCTTTGCAAAACCAGGTTCCGTCCTGGCAGGGCGCAAAGATTTTAATCAAAAACGACAGGAACTTAAAAATGCCTGCGCATCACGACGTGCGAGCAGAAGATGTTGACTTAAAAAGGCTCGGCGCGGTTCTTGCAACAGCTTACGCCCAGCCCGCGGAAAACTTCGAGTCGCTGCTTTTAACTCCAGGGCTTGGAGCAAGGACATTGCAGTCGCTCACGCTCGTAAGCGAAGTGATTTACGGAACGCCCTCAAGATTCACCGACCCAGCGAGATTCAGCTTTGCCCACGGCGGAAAAGACGGGCATCCGTTCCCTGTTCCGACCAGAATCTACGACGAGTCAATCCGGGTTTTAGGCGATGCGATTGAAAAGTCAAAGCTCGGCTACAACGACAAGTCCGACTGCCTTCGCCGCCTGAGCAAAACCGCGCTTCAAATAGAAGAAAACTGCAGTCCGCTCGCGGACTTTAACAAGACAATCGAGCGCGAAAGAGCGCATTCAAAGGAATGGGGCGGAAGAACAGTCGGAGATGGACAATGCAAAATTAACAATTAAGGAAGAATAGAGGATTTCAAACACATTAAAAATTTATGCTACTATGATATTGAGGAACACGTAAAATGGCAGAAAAAACTAACGCCACTATTGGCTTTGAAAAACAAATTTGGGATGCGGCATGCGTTCTGTGGGGACATATTCCGGCGGCAGAATACAGAAAGGTCATTATCGGTCTTATCTTCCTGCGCTATATTTCGGCGGCATTTGAAGCGCAATACAAGAAGCTTGTAGAGGCTGGAGACGGATTCGAGAACGATCCGGATGCCTACCTGATGGATAACATCTTCTTTGTGCCGAAAGAATCCCGCTGGGAGACTATCGCCGCTGCTGCTCATACGCCGGAAATCGGCACAGTCATCGACAAAGCCATGCGTGCTATCGAGGATGACAACAAGAGCCTGAAAGGTGTGCTTCCGAAAAACTATGCTTCTCCTGACCTTGACAAGAAAGTTCTTGGCGACGTTGTGGATATTTTCACAAATAACATTGATATGTCCGACACGCGCTCAAGCGAGGATCTGCTCGGTCGCACATATGAATATTGCATTGCGCAGTTTGCGGAGAAAGAAGGTGTCGGCGGAGGAGAATTCTACACGCCTTCAAGCATTGTAAAGACGCTTGTCGCAATTCTGAAGCCTTTTGAAAATTCCCGCATATACGATCCGTGCTGCGGAAGCGGCGGAATGTTCGTGCAGAGCGAAAAATTCATCGAGGCGCACAGCCATAAGCGCAGCACCATCTCAGTTTACGGACAGGAGGCAAACCCGGATACATGGAAGATGGCAAAGATGAACATGGCTATCCGCGGAATAGACGCAGACTTAGGGCCTTACAACGCTGACACATTCACGAGCGACCTCCACCCAAATTTAAAAGCGGACTACATTCTTGCAAATCCGCCATTCAACTATCACCCATGGGGCCAGGAGAATTTGAAGGACGATAAGCGCTGGAAATATGGACTTCCGCCTGCCGGCAACGCCAACTACGCTTGGATAGAGCACATGATTTTCCATCTCGCTCCGAATGGGAAGATTGGTCTGGTACTGGCGAACGGCGCGCTTTCAACGCAGTCGAGCGGCGAAGGTGAAATCCGCAAGAACATCATAAATGACGATTTAATAGAAGGCATTGTCGCACTTCCCACGCAACTTTTCTACTCTGTAACAATTCCGGTCACTCTCTGGTTCATCACGCGAGGCAAAAAGCAGAAAGGCAAGACGCTCTTTATTGACGCGCGCAAGATGGGACACATGGTTGACCGCAAGCACCGCGACTTTACCGACGAGGACATCAAAAAGCTCGCCGACACATTCTCCGCTTTTCAGAACGGAACGCTCGAGGATGTGAAAGGATTCTGTGCTGTCGCGACGACAGAGGATATTGCAAAGCAGGATTACATCCTGACACCCGGACGTTATGTTGGCATCGAGGAGCAGGAAGATGATGGAGAACCATTCGAGGAGAAGATGGATCGCTTGACTTCTGAACTTTCAGATATGTTTAAGAAGTCCCATGAACTTGAGAACGAGATCAAAAAGAAGCTGGGGGCAATTGGGTATGAAATATAAAACATATGCTCTTGGTGAGCTGGTGCAAATCAAATATGGGAAAAACCAAAAGAAGGTTCTTTCTGGCAATGGCACAATCCCTATTTATGGAACAGGCGGCTTAATGGGGTATGCTACAGAACCATTGTATGATCAGCCTTCTGTTCTGATTGGTAGAAAAGGGACAATTGGTAAAGTCAGATATGTAGATCAGCCTTTTTGGACTGTTGATACATTGTTCTACACAATTGTAAATACTGAATTGGTGTTGCCAAAGTATCTGTTTTACCTTATGTCTCAGATGGATTTGAATGCGTACAATGAAGGTACAACAATACCGAGCCTACGAACAGAGACACTTAACAGGCTCGAATTTGATATACCATCCATTGATGCCCAGAAGGAGGTACTGTCGTACTTAGAACCAATTGATGACAAGATTCAACTGAATACTGAGATAAACAGGAATTTA
>CAZIFO010000047.1:0-11776 GCA_964538245.1 uncultured Treponema sp.
AGGCTCGGACCATTGTCCTGTTGAGCTGGATCTGGAAGTCTGATTTCTAGCTAGCTTTTTCCGCTCTTGATATGAAAATTGTCAAAACGTTCTGGATTTTTCTTGGAAGTGTTTTTACTCTGCTCGGAATAATCGGGCTTCTGATTCCGGTTGTGCCGCAGGTGCCGTTTTTCCTCGCGGCCGCATTCTGTTTTTCCAAAGGCTCGCGCAGAATGAACAGATGGATCCGCGGCACAAAGATTTACAGGAAATATAGCGAAAAACGCAAAAAGAAACAGGCGGAAAATCTTCCGCCTGAGAGCTAGTTCTTCTGCCTTAAAGTCGCGACAACGTACTCGCTGTGCGTTCCGATTCTGAATTTCGCGCCCCAGATTCCAAGACCGCTTGAAACGTAGTACTGCGTCTTTCCCTTTGTGAGCGGGCCGAACGCGTCCTCGTAGATTGCGTCTGTAATCCAGCTGATTGGCCAGACTTGCCCGTAGTGCGTGTGACCTGAGAACTGGAAGTCGAAACCTGCGTTCTCTGCGTCCTCAAGATGGTATGGCTGATGGTCAAGAAGAATCGTGTAGCGGCTCATGTCCGTTTCCTTTGCGATTTCCTGGACGCTTTTACGGTCTTTGTTTGTGCGGTCGTCGCGCCCGGCGACGCTGATTCCTTTTACGGTTACAGCCTCATCGCGCAGGAGAGTTATGCCCGCGTCCTCGTAGAACTTGAGCGCGTTCTCGGTTCCCGCGTAGTACTCGTGGTTTCCCAGGCAGGCGACAGCGGGCGCGTTCAGGCGGCGGAAGGCCTTGTCCACGTTCTCTTCATAAAGCGGACGCACGCTGCCGTCGATAATGTCGCCCGCGATAAGAACAAGGTCGGCGTTCTCATTGTTTATCATGTCAATCCATCTGTTGATTTCCTTCGCGTGGTTCAAGTAGCCGGCGTGAAGGTCGGAAACAAGGACGATTTTGAGCGGCTTTTCAATCGGCTTTTCAGTTTCAAGAGTCATCTCAAGGCGCGCTTTCTGAAAGTAATGGAAATATCCGTAGGTAAAGACGGTTAGCATTGTTCCAAGAACGCTCAAGGTCCCCGCGAGGCTCTTGAACATAAACGAGCGCGGAACAATATGGAAAACCCGCCCTAAGTCTAAAATGAGAAAGAGAATGACGAGATAAAGCATGATGAAAATGCTTGCGTTCCCGATTTCATAGACAAGTGACGCAAGCGGAAGCGGAAGCCTGTCAATCTTTCCGCCGAAGTAGCAGAAAATCATCAGGAAGCAGGCGAGCATGGCCGCGAGAATTATGACTTTGAAAAGCGCAGGGCAGGGCAGAATGCACCATGTCCGCCGCAAAGTGTACGCCAGCCCGACAAACGGAAGCAAAAGAAAAAGAATCCGCCACATATTTTGTTCTCCTATATTAAAGTTAAGATTTGCCTTTCTTTTCCAGCGCGATGAAGAAGACTAGGCAGATTACGGACGAAAGGAGCGAGCCTAAAGCCGGAGCCCAGCCCATCGGATAGAGCGTGTCCGGCCAGAGCCTTGAGGCAAGATACGCTCCCGGAACGCGCACGAGGATGATTGCAGCCACGTTGTGGATAAACGAGATGATTGATTTTCCGAGCGCGCAGAAATATCCGGAGAAAGAGAACTGGAATCCCGCGAAAAGGCAGTCGAACACGTATGATTTAAGATACTGCGAGCCGAACTTTACGACTTCCTGGTCGTCCGTAAAAAGCGAGACGGCCGCGCCAGAGGCGAACTGCATTATAAGGGCGAAGAGCGCGCCGAACGACATTGCGATTGCGGTTCCGATAAAAAGAGTCTCCTTTGCGCGCCCAGGCTTTTTTGCGCCGAGGTTCTGCGCCGCCACCGCGGAAATCGCCGAGAGCATTGACGACGGAACTAGAAAGAGAAAGCTGATGATTTTCTCCACGATTCCGACTGCGGCCGAGATTTTAACTCCGCGCGAGTTTGCAATCACTGTAATCAGAAGAAAAGAAATCTGTATAAATCCGTCCTGGCACGCGACTGGAACGCCGATCCTAAGGATTCCGCCCATCACGGTTTTCTGGATTTTAAAGTCCGCGCGCTTTAGGGAGGCAAGTTTTGTTCTTTTGATTGCGAAAATGGAGATGATGACGCTGACTGCCTGCGATAAAACTGTCGCGAGCGCAGCTCCGCCTGCCTTCATGTCAAAAAATCCGATAAAAAGATAGTCGAGCGCGATGTTCAAGAAGCAGCAGATTGCGATAAAGAACATCGGAGTCTTGCTGTCGCCCATTCCGCGGAAAACCGACGCTGTTATGTTGTACGCCGTGATAAAAGGAATCCCGATAAAGCAGATTGTAAGATACTGCTTTGTGTACTCAACGCTTTCTGCCGGAGTGCTCATGGCCGAGACGATGAGAGGGCAGAGCAGGAGCAGAATCGCTGTGAGCGCGGCTGAAACGGCGAGAAAAAGAACCGCTGTGTTTCCGACTGCGGACTGGGCCTGCGCCTTATCCTTTGCGCCTACCGCGCGGCTTATTGTGACGGTCGTGCCCATCGCGAGCCCGACAATCATAACGGTGAGCATATGCATAACCTGGCTTCCGACGGCGACTGCGGAGATGACTTCCGCTCCGTTGAACTGCCCGGAAATGAACAAGTCCGCCATTCCGTAGAGCGTCTGCAGAAAATAGGAAAGAAGATAAGGCAGCGAGAAAAGGATTATGTTCTTGAAAACGCTGCCCTGTGTTAAGTCTCTGGCCATTTTCTACTGCTGTTTTGACGTAAGCTCTTCGATTTTGTTTTTAAGCTTGATGTTCTCTTCGGCAAGCTCTTCCATTCTTGTCTTCTGGAACAAAAGCTCCGTCGCGTAAGGAAGAGTTCCCGCCCACGAGATAAAATTCACAAGGTCCGGGTTGTCGCAGCCTGACCATTCGTTTAGCTTGTGGTGGCGGCGCTGTCCGTTCGAGCACATTCCGAGAAGGTTCTCGTAGTTCATTGTGACAGTGCGTTTCTGCAGCCACGACTCCGGCAGAAGACGGATAAGCTCCTTCCAGTATTTTTTCTCTTTGGTCTCGTTGTATTTTACACGCAGAGTCTCAAGAACTTTTATGAGGGAATCCCAGTATGATTTTGCGCGGGCCGCTTCTCCGTCCGGATCAGTCTGGATTTCAACGTTCTGGAAGTCATCGTTCTCAAAGCAGTCGAAAGTGATTGGCGTTGAGGCGAGCTTATGCATTTTGCTTGTCGAGTTTGCGACTGTTCCGACTTTGTAAGTGTCGAACTCGCTCCACCAGTACATCGGCGCTGTGATGTCAACCGAGACGAAAATCTGGCGCATGAACTTTCTGTGCTCCGAGCCGCTCTGGATTAAAGTCTGCATTAAGGTTAAATCCGCCTTTCCGACTATGTATTTGCCTTTAGGCCCCATCTTGCTGTCTGATTTTGCCCAGCTGTTCTTAGGGTTTCTCATTCCGCGGATTGCGTGCTCGAATCCCCAGACTTGTGTGTTCTCAAATTTCATATTTTTCTCCCATTGTATTATCTCAAAGTTTACTTACAACAGAAACGTCATTGTAATATTTGATTGTTAACAAAATTACATATCGTCTATGCTTAAACTTCCTGATTGAATATTATATCCTTCAACATTTTGCTTGAAAACATTGATTTTTTCTTCCAGGATTTTTAGGTTTATTTTTTGTGCTTTTCTTTTTACTTCATAGATTTTACAGGTTTTAGTAAAATCATTTACAGCGATAATATCAATTTCATTTTGGGATTTTTTATCCCACCATCCGCCTATGTTTGTAATATGTTCTTCCTCTTTGATTTTTTCAGTGAAATATTTTTCAAGAGTTTTTCCTGTGAATGAATCATAATCCCTTAAAATTATCTTTTTAAGTAAATCGTATTGTCCGAATTCAATGAGATTCTGATTCGAATAAATGAAAAAAAAGTAAAATCGCAGGTAGCAATCGGTTATCTGCCATCGGACATTACGGCTGTTTTGTTTTGAATAAAGCGGACGGAGAGGTTTTATGACGTTATAAATTTTATCAAGGTTCGTAAGATAAGCGCCGGTGTTTTTTCCGATTATTGAGTCAATTTCACTTTGATTTGTCATTCCTTTAGAAATTAAAGCCAAAATTGAAAAATAGGTGCCATACTCTTTTCCCATTTCACTTATTAGCAAATCTTTTCCGTCAATTAAGAATGGCGATGTTATTCCAGTTACATAGTCAATCATTTTGTCTTTTGTAGTGCAGCCGTTTTCCATAAGCAAAAAAACGTATTTTGCAACGCCTCCGCTGAGCATATAAAGACAGAGCAAATCTTCATTTTTGTATGAAGAATTGAAATCTTTTAGAATTGCTTTGCAAACTGAAGGCGTAAACGACGTAAGATTGATTTTTGCTGTTGCGCGGCCGAATAATGGTTCTTTTGAATCTTCAAAAATCTTAATCATCATAGAATAAACAGAACCGCATACAATCAGATTTATCTTTGACTCGTTTTTTGCTGAATCCCAGATATTTTGCATCTGGCTGAAAAATGCCGGATTTATGGTAGTGATTTCCTGGAATTCATCAATAATTAAAATAAAATGCTTTTGTTTTGAAAATTCCATTATTTGAGTAAATAAATCGCTAAGTTTTGTGATGTTTCCAAAGATTTTCAAGCCGATATAATTTTCCAGTTCTTTTTGCCACTGCTCACATAAAAGACTTTCTGAACAGCGGGTTGTAAAAAGATAGCAGCTTTCTTTGTCCTTTATAAGTTGTTTTAAAAGCTCAGTTTTTCCAATCCGTCTGCGTCCTGTCATTACAGTAAAATTTGCAGAAGTTTTTGAGTTGGTTTCTATTTGTTCAAGGGCGGAAAGTTCTGAAATTCTATCATAAAACTTTATCAATGTTGTAATCTCCGTTAATATAATGGCTATTAAGATAATATGAGTTATTTTCCAAACTTGTCAAGGATGACGATTGATTTTGCAAGGAAATCAATTTTTTAGAATCTGTGGTCATTAAGGCTCTTGGAATGATTAAAGTTCAAATAAAAACATTTAAATTTATGGTTTCTAGGTTATAATGGTGTGCAGAGCTTATATGTGCAGTTAAAAAAGATGGAAGACATACTTTTAGTTTATATAAAAGTCTACTTGCTCTTGCAATTAACGGCTGTTTTCATAGCGTAATAAGTGAATACAGAACTATTTACGAAAGCTTTGTAATTACAAAGTATCTTTTGCTTCATCCGGATTTGATTCCAATTTATAAGGCGAATTCTGAGTTTTTAGTTCTGCATATCAATAAAATTTTGACTAATAATACTCCTGAGCAGGATAAAAATATAATAACGAAGCTTTTCGGTATTGAGTAAACATCGCAAAAATAGTTTGTAATGTCAAACTTTTTACATTGCACTGCAAAAATTATTTGAAGATAGAAACTTTTTGCAATAAAATGTTTTTGCTCTGCTGCGTACTGTAAGTATAATCATATGCAAAAAAAATCTACTCCCACCGCGCATTATCATCTTCCCGGTCTCTTTGAGTTTTACGAGTTGTACAAGGTGTTTCTTCCGCTTTGGCGCGCGCATCGCGACTGGTTTTACAGCTGGTGCGATATTGGCTCGGTTTACGGCGCTCCGGCGGATTGTCTCTGGGGCGGCGGAAGAGCTGGTTTTGGCGAGGTTCGTGCGGAAGATGTTCTTGCGCTGATGAGCGAGTACGGCATTTCTAGTCGGCTTACGTTCAGCAATTCGCTTTTGAGAAAGGAGCATTTGTCGGACAGAAAATGCAATGAGCTTTGCAGAATGTTTGAAAAGAAACTTCCGGCAAGTTCAAACGCCGCGTTGCCGTCCGTTCAAAACGGCGTAATCGTCCACTCTGATTTGCTTGCGGAATATCTTAAGGTGAATTATCCGCGTCTGTATCTTGTTTCTTCAACTACAAAAGTTCTAACGGATTTTGATGACTTTGAATCGGAACTGAACCGTGCGGACTTTAAGTTTGTGGTGCCGGACTTTCGGCTGAACAAAGAATTTAATCGACTTTCCACGCTGTCTAAATCACAAAAAGATAAAACCGAATTTCTTTGCAACGAATGCTGCGATTTTGGCTGCAAGAACCGGAAAAATTGCTATGAAAATGTAAGCCACAAAAATCTTGGGGAAGAAGTTCCCGAGCATAAATGTTCATCTCCAGAGGCTGCTGGCGGCTACCGGTTTTCCCTTGCAATGAAAAACCGTGCGTTTATTGGCGTTCACGATATTCTGGAAACATATCTTCCGCTTGGGTTTTCAAACTTTAAGATTGAAGGGCGCGGGCTTGGAAGCGCAGTTGTGCTGGAGTTCCTTTTGTACTACATGACAAAGCCGGAACATCAGCTTGAAGTGCGCGAGGCGGTTTATCTGGATTCAATGCTGGATTTGTTTTAAGGGAAAGAGAGAAAAAGCCATTTCCATGTCCTTTTGACAAGAAACTTGGTCTGTGTAAAACTATTTTTATTTTTGAGGAACCGATAATATGCAAAATACCGAAATTGAAAAAGCAATTCCATGGAATCCATGGCATGGATGCAAAAGAGTGAGTCCCGGCTGCAAAAATTGTTTTGTTTACAAAATGGACAAGCGTTATGGAAGGGACACAACAGTCATCGCCAAAGGAAAAACAACCTACGAGCTGAAAGATAAAGATTGTCCGCCTCATTCCTTGGTCAAACTTTGCTTTTCTTCTGATTTTTTCATCCAAGAGACTGACGAGTGGCGTGAAGGATGCTGGGATTTTATCCGCCGCAGAAATGACTGCATTTTTGTCACTACTACAAAGCGGCCGGAAAGAATAAAAGATTGCCTGCCTTCCGATTGGGGTGAAGGCTGGGAACAATTGCATCTGAGCATTTCCATTGAAAATCAGGAAATGGCCGACAGACGGTTGCCTTTCTTTTTAGACGCGCCATTAAAACACCGCGAAGTTTTTTGCTCTCCGCTGATAGGCCCGATATCACTCGGAAAATATCTGGACACTGGACTTATCAAATGCGTGAATGTCGGCGGAGAAATGGCTCCCAAGGCGGACGTGCGGCCCATCCAATACGAATGGGTGAAAAATTTGTTCTTAGAAGCCAAAGAAAGAAATATTGAATTTTATTTTCATCAATGCGGATCTATGTTTTTAAAAGACGGAATCAACATTGGCAAATGGAATTTGAACGACCAAATCAAGCGCGCCGAAGAAATCCAACACGAGCTGGAGCAGAATTTTGGCTAATGTATCAGCCCAAATGTGAGTTTTATCTTTTTGATAAATTCGTCCCATTCCTGTGCTCGACATGGGAATCAAAAAAAGATATTGTTGTGACAACTTATCGTGAAAGAGTTTCTGCGGAAATCACTGTAAGAGCATTTTATAAAAAAATTGGTTTTAGTGAAGGAAAACGCCCGAAAACTTAAATCCGCTTTTGAAGTTCGCTTTTTTTGGTTCCTATCTGATATTTTTCAAGCAATATATTTGAGATAATAATCTCATCGTTTTTTTCTTTTCCATAAATATTGTCTATCAGCTGCTGTATATCTACTTCCGGCGTTAAATTTATCTGCCGGCATTGGAAGTTTCCAGCCGTGATTACGGTGATATTTTTATCATCAATGTCTTTCCGGACAATTTCAAAGAAAATCTTTGTCTGTGCTTTTCCGCTTTTATAGTTGATTATGAGACCGGCAGGAAAAACCGGCGAGAATTTTTTGCTCTGCGCATAATTGTATAATTCTCCAGACTCCATCTCAACTTTGCGTACATCGCCCAGGCTTCCTGTATATTCTTTTGTGATGACTGTCCGCTTTGAGATATTTCTTTTATAAAGTCCTTTTTCATTGATGAATTTTTGGTTGTCTTCCAGGTAACGCAATGTATATTCAATTTTTGAAAGCTCCATCTGAAAGTCGAAAATCCGCTCCTGGGCTATTTTCTTTCCGGTTTCAAACAGTTCCTTGTTGTCTATTGTGTCGCTGCTGTTAATATGTTTTGCAAGTTCTTTAAGCGGCATTCCGAAATTAATGCATAAAAGAATAATATCAAGAATAGAGACTTGCTCAGGCGAATAGTATCTGTATCCGGTTTTTTCATCAATATAATGCGGTTTTAATACGCCGATTTTTTCATAATAGCGCAGCGAGTTGATATTTATGTTCCGCAGTTTTGCAAATTCGCTGATTGTAAAATATTTTTTCATATATTTTCCGGTATTTTGCCTCTTATCTTAATAGAATATTTTTTTCCAGCAAAATATTAATGTGGCAAGGGAAATGATAAAAGACACGCTGTCGGCAATCGGCCCGGCCCAGAGAACTGTTGTCGCGTCCCCGACTGCGCCGAGAATCAGCACGGACGGCACAAGCACAACTATTTGCCTTAGAAGCGAGAGAACTGTTGACTGGAGCGGCTTGTCAATCGCCTGGAAAAAAATGCCGGTTATTATGCTTACTCCGACGGTAAAACATGCCAGCATATAAGTCTGAATGCATTTTTGCGCGAATTTCATGTACAGTTCGGACTGATTGCCGAATATGCTGATAATCTGCACCGGCCAGATTTCAAGGATAAAAAACGCGATAACAATAACAGCGGAACCGATAAACATGGCTCTCTTGACCAGCTTCTTTACCCTGTCATGCCGGCCGCTTCCGTAGTTATAGCTGATGATTGGCAGAATGCCTGTGGCAAGGCCGAGCACAATGGAGGTAAGAACCTGGCTCACTTTCATTACAACGCCCATCGCAGAGACAGGAATATCTGAACCGTAAATTGATTTTGCTCCAGAAATTTTCAATGTGTTGTTTACAACTCCAATCACGATTACAAGCGCAAACTGTGTAATAAAGCTGGAAAGTCCGAGCAGGCAGATCTTGACGCATATTCTTGATTTTAAACAGAAATGCCGTTTTTCTAATTTTACATTTTTGCAGTGCGCAATGCAAAAAATAAAGTAGACCGCATTTAGAAATTGACCGGCGACAGTCGCCCAGCCTGCGCCTGCAACGCCCCATTTGAACACAAAAATAAATATAGGATCTAGAATAACATTTGTGATGCAGCCTATAAGCATGCCAATCAAGCTGATGTTCGCCCTTCCGTCCGCGCGGATAATGCTTGTGAACGCCATGTCAATTGAAAGGAACGTGAACCCTAAAATAATCGGCCTTCCATATTCAATACAGTAAGATATTGATTTTTCTGTCGCGCCGAAAACCCAGCAGAGCGGCTCTAGAAGAATTTCGCACAAAATAGTAAAAATAAC
Organism: uncultured Treponema sp.; assembly: GCA_964538245.1. Classification (GTDB taxonomy): domain Bacteria; phylum Spirochaetota; class Spirochaetia; order Treponematales; family Treponemataceae; genus Treponema_D. The sequence continues at coordinate 9,277 of CAZIFO010000047.1, forward strand.
GCCGAAAGCAATGGTAAGAACTATGGCGTTGCCGACTCCGTTCGCGGCCCTGTCGTTTTTGCCTTTTCCCATGCTCAGGCCCATAAATGCCGCGCAGCCGTCGCCGAACATCAAGCCTACAGCAAGAACAACTGTCATTAACGGCAGAATTACATTGGTCGCTGCGTTTCCCAGGTAGCCGACGCCGTTGCCGATAAAAATCTGGTCCACCATGTTATAAAGCGAGTTTACAACAAGGGCAATAATGCTCGGAACAGCAAATCTTGCCATAAGTTTTCCAATCCGCTCCGTTCCTAGCGGATTAGGCATAATACTAGTTTTTTCCATAATGACCATAAACCTCTGTTTGAATAACGGAACATTCTAGAGCCTGTTATAATAACGTAGTCAACAAAAATTGTGCCAGTTTTCTTTTAATTTTTTGTCAGTCTGCATGCCGGGATTTTAAGCTGATATTGAGAAACCTAGGATTTTAAGCGATAATTTTAGCCGCGCGGAAAAACGAAAACGCGCATAAAAAATTGCATTTCTAAAACCAGAGGTAAATATGTCAGTTCTTGCTTTTCAGTCAGATTATATGGAAGGAGCGCATCCTGCTCTTATCAAGAAACTTGCGGAGACAAATCTTCTCCATACTCCGGGCTACGGCCAGGACGAGTTTTCAGAGGAGGCCCGCGCTTTAATAAGAAAGGCGTGCAATGCGCCTAGGGCGGAGGTTCAGATTTTAACCGGCGGAACACAGACCAACGCGACAATAATCGACTGCGCTCTTAAAAGCTGGCAGGGCGTTATTTGCGCCGACAGCGGGCACATCGCAGTGCACGAGGCGGGCGCGGTCGAGTTCACCGGGCACAAGGTTCTTCCGTTAAAAAGCGAGAGCGGCAAGATTTCCGCCCGGCAGATTGAGTCTTATCTTGCGGATTTTTACAACGACGCTAACTGGACGCACATGGTTGAGCCGGGAATGGTCTACATCTCGCAGCCGACAGAGTTCGGAACAATTTACTCAAAAAAAGAGCTTTCGGAGATTTCTGAAGTCTGCCGTTCGCGCAAGATTCCGCTTTTTGTTGACGGCGCGCGCCTTGCCTATGCGCTCGGAAGCGATGAGAACGATGTTTCGCTTGAAGATTTGGCGCGCCTTTGCGACGTGTTTTACATTGGCGGAACAAAATGCGGCGCGCTTTTCGGCGAGGCTGTGGTTCTTCCGAATCCAGGCTTGATTCCGCATTTTATAACGCAGATTAAGCGGCACGGCGCGCTTTTGGCAAAGGGAAGAATTGCGGGAATCCAGTTCGCCGAGCTTTTCAAGAACAATCTTTACTTTGAGCTCGGAAAATCTGCCGACGCTTTCGCCGCAAAGATTCAGGACGCGCTTGTTGCCGCTGGATTCAAGCTCTACTTTAAGTCGCCGACGAACCAGGTTTTCTTTGTTATCGAGAACTCAAAGCTTGAAAGCCTCGCGAAAAAAGTCATGTACGGATTTATGGAAAAATACGATGAGAATCACACAGTAATCCGCTTCTGCACAAGCTGGGCGACAACCAAGGAAGACGTGGACTCTCTCTGCGAAGTAATCAGAACAATGTAAAAAACAAGGGAAAGACGACACCTTTTCAAAAAGGTTTCTTCTTTCCCTTTAACCCTTGTTTCTATCCAAAATTCATTAAAGAAATCGCATCTGCGGCTCTTTCCACTGCTTCAAAAATGATAATGTCCGGCTTGAACTCAAGAACGTGCGCCTTGTCTTCGCTGCCAAAGCGTTTCCAGATATATTCCGCTTCGGAAAAAAGCGGAGATGTGAACGGCTCAAGCGCACTAAAAAATGAGTCGCGGTAGATCAGCGCGCGCGGCAGATTTTTATCTTCTGAAACTGTGTGGACTCCGTTTGTCCCTTCGTTTTTTAAGTAAACGTAGCGCGCGTTTTTATCTTTCGGAAGCACGCTCACTGTTGTGCATTTTGCCTTTTCAATTCCGAGCATCGGAAGAATGTCGTGGCCTGTAATTTCTGTTTTCCATGTTGTTTCGTATTCAATCTTGGGAAAATGAGTTTTTGGAAAATCCGATTCTATGAGCGGGACTATTTTCTCCGCCGCATGAAAAGCTCCGAGCGGATTCCAGTGCGTATCTGTCTCGTAGTAAAGAGGAGCTTTTTCATTCTTTTTGCAGGAAATAAGATAATCGCGCGGAAAAACGTAAGGAACTTTTAGCTCGTCAAAAGCATTTGTGATTTGGTCGGCGCGTGTTTTTCCATCCGGGCGCGGGAACGGATAGAATTCTGGATAAACCGAATGTTTGTTCGGTCCGATTACAAAAAGAAATTTTATGTTGTTTGCCTCGCAAAAATCCGCCGCGGATTTTACTCTTTTTTTGAAATCTTCAAGCGAATTTTCCGGTAGAAGATTTGTCTTTAAAAAGTCGCTTGCGTTGTCGCCGTCACTTTTTCTAATATAGCCCAAATTTCGAGTTTTATAAAAATTTACAAAAAAGGCGCAATCCTTTA
>CAZIFO010000048.1:0-11034 GCA_964538245.1 uncultured Treponema sp.
TTGCGGAAATAGCGCAGAGGTAGCGCGCCACCTTGCCAAGGTGGATGTCGCGGGTCCGAATCCCGTTTTCCGCTCTAACTCGGGCGATTTGGATTTCATCTGAATCGCCTTTTTTATTTCAGATTTTAAGGGGAACCTAGAGTGAAAGTCACCAAAGAAATTGAAAAGCTGGAACATTCAGCGGCAAAACTCACAGTCACAATTGCAAAAAAAGATGTAGCAGACAGTTACAAAGAAACACTTGGAAAATACACAAAGCAAGTTCAGATTCCAGGATTCCGCAAAGGACACGTTCCGGCGACAGTTCTTGAGCGCAAATACGGTGAACAGATTAGAATGGAAGCGGCAAGCGACCTTATAGACAAGTCTTTGAACGAGATTTTCTCAGACGACAAGGAAACTGAAAACCGCCCTCTTCCGTATGCGCAGCCGGTTATGGATAAAATGCCGGAATTCGACACATCAAAAGATTTCACTTACACAGTCACATACGACGTTTTCCCGAAAGTTGAAATTTCTGATTTCAAAGGCGTCGAAATCAAAGAGCCACAGGTTTCAATCGGCGACGCTGAACTTCAGGAAGAGCTAAAAGCAATTCAGGAAAGAAACGCAATTGTCCAGGACAAGGACGACAACGGAACAGTTGAAAAAGACAACATCGTCACAATCAACATTGTTGAGAAAGATGACGAAGGAAAAGACATTGCGTCAACAAAACGCAACGGATTCACTTTCACCATCGGAACAGCGGAAGATGTCTACAAGATTGACGATGAAATCTTGGGAATGAAGAAAAACGAAACAAAAGAAATCACAAAGAAATTCCCGAAGACAGAAACTGACAAAGACTTGGCTGGAAAGACAAAAAAATATTCAGTCACAGTCACTCAGATTAAAATCCGCAATCTTCCGGCTTTGGACGATGACTTGGCACAGGATGTCAACGAGAAATTCAAGACTCTCGACGACCTCAAAAATGACATCACAAAACGACTTGCGACAACAAAAGAGCGCAAAATCAACGAACTTAAAGTCAACGACTTGCTCACACAGCTTATCGAGAAAAATCAGTTTGAGATTCCTCAGAGCATGCTGAACGCCGAGCTTGACGGAAGATGGAGAATGATGGCTCAGCAGTTCCAGACAACTCCGGAAGAGCTTGACAGAATAGTTTCATCATCTGGCCAGAAAAAGGAAGATATGCTCAAGGAATGGACCGGCGACGCAGAAAAAATGCTCAAGAGCCGTATCATTGTTGACTCACTCTTGAAAGCAAGAAATATTTCCGTAACTCCGGAGGAAATCGACGCTCAGTATCAGAAAATCGCTGACGACAACGGACTTACACTTGATGAAGTCAAGAATCACTATTCTGATCCGCGCTCAAAAGAATATCTTATCGACGACACAAAGGAACAGAAGCTTTACAAGCAGATTTTTGATGAAGTGAAAGTTTCAAAAGGCGACAAGATTTCTTTCGACGAGCTTATGAAACGCCAGTAATTTTTTGAAAATCTTTTTTTCAATCAAAATGTTCCTTTGATTTTTTCAAGGGAACATTTTTTTTTGCAGATTTTTTGCCAAGATAGAGATTTTTTACTATATTTACGATATAATACTTCTAATGGAGAATTTTATGAATTTTGAAACTAAGCAGAACGTCCAGATGAACAACAACATTCCGATTGTAATCGAAAAAACAGGAAACGGCGAGCGTTCATACGATATTTTTTCACGACTTTTAAAAGAAAGAATCGTCTTTATCGACGGCGAAATCAATGACTTGAATGCTGATCTGGTTGTCGCGCAGATTCTTTTTCTTGAGTCAGAAAATCCGGACAAGGACATCAGCATTTACATAAACTCACCTGGCGGAAGCGTCACAGCGGGACTTGCAATCTACGACACAATGAAATATGTGAAATGCGACATCCAGACAATCTGTCTAGGCCAGGCGGCTTCAATGGCGGCGATTCTTCTTGCGGGCGGAACGAAAGGAAAACGATTCGCGCTTCCTTCAAGCAGAGTGATGATTCACCAGCCGCGCGGCGGAGTCCAGGGACAGGAAAGCGACATTGCAATCCAGGCGAAAGAAATCATCAGGATGAAAAAGCTTTCAATCAAATATCTCGCAGAAGATTCTGGAAAAACAGAGGAGCAGATTGCGAAAGATATGGAGCGCGACTTTTTTATGACTGCGGACGAAGCGAAAACTTACGGGCTTATCGACAAAGTGATGGCTCGCAGAGGAAACGAAGCGTAAAACGATTTTTTTAGGAGAATCAGATGAAATTTTTTGACAAAAGCAACATACAATATTGCGCTTTCTGCGGAAAGCCGGGAACCGACAAAAGGCATCTCGTGGCGAATCCGTCGAACACAATTTTTATCTGCGACAAATGCGTGGCTGTCTGCGAAGAAATGGTCGAACAGATGGAAAAAACTGTCGAGCCGATTGACATGAGCGAAGTTCCGACACCGAGAGAATTCAAGGCTTATCTTGATGAATACGTAATCGGCCAGGATTACGCAAAAAAAGCTCTTTCGGTCGCAGTTTACAACCATTACAAAAGAATGTCGAAGCTTGACCAGGGCAAGAAAGATGATGTCAAGATTGAAAAATCAAACGTACTTTTAATAGGACCGACAGGAAGCGGAAAAACTTTGCTAGCGCGCACTTTGGCGGAAAAGCTCAAAGTTCCGTTTGCGATTGCGGACGCGACAACGCTAACTGAGGCAGGCTATGTCGGAGAAGATGTCGAGAACGTTCTTCTAAAGCTGATAAACGCGGCTGACGGAAATGTCCCGGCGGCGGAGCGCGGAATTGTCTTTATTGATGAAATTGATAAAATCGGACGCAAAAGCGAGAACACTTCGATTACGCGCGATGTAAGCGGAGAAGGCGTTCAGCAGGCTCTTTTGAAAATCATTGAAGGAACAGTCGCTTCAGTTCCACCGCAGGGAGGAAGAAAACATCCGAACCAGGATATGATTCAAATTAACACTTCAAACATTCTGTTCATCTTGGGCGGAGCGTTTGTCGGGCTTGACAAAATCATCGAGCAGCGTGTCGCGGCTCATTCGCTTGGATTCGGCTCTAATGTAGGTGAAATGGACGAGACAGCGAGAATGGAGCTTTTGAACCAGTGTACGCCGGACGACTTGGTCAAATTCGGAATCATTCCGGAGCTGATTGGACGTATGCCGATTACTGTTGCGCTCAAGGAGCTTACAAAAGACGATTTAACAAAAATCTTGACCGAGCCGAAAAACGCGATTGTAAAGCAGTTCAAGGAAAGTTTTGCGATGGACGACTTGGACTTGGAATTCACGCCAGAAGCGCTTGACGAGATTGCGGACATTGCAATCAAGCAGAAAACAGGAGCGCGCGGACTACGCTCAATCGTTGAAAAAATGTTAATGGACTTGATGTACGAGGCACCAAGCATCAAGGGACAGAAAAAACTCGTTGTAACAAAAGATATTGTAACTGGAAATACGAAGCCAAATTTGCAGACCCTTTTAATAGAGCAAAAGAGCGCGTAGGTTTCAGCATATAAAACTTCTTGAATATAAAACAAACGGATTGGCTCAGGGCTAACGTCCTTCACATTTAAAAAGTGAGCGGTGTCAGCCGCGAACAAATCCGTTTGTTTTTTTTGATTATCAGATTATCAATTACTCCAACGTCAGGAACGCTTTGTATGCATTGAAAGCCTGGCTTATGTCCTCTTTTGAAGTGATTTCCCACGGCGCATGCATGCTAAGAACCGGAACACCGGCATCAAGAACGTTCATTCCATATTTTGCGGCAAGATAAGCGATAGTTCCGCCGCCGCCCTGGTCAACCTTGCCAAGTTCTGCCATCTGATATTTTACTTTCGCATTGTCAAGAAGAGCACGGAGGCGCGCTATAAATTCAGGATTTGCATCGCTTGCCCCGCTCTTTCCGCGGCTCCCTGTATATTTATTAAACACAATTCCGCCAGAAAGGAAACTTGCGTTGTCACGGTCAAACAAATCTGCGTTCATCGGATCAAAGGCCGCGTTCACATCGCTTGAAAGCATATTGCAGTTTGCAAGGCAGCGCCTCAAAGCAAGCTCTGAATAACCTTCCGGCAAGCGCGCTACAACTTCCGCCAATGCATTCTCAAAGAAATGGCTGCCCATTCCAGTCGCGCCGACGCTTCCTATCTCCTCTTTATCAACGCAAAGGCAACAGTTTGTTCTTTTTGTGTCCTTGGAAGACTCAATCAAAGCGCGCGCAGATGTGTAGGCGCAGCTTCTGTCATCCTGTCCGTAGCCAAGAATCAGCGAGCGGTCAAATCCTAGATCGCGGGCTTTTCCGGCAGGAACAACTTCAAGCTCAGCAGAACCGAAATCTTCCTCGTCGATTTCATATTTTTCTTTCAGAATTTTTAAGATTGCTTTTTTTGCAGTCAATTTGTTTTTAGAATCCTTGTCGTCATCTTTTGAAGGATTTCCGCTTCCAAGAATCAAATCAAGATTTTCGCCTGGAATAAAATCGCTGGCGGTTTCCTTCATCTGCTTCTGAGCAAGATGCGGAAGAATATCTGAAATGCAGAAAACAGGATCATCGTCATTCTCACCGACATTGATTTTTACAGTCGTGCCGTCTTTTTTGCAGACAACGCCATGAATCGCAAGCGGAAGAGTAACCCACTGATATTTTTTTATTCCGCCGTAGTAATGTGTATTTAAATAAACAACGAAGTCTTTTTCATAAAGAGGATTTTGTTTTACATCAAGACGAGGCGAGTCAATATGCGCGCCAAGGATGTTCATTCCTTTTTCAATCGGATCTGAGCCGACAACAAAAAGAGCAATGGCCTTGTTCATTTTCTGAACATAAACCTTGTCGCCGGCTTTTAATGATTTTGTCTTGTAAACATCCTTAAAACCAGCCTGCTCAGCCCAAAGAATCAGCTGAGAAACACATTCTCGCTCGGTTTTTCCATTATTAAGAAAAGATTTGTAATCTTCTACGAGGTTTGAAGTCATTTTTATCTCCATTTAAATTGATTTTACGAATCTAAAATTGTGGAGATGGCGGGAATTGAACCCGCGTCCGAAAGTGGAAGCCAAATGCACCTACATGTTTAGTTATGCGAGGTAATTGTCGGGAGAAGGTAGCAGCATAACAAGCGTCTCCTCCGTAGCCTGACTAAAAGTCCCGTAGTGCCCGCCAGACGGAACACACAGCAAGTCCCTGTTTATGACGGAAGTTACAAGGCTAGGAACAGCGTCTTGTAAGTTCCGGCTCAAGCGCGCTTAGGCAGCGAGAGCTTCTGCAGAAGAAGTCTCAACAACTTCCTCTTCTTTTCTTTCGAAAATTGCAGTTATTTTTTCTCAGTTTAGGGAACCTTGACTCCCACATGCAGCAAGTGCCTTAAACACAATCGTCGAAACCAGTACACCCCCAAATTAAAACTACTATTAATAAATATAATGATGATTAAACGTAAAGTCAATAAAAATCATTAGATTTTCAATGCCATATGCGGCGTGCTAAAAACAAGCGTAATCGCAGCAGCGAGCGCGTCGGCGGCATGGTCAGGCTTTGGCTCAACTTCAAGGTTCAAGAGAATTTTAACATACTGCTCCACAGTTTTTTTATCAGCGGTCTTGGTCCCAGTAACAGCATATTTTATCTGGTTTGGCCGGTACATATTGAGCGGAATAACATTCTGCGCAAGGCACATTGTGACAACGCCCTTTGCCTCGGCGACCCCAAGTGCGCTAGAGACATTCCGCGCAAAGTAAAGCTCCTCCATCCCAGCCTGTTGCGGCCTGAATTCCTGAAGAACAGCCTGGAAACGGTTATAGATTGAAAGAAGCCGGACTCCGTGCTCCTCATCAGAAGAAGTTTCAATCACGCCGTAGCTTACAAGCCGTATGTTGTTTCCGACAGCGTCAATAACGCCAAATCCTGTATGTGCAAGACCAGGATCAATTCCAATGATTCTTCTTGAAAGCATTTTCTTTTAAAGACATAAAAAAAGCCCGCCGTTAAAGCGGGCCTATCAAATTAAGCAGAAAACTTACGCTTCTGGCTCAAAGTCATCTGGATACTCAACAGTAGTCCAAACGTTCTGAACATCATCATCCTCTTCAAGACGGTCGATAAGTTTCTGAACCTTGGCTGCTGTTTCTTTGTCAACAGATGTGTAAGAAAGCGGAACCATGGCAACTTCAGCAGAAAGCGGCTTCCAAGGATCTTCTTCGTCGTCATCTTTCTTCTTTTTATCATCAACTGGCTTTTCTTTCTTTTCAAGAGCCTCAGTTACAGCTGTAAAATCATTCGGAGCTGTTGTGACAGTGATAACACCATCCTCATTTACAACGTCTTCTGCACCGGCATCCAAAGCAGCTTCCATAACTTCATCTTCTGAAATCTTGTCAGCATCGTACTCAATTACACCTTTGCGCTCGAACATGCGGGAAACAGAACCAGTTGTTCCAAGGTTTCCGCCTGTTTTATTGAAAATATTGCGGACATTTGCAGCAGCGCGGTTGTGGTTGTCTGTAAGAACTTCAACGAGAACCGCAACTCCGCCTGGAGCATATCCTTCATAAGTAAGCTCTTCATAAGTTCCGCCGCCAAGTTCACCGGTTCCCTTTTTAATTCCACGTTCAATATTGTCTTTTGGCATTGAAGCCGCACGCGCTTTTACAATTGCCGCACGAAGACGAGGGTTTGCATCTGGGTCGCCGCCGCCCATGCTTGCAGCGATAGAAATTTCCTTGATGAGTTTTGTAAAGAGAGCGCCTCTTTTTGCATCAGCCGCGCCCTTAGCATGTTTAATGGTTGACCATTTATTATGTCCAGACATGGAACACTCCTAAAAATAAGATTAAGAATCGATGTTACAGAATATCATAAATAGAAGACTGTGTAAATATCATCTTGATTCACAAGTTTCTATCTTCCGACCCTCTTCAACAAACCTGAAGCCGCTTTCGTCGCTTCCGAGGCAGCCTTGTTGTTCTTCAAAGCCTCAGTCGCCTTTTCCTCCGCCTGGTTCTTCACTGCGTTTTTCGTCCGGTTCTCAAGCTCAGAAATCTTGTCATTAAGGACTTTCTTCATATCGTCGATACTGCTGATTTGAGTCGTCACGTCGCTTGAAATTCCTGTGAATTCAGAAACTTTAGCGAAAGCATCGCTTGCATATTTGCTTGTGTACTCAGTGATTCTCTTTTCAATCTCTGCTTTTGCGTCCGCCCCGATGCTCGCCGCGACTGAGCTCAAAGCGTTCGCAAAAACGTCCGTGTAGTTTCCGGACAATGACAAGTCAACTCCAGTTTTTTCAGAGAAAGCGACTTTGTAGCCGAGCGCAAGATTTTTTACCGAAGCCAACGCTTCCTGGTAATATTTGTCGATTTTCTCATTTCCAAATCCGTCGGAAATCAAAGACACTGGATTCAGGCTGATGTTTCCGCTTGCTGAGAACTCGTCCGCGCTAGCAGTTCCTTTCAAAGTGAGTTTTGTTTTTCCTGTGATTGAAGGAATTCCCGAAGCTGATGCGATTTTACTTCCATCCACATTTGCATTGAATCCATCGCCTGTATAGCCGACCGTAATCAATGGATTTGAAGTCTTGCTTCTCGCGTCAACAATCAAATTAGCCGAGTGTGCGATTTCTTTCGCAGTAAAGTCAGCGTTTCCAGTCAAAGGCACGTTGATTAAATCCGGGTTTGAAGAAATGTTCTTGAAATTTCCTTTGAAATTCGTTCCAGACGCTTCAACAAGCTTGACCCAGACTCCAGGCTTTTCAGTTGAATACCAGAAAGTCGTTCCCTTCATTCTTCCGGTCTTGCCTTTAACGTTCTTAGATGATTTCTTGACTTTTTTCTCTTTTGAAGACGAGCTTGCGGAAGAGTTGTTTTTCATCTGGAGCGCGTAGTTGATTCCCTGCTTCGCGTAAGGATAATATTTTCCGAGCATATCGTAGCCGACTGTGTCGAGCGCGGAAGTCAAGATTGAGCCTGCGTTTTTCACGGTGTTCACCATATTTTCAGCCAAAGCCTTGTCGGAAGCGGTTGCATCGGTCATATTTTTTGCCGCGTTTTCAAGAGTTTTTCTATCCGACTCAATTTCGTCCTTGATTGAAGCCGCTGTTTTTGAAAGCGAGTCGATTTCACCGAGCGCGGTTTGAAGTTCCTTGATTGTCGCAGGGATTTCTTCTGGTTTCATATTTTTTACGTTCAAATTCTGAAATTTCTTGACTTTCACCTGCAAATCATTCGCCTGTTTTTTTAGATCTTCTGGCTTCGCCTTCCATTTTTCAACCAAATCCTGAGTCTCAGTTTTAAGCTGCTCGGCCGCATCTTTCGTCTTTATCTGCGACTGGAGATTCTGCCAGATTTCGTCCGGAGTCGAGCCGCCAAGCAAAGACTCAGCTTGAGTGCGCACATCAGCAATCGCGTTCTGGGATTTTGCCTTCACGCTGTCCATAAAAGCCGAGTCTTTTGCCGCTTCTTTCTCAATTTTCTTCGCCTTCGCAGGAAGCAGGCACGAGCCTTCTTTTTCAGTTCTTTCGCGTCCAAATTCCATATTCGTCACGGAAATTTCATCTGAAACAAATTTTCCGCGCAACGCGCTCGCCAAGTCAACGTCAAGCGTTATGTCCGCGTCAAACAAATTTTCCATTCCGTTCTCAGAATTCTTGTTTCCGATTGAAAGCCCTTTTATGTCGATTGTGATTCCGAGAAGCTTCACGTTCACTGACTTGATGCTTGTCTTCGCTCCGAAAATTCCTTCGCAGCTTGAAATTATCACTTTTTTTGCGAAAGGATTTTTGAAAATTCCAATCACAATCACGAGAGCCGCGATAAACGCAACTACCGCCGCAAGCGGAACGAGCTTCACCCTGCCCTTGTTTTTCTTGATTGACTTCGCGATTTCCTTGAAATGCTTGATTTCAGATTTTGTGTATTCTTTCGTCAAGTCAGTTTTGAGTTTTTCAGTCTTTCCTTTCTGAATTTTTTCCGTAAAAAGATTTTTGACCGCTTCCTTGTCAGCGGCGACATAAAGTTTTTTAAGAAGTTTTTTCTCGAGCGCTTTCTCTGTATAGGCTTTTTTGAAAAGTGAAGGAAGTTTTTTCGCCGGAATTTTTTTCACAATTTTTTCCTTCTTCGGCTTTTTTTCTTTCTTTACTTTTGCAGGCTTTGTCCCACTTGATTTCACGATTTCATTTTTATTTTGATTCTCATTGTTTTCCATCTTAGTTTCCTCCCGCCATTGAGACAATTTTTGCAACCAGAGGAAGCTTGTAGATTGCCTTGAAAACTTTCGAGTTGTTCAAAATCGGAGCAATCCATTTTCTCCAGGCGAACACAAAGAATCTTCCAAGAAAATAGAACGGAACATAAAGCACGATTCCAAAGGCAAGCGCGCCCATCACAACTGTGTTGTTGAATTTTGTGAACGCAACAAACGGAATTTCAAGAAGCGATACGTAGAAATTCCTAAGTCCGTCAATTGTCAGAATCTGATAGCCAATCATATCGAAAAGCGGATCAAGTCCGACAGCCAAGGCAGAGCCTAAAAGCGTCATCAAAAGATACATCGGCTTGTTGATTCTCACAAAAAGGAAGAAAATAAAAATCAAATACCAAAGGAGATTGTTCTTCGGCAAAAATCCGAGGAGCAAACCGCAGGAAAAAGCGTGCGCAATTTCTCCAGGATTCACGTTGGCGTTCAAGACCTTAAAAAGCTTGATAAGTTTATTTAACATATCTTAATTGTAACACAAGAAAAACTAAGTTAAAATAAATTCATAACAAATTTTTTGAGAAAATTAAAAATCAAAAGGCGAAAAGATGGAAATTGTTGCGGAAATCGGGACTTCACACGGCGGAGATTTTGAAAAGGCGAAAAAATTAATCGACACTTCAGTTGAAAGCGGAGCGGACTTTGTGAAATTCCAGTGGGTTTATGCTGACGAAATCTTGCATCCGGACACTGGATTTGTGAATCTTCCTGGTGGAAAAACGCGGCTTTACGACAGATTCAAGTCGCTTGAAATGCCAAAATCCTTCTATAAAGATTGCCTCGACTACGTTCATTCGAAAAACGCGAAATTTATGTGCTCGCCTTTTGGATTAAAAAGCCTAGAGGAACTTTTGGAAATTTCTCCCGACGCTGTGAAAATCGCTTCACCAGAACTTAATCACATTCCGCTTTTAAAATCTCTTGCAGAATTCAGAAAGTCTAACAAAATTCCAATTGCCGTTTCAAGCGGAGTTTCAAAGCTCAAAGACATTGAGCGCGCGCTTGAAATTCTGGGAACTGAGAACGTGACGATTCTTCACTGCATAACTTTTTATCCGGCTCCGGAAGAAGAATACAATCTGCGCCTTATTCCAAATCTTTCCAGGATTTTTGGAGTTGACGCTGGAGTTTCAGACCATTCGCTTGATCCAGTTTTAGTTCCGTCGCTTGCCTGCGCAGTCGGCGGAAAAATGATTGAAAAGCACATCACGTTGAGCCGTAAAACTGACGGCCTTGACGATCCGGTGGCGCTTGAAGGCGAACAGTTCGCGCTGATGAGCCATTGCGTACGCCAGTGCGAGGCGGTTTTCCGCCAGTACGGAGAAAAGGCGGAGGATTATATTATAAACCAGCTCAAAACTGACGGCGGATTCGGCGAGAGAGTTGAAAAGTGTCTTGGAAACGGAATCAAAAAGCTTGCCTCGTCAGAAGAGCAAAACTACGGAAGAACGAACCGAAGCCTGCATTTTATGCGTGATATGAAAGCCGGAGAAAAAGTCACAAAAAATGACATAGGCGTTCTGCGGACGGAAAAGATTTTAACGCCGGGAATCCATCCAGATTTTTTAGAAGATGTGATTGGCGCGAATCTTACACGGAATGTGAAAAGCGGCGCAGGCGTTAGATTTGATGATTTTATAAGCAAGTAGTTTTTAAATGCTTCAAAAAAAAATATTTTTAAAGCAAACGTGTTAGCGATTGTAGAGGCGCGAAGCGTTGGAGGCAGCTGAAAGCTGCTG
>CAZIFO010000049.1:0-9629 GCA_964538245.1 uncultured Treponema sp.
TAATGGTTGACCATTTATTATGTCCAGACATGGAACACTCCTAAAAATAAGATTACGAATCGATATTACAGAATATCATAAAAAATAAACTATGTAAATAGAATGACTAACGGCCAAACTGCTTCAACAAATTTGATGCAGCCGAAGCGGCTTCTTCCGCAGCTTTGTTTCCTTTTATAGCTTCAGAAGCTTTCTCTACGGCCTTGTTTTTCGCGGCATCAGTCTGCTGTTTTAAAAGTTCGGCAAGTTTTTCATTGAGAACTTTTTTCATATCATCAATACTGCGGATTTGTGTATTTACATCAGTTGATATTCCTGTAAACTCAGAGAATTTCGCCAGCGCTTCTCCAGAATATTCATCAGTTTTTTCAGCGATTCTCTTTTGAATCTCAGCCTTTGCATCAGCGCCAACGCTTGCGGCCACAGAACTGAGAGCTTTTGCAAAAACTTCAGTGTAATTTCCTGACAGCGAAAGATTCACGCCATCGTTCTCAGAAAAAGCGGCTTTATATCCAAGGGCAAGATTTTTTACAGAAGAAAGAGCCTGCTGATAATATTTATCAATTTTATCATTTCCAAATCCATCTGATGTCAAAACAGCGTTGTTCAAAGTCAAATTTCCGCTCGCAGAAAATCTGTCAGCGTCCGCAGTTCCAGCCAAAGTAATTTTTGTCGTTCCAGAAATTGAAGGAATTCCAGACGCGGCGGCAATTTTTTCTCCATCAATATCAGCCTTAAATCCATCTCCTGAATAATTGACAGAAATCAATGGATTTGAAGTTTTAGAACGCGCGTCAAGAACAAGCTTTGCGTCATGCGTAATTCCTTTCGCGCTAAAATCAGCGTTTCCAGTCAAAGGCTTTCCAATCAAATCCTGATCTGAAGAAATATTTTGAATTTTTCCAGTAAAATCAGTTCCGGAAGCTTCAACAAGTTTTACCCAGACCGCAGGTTTTTCAGTTCCGTACCAGAAAGTCGTTCCTTTCATTCTTCCGGTTTTGCCTTTTGCTTTTGCAGAAGATTTTTTATTTTCTGAAGATGATGCGGAAGAATTATTTTTCATCTGAAGCGCATAGTTAATTCCTTGCTTTGCGTAAGGATAATATTTTCCGAGCATATCGTAGCCGACAGTATCCAAGGCCGAAGTTAAAATTGAACCGGCATTTTTCACAGTGTTTACAATGTTTTCAGCAAGAGCTTTGTCGGAATCAAGCGCGTCTTTTAGATTTTTTACGGCGGAGTCAAGAGTTTTCTTATCAGAATCAATATCGTCTTTTATTGAAGATGCGGATTTTGAAAGGGACTCAATTTCAGCCAAAGTAGATTTTACATCAGATATAGCCGAAACGATTTCAGACGGAGACATTTTCTTTACATTCAAATTTTGGAATTTCTTGACCTTCGCGGCGATTTCTTCCGCAGAAGATTTTATCTCATCCGGCTTCGCCTTCCATTTTTCAACAAGAGCCAAAGACTCACTTTTCAGCTGATTGGCAGCGTCCTTTGTCTTTATCTGCGACTCAAGGTTTTTCCAAATTTCTTCGGCATTTGAGCCGCCAAGCAAAGTTTCAACCTGATTTTTCAAGTCGGCGACAGCATTTTCTGACTTTGCCTTTACACTTTTCATAAATGAAGAGTCTGCGAAAGTTTGTTTTTCAATTTTTTTCGCTTTTGAAGGCAAAAGGCACGAACCTTCTTTTTCTGTACGCCCGCGGCCAAATTCCATATTTGTAACGGAAACAACATCTGAAACAAATTTTCCACGGAGCGCGCTTGCAAGGCTCGCGTTGATTTTTATGTCGGCGTCAAAAAGATTTTTCATTCCGCCGTCAGAATTCTTATTTCCGATAGAAAGTCCTTTTACGTCAACTGTAATTCCGAGAAGCTTTACATTTACGGATTTTACGCTTGTCTTTGCGCCAAAAACGCCCTCGCAGCCCGAAACAATCAATTTTTTTGCAACAGGATTTTTAAAAATTCCGGCAACAATCACAATGGCGGCGATAAAGCCGACAACGGCGGCAAGAGGAACGAATCTTACCCTGCCCTTGTTTTTCTTTATTTCTTTTGCAACTTTCTTAAAATGCTTAATTTCAGATTTTGTATATTCTTTTGTCAGATCTGCTCTAAGCTTTTCTGTTTTTCCCTTTAGAATTTTTTCCGTAAAAAGAGATTTTACAGCGTCTTTGTCAGATTCGACATAAAGTTTTTTCAAAAGTTTTTTTTCAATTTCTTTTTCCGTGTATGATTTTTTAAAAAGCGACGGAAGTTTTTTTGCAGAAACTTTTTTTTCAACTTTTGATTTCTTTTCTTTTTTTGATTTTAAAGATTTTTCGTCTGTTGTATTTTGAGATTTCTGAATTTCATTCCTGTTTTCCATCATTTTTCTCCTGCAAGCGAGACAATTTTTTCAATCAGCGGAAGTTTGTAAATCGCCTTGAAAACCCGTGAATTATTCAAAACCGGCGTGAGCCATTTTCTCCAAGCAAAAACGATAAGTCTTCCAAGAAAATAAAACGGAACATAAAGCACAATTCCAAAGGCAAGAGAACCCATCACGATTGTGTTGTTGAATTTTGTGAACGCGACAAACGGAATTTCAAGAAGCGACGCATAGAAATTCTGCAGAGAACCAATTGTAAGGATTTGATAGCCAATGATGTCAAAAAGAGGATCAAGCCCGACCGCAAGCGCCGAGCCAAGCAACGTCATCAGAAGATACATCGGCTTGTTGATTCTTACAAAAAGGAAAAAGACAAAAATCAAATACCAAAGAAGGTTGCTTTTCGGAAGAAATCCAAGAAGCAAGCCGCATGAAAACGCATGGGCAATTTCTCCGGGATTTACATTTGCGTTAAAAGCCTTAAAAAGTTTTACGATTTTACCTAACATATTTGTAATTGTAACACAATAAAATCTAAGTTAAAATAAATTTAAAGTTTTTTATGATTAAAAATTTGTTTCGGAGAAAAAAATGGAAATTGTTGCGGAAATCGGAACTTCCCACGGCGGAGATTTTGAAAAAGCTAAAAAACTGATTGACACTTCAGTTGAAAGCGGCGCGGATTTTGTAAAATTCCAGTGGGTTTATGCTGACGAAATTCTTCATCCGGACACAGGATTTGTAAATCTTCCCGGCGGAAAAACGCGGCTTTATGACAGGTTCAAGTCGCTTGAAATGCCAAAATCTTTCTATAAAGATTGTCTGGATTATGTTCATTCAAAAGGCGCGAAATTTATTTGCTCGCCTTTCGGACTAAAAAGCCTTGAAGAGCTTCTTGAAATAAATCCAGACGCAGTTAAAATCGCTTCTCCAGAACTGAACCACATTCCGCTTTTAAAATCGCTGGCGGAATTCAGAAAATCAAAAATGATTCCAGTTGTAGTTTCTTCTGGCGTTTCAAAGCTAAAAGACATTGAACGCGCGCTTGAAATTCTCGGAACTGAAAAAACAACGCTTTTGCACTGCATAACTTTTTATCCCGCGCCGGAAGAAGAATACAATCTGCGCCTTATTCCAAATCTCTCAAATATTTTTGGAGTTGACGCTGGAGTTTCGGACCATTCTCTTGATCCGGTTTTAGTTCCGTCGCTTGCCTGCGCTGTCGGCGGAAAAATGATAGAAAAACATATCACTTTGAGCAAAAAAACGGACGGCCTTGACGATCCTGTCGCGCTTGAAGGCGAACAGTTCGCGCTGATGAGCCACTGCATCCGCCAGTGCGAGGCGATTTTCCGTCAATACGGCGAGAAAGCTGAAAATTACATAATAAACCAGCTTAAAACCGACGGCGGATTTGGCGGACGCGTTGAAAAATGCCTCGGAAATGGAATTAAAAAGCTCGCTCCGGCCGAAGAAGCAAACTACGGCCGCACAAACAGAAGCCTGCATTTTATGCGCGGAATGAAAGCCGGCGAAACGGTCAGAAAAGAGGACATTGGAATTTTAAGGACTGAGAAAATTCTGACTCCAGGAATTCATCCGGACTTTTTAGACGAAGTGATTGGCGCAAAACTTACAAAAAATGTAAATAGCGGCGAAGGAGTTAGACTTGAGGATTTTTTCAGCAAGTAAGATGAAAAAAAACTTGCGGAAATATTAAAAAAACGTGTTAGCGATTGTAGAGGCGCGAAGCGTTGGAGGCAGCTGAAAGCTGCTGACAATGGAGCGATAGCGGAACCTCGAAAAGCGCGACCTGCCGGACGGCAGGGAACACCCAAAATAAGCTTAAATTCGCAGTTCTAAATATGAATTAATTTCGATATTGACGAAGCGAGAAAATACATATATATTATTTAGATAATCGATTATTAATGGAGGCTAGAAATGGCTGGTGCATCAAAAAACTCTCGTACTACAGTTGCTACACAGAAATTCTTCTGCACTTGTGGTGGTGAAATTGAGATGAAAACAAAGCTTGAAAATGGCAGACTTAAGAACTATGCTGAATGCCAGAAATGCAAGCGTGTAGAGCGTCGTCCAAAAGATTTCAAATGAGATTTTGAGTCTTTGGTTTAATTGAATGAAATTAATTTTTAGATTTTTTTAGTTCAATTGGAAACGTTCAACTTTTAAATAATGCCGTAAAGCTCATAAGTGCACTTTGGGTTTTACGGCTTTTTTATGCACATTCTGCTGATTTCAGGCAAGATTTCGTTTAAAGGCTTGTAGAGCCGCCTTGTCATCGGAACGCTAGAAGTAAAAATTCTTCCGTACTGTTTTTCCACAATTCTTCTGTCAAGAACAACCACTGCGCCTTTGTCGTCTCCGCGCCGTATCAGTCGGCCGAAGCCCTGGCGGAATTTTATGACGGCCTCAGGAACGCTGAGCTCCATAAACGGGCTGCCGCCGCGCTTTGTAATCTGCTCGCTTCTTGCGGCAAAAACAGGATCATTCGGAACTCCGAAAGGAAGCTTTACAATTATCACCTGGCTCAAGGATTCTCCGGGAACATCAACTCCTTCCCAAAACGAATCCGTCGCGAACAGAACGCTCTCCTTGTCATTCTTGAACAAAGAAAGCAAGCGGAAACGGTCATCATCGCCCTGCTTTAAAACTTGAATTCCAGACGAGCGCAATTTTGTCCGGGCCGTGTCGCACGCATGGCGGAGAGAATCATAGGCCGTAAAAAGAACCAGAGTTTTTCCGCCGGCGGCTTTAATCAGCTGGACAATTGCGTCTTCCACATAGCTTTGGAAATTTTCATTGTCAGGGAAAGGCGCGTCGCTTGGAACGCAGAAAATCATATTTTTGTCATAAGGAAACGGAGACAAAAATTCGCCTGATTTTACGCGCTCTTTTTCAACGAAGCTTACGCCTGTGCGTTTTTTCCAGAAATCAAACTTTCCGCCGATTCCAATTGTCGCCGATGTGCAGACGACAGAGTCAAGAGGCTCAAAAACGCCGGAATTCATCATTGGCGCAATGTCAAGCGGAGTCTGGTAATACTCATAGAAAACAGGATTTTCAAAATTCTTCGAAAGCGACGGAGGCAGTTTCTTCGCCTGAATCCAAAAAACAAGATCCGGATGCTCGTCCCATTCCGTAAAATTCTTGCAGACAAGAGCCGCGTCATCAAGACGGCGCAAGATTGACTTTGTCTCGTAAACGGAGGAATTGTCACGGTCTTCTGTTTCAATTCCGTCAAGAATTTCACGGAGAATTCCGGTAAAAGAAACTAAATGGGACTGAAGCACAGAGAACTCCTTGAAAACCTGGCCAAAAAGACGGCTGTTTCCGGCAAAAAGCCTGACGTTAAAGCTGTTGCCAAGGAGATTCTGCGTCGCATTTTCAAGGCCTGAAATTGCCTCCTTTATTTTCCCGATTTCAGTTATTGCCTCCTGCGACTTGTCCTCAATTCTAGAAAGCGCGCTCAGCGTGAACAAAAAACCGGTGGCGGAAGTTTTTCTCTGCCGGTACAAAAGGTTCAGCTGTTTTATGATTCTGAACCGAGTGAGCGAATTTGAAAAGAAACTTGTCGCCGCGTCTTCAATTCCATGCGCCTCGTCAAAGACAACGCGCTTGTAGGGCGGAAGAACAGCTGTGTCTTCGTAGCCCGCGCCCTGCATTCTCGACTCAATGTCCGCAAAAAGCATATGATGATTCACAACAAGAATATTCGCGTCGCTCGCCTCTTTCCGCACTTTCATGACAAAGCATTTCTCGCGGTTCGGACAACGCAGGCCCATGCAGGCGTCGGCTTCGGAATTAACGCGCTGCCAGACATTTTCAGGCGGATTAAAGCTAAGATCGCTCCGGCTTCCGCTTGAAGTTTCTTTTGCCCACGAGTCGATTTTCTCAATAATCTCAGTGTCGTCGCTAAAAAGCTCGCGGTCGTTCACGGCGTCGGAAAGCCGCCTTAGGCACACGTAATTCTGCCTGCCCTTCACAAGAACCGACTTTACTTTCTTTCCGATAATTTTTTCCGCCAGCGGAATGTCCTTTTCAGAAAGCTGCTGCTGCAAGTTTATCGTTCCGGTTGAAATCACAACACGCTCTTTGTTTGACAAAGCCCACAGCATTGAGGGAACTAAATATGCGAAAGATTTTCCAACTCCGGTTCCGGCCTCAAAAACTCCGACAGCATTGTCATTGAAAGTCTCAGCGATTTTTTTCACGAGCTCTATCTGACTCGGCCGTTCTTCAAAAGAATCAGAAATTTTCGCAAGCGGCCCGCCAGACGCCAGATATTCTGAAGTCTTCTCTTCGTCAAGCTTTATTGTTTTCTTCGGCGGAATCGGCTCCATAACCGCGTAGACATCAGAAACATCGTTGTTTATGATATAAAATCCCTGCGCGCGCTCGGAACAGTCAGAAGCGATGTTCAAATCTGCGCTTGAAGGATGGAGATTTCCAGAAGGATGATTATGAATTAAAACCGAGCCCTGCCGCGCCGCAGAAAAGTTTACAGGAACAGAATTTATATTTCCGCGCGCAAAGGCCTGGACCGAAACTACAACGCCGTCATCGTCTATTTTTCCGACAAAAAAAACTTCGTTTCCGTCTGCCTCTGCAATCTGCGCCTGCATTTCCTTGCGGCAAGAAAGCAAAAAACGTTTTTCGATACTTGCGACACCCATTAGACAAATACTTTACATCTTCATGCCGAATTTTTCCATAAGTTTTGAATGCAAAGCTTCAGTTTCCTTGTCGTCCAGCCCGAGCGACTGAGATGCATTCAAATCGTTCAACGATTCCTCGTATTCGCCGAGCTTAAAATAAGAAACTGCCCTCCTAAAATGCGCGTGCGACTGATATTCATTCAATTCAAGAGACTTTGTAAAAGCATCCACGGCCTCTTTCTGCTTGTCCATGATGCTTAAAACAATTCCAATATAATAATATGACCGGAAAGCATTTTTATCATATTTTATGCTCGCTTTAAAATCCTCAAGAGAGGCCTGGTAATTGTTCATCGCAAAATAAGCCATGCCGCGGTGCTTGTGAATAACAGCGAGAACAGCGTTCGACGGAGTTGGCTTTGAATTTATGATGACAGAATAAATTTCCACAGCCTTATCAACTTCTCCATGGTTATGCGCCTGGATCGCCTCAAGAATCAAATCGTCTATTGTTCCGTGAACATAAGGAGAAACTCTGTTGATATTTTCAGTTTCAAGATTTTCCTTTTTCTCGGATTTTTCATTCAGCGTAAGCTCATCTGCCTTTTCATAAAATGACTCGCGCCTTGCCTCGACCTCTTTCTGCAGTTTTTTCTGATAATCTCTAATTTCCTGGAAAATGATGTCGGCAAGAGTCAGGCTCGCATTAATAGAAGCAAGTTTCCGTCTTAAAGGCATGTCGAACGGCGTAAATTCCGACTTGTAGATAAGCTCGTGCTCAACTTCCGCCCATGCGTCCTGCAAAATTGTCCTAACTTGAATTTCGCAAACTAGAGATTCCGGCAAAGGAAGAGAATTTTTCTTTGGATAACAGTCATCCGGAATTCCAACAAGGATATGAATTGACTCATAGCCAAACTCGCGGAAATTCTGATCAGCGCCTTTATATTCAACTTCGCGCACGTCAAAATTTTCTTTTATCTGATTTTCAACTTCCGGCAAATCTTCCAAAAACGCGCAGATAACACGGATTCCCATCATGTCGGTAAGCTCGACGAAATTCGATTTTTCAGCTTCCGATGATTTTAATCGGAGGACTTTTTTGTAATAACTGTTAAAAGATTTTACCCGAGATTTATAAGTTGGATTGGATGCAAGTTTTAATGTTGACTTAAGCTTGTTCTCAATGTTCTCCATGATTTCTGAAAGAACAGGACGATATGATTCATAAGTCGCTTTGATATTATTTTTACTAGGTAAAGAATTAATAAAAGTGTCCATAAATTAATTCTACCATAGAAAAATCTTTAATCAACAATAGTTTTGAACAACATAAGTTAAAATGATTTTAAACATAAAAAAACGCTTGCATTTCTGCAAGCGTTTTTCTTAAGAATAATTATTATTCTTAGTTAGCAGCCTGACCGCCATTCTGCTGAGCGTTAGAAGATGAATTCTCATCGAGTGATGATGTGAACTGCTCTTCTGTAGCCATCTTAGCTTTCTCAAGGTAGCGGTTAACCTGTTTGTTTCCGAAGCGAGACATCTCAAGATTCTGTCTTGCTCTTTCTTTGCGAGTTACGATTCCCCACAAGTCCTCATCAGCAATATCTCTTTCTGATGTAAGAACTGCTTTGTCGTAGATAACTTTTACATCTTTGAAGTATCCAACGAAATCTCCGCCGGCATGAGCAGCATCACGAGTAATCTGGAATCCTTCGAACTTTACATAAGGAAGTCCGCGTGGATAGATTGGATATACACGGATCTCGCGAGTGCGAACCTCAGAAATATAGTCCGGGTTGTTCCACTGAAGAGTTTTCCATCCGTCGAATCCAAGGTAGCCCATGAAATAGCGGCGTGTAACATTGTCATTGTCTCCAAGGAGAACATAAAGTCCGTGAGGGAAGTTCATTCCCATTGTTGTAACAGCGATTGATTTAAGTGTTCCAACATTTTTTACAACACCATAAGCTGGTGAGTTTGGATCTGAAGGATCATCAGCCTCGAAAAGAGTTCTTCCTGAAGCTTTCTCCTCATCTGTAGGCTCCTGTCTGTCGCCATTGTCATCTGCTGTAGAAAGTGGCTCATAAGCCGGAATTGTAAATGGAGGAACGATTTTTGCATTTGCGTTGCTAGCCCATGTTGGGAATACAATGCGAACACCCATTACATTTTTTCCAGCGAACGGAACTTTTGCGCTGTCCTTTACTGGTGCTGGTTTTACTGTTGAATTTGCGAGAGAAGCAACATTCTGTGATGAGCTGTTAAGAACAACTTCCCATTCTCCAAGATAGAGAGAAGTCTTCATAAGACTTTTCTGCTCGTCATTGAAAGATGCGCCTGCTGCAACACCGTAATCCATTACAGTACGCTTATTCTGTGGAATTTCAACATCGCTGTCCTGCGCTTTGATAGTAATATCGCCATCAAGCGTAGTGAAATCAATCAATGTTGACTCTGCTGCGAATGCAGTTGCTCCGAAAAGCATAGCTGCCATTGCTGATAAAACCAAAGTTTTCTTCATTTTTGAAGCTCCTTTAACTCAAATGATGTAGCCTTGTATA
>CAZIFO010000050.1:0-9297 GCA_964538245.1 uncultured Treponema sp.
TTGTCACACACGACATTCCGGATTACGCGGTCGCCGTCGGAGTTCCTGCAAAAGTCATCAAAATGCAGGACCCAAGCGAGCAGAAGGAAATTTAGACAACAGACGTTAGAATCAAGACGTTAGGAATTAGAAAATTGGGCGTTTCCCTGCGCTACGCTTCGGGTCGGGCTATTCGTGGTTCCGCCTTTCGGCTCCATTCCAAAACGGCACGTAATGCTGAACTTGTTGCTTCGCGCCTTCGGACAGCATCTGCTTGCAATTATTGTGGGCTTGCCTAACAATCTTTCTATAAGAATGCCGTTTTGGAACGCTTCGCGCCACTACTATCCCTAACGCAAAAAAGCAAAACAATGAGGAAAATCCAAATGAAAAAACTTTTTATCACACTCGCAGCACTTTTCGTGTTCGCGCTTCCATCATTCAGCCAAAGCAAAAACGGCAACGTTCTTGTCGCATATTTCAGCCGCGCGGATGAAAACTATGGAGTCGGCTATGTGAGCGAAGGCAACACGGCGAAAATCGCGAAAATCATCGCACAGAAAACAGGCGCGGACTTGTTTGAAATCAAGACGCAAAAGCAATATCCAAAAAACTACAAGGAATGTACCGATGTTGCGCTTTCAGAAAAAAATCAGAACGCGCGCCCTGCTCTCGCCGCCGACTTAACACAGGAAGAAATCGGCAAGTATGATACAATTTTTATCGGCTACCCAATCTGGTGGGGAGATTTGCCGATGCCGGTCTACACTTTTTGGGAAAGCAAGAATCTTGACGAAAAGACGATAATTCCGTTCTGCACTCACGAAGGAAGCGGACTTTCTGGAACGGCAGGCATCCTCAAGTCGATGTTCAAAAAGTCAACTGTAAAAGATGGACTTGCAATCCGCGGACGAACCGCTCAAAAAGACGCGGCCGCGAGCGAAAAAGCCGTTGACGCGTGGCTGAAAAAAATCGGGTTTTAAGTTTTTATGCAATAGATTTTTTCCGGTTCATATTTTTTAGCAAAGCCGCCGATTGCCAAAACTGCGAACACTGTTTTTAAGAAAAAATGCCTTTCGCCAAGATTGCAAACAACGTTTTTCATAAAATCTTTGGCTCGCAGCTATTGCAAATCACAGTTTTAGATAAAATCACGTTTCGCCAAAACTGCGAACATCGTTTTTAAGAAAAAATGTCATTCGCCAAAGGCGAATCAATTTGCTGTTTGAATCATAAGATTGCTCCCTTGCGCCGTTGTGGTGGTTGAGCTTGTCGAAGCCACCAATATTGTGATTACGCGCGTCTGCCATTCAAATTTGAGAAAGATTTTTTTCAGCCATTCTTGCAAATCTGTAAAAAGTCTTTCTTGTAAGCCGCGCCTTTTTCTTGGAACAGTATTTCTTACTTGACAACATTGTTCAGGGGGGGGGTATACTTGTATAGTTTTTTTAGGAGAATTTTATGAAAATATGCAAGAAGTGCGGAAAAGAACTGCAAGACAGCTTTAATTTATGTCCATATTGCGGAACTCCGGTCAGCAAGGCGGTGCAGGCGGCTGTGGCGGAGGAGGGCATCGACTTGAACGACATTGAAAAATGGTCCGCGCAGAAAATCGACGAAGAGAACAGCAAGGCCTCTCATCCCGACAGTTATTATACAAAGAAAATTCTTGACAACATAGTTTTGGACAAAAACCTAAAAGAAATCATAGAACCCGCGCTTACCAAGCTTCTTACTTTTACAACGGTCGTGGCGGGCAAAATCGTTCAGGTCGGAAAAATAATCCTACAGTGGATTATCGACAAAATCCTTCCTATTGTTCCATATGTCATATTCGGCGCTGTCGTCGGCTTCATCATTGGCGTTTTCCTCTGCGGACTTGTTCCTTTTGTCGGAAAATTCCTAACTCCGTTCATTGCTCCTCTGTGCGCAAAAATCGGCGGAGTTATAGGCCTTGTCGTAGGATGCAAGAAGCAGATTTTTGACAGCAATCCAGAGATTGGAAGAAAAATCAAGGAAATGCTCGCAGCTTTCGCTGGAACTTCTGTCGCAGCTGTGAACAACATTGTCGGGGCGTAAGTTTCCACTAAGAAGTCGGAGAGTTGAATTTGTGGAGGAGCAAAAGTGAGCGACATTCAGGACATAGAAATAAAACCTCTTGAGAACGATGAAAAATTTAAACACGCGCTTAAAGAAGAAACTTACTCACCGTCCCTCCCGGCACAGATAATGCAGATATTGGGAAGTACCGGAGGAACAGCTGGAAGTATATTAACCGCGGCTCCGCTTACAACCACTGTCGCAACACACAGCATATTCGGAATCGATCTTTTTTTTCTCGGAACCGCCACAGTGTTCAACCCCGCAGGATTATTGGTATTAATTCCGATTGCGTTGGGCGCGGGCGGAATCATTATCGGCGGATTTCTCCACAAGGTGAACTCCGGCACAAACGCCAAGGCAATATTCACTTCTCCCGTGCAGGAACTGAGCGCCGCAGTAGCCACGCAAGTCTTTCTTCCGTCCTTCTACTATATGAAGTATATGAAGCTGAACAACGGAGGCAACGGAAAAGATATTGAAAACTACATCGTCAGCATAATGAGAGAGAACTGGGGCTACTCAGAGGAGTATGCAAAAAACTGCTGCGAAGTCTTCAAGGAAAAAACTCTGGAAGAAATTTTAGCCGAGGTCAAGGAACTCAAGAAAAAAAGCTCCCAGACGGATTCGGGCAAAGACATAAAGGTGCAGAATGAAATAAAAGAAATGCATCTTGAAAAAATCGCAGAGAAAATCCTTGATGAAATAAGCGACCATTATCCGTTCATGAAAGACGGCGTTAAAAATTCAAAAGATACAGAAACGATGAAAAAAATCTGCCTCGGAAAATGGGAATGGAAGTCTGGCCCGGAATTTTCCGCTCTGCCCTGCAGCATCAGAAAAGAATATAAAGATTTGCTCGGGATTCAGACCGCGATTGAAAACTTCAATCTGAACATGCAGGAGTTCGAACAGTATCTCGCAGAATGTGGAAGGCAGCTCGATGAAAGCTTCTTAAAGACGGAGACTGCCTTAAAAACAACATCGGCCAGAATAGATGAGGCGAGCCGGGCTCAGAAAGACAAATTTGCAATGCTGCATAAAAGCAGGAGAAATAAATGAACGAGATTACAAAAATTTCTTCAAAAGTCGCTGACGGAAAGTCCCAATCCGAAATTCAAAATAACATCGTAAAAATAATAGAAGAACTTGCAAGCGGAATTAAACGTATCAATCAAAAGGCAGAAGATGTGGGCACCTCATTAAAATCCGTGGAAGGAAAGGGCGGACTTTTTGGCGGCGGAAACAAGGAAAACATCAACGTCTTAAGAAACTCATTGTCGATTACACAAGATTCTATGCGTTGGATTACGGAGCTCATAAGCAAAAATACGGAGCTGAATCTTCTAGCGATAGCTTCATGTAGGGACTCTCTCCGCGGCTCTGAAAGAGGGATTTCTAAAAAACAATACTTCAATAGGCGGTCTGTCTGAAAACAACAAAAAAATGCTCGACATGATTCTGAAAAACACAGATGAATTTGTGGACAACGCAATGGAAACAGACCAACGCATAGAAAATATAAAAAATAAAATTGAATCTCTCGGAAAACTTCTTGAAAAGTATGCAACAAAAGATGAACTTGAAAATCTGAACTCTGAACTCGAATCGGCAAAAAATCAGCTTGGAGGAAAAATCTCGTCCCTCGAAAGCAAGGCTGAAACTTTCGCAAGCAAGGACGATTTCGAAAAACGGAATGCCGAGTTTGGAAGCCGCATTGATTCCTGCGCGCAGAGCTCTGAACTTCAAGAATTGGAGTCCCAGTTCGAATCCGCAAAAAATAACTCAGACAATTCAATAGAAAATTTGAACTCCTCGATTGCTTCCGCAAAGTCTGAACTCGAAAAACTAAGGGCAAAGCCTTCCGAGCAAAAAACGGAATCCGCATCTTGGAAAATATTTTCCTCCGTCGCGCTGGTCATTTCCATAATTTCCATTTTGCTTCAGATTATAATAAAATAGCGCCGCGGGCGCTTCCTGCAAAGGCTCGCCCCGTCGAAATCACCAACATCGTGATTACGCGTGTAAAAGATATTCTGCAAGGATGACAGTCTGCCTGGCGCTTGTAATTCCACAGTTGTTAAGCTGCGGAGCCGCCTCAATCATTTTAGGATTGTACTTGACCGCCTTCGGCCCGAAATCTTCCGGCTGAAGATTCTGGAAATAAAGCTCCTCCCAGCCAGGAAAAAAATATTTTCAGCTTCATATTCATGTCCGGCTTGCTTAAAAGCTCTTCGCCCAGTCCTCAATCTTCTTTTCGCTCTTCGCGGTGTCGCGCCTTGAGACTGCGAGCGTGTTCCGGCTCACTGTCGCCTTTGGCTCGGCAGCCGCAATCTCGCGGTCAATTCCGCCGATTCCGCTTCCGCCGTGCGTCACTGAAAGATAGATTGTCTTTCCGCTCAAATCATATTCATCAAGGAAAGACTGGACTGCGAGCGGCATTTTGTACCACCAGATTGGCGTGCAGATTACAACTCTGTCGTAGTTTTTCATGTCCGCCTGGGAAATGTGCTGCAGAAGATTCGGGCGCACGTTCTTTCTCTGCTCGTCGCGGCTCACGTCAAAGATTTTCTTGTAGTCGGCAGGATAGTGATTTCCAGTGTCAATCTTGAAAAGGTCGGCCTCGCTTCCAAGCGTTCTTGCCACGGTCTTCGCGATGAACTCGGCGTTTCCCTCTCCGTTTGTTCCCGGAACAACGCTTGCGCCTGAGCTCGCGTCAAGAGCCTCCTTTCCGCTGTTAATCGGAAAAGAAAAATACGCAACAAGAGTCTTCGCGCTCGCTCCCGAAACGGCGAGCAAAGCCGCCGCCAAAGATAGAATAAGTTTTTTCATTTTGTTCCTCCGTCTTTTTTATTGAAAGCCGTCATGCTGAACTCGCGGGCAATCGTTGCCGCCCGCGTTTTGTTTCAGCATCTATTTTGTTTATTTTATCTGCCCGATTTTCTTGAGCCAAGCGTCGGTCTCGCTCTGGCTTGGGCTTCTTGTTCCAAATCCCTCAAGGTGCTTTGACTTTGGAGTAAGCTCTGCGATTTTTGCAAGAGTCTCGTCGCGGTAAGTCGAGGCGTAGGTCACAAACGGAACGACCGTCTTTCCAGAAAGGTTCTTCTCGTTGTCCTTTAGCCAGCCCTGGACGAACATCGGAGCCGTGTGCCACCAGACAGGCGCGCCCACAAAAACCGTGTCGTAGCCGCTCAAGTCCGGACTTTCCTTTACCTTGCGGTAGATGTTCTTGTCAAGCTCGTCCTTCGCAACCTTTGTCGTTGGCGTGTACGAAGAAGGATAAGGCTCCTCAGGCTCAAGACGGAAAATGTCCGCGCCGGTTGACTTCTGAATCTGCCCGGCAAGCTCCTTTGTGGTTCCGCCCCAGCTAAAATATACAACAAGGCTCTTCGCGCTCACAGTGAACGCCGCAAGGCCCGCGACCAAAATAGAAAGAACCAGTTTCTTAAGTTTCATTTTTCTCCTCCATGTCCTGCTGATGTAAAAATAATATCATCAGCCTAAAATCATTTAAAATAGAACTTTCTTTTAGCCAGTATGATTTTTTCTTATAGAAAAACTGTCATGCTGAAGAGCAGCTTGCTGCGGCTTTCAGCATCTCTTACAGATTCTTTCCGAAGAACTCAA
This sequence comes from uncultured Treponema sp., assembly GCA_964538245.1. Lineage (GTDB taxonomy): Bacteria > Spirochaetota > Spirochaetia > Treponematales > Treponemataceae > Treponema_D. Next base: position 5,707 of record CAZIFO010000050.1, read on the forward strand.
GGAGCTTTTGAACTTCCTGCTTTACAAACTCCGGCTCGTAGTAAGTCGCGATGTGCCTTGCGCCTTCGACAATGAAAAGCTCCTTGTCTGAAGTTCCGGTCGCGAGCTCAAAGCAGTCCTTTGTCATATAAAGCGTGTCGGCCTCGCTTCCGGCCATCATCAAGAGCGGCTGCGTGATAAGGTTCATGTTGCGCCGCGCGTCAAAGTCAACCAAATCAAGAAGGCATTTTACCGGGACTTGCGCTCCGCTGTTCGGGTGGGCGTAGGCGACTCCGTAGTAATAGATTCCGTCGGAGTAAAGGCCTTTCGGCATTTTCTCAATCGCGGCGAGCATTTCTTCCTTTGTCATTGCCGCCCTCTCCGGCGGATAGACAACCTCGCCGGTCAGAGCCTCATGGCTTCTCGCTTCCGCCGCTTCTGAAAGCCGCTTTTGGATTGTGTCAATCTGCGAGTCGTTCAGTCCATTCAGCCGCACAATCCCTGTGTTGAAAGCGGAAAGAGTCGCGACCGCCTTCGCGCGTTTTTCAGTCTGCGCCGCTTTGAGCGTGTAGCCGCCGCCACCGCAGATTCCAAGAAGCCCGATTCTGTCTGTGTCAACGCCCGGAAAGCTCAAAAGAAAATCCACCATTCCGTGAATGTCCTCGACCCGGCTTTCAGGAACGTCAAGAGCGCGCGGAAGTCCTCCGCTTGCACCCTGGTAAGCCGCGTCCGCCGCCACAGCGATATATCCGTTCTCGGCGAGCTTCTGCGCGAAAAGTCCTGAGACCTGCTCCTTTACGCCGCCGTTCGGGTGAGCGACCGTAACCGCCGGAAACTTAACGCTGCCATCTTTCTTCCAGCCTGCCGGAGTGTAGACGTTCGCCGCAATTGTGATTCCGTCAAGCTCGTAGTTCACCGGATGGATATTCACTTCCCCGGCCTTGTTCTCCGTAATCGCGCCGTCGTAGACAAGCCCCCAGTAGTTGCCGTTGAAGTTCTTAACGCCCGCGACATCGACCTCTTTGTACGAGCACGCCGCGTATCTTCCGTATTCTGCGCTGTCTGAAACCCGGCCGGCTCTTGTGCTCGCGCATCCTAGAAGCGAGGCGGCTCCTATCGCCGTTCCTGCCGCCGCCAAAAACACTGTCTTTTTAGTCATCATATTTCCTCCTATAAAAAGCCAAGAAGGAAGTTTCAACTTCCGATTGGCTTTTTAAGCGTTTCTGCAATGAAATGAAGAAACGCAGTTGATATGCAAGTATGCCTGCAAATTAGTTTGCTGGCATACTTGTCAAGATAAAAACTTCGACGCTATTTTAGGCGGAGTTTTTATCTTATCCTCCTTTAAAGTTTTATTTCCCTTGTGTTGATTATTTCAACCATGTTTATTATTCTTGAATAAAGGCCGCAGGACAATGGTCAGCAAAAATTATTTTATGGCTTATGCCACATTTTGAAGCAAAGTGAGTATTAAATGGAAGAAAAACACGAGGACTTGAGAGTCACAAAGACGCACAGCGCAATCAGAAAGGCGCTTTCGGACATGATTTGCGAGATGGACTATGAGGAGATAAGCGTAAAGGAGCTTTGCGCCCGGGCAATGATAAACCGAAAGACTTTCTATCTCCATTACGAAAGCCTGGACGCTCTTTTAGAGGAGCTTCAGGAAGAAATCGCGGACAAGTTCATAAGCCGGAAGATTTCATACAAAAGCCTTGCAGACATAAAGTCGATAATCCGCGTTTACTTTGAGACAACGGCGAACATGCCCAAACTGCACGAGCGGCTTTTGTGCAGCGGAAGCTACCAGCGCGTAGGAGACGCAATCTCGCGCAGAATTATGGAGCACCGCCACAGGGAAAACAAGGACGCGTTCGGCCTGGACGAGGCGCGCGAAAGCCTTGTGTTCTCGTACTTTGCGATGAACTCCGGAAACCTTTACCGCCAGTGGGTTGCCGACGGAAAAAAGCTGCCGCTTGAAGATTTGATTGAGATGGCGACAAAGCTGATTTGCTACGGAATGTCGAGCGTAGTTGTAGGATAGATAATGTAAATTTTTTTGCTGTTGCAGTGATTTTTATTAGAAACAGTACTATTTTTGCCAGGTATAAAGGCTTTCTACTCTTAGGTATAAAGCCTTTATACTTAAGAATATAAAGGCTTTATATGTCCGGAAAAAGCTCAGTTCTGTGACAGTAGAAATTGCTTATCAGTTTGAAACTGAGATAATTATATGTCTCAGTATTTTTATAGAAATTATAATACTGCTTACTCAAGAATACAAAAGCATTTTTCCTTTACAGCGCGTTTCCTTTTTTCGGCGTGAAAAACCGCGATATATCCACTTGCTCGGTCTCAAGCAGCTTTATCTTCCGCGCGATTCCGCCGCCGTAGCCGGTCAGGTTTCCGCCTGCGCCAACAACTCTGTGGCACGGAATTATGATTGAGATTGGATTGTTGCCCACAGCGCCGCCGACCGCCTGCGCTGACATTTTCTTTATTCTGCGCTCCTCTGCGATTATGTCCGCTATTTCGCCGTAAGTTGCGGTTTTTCCGTAGGGGATTTTTAAAAGAATCCGCAGCACTTGTTTTCTGAACTCGCTTCCGCGTATTGAAAGCGGCGGAGTGAAGTCCGGCTCTCTCCCTGAAAAATAGATGTCCAGCCACAAGTCAGCCTGCTTAAAAATTGGAAGACTTCCGTTCTCCTCGTGCTCCGCATTCAAATCCTTGCAGAAATGCCTGTCGCCGTCGAACCAAAGCCCCACAAGATTTTCTCCGTCGCTTGCGAGCGTGAGCTTTCCGACAGGCGAATTATAGATGTGCGTAAAATCCTTGCTCATAATTTTTGCTCCGTGCCGGCGGATTTATTCTTAAAAATCCTGAAATAACTTTTGTAGTTTTCCTCGTAGTCTTCTAGCGTGAAAGTTCTGTCCGTGCTTAGGATTTCATAGTCAAGATTTTTGTAGGAGAAAAACTCTCTCGTTCTTAAAAATCCGTTCCGTTCGTAGAATTTGATTCTTTCTTCGCGCTGATTGCAATTTGGTGCGTTTTCGTCCGATTTCTCAACGTCGCAGAAAATTGTTCTTCTGCCAGCCTTTTCCTTTATCCATGAAAGAACCGTGCTTCCAATTCCCTTTGAGCGGAAACTCGGCTCGACAGCGAAAAAAAGAATGTAAAGAGTTTTTTCGTTCGTCATAAAATAAGCGAAGGCGCACAGAACGCCGCCGTCATAAAAAGCAACGGAAGAGATTCCGTTTATGTGCGAGGCAAGGCGGAGAAACAAAGGCGAAAAACGCTCGTAGGAAGGAAAAGAAGATTTATAAAGGCTCAGGATTTTTCTGTAGTCCTTTGAAAAAAAACTTATTTTCTTTGGTGCAAGATTCATAAAGATATTCTAGTCAATCAGACATTAAATTGACAGATGCGGAAAGTTAGGGGGTAGTGGCTAGGTGTCAGTGGTCAGGGATTAGTGCCATGTTGAGCCGCGCAGTATGAAAGATGGCAGGGAAAATAGATTCTGAAACGAGTTTAGGGGGATAAAACTTTCGTTGGGGAAATGTTTTTTTAAGACAACATTTAAATTTCAAGTCTTTGCACTAAATATCGCCCGAT
>CAZIFO010000051.1:0-9254 GCA_964538245.1 uncultured Treponema sp.
TTGCAATGCAGGCTGAAATTTTATCCTAGAGTCAAAACTCGAATTTAGGGCTAATATAAAAATACCAGCCGTTTTTTCCTCGCAGCGCAAGGTCATTTATCATAACCGGGTTGAGTTTAGAAAGTTGCTGCGAAATTGTGTTTTCCAGCGAAATATATTTTTGCCGTCCGCCGAATCTGTCAGAAAAATATTCGTCGTAAGTTTTTCCCTTAAATATTTTCAAGTTCAATTTTCCATCCTTTGTAAGCGGCGGAAGAACTGCAAGATTTCTGTTTTCCATTTTTGATGAAACGGATTTTCCGTCAAAAAAGATAAGCGGACTAAAAATCAGAACTAAAAACGCAAAAATAAAAAAAATATTTCTTTTCATATTGAACAAAGCCTTCTTCTTAAAATCTAAAATAAATGAACGGATTGTAAGAGCCGCCCGCAAGACTTGAAAAGCAGAGAATCAGAAGAATCAAAAGAACAATGTCGCGCGCAGCGGAAAATATTTTTGGCAAAGCTTTGAATTTTACTGGCGCGGAAGATTTCTCAAAAGCAGAGGCAAATTTCTTCCACCATGGAAAAACGGCGAGAATTCCGGCGGCAGAAGAAAAGATAAACTTTGCGCCGGCATTTTGCGCTATGCGGAGCGTAAGAAAAGGATTTGCCGCGGTAATAAATTTTGCGTTTCCGGACAGCGCCGTGTAATTTATTCCGAACATCTTGAGCCAAAGTTTTGCCGTCGTTTTTGTTCCGTTTCTAAAAAGGACCCAGAGCATCGCGACAAAAAACAGGACAAGCGCGTGATGGAAAACTGAAACTAAAATGAATTTTACGCGGGATTCTCCGTTTCGCTCAGAAAAACAAATTTTGTCTTCTTTTTGATGAATGCCGCTTTCATGCTGAGGCGAAGATGAAATTTCTTTTTTCTTGTCAAATCCTAAAAGATTTTCCATCGAAACTAAGATTCCGTGCGCAATTCCCCAGAAAATAAAATTGAACGCGGCTCCGTGCCAAATTCCTGTCAGAAGAAAAACTGTCAGCCTGTTGCGCAGCGTTTTTGCCTTGCCCTTTCTGTTTCCTCCAAGCGGAATATAAACGTAATCGCGGAAAAATCCAGTAAGCGTCATGTGCCACCGTCTCCAGAAGTCGCTTACGGAAGACGCCGCATACGGATAATTGAAATTTTCCGGAAGCTTAAAGCCGCACAGCGCGGCAAGCCCGATCGCCATATCGGAATATCCTGAAAAATCGTAGTAAATCTGAATCGTGTAGGCAAAGCAGGCGAGCCAGGCAAGAGCCGCTCCGTATGAAAAAAAAATCTGCGCCGTAAATTGAATCGCAGACAACGGCAGCTGTGTTCGCAATCAGAACTTTTTTTGAAAGTCCGATGACAAATCTTCTCGCTCCGTACGCAAACTGCGCTGTGTTTTCTTTGCGCGCGGAAATCTGGCTTTTTATGTCGGCGTGGCGCACAATCGGGCCTGCGACAAGCTGCGGAAAAAACGAGACGAAAAGCGCGAAGTTAAGCGCATTTTTCTCCGCGCCGTCAGAATTTTTGTAAACATCGGCAAGATAAGAAATCTCCTGGAAAGTATAAAATGAAATTCCAAGCGGAAGCGCGAGATTTATTTGCCTTAGCGGCTTAAAGCCAAGATGGTTTATGAAAATGTTCACAATGTGGCAGGTGAATCCAAGATACTTAAAAACAAAAAGCAGCGCGATATTGACGGCGACAGCGAAAATAAAAAGAGTTTTTCTTGTTCTTCCGCTTTTTTCCGATATAAAAAATGCAAAGTTAAAGTTAAAAAGAATGGAAACAAGCATTAGCAGGATGAACTTCGGCTCGCCCCACGCGTAAAAAATCAGGCTTGCGGCAAGAAGAACCGAATTTCTGTAGACGCGGCCGGGAAGCGCATAATAAAAGGCAAGGACAAGCGGCAGAAAAAATCCCAGAAAAGTTATTGAACTGAAAAGCATTTAAAACTTCCTAAATGATGATTTTTAGAAATTAAATATTCAAAGTTGATTAATACAATATCATAAAATAAGCGTAACTGACAATTATGACGCAAAAATAATCAGATTTGCTTAATGATTCTTATATGGGATTTCGGGAAAATTTGAAGGACGAGCTGAAATATCAAGGAATGCTTGTAAAAGAGCTTGCTGACAAAAGCGGCGTTCCAAAAGGGACAATCGACCATTATCTTGCGGAAAAATGCACCGCGCCGACCGCGGAGTCGGCTGTAAAGATTGCCCGCGCGCTCAAGGTTTCTGTCGAATATCTTGTGACCGGAAAACGCGGCGGCTCTGAGGAAAATATTTCGTCTCCTGATTTCAGGCGGCTCGCGCAGGAATTTTGCCGGCTTTCAGGCCGCGACAAGGAGCTTTTGCTTTCCCTCGCGCGCAAGATGAATGAAACCCGGATTTAGTTGAGCATATCAAGCGGAATGGAAAAGTGATTTATGAGAAGAGAACGGCTTAGGGATAGCAGCCGCGCCGCAGGCGTTCGGTAGCGACCGAAGGAAGCGGACGAATGAAGCCGAAAGGCGGAACGGCGGATAGCCCGACGGCGAAGCCGGAAGCCCCAGAATTATCTTATGCCTTTTAGAAATATAATGCGAAAAAAAGTTTTGGACGAATTGAGATTATTTCATTACATTTATAGAATAAGTTACAAAGTGAAACTTAAAGCATGAGAGAATTGATATGAAAGAACTGAATCAGGAACATTTTACCGGCGAGAGAGCCGAATATTTTGCAGACGGAGTAAAATACACAAACAGCGTTTTTTCTGACGGCGAGTCGCACTTAAAGCATGCGAAAAATCTGGAAGTTGAGAAATCATTTTTCGATTATAAATATCCGCTCTGGAACGTCGAGAATGTTGACGTAAAGAACTCTGTTCTGCATGAGTTGGGCCGCTCCGGGCTTTGGTACACGAAAAATGTTTCTATGGAAAACACAATTATTGAAGCTCCGAAGGAATTCCGCCGAAGCGACGGAATCTTTTTGAAGAACGTTGTTTTTGCCGACGCAAAGGAGACAATGTGGACCTGCACAAACATAAAGCTTGAGAACGTTCAGGCGAAAGGCGACTATTTTGCGATGAACTCAAGCGGATTTTACGCGGACAACTTTACTTTGGACGGAAACTATTTTCTTGACGGCGGACGCGACATTGAAATCCACAACTCGCGGCTTTTGTCAAAGGACGCGTTCTGGAACTGCGAGAACGTGACGGTTTACGATTCTTTTATCTCAGGCGAGTATCTCGGCTGGAACTCGAAGAACTTAAAGTTTGTGAACTGCGTGATTGAAAGCGACCAGGGGCTTTGCTACATCGACGGCCTTACGATGGAAAACTGCACGCTCATAAACACGCCGCTCGCGTTTGAATATTCAAGAAACATCAACGCGCAGATAAACGGAAAAATCGACAGCGTAAAAAATCCGTGCGGCGGCGTAATCCGTGCGGACGAAATCGGCGTTCTGATAATGAATCCGGCAAGATGCGACGTTGCCGCGACAAAAATCGAGTGCGCGAAAATCGGCGAGAAGTTTGAGAAAGACCCGAACGGGAATGAGAATAAATATTAAGGGAAAGAAAAGCCGGAATCCGTTGAATTCTTGAAAAGCGTAAAGTATGATTTTGACTGGAACGGAGGAGAAAATGCCTTATTCTTTGATAGAAAATATGTACAAATCTCTTACGGCAGAAAAACAGTCGGAAATATATGATTATCTTTGTTTCTTGGTAAGCAAAAAAGACAACCTGAAGCAAAATGCAAAGTCATCATATTCAAATGATTTTTTCTCGCTTTTCGGCAGCGTAAAAGATTCAACGTTTGTCGAGCCAGAAGATGCGCCTGCGTTTGACAAAGAGGACGAGCTGTTTTGAAATATTTTTTAGATACTAATGTTATAATCGATGCATTAAAAGGAAAATCAAAGAATATAAGGAGTCATTTCGAGAATATAAATTCTGATGAAATTTATATTTCTTCAATTGTTGCGGCTGAACTTGAGTATGGAGCCGCGCATAGCCATGATTACGAAAAAAACAAAAACTTGTATGAAAGTTTCATAGCAAATTTTGAAATTATTTCATTTGATTTTTTATGCCGCGAAGCTTATGGTTCGCTTCGGCAGGAACTTTCTTCAAAGGGATTTATAATCGGTTCTAATGATATGTTGATTGCAGCGACAGCGTTGACTTATGGCGCAATTTTAGTAACGCATAACACAAGGGAATTTGAGAGAATACCAAATCTAGTTTTAGAGGATTGGTTTTAATATTATTTTTTCATCTTCCGCCTGTGGCGAGCGCGAACAGTTTCGGGCAAATCTTTTTTACAAGGATTCCTAGAATCATCAGAAATGCGACGCACAGAGCCGCAGTCATGAAAAACTGAAGCAAAATCAGCGCGCCGTGCATTGGAAGAGCTTTTATAATCAGCTTTTTGATTGAAGCCACTACAAAAGGCGCGTGCGCGGCGTAAATCCAGAACGAAAAATCGGAAAGCTTTGAAAGGCGCGCGAAAACTTTCTCATTTTTTGACCAGACGCCTGCAAGTTTTACAAACGCAAGAATCGTGAAAATGCAATGCAGAAATCCGACAAAAGATGAAATTTTTGCGAAATCAAAATACATTCTAAGAGCGGTAAAAGCCGAGTAGGAAATCAGAAAATCTCTCCAGCGGATGTTATCGAGCGCAAGAAGAATTCTATCGATAAAGCGGACTGCGTAAAATCCAAGTGAAAAATAGAAAACCGCCGGAAAAATCCAGAGCGGATCCGCGAAAACTCCGCACATTCCCAAGATTGTTCCGGAAAGAACCACGCAAAAATATGAAAGCGGAAATCTTTCCGCGGCGGCTTTTATGAGCGGAGAAAAAATCATAAAAATCAGAAGATTCCGCACGTACCAGAACTGATAGACAACCGGATGCCAAGAGAACATCATAAATTCAAACCGCGAGGAATTTGTTGCGAACCTGTCAAAAAAGATTTTTTCCCAGCTGGAGGATGTCTTAAAAAAAGACATTGTTGAAGGAATTACTTCGGCGTTAAAATAGGGGAAAGGGATATGCAGAACTAAAAACATTGCGGATAGTATCATGTTGTAGTATCATATTGTTATGAATAGCAAGCAGCAGAAAATATATGAAGAAATTTTCAAAGAGCCTGTTCCATCAAATATTGAATGGAAAGATATTGAAAATCTCTTCTTGTCGCTTGGAGCTGAAATATCTGAAGGGAACGGTTCAAGAGTGCGTGTAAAGCTAAATGATGAAAGGGCTGTTTTTCATCGGCCGCATCCAGAAAAAGTTACCGACAAAGGAGCGGTAAAATCCGTGCGGAAATTCTTGGAAAATGCAGGGGTGAAATTATGATGAACTACAAAGGCTATATTGGCGATGTTGAATACGATGATGAGGCTAAGATTTTTTCCGGAACTGTTATAAATACGCGGACTGTAATAACTTTCCAGGGAACTTCAGTTGAAGAGCTTGAAAAAGAATTCAGAAATTCAGTTGATGATTATCTTGAATGGTGCAAGGAAGATGGTGTTGAGCCTGAAAAGCCTTATTCCGGGAAGTTTAATGTCCGTTTTCTGCCTGCCTTGCATCAAAGAGCAGCAATCGCGGCGAAAAAGCTGAACATGTCGCTGAACAGTTTTGTGGAAAAATCTGTTGAAGATGAGCTTGTAAAAGTGGGAATATAAATCATTATGCAGAACTTTGACTTTGATAAAATCACTGACAGGCGGGGAACTTCCTCGCTCAAATGGGACGTTGGCGAGAACGAGCTTCCGCTCTGGGTGGCGGACATGGACTTTCCGACCGCTCCGGACGTGCGGAAGGCTCTTGAAAAGCGCGTCGCGCACGGAATCTTCGGCTATTCGGTTGTGCCGGACTCGTGGGCTGAAAGCTACATCGGCTGGTGGAAGGCGCGGCATCATTTTGAAATTAAATCTGACTGGCTTATCTTTACGACAGGCATTGTTCCGGCAATCTCAACTTGCGTGCGCAAGCTCACGACTCCGGCTGAAAAAGTTCTTGTCCAGACGCCGTGCTACAATATTTTCTTCAACTCAATCGTGAACAACGGAAGATTCCCTGTCGAAAGCCCGCTTGCCTTTGACGGGGAGAAATATTCAATTGATTTTGAGCGTCTTGAGAAAGACTTGTCCGATCCGCAGGTTTCGCTGATGATTCTCTGCAATCCGCAGAACCCGACAGGAAACATCTGGAGCCGCGAAGATTTGGCAAAAATCGGCACGCTTTGCAAAAAGCACGGAGTCACGGTTTTTTCCGACGAGATTCACTGCGACATCGCGGAGCCGGGCAAAGGCTACGTTCCGTTCGCGAGCGCGTCTGAAACATGCGCGGAGATTTCTGTTACCGGAATCGCGCCGACAAAATGCTTTAACATCGCGGGAATCAACACCGCGGCGGTCGTTGTGCCGAATCCGCTCCTGCGGCACAAAGTCTGGCGCGCGCTCAACACCGACGAGGTCGCCGAGCCTAACGCATTCGCGGTTGACGCGGCGGTCGCGGCCTTTACAGAAGGCGGAGAGTGGCTCGACGCGCTCAATCAGTATCTTTTTGACAACAGAAAGTTCGCTGCGGATTTCATCAGGGAACTGAACCGCGGTTTTGCTGTGATTGACGGCGAGGCGACTTATCTTCTGTGGGTAAAAGTTCCTGAAAGGTTCGGAAGCGGAGCCGAGTTCGCGTCAAATCTGCGGAGGGAGACCGGGCTTTACATCGCCGGCGGAAGCGAGTACGGAAGAAGCGGCGGGAGCTTTGTTAGAATCAACCTCGCGTGCCCGCGCTCCGTGCTGGAAGACGCGATGGCGCGGCTCAAAAAGTTCGTGGAATCTAAGTAAAAATAATAAGGTGAGGCCCTGATGTTGCTCAGGCGCCTTCGCCTTGCCGGGCTGCAGTCTGCAATTGACGATTTTCATCAAAATATTAAAATTATTCTCAAAATGCCGGATAGCAGGAGCTTAAAAAAGCTCTTCTGGAGGAAACGTAGAAATGTCTTTTGAGAAAGCGAAATCATATCTTGAGAAAAAAGGGCTCGCCTCGCATATAATCGTGCCGGCCTCTCCGACTGCGACTGTGGATGAGGCTGCGAAGGCACTTGGAACTGAGCCTGGCGCAATAGCAAAGACTCTTTCTTTTCTGGTCGGCGGCGAGCCGGTTCTGATTCTTGTTGAGGGCAGCGCGAAAATCGACAACCACAAGTACAAGGAATTCTTCCACACAAAGGCGAAGATGATTCCGCGCGAGCAGGTTGAAAGCCTTGTTGGCCACGCGCCGGGCGGAGTCTGTCCTTTCGGCGTGAACGACGGAATAAAAGTCTATTTTGACGTGAGCCTGAAAAACCACGCGGTTGTCTATCCTGCGGCGGGCGACGACCACAGCGGAGTAAAGCTTACAATCGCCGAGCTTGAGAGGTCGGTTGATTCTTTTGAGTGGATTGATGTCTGCAAGCTGGAATCCCCGGCAGAAGCATCGTAAGTTCTTTACTATCTTAGATTGATATGGCAGCGGAAAAAAACAGAGCGGCAGACGACGGCCGCGCGCTCGGCATTTTCCTTGACATCGGGCGGATTATGAACGAGAACGGCTCTGAAATCCACCGCATCGAGGAGACAATAAAGCGGCTGGGAAAGGCCTACGGCGCGCTTCATATGGACGTGTTCGCGATTACTTCGAGCATTGTGGTGACTATGAAGATGCCGGACGGAAATATCTGCACGCAGACAAGAAGAATTAAGAAAGCCGCGTCAACTAATTTCACAAAGCTGGAGGAGATTAACCAGCTTTCGCGCATGTTCTGCTCGCGTAAAATCAGCATCTCATCTCTCGGCCGTGCGCTTGAGAAAGTCAAGAGAACGCCTGTCAGCCAGCTTAAAATAACGGCTGGAAGCGTGATTGCCGCAGGCTTCCTCGCGGTGTTCTTCGGAGGAAGCGCCGCCGACGGCATTGCGGCCGGAGTCCTTGGGCTTTTTATCTCGTTTTTTCAGAAGTCCGTCTCGCGCTATTGCTCAAATCTTTTTATGTTCAATTTTCTTGTCTCGCTCGCCGCCGGAATCCTCTCTGAGCTTATATGCCGCTTTGTTCCGCTTGAGCTTAACGCTGACAAGATTATGATCGGGGGAATCATGCTTTTGATTCCGGGCCTTGCGATGACGAACGCAATCAAGGATATTTTTGTCGGCGACACAATCTCCGGAATCATGCGCTTCGCCGAGACTCTTTTATGGGCGCTCGCGATTGCTGGCGGATTTATGGCCGCGTTCATGCTCTCCGCTTTCGCCGCGTCATTCTGAGCGATATACGTCGTTCCGAGCAATATACGTCATTCTAAGCGATATTCGTCATTCCGAGCGTATCGAGGAATCTAATCCAGGAAGGAGGGAAGAAATGTTCAGTTCAGCTGAAATCATACAGATTCTTACCGCGGGCCTGGGCTCGCTCGGCTTTGCGCTCTTGTTCAATGTGCGCGGGCGTTATCTTGCTGCCTGCGCCTTGAACGGAGCTGTGGGCTGGGTTGTTTATCTTGTTTCGCTTCATCTTTGCGCGAATATTCTGTACGCGTCTCTTTTTTCCACGCTCTGGATTGCGTCTTACGCTGAGATTGCCGCCCGGCTGATGAAATCTCCGGCGAACCAGTTCTTGATTGTCGGCCTGATTCCGCTTGTTCCCGGCGCGCCTCTTTACCGCGCCATGCGCTCGTTTGTTTCTGAGGACTCGGCGGCGTTCAGGAATTACTCTGGCCTGACCGTAAAATACGTTCTTGGAATCGCCGCCGGAATCTGTCTTGTCTATTCAGTCGAAAGCATTGTCCACCAGATTGCTGTAAGAAGAAAAAAATAGGAAGCCCGTCAGGCTTCCTATCCTTGCTGTGCGTTTTTCCTTACGCTATGAACTTGTATCCAGCGTCAGAGATTGCTTTCTCGAACTTTGCGTCAGGCACGTCCTTTGTAAGCTTTACTTTAACTTCGCCTGTCGTGTGGTCGGCTGTAGCCTCCTCAACGCCTTTGATTGCCTCAAGAGCTTTCTTGACATGGTTCTCGCAGTTGTTGCACATCATGCCTTCAACTTTGAGAGTTCTTTCTGTGATTTCCTTTGCCATTTTCCTGGCCTCCTTGTTGTTTATTTTTCTATCATGCTTTGTGCTTCTGATGTTAAAAAGATTCAGCCTTAGCGCGTTTGTAACGACGCAGAAGCTTGAAAGACTCATCGCCG
>CAZIFO010000052.1:0-8828 GCA_964538245.1 uncultured Treponema sp.
TATATAAAAATCTTTTATTTCCGTTAGTCTTTTATAAGGCCTTCAATCTGAGCGACAGCGGCATCAAGAAATTCTGATTTTAGATTTTCAATGTCGCCCTCATCAACAGCTTTCGAAATATCTTCTGAAATCGGAATGCGCGCAAGAACTGGAATTCCGTAGTCTTTTGCAATTCCTCCGATATTGCTTTCGCCGTAGACTTTTATTTCACGTCCGCAGTCCGGGCATTTTACATAGCTCATGTTCTCAACAAGACCAAGAATCGGGATTTTCATAAGCTCGGCCATTTTTACAGCTTTTTCGACGATAACGCGGACAAGCTGCTGAGGCGAAGAAACAACTATGATTCCATCAACAGGCAGACTTTGGAAAACTGTCAGCGGAACATCGCCAGTTCCCGGCGGCATATCGACAAACATATAATCAACATCGTCCCAAGCGACATCTGTCCAGAACTGTTTAACTGCGCCAGCAATCACAGGGCCGCGCCAAAGAACAGGATCGGTTTCATGCTCGAGAAGAAAATTCATGCTCATCAGCTGAATTCCAGATTTTGTTTTTACAGGATAAATTGTCCCGGTTTTGTCTCCAAGCGCCTTTTCTTCAGCAACTCCAAAAGAAGTCGGAATTGAAGGCCCTGTAATGTCCGCATCTAGAACCGCGACATTGTAGCCGTGCTTCTGCATTTTGGAAGCGAGCAAAGCTGTCACAAGAGATTTTCCAACTCCGCCTTTGCCGGACACAATTCCAATCACTTTTTTAACACAGCTGCCTTTGTGGAGCTGAACGCGCAAATCTTTTGACTTGCAGCTTGAGCCGCAGTTAGAGCAGTCGTGGGTGCAATTATCAGCCATAATTCGTACCTCGCACAAATTTTTTGATTGTTGCTATTAAGCAATTTAAAACTATTTCAAGATAAAGATAATCAATAAACCAAAATTAGTCAAAAAATTTAGGCATTATAAATTTAATAAGCAGCGAAAACGCAATTTTTTCCGCAGTTTTTGGCCTTGTACAAAGCTTCATCCGCCCGCTTAAAAAGCGACTCGAAATCTTCAGGCTCTTTAAAAACCGCAAAGCCGACGCTCGCATGAATTGTCGTTTTATTTGAAGGATCGTTCGGGAAGATTCTTGTTGAATTCAAAAGCTGCAAAAGCTGGCGGCAACGGAGCATCGCTATGTCGGCAAGATTTGTTTTCGCCATGAAAATCACAAATTCGTCTCCGCCAAATCTTCCCATCACATCGGAATTTCTAAAAATTCTCCGGACGCAAAGTCCAACTGTTTTCAAAACGTTATCGCCGGTAAAATGGCCGTAAGTATCATTTATGCTCTTAAAAAAATCCAAATCAAAAATAATCAGGATTCCATCTTTTGTAGCCGCAAGATTTTTTTTAGCCTCGCGCGTAAAAGCCGCTTTGTTCAAAAGTCCTGTAAGCTCATCTGCGTCACGCTCGGTTTCAATCAAATGGCGCAAGCTGAATTCTCTAATACGAATTTTCGTAAGATAAAAGCTTGGAAAAAAGCTGATGACATAAAACACGGCCGCATAAAAAATATCAACCATAAAATTCTGCGGCTCTTTAAAAAACACAGAAAGAACGCAAAAAATCAATGTCATCGCAAAAGAAAAAATAAACATCCGGCTGACTTTGTCAACAAAAACAAGAGGAAAACCGAATTCAAGCACAAAATAAATCATCGCGTAATTGTCTGAATGTTTAAAGATTCCTGAATAAATTGAAAAAGCTCCTAAAACAACATAAAACCAATAAACAAGCAACGTCGTCCAGCGCTCTTTTTTTACAGGAAGCAGACAGCAGAAAGCGAAAATCGCAGCCATCGAAACAAAAACACAAACGTAAACAATGCAGGCTTCAAAAATAGATGACAACGGAAAAATAAAAGAAAATATAGAGAAAACAAAAAAAAGCGCAGCGACCACGGCAGAGCAAACCGTTAAAAGACTTCGGTTTGTCTTATAAAGCTCAGCTTTGACGCAGTCGTATTCAAATGCGGAAACTTTATTCTTTAAGAAAAACGCTCTAATCCGCTTGTATAAATTCATGTTTTTCTCTCACTTTGAAAAATCAATATCCGTCAGACATCGCACGGTTAAGATCTCTCTGATAAAGCTCCTGATAAACAAGCGAGCGTTTCTTAAGTTCTTCCTTTTTCTCCTGGCTGAAAGGAACGAAACGCCAGAAAATCGCGCGGACTTCTTTATCCATTCTCTGAACGCCTTCAACTTCCTTTGTCATCCAAAGAACATAGTCAGAAATAAAATAAGATTTCAAGTCGCCTTTAAGCTTCTGGCTTTCAATCCATTGATAATACTGGCCGGTCAAACCTTCTTCCATCCAATAATAAGAAGCCTTTTCCTTTGCAACCTGCCATCTTAAATCGGCCACAGCCATCAGAATTGATATTTTCAAATTGCGTGGATACATAGGAATTACGATTCTTCCGCGACTTGTAACGCGGTTGTAGCGGTCAAACGGCTCCCAGCAAAAGCCAAAGTCGCCATAAGTCGGAAGAAGAAGCACATAAGGAACAATTCTGTTTTTCACGTTTTTATGAACACGCACAAAACATTCAGGATCGTTGTCTTCAACCCATTTCAAGATGTCAAGGACATTTTCTCTAAATCCTGTTTCTTTTGGAAGACAATGATAAAATTCTCGCGTAAAAATCGGGAACTGGTTTCCCTGGCGGCCGCAAGTCATTTTTGCCATCTGCCGCACAGTTCCAAATTCGGTCATCAAATCCTGCTTGCTGACTTCCACAACTTCAGGCTCAGAATCCATTTTATCGAGCAAGGAAGTGTTTATTGATTTTGCTTCTTCAAATTCCTTTAAATAAGCAGAAAGCTCTTTGTCAACTTTTGAAAGGGCGCGCAGCTTGTCCTGGATTTCGCCGAAAAGATGTTTCTGCCCCTCCGTGTAAGGCTGCGTATGCGGCTCAAGGCCAATCATCGGAGAATGCTCGCAAAGAGAGTTGACTCTATTCTGCAACTCATTCTCAAGCATCTGCCGCTCAGTTTCTTTTTGATTTACCTGGGCTTCAGCGTTCTGAAGCTTTCCATCGTTTTTACTTTTCAGCTGATGGATTCTCGCCTGCTCCGCGCCAGGATCATTTTTACGAGGCTGGCGGGCTTCATCCGTCGCAGACAAGCTCAACCGGCCGGAAGCAATTTCCTTGAACCATTCATCCATATAATAAACAGGCTCGCCGGTTTCATTGTTCAAAATCACGCGGGAAAAAAGCTGTTTTTGCTCAGCCGTAAAAAGCGACGGAAGAACAACTCCGTAACGCATCAGCATACGTTTTGGCATTGGAAGATTATAATCAGCGGCTTTCGGGCACATTTCCCTGATAAGCTCCCACCATGCAGTCACGAGCTGCTGGCGGTAAACTGTGCGGTCCTTTGGATCCTGACAAGTCAAATATTTTGAAAGAACTTGATGAACGCGCTGAGCCGGCGCGCCTTCGCCGTTCAAAGCCGTTCTGTAATAGCTTTTGTCATCAAAAATGTGATTTGACTCGTCCTCGTAAAATTTTGTAATCGGTTTAAAACCCTGCTGAGAAAGGTCAACTTTGTGAACAGAATCTTTTTTTGAATCAGATTCTTTTTCTAACGAAGGAGCCTCTGAAATATCTTTAAAAGATGGTAAATTTGAAGGCCCCAGACTGCTGTCCGTCTCAGCCAGGAGAGCAGCAATTGTCGGGTCCAGGTCTTGATCGTTCATGATATAATTTCCTCTTTCAGTAGAATTAAATTATATCATAGAACGTTATTTTTTTCATTAATATTTATCTTTTCTTGCGCAAAAGTCTCCCGCACAGCGGCGGGAAAATTTCTATTTTTTGTGCTTGCCAAGAAGAGAAAAATCTTCAACTGTTGAGTTGTAAACAATTCCCATTCCCGGCTCTTTTAGACATTTCACAGCTTTTATCGCGGCAAGAACAGCTTCCTGTTTTTCTGACGGAACAACAATCACGAGCATTTCTTTTTCCGGAACGATGTGCATTCCAAAAAAACGCTTGTCATTCTCGCGGGCAGTTCCGCGTGCGTTCAAAACTGTACCGCCGCCGGCTCCGGCTTTTCGCGCCGCAGCCATAATATCATCAGCGTAGCCTTTGTTCACAATCACAGTTATCATTTCATTTTTTGCTTCTGCCATATTTTCATCCTTTTGATTTTGATGATTCAGATTATCCAGCCCAGTTTTATCTTCATTTTGATTTTCAGAATCTGATTCGGACGGATTTGACGCGCCGCTTTTAAAAAGCGAAGCGACATCAACAACAATAAGCTCGCCGAAATCAGTTTTTTCAGAAGAAGCCGCCTGAACAATCGCGTTTTTGACGGAATTTTTCACTTCAGCGTTGACAACCATCAAAATAACATCTTTTGTTGACTCGCCGATTCCAAGGACAGCCTCAAGGTTCGATTTTGCAAGTCCGCGGCCAATCAGAACAGTTCCGCCCTGACATCCGCTTTCCATCGCGGCGCGCGTAAGCTTTTCACCTTTATCGTGAGGAACAACGCTCATCAGCAGTTTGAATTCGCTCATTTTGCCTCTCCTGATTTTGAATCTTCTTTTTGCAAATCTTCCTGAATTTTCTGCGCTTTCTTTGCGTTTTTAGATTTTACTTTGAAAACAATTCCAAGAATCTGAATCGCGATAAGCGGAGTCATTGCAACAAGGGCGATTACGCCGAACGCATCAACAGCCGGATTTCCGCCGGTCGCTGCGCTCGCTCCAAGCGTAAACGAAAGAATAAATGTGCTTGTCATCGGACCGGAAGCAACTCCGCCCGAATCAAACGCAATTCCTGTAAAAAGATTCGGACAAAAGAAAGTCAGAACAAGAGCGATAAAATATCCAGGAACCAAAATGTACCAAAGGCTGAATCCAAACAGAACACGCGCCATCGAAAGACCGATTGAAATTGCGACTCCGGCGCTAAGCGCTACGAGCATAACTTTGCGTTTGATTGTTCCGCCGGTAACGCCTTCAACTTGCTCTGTCAAAACCCAGACCGCAGGCTCCGCGCAGACAACAACCGCGCCAAAAATGCATCCGACGAGAATCAGTATCATGATTTCAATAAAGCCTGGAATTTTCAGCGAATGCTCGACAATTCCAGAAGAATTCAAAATCGCAAGAGTTTTATCGCCAGAAATTGCAAGCCGGCCCAGGCTTTCGCCAAGCTCTTCTCCAGCCGGCATAAAGCCGCCTTTTGCGCCGACCAGAAAAATCACAAGTCCCACGAAGCTGAACAAAAGTCCGCGTACCATTCTGATTACTTGGAACGGAGGAAGCTTCATCAACGTAATCTGAAAAAGAATCGCCATAAAGACAAGCGGAGCAAGCGCGCGCGAAACTTCAGAAAAAACATCCGGAAGAAGATGAAGATAAATTCCCATTCCAGAAACCGTTTCTACGGCAGTTTCCGCTGCAACCGCGCCGCCTTCGCCGCCGCCAAGATTTGCAAGAATGATTCCGTAAAGGCAAACCGCAAAAACCGGGCCGATAGAAGCAATTCCTGTAAGACCGAAACTGTCGTCGCTCGAAGAATTTGATTTTTTCGCATGATTATGAGCCGCACGAACAGCCGCGACGCCGACGCCCAAAGCCATAATAAACGGAACTGTCATCGGGCCAGTTGTAGCTCCGCCAGAATCAAACGCGACTCCCTGAAATTCCGCTGGCGTAAAAAACGCAAGCGCAAAAACAATCACGTAGCTTACAATCAAAATGATTTTTAACGGAATAGAAAGAATTGTGCGCAAAATTCCAATCATCACGAAAAGGCCGACTCCGGCCGCAATCATGATAATCAGGCCCCATTTTGAGACGGTCGGATCAATTCCGCGGACTTGGTCGGCAAGAACCTGAACATCAGGCTCCGCGATTGTAATCATAAATCCAATAAAAAAACTCGCCGCAAGCAAAAGCGGAAGGTTGCGCTTAGAAGTCAAAGCCGCTCCGCTCCGTTCTCCAATCGGCAAAATTCCCATGTCAACGCCTGACAAAAACAACGTAAGGCCGATAATAACAAGAATTCCGCCAATTATAAAACGAAGCATTTGCTCTGCCGTCATTGGAGCAATTGTGAGTCCCAAAATCAAGACAATCGCCATAATCGGGGCGACTGAAGAAATTGTCTCTTTTAGTTTTTGTTTTAGGTTCATCTTTGCAGTTTAAACTCGCTGTTATGGATAAAAATATTTTAAATTCTGATAATTTCTCAATTAACAGGGCTTTCGTTATTTTCCGTTTGGAAACGGATTCCAGCCTTTCTTCTCAATTCCGTCAAGCCATTGCTTCGCAAATTTCTTTGCTCCGTCCAAGTCCATGTCGCGGTAGTTTCCGCACTGAACTTCATTCGCGGCAGGAATTTCGCCCTGCCATTCAACAACTTTCTTAAAAACCGGAATCAAATGATTTGTTATGAATTCCTCGTTTCTGTCGCCCCAAACTGTAAGATAATATCCAGTCCGGCAGCCCATCGGACTAAAGTCAATAACGCCATCAATCTCGTCGCGCAGACATTCCGCAACAATATGCTCAATTGTATGAAGCGCGCCCGTGTTCATGCATTCCTTGTTCGGCTGACAGATACGCACATCGAATTTTGTGACAATATCGCCTTTCTCGCCGGTTTTCCGCGCCGCAATACGAACATAAGGCGCAACAACTTTTGTATGGTCAAGATTAAAGGAATCAACTTTGTACTTTTTAAGTTCACTCATTTTTTTCACCTCTATTTTAAAGTGATTCTATAGAATTTCTTCAATTTAGTAAAAGGAAAAATCCTTAAAACAGCCTTAAAAAATTGTTTTTTTTTACAGCTGAACCACAACTTTTTCGCAGATTTTCGCGCTGAGCTTCGCCGCAATTCCTTCATTAAAATCATAGCCATTGCTACTCAAGTCGTCAGCCATGTCGCTCATACAGCGCAAAATCACGAACGGAGTCTTATTAAGATAACATGCATGAGCAATCGCCGCGCCTTCCATTTCAACGCAAGCAGGATTTACATCCGCCGCGATTTTCGCTTTTTTCGCTTTTTCTGAAACAAACTGGTCGCCGGTCGCAATTCTTCCTTCAATCATTTTGTGGCCTTTTGACTCTTCACTTTCAGAAAATGCCTTTTTGCAAGCTTCAATCATTTTTTTGTCCGCAGGAAAAGCATAAACGTCCATTTGCGGAATTTGGCCGATTTTGTAGCCGAATCCAGTCGCATCCATATCATGATAAACGCAGTCAGATGAAACAACAAAATCCATCACGCCAAGACCGTGAGCCATTGCGCCGGCGATTCCAGTATTGATAACATTTGTGCAGCCAAACTGCAAAATCAGACGCTGCGCGCACAAAGCCGCGTTCACTTTTCCAATTCCTGAGCGGACAAGCACAACATCTTTTCCATGTATTTTTCCCTCAAGAAATACAATCGAACCGGCCTCAGTTTTCTTAACGCTGTTCTCTGAGTTTTTTTCCATAAGCGAGCGGAGATAATCAATCTCTACATCCATTGCGCCAATGATTCCAATTTTTTTCATTTTTCCTTCCTTTGTATGAATCTGCAAAATATTCAATACTTTGCAAAAACTTACATTATTTTCTAAAAAATAACAACTTTTTTCAATTATTTTCATCAAAAAGTATTGATTAAAATCTCTAATAAGTCTAATATACTCCTAGCAGCAAGATAGATTGAGTTCTTCAAGAACTTAATCAAAAAGAGCTCCGTGTTTTTCCTCCTTTACACGGGGCTTTTTTCTTTTTAAACTGCATTTATGATTCATGAAACATTTAATCTTTTAAACAATAAAAATCAAGTTCCTTCAATAAAAACATACATTCTTGAAAAAACTGATGATACGAAAACTTCAAAACGTCCTTTTATTCTTGTGATTCCGGGCGGAGGATATAACCATTACGGACGGCACGAGCAGGAACAAATCGCGCTAAAAATGAATTCGCTCGGATTCAGCTCCGCAGTTCTTTACTACAGGTTAAAGCCGACAAAATTTCCAGAGCCTCTTTTGGACGCGGCTCTGGCGGTTTCGTTCATCAGAAAAAATTCAGAAAAATGGAATTTAGATCCAGATAAAATAATTCTTCTTGGATTCAGCGCAGGCGGCCATGTTGCAGCAAGCCTTGGCGCGTACTGGAATTCAAATCTGATTTCTTATTTTTCCAATCTTTCTTCAAAAGAAATCAAGCCAAACGCGCTCGTGCTTTCTTATCCAGTCATTACGGCTGATAAAAATTTCTGCCACGCAGGCTCAATAAACGCGCTTCTTGAAAATCTTTCGGAAAATGAGAAAAAAAATCTTTTGGAAATTACAAATTCGAAAAATCTCCGCGATGTTATTTCAATCGAAAAACATATCACAAATGATTTTCCGCCGAGCTTTATCTGGCATACGCTCGCAGATGAAGCCGTTCCGGCTGAAAACACGATTTTCTTGATTCAGTCACTGCGCCGCGCAAAAGTTGAATTCGAGTATCATCTCTTTGCCCGCGGAAAACACGGGCTTGCGCTTTCATGCGCGCAGACTTCAAACGCCGATGGTTCAAATATCGAAAAAGAATGCGGAATTTGGCCGGAAATGATGATAAATTGGCTACAGATGTTATAAGAAAAGCACAAATATCCGTCAAACAAATGATGAACGGTCAACACTTTTCGAAGAACGTTGTACAGTTGTTTTTTCACCGAAGAAACCTAAAAAACTTTCCAAAGTTCCGATTTTCCGCTTGTCATAGGAGGCGACCACTCGGTCGCCCTCGGCTCCCTCGCGGGGC
>CAZIFO010000053.1:0-3618 GCA_964538245.1 uncultured Treponema sp.
AAGGTCATACACAAAGTCAGTTTCAGGATTAGGCTTTGTTGCAAATTTCACCTTGTTCTCTTTTTTTGATGATTTTCCTGTTGAGCTCACTTTTTTAACAACATTGGCCGCAGTATCAACTGCCTTTAGCGCGCTCTTAACATCAGAGAAGTCATCAGCACCCAGCGTTTTCGCGGCAACCTTCGCCGCTTTTGCATATTCGCGCGCAAGTCTCTCTTCAGGACTTTTGTGGTTTGCAACGGCAATAATCACCACCAGAAGCACCAGCACAATGCCGCCTGCAATTCCCATGACAGCATTAGCGCCGAGCTTTGTCTTCTCGCTGATTTTTTTTACAAGCCCAGACTCTTTTACCTTTCCGTAGAATTCCTTGGCCTTGTCTTTCGCTTTTCCGGCGGTTTCCTTCGCCTTTTCCGCGCCATCGGCGGCCTTCTTCTTCAAATCCTCGTTGTCCATGCACTCCTCCTTTTTGATTGCAAAGAACTTTTTTAATATTTTAGAGCTCGGCTGTTAGGCTGAGTCTTACATTTTAGTAAGCACGTTCTGCACAACAACTTCTGTTGCGCTCTGAACAGCCGGAGCCACAACATTCTGTCCGATAAATCCGGCAATCCTTTCGGCGGCATCAAGGAACTTTCCTTTGACATTTATTGCGTCCACCGAAATTCCCTGTTTTTCTGCCACAACTTTCCTCATCTTCTCAAGAATTTTTTCTTTTTCTTCATCTTGAAAAGATGTGTCGATGACATCAAATTTGATTCTTATGATTTTTTTATTGAATGAGCTGTCATATTTCGCGTTCTTTTCATTTAAATAACGCTCTACAATTTCATGCTCAACAGGATTCATAATCAGGATTTCGATAATTCCGTCCTTAAAGCTTTTTGTGTCCTTTGTGATGTAGTTGCAGATAATATCGATAGGCTGAGCCTTGCTTTTGCTTTCAAGGCCGGAATAAAAAATATCCTTTAGGATAGAAGAGGTTTTCGACGGCTTGATTTTCAGTTCTTCAGAAATCTTATAAATGCTTGGAGATTTTATTGTCCCGCATGAAAGCTCCTCTTGTGGCAAGCCAAAAACATTCTGGTCAAAAACAAGCTCATAAAAAATAATTCTTTCAAATTCAGCTTTCAGGATATTTGAAAGCCCGCGTCCGGTAATATAATCTTTTAAAAAATCAGAGGACATAGAATTTCCTTAAAACTTTTTTAAATCTAATCGCGAAAACGAGCGTTAGCGAGTTTTCGCGATTAGAGCAGATCAGTCAATCTGCTCTAATGGTATACCATTAGAGCGCGCCGCAGACGCAGTTTTGTAATAAAAATATTGACATCAATCTTTATTTGTAATATGTTTATTTACAAATATCGGGGCGTTGCGGGGTGTCCCCGCACGGTGGGTAGCGAGCAACGAAGTGCGCGCGTAGGGCGGTTGTCCGCCCTTTAAAAAAAGGAGGCCTGGAAATGTATTTTTTTAATCCGGAGTCAGTTTTTACACGCGGGGCAGAAATGCCTCTTGACCAGAAAATCGATATTCTAAAGAACCAGCTCCAGACGGCGGACGCGGTTGTAATCGGTGCCGGAAGCGGACTTTCCACTGCGGCGGGCTATGTCTACACCGGCGAGCGCATGGAAAAATATTTCGGCGACTTCGAGGCAAAATACGGCTTCCACGACATGTACTCAGGCGGATTTTATCCCTACGGTTCGCTCGAAGAATTCTGGGGATTCTGGTGCCGCTACATCTGGATTAACCGCTACGCTCCGATTCCGGGCGATTTATATAGAAGACTTTTTGAGCTTGTGCGCGGAAAGGACTATTTTGTGCTCACGACAAACGTTGACCACTGCTTCCAGCGCGCTGGATTCGACAAATCACGGCTTTTCTACACGCAGGGCGACTACGGGCTTTTCCAGTCGAGCGCGCCGCACGGAAAGTCCGCAGGCAAGACTTACGACAACTTTGAAGTCATCAGAAGAATGGTTCTGTCGGAAGGATTTGAAATTGACGAGAATGGAAATCTAGTTGCGCCGGAAAATGCAAAAATCAAGATGAAAGTTCCGGCCGACCTGCTTCCAGTCTGCCCGGACGACGGCAAGCCGATGACAACAAATCTGCGTTCGGACGATTTATTCGTCGAGGATGAAGGCTGGCACAAGGCTGCGAAACGCTACGAGGATTTTATTACAAGGCACGAAAAATCGCACGTTCTATATCTTGAGCTTGGCGTCGGAATGAACACGCCTGTGATAATCAAATTTCCGTTCTGGAAATTCACGCGCGAAAACAAGAATGCGTTCTACGCGTGCATAAACAAAGGCGAAGCCGGCTGCGCCGAGAACATTGTCCACAGAAGCGTCTGCATAGACTCAGGAATCGGCGAAGTTGTTGAAATGCTGGAGAAAAAATAAAATGACGGAAGAAGAAAAATTAAAAACTCGCACACAAAAACTAAAATATCTGATTGAATGCCTCGAAGACGAAATGCCGCAGTACAAAAACTACGCCGCGCCAGAAAACGCCGCCGAAGCCTTTAATCTTTTCCGCGCGCTGTGCAACGTCCGCGAGCCGCGTCCGGGCGCAAGCACAATGCACACGCTGCCACAAGATTTCTACAAAACTGAATCTGAAGTCCTAAAAGAAATCACAGAGGAAAAAGGAATCACAGACGCAAAAACTCTCGCGCCCAGCAAATTTGACCCGCGCCTTTCTCTCTGGCAGGGCGACATCACAACGCTAAAAGCCGACGCAATCGTAAACGCCGCGAACAGCCAGCTTCTCGGCTGCTTTGCTCCGCTCCACGCCTGCATCGACAACTGCATTCACACAATGGCCGGAGTCGAGCTGCGCGAAAAATGCTACGAAATCATGGCGGCGCAGGGAAAAGATGAGGAAACAGGCAAAGCAAAAATCACGCCGGGCTACAATCTTCCTTCCCGCTTCGTAATCCACACGGTCGGCCCGATTGTTGGAGGAATTTTGACTTCCCGCGACAAAATTCTTCTCGCCTCGTGCTACAATTCCGTCCTGAACCTCGCAGGCGAAAACGACCTTGAATCCGTCGCGTTCTGCTGCATCTCGACCGGCGTCTTCCATTTTCCGCCTGAAAAAGCGGCAAAAATCGCAGTTGAAACAACGCAAAAATGGCTGAACGAAAACAAATCATCTTCCGTCAAAAAAGTCATTTTCAACGTTTTCAAAGACAGCGACAAAGAAATCTACAAGAAAATTCTAGAATAAAAGCGGGCGTTCCGGCTTTCGCCGTCGGGCTATCCGTAATTCCGGCTTCCGCCTCCATTCCTGCGCTGCGTTCCACTCCGCTCCGGAACGCGTTCCGCGTCACTTCTATCCCTAACGCATAAAACTCAGCGCGGAAAGTTTTACTCACAGTTTTTCTAGGAAAAACTCCCGAAATTTCAAGGTGTAAATTCCATTTTCATTTTCTTATTTTGTGTTTACAATATTTGCAGAAATTAAAAACCGAGGAGGCGAAAAAAGTGAAAACTCAAAAAAATTTCAAAAAAAATCTTGACAATAAAAATTCCGTCTCCATAATCTTGAAGTCAGTCAGTCAGTCAGTCAGTCAGTCAGTCAGTCAGTCAGTCAGTCAGTCAGTCA
>CAZIFO010000053.1:3718-7666 GCA_964538245.1 uncultured Treponema sp.
TCAGTCAGTCAGTCAGTCAGTCAGTCAGTCAGTCAGTCAGTCAGTCAGTCAGTCAGTCAACAGCTAGCGCGCTTCGTCATTGCGAGCGAAGCGAAGCAATCTATAAAATCAAAAAATTATTTTATTTTTCTCAAAAACGAGTCTCTCTGCGCAATGAATTTCTAGAGCTCAATGCGCACAGAGGCTTTTTTATTAAAAAATTCATCAAAAAAGGAGTAAAATTATGATGAAAAAATTAAAATTTGTAGCCTTGGCCCTTATTGCTTCTCTTTGCGCTTCAACATTTGTCGCATGTTCAAACAACGACGACGATGATGATGACGCAAAAAAAATGGCAGTACTTTATTACCTTTCAAAGAACAATATTCCTGCGGCGAAAGCTTTTGACCTTAAGACAACAGACACAGGCAACGCGCTGGGTGCGGCTCTCGCAAAGCTCGAAAAGGGCGCAGTTCTTAAAAGCAAAGTTTACGACAATATTAAAGTTGGAGTGTATGAATATACCTTTTCATTTTTTGATTATAAATATAAAATGTCTTACGGCACAGAGAAGAGTGTTGTCCGCGCAGATGACGACACAGCTTACCTTACCTTAAAAGCGCAAACTACAGAGAAAAAAGATGGTTATAATAACTATTCTGATGGCGGCTGCATAATTTTCAACGTAAAAAAAGACGCAAAAATCTCTATTACAGGTAAAGCTGCCTCAGGAGAGTACGCAAGACTCCGTTATGCTCTAGTAGATGAGGATGATAATAGTACAGAAAGTTCTATTTCTTTTGACTCTACATTATCTTTAGGAAAAGGTTTGGATTATTCTGAAGGAGTATCATTTACAAATGATGAAGACGGAAAATGTGTAATATGGAACGCTTCTGATGTGGACGTTATCATCAGCGAAATTAAAGTAGAATACTAATTCTGCAAAATTTGCCCTGTCGCTGCATTTTTGTTTCGGCAGGGCTTTTTTATTTTAAATCATAGAAAAAACTTTATAATCACGCACAAGCAAAAAGTTACCAGCCATTTTTTCTAAAATCCGCAGCTTGAGCTTTCTGCATTTGTTGCCGTTTTCCCTTAAACCTTGAATTGTCCAATCTGCGCCTTTATCTTATCAATTGAGTCCTTTACCTGGGCGGAGATTGTTCCGAGCGCGGCTCCGGTCTCATTGATTTTCTTTGCGCCGATTGACATCTCATCCATGCTTGTGTTCATCGCGGAAGTAAATTCCTGAAGATGCCCAACTTCTTGCAGAATCATCTTGTTGCCCTCGCTCATCTCGTCCGCGGAATTCCTGACTTCCACAGTGCTGTCGTTCATGCTGTGCAAAGCCTCGGTAATCTGCTTGGAGCCTTCCTGCTGCTCTTCCATCGCGCTTTTTATCTGCACAACAAGCTGGTCTGTTGTCTTTATCTGCGTAGAAACCTCCGCAAACGCAGAATTCGCGTCCAACGAGGCGGAAACAACGCTGTTTATAGATTCCGCAATTTGTCCAAGCTGCTCGCCGATTGTCTTTGACTGCGCGCTGGAAGTTTCAGAAAGCTTTCTGATTTCGTCAGAAACGACAGCGAATCCTTTTCCGGCGTCTCCAGCATGGGCCGCCTCAATCGCCGCGTTCATTGCAAGAAGATTTGTCTGCTCCGCAATAGAAGAAATCACTGAGTTCGCTTCCTGAAGCATCGCCGACTGCTGCTCAATTTTCTGGATCTGCTCATTGACCGACTGCTGCTTTGAAATTCCGTCCGCAGTCTTCTTATCAAGGCTTTCAAATGACGCGGCCATTTTCTCAACCGACTGGTTCACAGAGGTGATGTTTCCAATCATCTGCTCAACCGCGGCGCTAGCCTGCGAGACTCCGGCCGACTGGCTTTCTATCATCTTGTCCAGGGAATCGATGTTCGCCGCAATCTCGTTGACCGCGCTCGAAGTCTGGCTTACGCTTGAAACCTGGTTTCCAATCTGCTTGTGCATGCTTTCAATATTCGCCAGGATCTCAGTGATTGACGAGGCTGTGTCCTCCGAGACAAGAGTCATGTTTCCGCCCGCTTCGCTCAGCTCATTCTCTGAATTTTTAATATCGCCGACAATTTTCTGCATTTTCTGGGAGAAGCTGTTGAATCCATCAACAAGTGATTTTACCTCGTGCTTCGCCTTTATGCTGATTCTTTTTGTAAGATCGGCATTTCCGCTCGCAATGTCCTGAATGGAAGAGTTCACGACAGAAATCGGCTTTGTGATTGAATACGCAATCAGAAGAATAACAACGGAAACAATGACAACCGCAATCACAATAATCAGAAGAATCTCAAAAATCACATTAAAAATCAGCCTGGAAATTTCTTCCACCGCCATAAAAACAACAGTGCACATTCTTTCACTTTTATGGAAATATCCGCTGTTCGCTTTTCCGTTAAAATTAAAATCCACCGCGCCAGAATCTTCTGAAACCATTTTTTGCATCAAAAGCTTTGTAGAATCATTCTCGCTGTTAAAATTAACTTTCAGAATCTGCGAGTCGTCTTTGCTCGCAATTATATTTCCCTGAGTGTCAACAATAAGAACCTGCGTGCTTCCGTCAGAAATTGAATCCGTAATTCCCTGCGTCATTTTCGCAAGGTCAATCGAATTGTTCAGTCCGCCAAGAAAATTTCCGTTGTCATCAAAAATTCCGTAGGAAATCACATAAACCGGCCGGCCTGTCACCGGAGAAACATTGTTTCCGATAAATCCCCGTCCGGTCTTGCATCTTTCGTACCATGGCTCGCCTTCAACAGAATGCAGAGTTTTTCCGCCAAGTCCGTCTGCAAAACCCTCGCTTCCTTTCGTGATAAAAATATTTTCGTAAAGCCCGTCTGCATTTGAGAAAACAAGGCCTAAATATTCCGTGAGTTTTTGTCCGTCTTCCGCCGACAGAAGCTCCTCTTTTACAAAAGATGAATTCGCAATGTCTTTTGTCAGCGAAGCTTGATTTTCAATCATTTGATTGACTTCGTTCATTTTCTCAGTGGAAAGCTGCGCCAGGCTTGCCTGCTGCATTCCAGAAAGATTTCTCAAAAGTGACAAAATAGAAACAACGCTCACAAACGCAACAGGAATAAGCATGCACAAAAGCGAAGTCAAAAAAACAGTCCTTAAAAGTCCAGAAAATTTTATCTTCATATTTGCCTTCTTTTTTTTTAAATTTTAATTTGGCGTTCCCCTTCGGGTCGGGCTTTCCACAGTTCCGCCTTTCGGCTTCATTCTAAAACAGAAGCTGTTTTAGAACGGCTTTCGCCGCTGTTCCAATCCCTAACGCGTTTCAGCTTTTGTCGTCATCTTCCGCCTGCAAATTCTCATCATCAGAATTTTCATCTTCGGAATCTTCATCTTCCTCGTCGTCATCGTCGTAAAACTCCGAGATTATGTTCTGAAGCTGCGCGAATTCCGCTTCGTCGCGCTTCCTTTTCTCTTCGTCGCGGCCGTCAATAATGAAAGTTTCAGAGTAATTTTCAAGAAGCTCAATCACAAAGACAAAATCTTCCTCGCTTTCAACATAATAAATGTCCAGCACACTTTTGATTTTAGGAAGAATTTTGTCCAGCTTTTTAATTGCCTCGTCATATTCAGCGGCAATCTGGCTGTTTAGCTTGTCTGTGCGTTTTATGTCAGCGCGCTCGTCCGCCAGTTGATTCTTAATATTCTTAAGTGATTTTAATAAAAGCTCGTCATCTGTCATAATTTTATTATAACGTATTTTGAGCGGCTTTTTACATACTAATTCAGTCGGGAAATAAGATTTTACTTGCTTTCTTCTGTTTCACGCACAAAAAAATAAACAACTTCGTTTTTCGGCGCATATTCCGGGGATTTTATGATTTCAAGCTGGACTTTTTTAAATTTTCCGTGAATTTTTCTTTCATAATAAACCGTGGCAATTTTTCCGCCTTTTGCAAAATAATTCTTTAGATA
>CAZIFO010000054.1:0-7484 GCA_964538245.1 uncultured Treponema sp.
ATTGAGGAAGAAATCTTTACAGGACTTGGAATTCCGTTCCACGTTGTTGACACATGCACAGGCGACCTTGGAGCTCCTGCCTACAGAAAATGGGACCTTGAGGCATGGATGCCGGGACGCGCGAACGCAGAGCATCCGGACGGAGACTACGGCGAAGTCACATCTACATCAAACTGCACTGACTATCAGGCGCGCCGTCTGAACGTAAAATACCACGATGACGACGGAAAGAACAAATACGTCCATATGCTCAACGGAACAGCAGTCGCTGTAGGACGCGCAATGCTCGCAATTCTTGAGAACTACCAGAACGCGGACGGTTCTGTCACAGTTCCGCCGGCTCTCGTTCCTTACTGCGGATTTGACAAGATCGGACCAAAGAAGTCTGTAAAAGATCCTGTTTACCACGCAGCAAAGAAATAACTTAAAATTTTACAGGAGACTCAATGGCAGGCACAGAAAACAAATTCCTTAAAGGCATATTTTTTATCCTTCTTTTTTTTGCGATTGCGCTTTTCTGCACAATTCTAAAAGTGATGGATTCATTTTTTCAGCCTGTCATTGTCTCAATTTTGCTTTCGTTTGTCTTTTATCCTTCAATAAAAAGGCTGAATGTCGTTCTGAAATTTCCTTGGTGGCTTTCGACTATAATTGTCTTTGCAATTGCGCTTGTCATAGTTTACCTTGCGCTGAACGTAATAACAGCGAGCTTTAAGTCGATTATCGCAGCAATTCCGCGCTACCAGGAAAGATTTGAAAATATCTTGAACGCAATCAGGATTTCAATCGAAGCGAATCCAAACTCAAAGCTCTACGCTTTGCTTGATTTTGACAAGAACGAGTCGCTTTTTGAAAATCTGAACAACAGTTTCAACATTCTTTCTTTTATCCAGAATTTTGCGCTCGGATTCACAGGCTCGGTTGTTTCTTTCACAAAGACATTCGTGCTTGTTCTTCTGCTTTCGGCTTTTTTTCTCGCTGAGCTTAAGAAAATGCGACGGAAAATCAGCGATGCGTTCGGCTCTGAAAACAAGACAAGAGTCTACAGAATGATTCAAAATATCATTTCTGATGTGACACATTATCTTTCAATAAAATTTATAATTTCGTTTTTTACAGGGCTTTTAGTTTTTGTTCTTTGTTTTGCAACAGGAATGGACTTTCCACTCGTCTGGGCATTCATCGCTTTCAGCCTGAATTTTATCCCGACGTTCGGCTCTATAATTTCATGCGTGCTTACAATTCTTTTCGCGCTTATCCAGTTTTATCCTTCGATTTTTCTTGTTTTTGTGGTCGCGTTTTTCATGGTTGCAATTGACTTTGTGCTCGGAAACGTTATTGAGCCGAGAATCGAGGGAAAGAACCTTGGCCTCTCGCCTTTTGTAATTCTCGTGAGCCTTTCATTTTTTGGCTGGATCTGGGGAATTCTTGGAATGTTTCTTTCAGTTCCGTTCATGGTGATTGTGAAAATTGTCTGCGAAAATATCTCTTATCTAAAGCCAATCGCCGTTTTTATTGGAAACAAATCCTAGGATTTTCTCATTTCGTTTAAAAATCTTTTGTCTTCTTCTTTTAATTCGCAGAGACTTGAGACAACGCAGATTTTATTTTTCTCCTGGTTTTCATAAACAAAGTCTGTCCGGCATGAGCAATTTACATTTCGCGACTTTATCGGGCCCGGAATTGGAAAGGAAATCTGGATTTTATATTTTTCATCCTGCTTTAAAAGCATGTTTTCTTTTTCCGACGCAAAGACAATTCTGTCTTCATCAAGATAAACTACGAACGGAGCTTTTTTTCTGCCTTGAACTGGCTCAAACTCAGATTTTTTATCATCAAAAAGATATTTTCCGGCAGAAATCAAAAAAAGTCCGTTTCCAAGCTCCAAATTGTTTTTTTTTGCCTCAATCAAAATATTTTCAATCCATTTTTTAACTTTAAAATCAAGCGAATTTTGGTCAGAATTTGTAAAATCTAAAAAAGGCTTCTCGAAAATATTTGTTTTTTCTTTATCGACATTGCAATGAATTGGAAGATAATTTTTTACAGAATTTTTTCCGCTCGACTCAAATCCGTAATACAAAACGACAGAAAGACGGGAATTATCTTTCTTAAGTTTTTCGCTGATATTAAAAAATTCATTCGGGAAAAAAAGGCAAAACGAATTTTCATAAATTGAAATTTTTGAATAAAAGCAAATTCCCAGGCCGTTAAAATAAAAATTTATTTTTAGATTTTCTCCGGACAGAAAAAAATTCATAAAGCTTTTTGAATATTCCGGACAATCTTTTAGCTTCAGAAGATTTTTTTTAATAAAGCTCTGGCTGTTTTTATCATCAGAAAAAATTTCATATCTTTCGTCTTTGCTTTCATTTACAATTTCAAGCCTTCGGCTTTTTAGCGCCAAATATTTTTTTATAATATCATATTCAATTTTGGAAAACTGGAAGCTGCTCATTTATTTTTCTCCGGCACGCCAGCCTTAAATTTATTATTGCCGACAGATGAAATTTGTATCTGATCCAAAAGCCAAGCCGAATTTTCCATTGTCCAGTAAGTTTCAAGAACAAGATTTTTATCGCAAAAAAAGAAAAGAAGCGGAACATTGTAATTTGCGCCGTCAATAAAAGGCTCTCCAAGTTTGTAGGAATCAAAAAATTCTTTTTCGCCGGCGTTTTCCTCATCATCTTGAATATATTCAGGAATATAAGATGACAAATCATAATAAAAAAGCGCGATATTATACATAGAAGATTCCCGGACAAGAGATTTTATATCTTCGTTCTTTGAAAGCAAAACGCAGAATTTTTCAATTTCTTTACGCAGATTTTCAGGAATTAAAGTCGTATCAAGCGAGCCGAAGCCTGGCAAAGACGGATAAATCCATTTTGGCTCCTCAATTTTTTTTGCGGAAACAGAAAGAACTGAGCTTTTTACGTTTTTATTGATTCCGTCCGTCTTTTTTATTTTATCTGAAAGCCTGCCCTTTTCAAGCTCATCTGTCCAAGTGATTTTTGATTCAATGGATTCAGCCTCGCCTTTTAGACTTTTGAAATTTTCAGATTGATTTTTTTCTTTTGCGGAATTTGAACAAGAAAATAAAAATAAAGTGAACGCAAAAACGGCCGGGCGAAAAACTTTCATAACTAATCAAAATATATCATATTTTTTTAGGAATATAAACAAACGTTTGCAAAACTTTATTTTGAAATTGCGATTTAGAGATTTTTGACATATAATTTATATGATTGTTTTCTTACAATTTTTGGAGAAAAAAAATGAACGTTCACAACATAATGGAAGATATTGTAAAAAGCAGAGTTGATTCACTTTATGACCAAATAAAAAAAGAAAAGGCAAGCTGGCTTACATGCGACTGTCCAAATTGCCGCGCGGATGTTGTAAGCTACGTTCTAAACAGAGTCGCGCCAAAATATGTTGTTTCAGGACGCGGCGTGACGCACAACTCAAATCTTCTTGATGACCACCAGCTGCGCGCGGATATAAACGCAATCTGCCTGGAAGGAATAAGAATCATAAGTTCTACAAAACGGCCTTTCCACGATATTCCAAGAGAAGAGTGCAAAGTTTCAGAAGAAAAATCGCCTGTATTTAATTTTCCGACTTTTGTTGGAAGCGTTTTAGACGGAAATACGTTTGAGCCTGTCGCCGGAGCAAAAATTCTGTTGAAAATGAACGGAAAGCCAATGGAAATGGTTGACCGCACATGGATAAATCCTGCGACAACATATAAAAGCACAAACGGAACATATTCATTCTGGGGAAAAGCCGTTCCAGCCGAAAAAGACGGAATAACAAAAACTTTTGGGTTTACAGTTGATATTTCAGCTCCTGGATATACATCGACAATTTACAATTTTGAGCTTCCGATAAAAAGCGCGCCGCAAATTCAAGAAGAATTCAATGCAAATTATTCAGTTAAAATCAAAGACATCGTAATATTCAAACGAGAATTTTTTGATGAAGACGATAATAACTCTAGCAAGCAGGAAAAAACAGAAAAGAAAGTTCATAATAAAGTTCAGAATAATTGACAAAATGATATATATTCGATATTATCTTAAATATTCGTCGGGCAGTTAGCTCAGTTGGTAGAGCCCCTGGTTTACACCCAGGTTGTCGGGAGTTCGAGTCTCTCACTGCCCATTTTATTCTAGATTTTTATTTTATCTTTCGGATTTCTATTTTAATCATTTTCCGTTATAATTCAAAAATATGAACTACGGATTTGTCAGGGCGGCGGCCTGCTCGCCTTCTTTAAATGTCGCGGACACTTTTTTTAACGCGGAAGAAATCATAAAGACCGCAGATGAAGCGGCAAAAAACGGCGCGAAAATAATCATTTTTCCGGAGCTTTGCATTACAGGCTACACTTGCTCGGATCTTTTCCTGCAGGATTCATTGCTGCGCTCCTCCATAGAATCGCTTGCGAAAATCACGGAGGAAACAAAGAATATTGGCGCGCTTATTGCCGCGGGGCTTCCAGTGACGGACGGACGCGCGCTTTTCAACGTTGCGGCGGTTTTGTTCAAGGGAAAACTTCTCGCCGTAATTCCAAAGTCATATATTCCAAACTACGCTGAATTCTACGAGAGAAGGCATTTTCTCCCATTTCCGGAATCCTTAAACTCAAATGACGGAAAAAACAAAGTCGAGTTTGAAGACTTTGGAACAGGAATTTTTGACGGCGCGCAAACCGGGACAAATATTCTTATCTGCGACAAAAACAATTCCGCGTTAAAAATCGGCTTTGAAATCTGCGAGGACTTGTGGGTTCCGCTCTCGCCTTCGACAAAATCAGCGTTAAACGGAGCGTCAATTATCGCGAACCTTAGCGCGTCGAACGAGATTATCGGAAAAGCCTCGTACAGAAGAACCTTGGTGAGCGCGCAGAGCGCGAAGAATATCTCGGCTTACATTTACGCGAACGCCGGAAACGGAGAAAGCACAACGGACTTAGTTTTCAGCGGACATTCCTTAATCGCGGAGAACGGAACCATTCTCGCCGAAAAAAAGCCTTTTTCAGAAGACAGGATTTTGTACGCGGACATCGACTACGAGAGGCTCGCGCATGAAAGGACAAGGACAACGACTTTCGCTTCCTGCGCCGTGGAAAACAGAACGGAAAAAAACGGAGCAAGGATTATAAAGATTGGGCTGACGGAAGATTGCTTCGCTTACGCTCGCAATGACGAAGAAAGCAATGTTCGCAATGGCGAAAGAAGCAGTGTTCGCAATGGCGGAATGGACGACATTGAGC
Organism: uncultured Treponema sp.; assembly: GCA_964538245.1. GTDB lineage: Bacteria > Spirochaetota > Spirochaetia > Treponematales > Treponemataceae > Treponema_D. Next base: position 5,282 of record CAZIFO010000054.1, read on the forward strand.
TTTTTAGAAAAATAGAGCAGTTTCCGTTTGTGCCGCAGAACAGCGCGGCCCGCAAAGAAAGATGCATGGAAGTCGTGGAGCTTCAGGCGCAGGGACTTGCGAAGCGGCTTCGCCACATACACGCGTCCTCAGCGGTCATAGGGCTTTCAGGCGGGCTTGACTCAACGCTTGCGCTTTTAGTCACATGCAGGGCGGCGGACATCTGCAAAATTCCGCGGAGCAAGATTATCTCGGTCACAATGCCTGGCTTCGGCACAACTGGCCGCACATACAAGAACGCCTGCCTTCTCGCGGAGAAAACAGGCTCTACTCTGCGCGAAGTCGACATCACAAAAGCGGTTCTCCAGCACTTTAAGGACATCGGGCAGGACGAAAATGCGCACGATGTGACTTATGAGAACTCTCAGGCGCGCGAGCGCACCCAGATTTTAATGGACATCGCGAACAAGACCGGCGGAATCGTGATAGGAACAGGCGACTTAAGCGAGCAGGCGCTGGGATGGGCGACTTACAACGGCGACCATATGTCTATGTACGGCGTTAACGGCTCAATTCCCAAAACGCTCGTGCGCTATCTTGTTCAGTATTTCGCGGACGAGGAAGAGGAAAAAGGCAGCGGAGAGCTTTCTGCCTGCCTTAAAGACATTCTCGCAACCCCTGTAAGCCCGGAGCTTCTTCCGGCAAAAAACGGAGAAATCGCGCAGAAGACAGAAGATATTGTCGGTCCCTACACTCTCCACGACTTCTTTTTGTATTATGTCCTGCGCTTCGGGTTCTCTCCGAAGAAAATCTTCTTCCTCGCGAAAGAGGCTTTTATACTCCAGATGGAGAGGAACGGAAAAACAAAGATGTTCACAGAGGAAGAAATCAAGAAATGGCTCAAATCGTTCTATAAGCGTTTCTTCGCGCAGCAGTTCAAGAGAAGCTGCATGCCGGACGGAGCAAAGGTCGGAACCGTGAACCTTTCACCGCGCGGCGACTGGAGAATGCCGAGCGACGCAAGCGCGGCGGTATGGCTCAAGGAATGCGAGGACTTGTAAATGCTAAGCTACATACATTCATTCCATGCCGGAAACCACGCGGACATTTTAAAACATCTTACGATTTCTCTGATTCTCGAAAGCCTTTGCAAGAAGGAAAAGCCGTTCACAGTCTTTGACACGCACGCAGGAAGCGGAATCTATGGCCTAGATGACGCCCGGCTTCTAAAGACAGGGGAAGCCGAGTCCGGAATTAAAAGGCTTATGTCCGCTCTTGAAAACCAGGACGGAAAAAAACATTTTGCAAATTTTCTTGAAACCGGAAAAAAATATCTTGAGACTGTAAAAAAATACTATGGCGAGGAAAAATATCCAGGCTCGCCCTTAATCGAAAACGAGCTGCTCCGCCCCGGCGACGTGCAGATTCTCTCAGAGCTTCATCCTGCGGCGGCAGAGGAGCTTGAGATGTGCTTCCACAAGAAGAACTTCAAAGTCCGGCCGCAGCTCCACAGGCGCGACGGCTACGAAATGCTAAAAGCCCTGACTCCGCCTAAAATAAAGCGCGGGCTCTGCGTAATCGACCCGAGCTATGAAGACACCGGCGACTATGAAAAATGCGCAAGGACAATACTCGAAGTCCATAGAAAATGGCCGGCTGGAATTATCGCGCTCTGGTATCCGCTTTTGACAAGAAAAACAGCGGAACTTAATGGAATGAAGGAAATGATTTTCTCTTCGGCAGAGGAAAACCAGACGGAGCCAAAGACTCTCGACATACAGCTTAAAGTGAAAAACCCTTCTGACATGGAAGGGCTCGCCTCAATGTACGGAAGCGGAATGCTGGTCATAAATTTTCCGTATGAGCTGGACAAAAAAATGGAAAAAGTTCTGCCCGAGCTTTCAGTAATCCTTGGTGAAAGCTCAAATAACTGGTCGCTTGAAAAGAAATAGGAAACTTGCCTTTCATGCAATCGGCGGCATAAAAAATAACGCGGCGCGGATTTTATGCAATCAGCGCATTAAGAAAACAAAGCCACACTGATTTATGGCTGCATTAGACGGCAAAAAACAATGTGGCTTTCTCATTTTCATTAACAGTTGAAAATTAATCTTTTATTTCAATACAATTCTGCAGAACTTTTTCTTTCCTGCGCGCAGAACAAGCTCGCCGTCCTTGTCAAGATTTGACAAAGTGACTTTCATCGTCGGGTCGGAAAGCTTCT
>CAZIFO010000055.1:0-7417 GCA_964538245.1 uncultured Treponema sp.
AGTTGCCCTCATTAGGACCTGAACCTAACGCGTCTGCCAATTCCGCCACCCGGGCGCGAATGTTTTTATATATTATCTAAAATCTTCTTGCTGGTCAAGATGAATTGCTTTATTTAATATTTTTTCTTGTCCTTGATTTTTGAATAATCGTCGAAAAGCTCAAGGCATTTTTCTCTCTCAAGCTCTTTGACTTCCAAAAGTTTTCCTTTTCCGTTGATAAAATCATAAAATTTGTCATCTCTGAATCCGATTTTTTCAGTGTCTTTTATGCCACAGCCCTGATAGACGAGCTTTATGTTCGCCCAGAGAATTGCGCCGAGGCACATGGGGCAGGGCTGAGCCGTCGTGTAAAGAACGCTTCCGGACAAGTCAAATGTCTTTTGGTTTTTGCATGCGTTTCTGATTGCCTCCATTTCGCCGTGGCAAGTCGGATCTTGGTTTTTTATTACGCAGTTGTGGCCTTTTCCTATGATTTTTCCGTCTTTTAAGATTACAGTTCCGAACGGGCCTCCGTCTCCCGCGTTTATTCCGTTGTAAGCTTCTTTTATCGCCTCGTTCATTGCCTGTTCATCGGTCATTTTTCCTGTCCCTAGATTTTTATTTTATTTAAAGAAGCCCAAGATATTTTGCGCTTCCGCCGAGAAATCCTAAAAAAACAAGCGCGATTATAAAATAGAACCAGAGCGGCAAAGTTCCGTCGGCCTGTTTTTTGCGCGCAAAAGTTCTTGAATTTCTTGACTCGATTTCAAAACGGAGCTTTGCGCGTGATTTTCTGCCGGCTGTTTTTTCTTTGTAAGATATTTTTTCGCTCGCAGAAGATTTTTTTCCTTTTCCTACAGCATAGCCGCAGACAGGGCAGCCGTTAGCAAACTGGCTGTTTGTTCCTGTGGCTCCGCAGACAGGACAGCGCACAGAAGTAAAGAATCTTCCGCAGTGCCGGCACATTTTCGCGTTTGGAGGAACTTCCGCGCCGCAGTTTTCGCAGAAAAATTTAGCATGTTTTTCCATCTTTTTGAATTTCTGTTTTATTTTTTGATTTGAAGATAAATCTTTTTAGCGTCGTTTGACATAACCTCAGCCTTTACATCGGAAATTTTTCCGTTGACTTTGAGCGAAGCTGAGCTTATCTGTGTGTCAGGCGCAAGGTTCATTATGAAGTTCGGAATATCAGGCGTAAATTCAAGCGTGAGCCCGTTGAAATTTCTTGCTGTTCCTGTGACCATCGCGAGCGTAATCGGATTTGTGAAGACGAATCCGCAGCTGTATTTGTCAATTCCAGCTTCCTCGGCTTTTTCTTTTGCGTCGGCTTTGTTTGCGTTCATAATCGCGGCGAGTTTCGCTTCAATATCTTCTTCGTTCATCTTGTTTTCCTCTGGCTCAGAGCCGCTTCCGCCTTCTTCTGTTTCATTCAGGCTTTCAGGTTCTGGAATCTCTGAAGTTTCGCCTTCAATTATATCAGATTCATTGTCATCTTCAAGGTTATTTTTTTCGTCAGATTTCGGTTCTTCATGGTTTTCTGAATTCTCAGCGTTTCCATCAGAATCATCTGATTTTTCAATAGCGGCTAAATTTTCAGAATCTTCATTTCTTTTATCTTCTGAATCTTGAGTTGAATCTTCTGGATTTTTAGAATCTTCTGAATCTTTATTTGTATCTTTTGAATCTTGTTCAGAATCTTCTGAATCTTGCTCCTGGTTTTCAGAGTCTTTTTTAGCTTCCTCAAGTTTTGTAATCGCCTCGTTTATGTCGAAAGGGCGGTTGAGCTCTTCTTTTAGCGAGTCGATGTCTTTTGAAATGTCTTTTAGGTCGCTTAGTTCTGGCAAAATATCCTTGAGCGTAACTTCGCCCTGCTCAGGATCGGTCAGATAGCCGGAGAAAATGTCCGGAGTTTTTGAAAGAATCTGCCGGAGCTTGTCCAGGCCTTCAACTTCGCAGGAATTAAAAATTCCACGCACACGCAAAGTTTCAGCCTTTTTAAGTTCTTCTTCTGAAAGCGGCTCCTCGGCATAAAGAATTAATTCCGGCTTATAGTCAGAATTGATTCCAGATGCGTATTGGGCAAGTGTTTTCCAGTGGCGCGGATAATCTTTTGTGCTTATGACGATTAAATGCGGCTTGATTTCCTCAAGATTGTCCATTGCCTTTAAAAGCCATTTGTAGACAATCACATCGTATCCTGCGGATTTGAGAACTTCACTTATGTTTGTTATTGCCTTTTCATCATCGGCGATTAGAAGCGCTTTCATTTTTCTCCGTTAATTTATATTTTACTTTATATTTTACTCCGTTCCAAGATTTGTAACTGAATAGTCGTAAATCTGCCAGATTCCGTCGCGCTGGCGGACTTTGTAGATGTAGCGTTTTTTCTCGCTGAAGTTCGGATATTTGAACCATTCAAGCACGCTCACAGTTCCGTCAACTGACGAGTAAGATGTGTTTTCAATCGTGAACCTTTCAGGAATAGCGACAATGTCGTTGTCAATTCTGTTCTGCATCAAGTCTGACCTGTAGGCTTTGAGCATTCTGTTTCTTTCGTCTGCCGAGGCGTTCTTATATTTTCTGTTGATTTCGGCGTTCCGCGTCATCATCTGCTCCAAATCCATGTAGAGGAAATACTGGTCCCAGAGCGATTTCTGGCGTGCTATTATCGTCTGTTCTACAACTTTGTCCGGCGAGATTGCCTCTGGCTTTAAGATTGACGCGCTTTTCGCTTCGACAGGAAGAACTGCTGAAGAAGATGCTGAAGGCGACGGGCGGACATCAAGGCTCAGGCGGTTCGACTCAATTTTTACATCTTTTGACTTGTAAAGCTCAGGATAGAAAACCATCTCAAGATAATAGATTGAAGGCTCGTCTATCTGAACATAGTTCTTGACATTCTCAATGAACGAATAAGTTTCTCCGGCTTCAATCGCAAGTTCGCGGAAATAAACTGTCTGGTAAGTCGAGCGTTTCTGGATTAAATCCTTTGTTTCAGGAAGAAGCGTGTTCTTGATTGTGTACGCGTTGAAGTCAAGAGAGAACATTCTGTCGTCGGCAAGCTTGAAACGCAAAGTGTCTGTTCCGTTGTTCGTGATTGAAATGCTCACGTTGATTGGATTGTCGTCCGCGTTTCCAGGATAGTAAATTGTTCTGTCGTAGAATTTTATGCTGACAGCGGCTTTTGAGAAATCATCATCTTTTTGTTCCTGAGCTGTTTTTGATTCCTGTGAAAATGCAAACTGTCCAAAGATTGCGAAAATTGTTATAATTGAAAAAATAATTCGTTTCAAGGATGTCTCCTTTTTTCATTTTTTTGAAGTGAACTTAAATTTATATATTTATATATCGGTCGTTTTTTATGAAATCATTATTATCAAATTATATTGTTTCTGTCACTGGAAAATGGTCTGACTATCATTCTGATATAAGCACAATTTCTTCCGGAAAGTATTTTCCTGCCGAGATTGAGGGCCTGCACGGAACGGCGGCAAGTTTTTTTATAGCTGACTTTCTTGAAAAAGCACGGAACAACGCTCTTTCTTCCATGCAGTACGCTTTGACAGGGCGGCACGCTGGAGCCGGCGGATTTTCAGGCGCAACTGGCGGAAACGGAGCGGAGGCTTTGGACGCAGTTGTCGTTGTTCCGACTGAGAAAGACGCTCTTGATATCCAGTCTGACTTTGACACGGCTTTTGGCGGCAATGTGGAGGTTTACATCCTGCCGTGGTGGGGAATTGTGCCTTACAGGACAAGCGCGGTGGGCTCGGCTGTTTTTGGAAGGCGTTCAGGAGTTCTTGCGAAAATGGCGTCGCAGGCGCGCGCTCTAAACCAGCAGACAAAGCCGCGCGTTTTTATCATAACGCAGCGTTCTTTGCAGACGCCGGTTCCATCTCCTGAATATGTCCGCTCGCTTGTTTTTTCATTGTACAAAGGCGAGCAGATTGATCCCGCCGCCTTGTCGGAAAAGCTCGCAGGGCTCGGCTACACGCGCGTTCCTAAAGTCGGAGTTCCAGGCGAGTTCACATTGCGCGGCGAAGTTCTTGATATCTTTACTCCTGGCGAGGAAATGCCTTCAAGAGTAACGTTCGACTTTGACGAGATTGAATCGATAAAATCGTTTGATGCTGAAAGCCAGTCAACTGTCGCAGGCTCAAACAAAGACAACGTTCTGATTTATCCGATGAAGGAAGTCATCTGGAACAAAGATTTAATAGAAGAGCTTGACTCTATTTTTGACAAATTTGGAAAGCATGATAATACGCAGAGTGAATCAGGCGCGGTTCTTCTTGGCCTTACAGAAGAAGCGCAGAAAGCGCGCGCAAAGCTTGTCTCAGATCTTAAAGAACGGGGAGAGAGCGAGGGCGAGGAGCTTTTTTATCCTGTATTGTGGCGTAAAGACGACGGCTCAAAATACACGGTTCTTGACTATGTTTCAAAAAGCACAGCCGTCTTTTACTATGACTTTGACCGGCTTGAAAACATGCAGGAGAACTTTGACCGCGAGTATGCCGGAATGTACAGGACTGCCAGGCTTAATATGCCTGTCCTGCCGCCGAGCGAGATGCTTATTCCTTTTGACAAAATTCCTTCCTCGCACCAGAGCTCTGTCGCGTTCAGAACTCTCCATACCGAAACAGCTGAGGAGGAGAACTCTAATAGCGATGTCAATTTCTTTAAGATTGACTGCGGCGATGGAAAGAGCTTTTTTGGAAACATCAATTACTTAAAAGAGCAGATAGAAGACTTGCAGTCGAACGGCTGGAGAATCTTTGTCTTTGCGGACAACGAGAACCAGAGCCAGAGAATCAGGGAAATCTTAAAGAACTACTGCGCTGAAAAGCCTTCGGCGGAATGCGGTGAAGAATATTTTGAGCTTCTAAAGAAAAACGCCAAGAAAGGCCTGCCTTATTATCCGCTCACAGTTTTTCCAAAGGCCATAACGAACGGATTTGAGATAGATGAGAGCAAGGTTCTTGTAATCCAGGAAAACGAAATCTGGGGAAGGCGCAAGCACGCGGCGAAAGTCGTGCACAAGGCGAAAAGCCAGGCGATTGACACTTTTGTCGAGCTTAACGAGGGCGACTATGTTGTCCATGTGAACTATGGAATCGGAATCTTCCGCGGAATCCAGCGCGTAAAGGCGATGGGAAACGAGCGCGACTACATCAAGCTTGAGTACGCCGACGAGGAGTTCGCCTTTGTTCCTATAGAGCAGGTGAACCTTGTCCAGCGCTACATCGGAAACGAGGGCGAGGCCCCGAAAATCGACAGAATCGGCTCAAAGTCATGGGAAAACAGAAAGAACAAGGTAAAGAAAGCCGTAGAGGACTTGGCGGAGAAGCTGATTGCACTTTACTCGCGCAGAAAGGCTAGCCGGGGCTTTCCGTTCCCAAAGGACAACGAGTGGCAGACTGCGTTCGAGGCGGCTTTTCCTTACGAGGACACGCCGGACCAGATTACAGTCACAAAGGAAATCAAGAGCGACATGGAAAAGCCTGTCCCAATGGACCGTCTCCTTTGCGGAGATGTCGGCTACGGAAAGACAGAGATTGCCATGCGCGCCGCGTTCAAGGCTGTTATGGGCGGAAAGCAGGTCGCGTTCCTCGCGCCTACGACAATTCTTGCCGAGCAGCACTATGAGACTTGCGTGGAGCGTTTCGCGAATTTTCCGGTGAAAATCGCGCAGCTAAGCCGCTTTGTTCCTCAAAAAGAGCAGAAGCAGATTTTGGAGCGGCTTAAAAACGGAGACGTTGATATTCTTGTCGGCACGCACAGAATCATACAGAAAGATGTTGTTTACCGCGACCTTGGGCTTATGATAATCGACGAGGAGCAGCGTTTTGGGGTCAAGGACAAGGAAAAGCTCAAGAATATGAAGGCGAACATCGACTGCCTTTCGATGAGCGCGACTCCGATTCCGCGCACGCTCCACATGTCGCTCTTAAAAATCCGCGATATGTCGCTTTTGACAACTCCGCCGCAGACAAGAAAGCCTGTTGAGACAATCGTTGACGAGTACACTGACGAGCGCGTGGCAAAGGCAATCCGCCAGGAAGTTGAGCGCGGCGGCCAGGTTTTCTATCTTCATAACCGCGTCGAGACTCTTGAGGACACAAGACGGCACTTGGAGCAGATTGTTCCTGAGATGATGATAGATGTGGCCCACGGCCAGATGACGGCTGAGCAGCTTGACGATATTTTCCGCCGTTTTAAGCTAGGCGGCTTCCATGTGCTTGTTGCGACGACAATCATCGAGAATGGAATCGACATTCCGAACGTGAACACAATCATCATCGACCGCGCCGATATGTACGGCGTAAGCCAGCTCTACCAGCTGCGCGGCCGTGTCGGACGCAGCGACAGAAAGGCGTACGCTTATCTTCTTTATCCTGAGAACAAGGTCCTGAGCGAAGTCGCGATGAAGCGCCTGCAGGTTATTTCAGACTTTACAGAGCTCGGCTCAGGCTTTAAGATTGCGATGAAGGACATGGAGATCCGCGGGGCTGGAAATCTTCTTGGCCGCGACCAGAGCGGAGATGTCTACTCAGTAGGATTTGACTTGTATGTGCGCCTTTTGAACGAGGCTGTTGACAGGCTCACTTCGTCAAAGGACTACAAGGAAAATAACGAGGTTCTCCTTGAACTTGAGTATTCAGGATTTATCCCGGACAGCTACGTTTCAAGCCTCCAGGCAAAGATGGAAATCTACAAGAAAGTCGCCGCCGTGCAGACAACAGAAGAGCTTGAGTCAATAGAGTCCGAGCTTGAGGACCGCTTCGGTCCGGTTCCTGATGAGGTCTACAGCCTTTTGAGCCTTGCCGAGGTCCGGATAATCGCAAAGAAGATGTCGATTTCTTCAATCAAGGAAAAGTCCGGCAATATCTTTGTCGAGTTCAGCAAGGTCAGCGATGTTAAGATTGACAAAGTTCTCTCGCTCATAAAGCAGAGCAACGGAAAAGTCCATCTTGACCCGTCAAAGCCGAACATGCTTATCTTGAGCGTCGGCAAAATCGGCCTGAAGGAAAAGAGCGAGTTCATCAAGGAAAAGCTAGAGGCGTTGAAGTAGGTTTCGATAATTTTTTTTCTTGCCTTGTTTGCCCTGCGTCAATATAATCTAGAAATCAGCGCAGTTTATGATTCCTCAAAACTCTCCTGCGCTTAATAAATCAAAATCCTTAAGGAGGACTGCGTTATGATTACAGCACGCACGTCAAAATTTCTTTCGTTTTTCCGGCGCGAGGCCACAGACACAAAGCTTCTTTTCCGGAATATTCCTTCACTTACAATCACAGTTTTTATTCTTTCGGTTGTGTGCGCAAACCTTATGGCGAACAAGGAGCTTGTGAGCTTCAAGTACCTTGCGCTTGACTGCGGGTTCGCGTTCAGCTGGATTATGTTCCTTTGCATGGACGTAATCTGCAAAAGATGGGGCGCG
>CAZIFO010000056.1:0-5094 GCA_964538245.1 uncultured Treponema sp.
CGGCGATTTCAACATACGCAAGAGGCGCGGCAGAATTTTCCGCGACAAAAAGCTCGAGCCCGTTGTCGAGACGGTAGCGGTAAACGCCGTCGTAGCCAGTCTCCTCAGCGAAAAGAAGCGGAAGAAAGGCAAAAAGGACGGCGGCAAAAAATATTTTCCTAAGATTTTTCATTTGCTTCATATTATCAAAAACAACGATATTTTTACATGATTACAAATAAAAACATCTCACTTTGTGTCCAGGCTCAATTTCTTTCAACGCCGGAAGCTCTGCTCGGCATTTTTCAGTGGCTTTTGGGCATCTTGGCGCGAACGGACAGGATTTCAGCGGTTCGAGCACGGTTCTGATTTCTGAAACCGCTGTATCACGGATTTCTGAAACCGCTGTATCGCGGATTTCTGAAACCGCAGTGTTGCGGCTTTCCATCGATTTTCCGTCGTTGGAAGAGAAAAGCAGCTTTGTGTACGGATGAAGCGCGTTCTTATAAAGATTTTCAGCCGGGGCCTCCTCCATAATCATTCCTGAGTACATTACGCCGATTGTGTCGCAGAAATAGCACGACACGCGGAGGTCATGGGCAATGAACAAAAATGAAAGGTTCCGCCGCTTCTTCAGGTCAACCAGAAGATTTAAAATCTGCCCCTGAACGCTCACGTCGAGCGCGGAGACAATCTCATCGCAGATAAGGACTTCAGGCTTCATAATAAGAGCGCGGGCGATTGAGATTCTCTGCCTCTGCCCGCCTGAAAATTCCGCAGGACGGCGTTCAATGTCTTTCGGGTCAAGCCCAACTTCCTCAAGCAGCTCCGCCGCCTCATCTTCCGCTTTTTTGCGGCCTGGCCAGAGAGAAGAAAATCTGTACGCGCTGGTTAAAATGCCTCCGATGTTCATTCTCGGATTCAATGATTTTCCGGGATCCTGGAAAATGTATTTGACTTTTTCACGGTAAGTTTTGAGTTCATGTTTTGAGAATGCGCCGACATCTTTTCCGTCAAAAAAAATCTTTCCGGAATCTTCCTTGTACATCTGGATTAAAAGGCGCGCCGCCGTCGTCTTTCCGGAGCCGGACTCGCCTACAAGCCCGTAAGTCTTTCCGCGCCCGATTTCAAAGGAAACATCGTTAACTGCGTAGACAAACCGGTCCTGCCGCGCGAAAAATCCTGAGTCGAGAGGAAACTTTTTTGTAAGACCGTCGGCCTTTATTATGATGCTAGACATTTTTACACCCGAAAAAGAAGTTTTTCAATATGGATTCACAAGGATAAAAAGGATGAACCAAGTTTGTGCCATTCTGAGCAAAGCGCAGAATCTCTTTTTAAGATGTTACGCTTCTCCCAGAATGACATTTAAATTGAAATTCAACTATTTATAAAATTTTATTGGCGTTGAAAAATAGTTCTTCCAATAGTCAAGGAAATCAAAAATATAGCTTTGCATTACTGAAAAGACTTTTGCTAAATCTTTTTGCGGAACCTGCCCCTTATTATGCGCGATTTCAAATGACATATTTGAAAGAATCCATATTTTTGTGTCATTTTTGTTTGGATTTCCCTTTGTCAAATGAAAGTGAACCGGCTCATCGCCTTCATTCGACCAAAAATAAATTTTATAGCCGATTGTCCGTAAGAATTCCGGCATTATGCGCTCTCCAAAGCATCAAGATTTCTTAGCGTCACGACAGAATTATAGATTTTTATGAAATATTTTTTAAAATACTCAGTTTTTGCCTCATCGAAATTTGAATGAATTACGGAGCCGTCATTTTTTATCAAAATTGAGTCCGCAGTTTTCTGGTCTTCAAAGCAGACATTTTCGTCATTGTAAGTAATCAAAATTCCGTCTTTTTCACAAAACTCTTTTCTTTTCATAACATTACCTTTTTAATTTTATCACAAATTTTCAAAAATAAATACGGTTTTTCTCCAAATTGATTTATAATTTGGTCTTGAGGTGGAAATTATGAGAGCAATCAAAAAAATCACAATATGCGCGCTTTTTTCGCTCGCGGTCTTCGGCCTGACTTCTTGCAACTCGTGCACAATGGCGGCGAAAAACTGGAAATCAAACAACTCGTTCCTAAAACGCCGCGTCTTTATTTACGACTCAGTTTCCGGCAAAATTTTTATGGACAGAATCTGCGAATGTTACGCTTCAACTTCCGACTCAAAAACCGGCGACTTCTCGCTGATAATCCTTGAAGAAGACGGAAGCAAGAAAAAATACGATTATTACGGAAGAAACTTGCAGCTTGTAATGGAAGAGCAGTAAGAAATACAGAGAGAAGACATCATTTCGGAATCTCATGTGCGCAGAGTTTTTTGTCATTTTCGAACCCTACGGCACGACGCAACGCTCGCTAACGTCGTATGTTTCGGAATCAATAATGTCAGAATTTATCAAAAACAGATACTGAAACGAGTTCAGCATGACGGATTCTTTCAATTTTCAAAAAAAACGAAGTTTGACCTACCAAAAAAGAAATCATATTTCACACCTGCCCATGTCAACTGACAACTAGCCTCTGACAACTATCACCTAACTTCTCTCCTTCCAGCAGTCAAGCCCGCCTTGAATTCTCAAGGGCGACCTGCACTCATCTTTCGCGAACTGGCATCTCGGCGCAAACGGACAGCCGACTTCCGGATGCGCGGGATCTGTCACGCGGCCTGGAATTGAGGCCATTTTCTCCGATGTGTAATGGCTTCCGAACTTAGGAGTTGACGAAATCAAGGCCTGGCTGTACGGATTTTTCGGCGCGCTCATAATCTGCTCCGCCGTTCCCTTTTCCATTATGATTCCGCCGTACATAACGATTATGTTGTCGCACAGGCCCGCGACAAGATTTATGTTGTGGCTGATAAAAATAATTGAAAGTCCGCGCTCTTTGTTCAGCCTGCGCAAGAGAGAGACAATCTGGCTCTGGATTGTAACGTCCAGCGCTGTTGTCGGCTCGTCCGCAATCAAAAGCTCGCAGCCCTGCGCAAGTGAAAGCGCGATTGAGATTCTCTGGAGCTGGCCGCCTGAAAACTGGTGCGGAAAGTTCTTCAAGCGTGACTCCGCGTCCGTAAGCCCGACTTCGCGCAAAAGCTCCGCCGCCTTTTTCCGCGCCTCTTCCCTTGTGATTTTTGGCTCTGAGTTCCTGAACGTCTCAAAGAAAACGCTTTCCATATTTTGAAGCGGGTCAAAGCTCCGCCCCGGCTCCTGGAAAATCATTCCGATTTTCTTTCCGCGGTAATAACGCAAATCTTTCTGTGAAAGCGACGCAAGGTCAACAGTTCCGCTTTCTGAATCGCCGCCGTTAAAAAGAATTTTTCCCGACACAAGCGCGTTCTCAGGCAGAAGGCGCGGAATTGAAGTCGCCGTCACAGTTTTTCCGGAGCCCGACTCGCCGACAATTCCCAAAATCTCGCCGCGCTTCATCTCGAACGAAACTCCGCGCACCGAATGAATCTCAACCTGCTCATTTCCGCGCAAAAGAAAAAACGAAACTTTCAGGTTCTGAACAGAAAGAATCATGTTAGTGGATAGTGAAAAGTTATTAGTTGTCAGGGCGTTACGGCACTTTGTGCCGTCGGGCTTTCCGGGGTTCCGCCTTCCGGCTTCATTGCTCCGCTCCGCTTCACTTCGTTCCGCTTCGGAATCAGAGCCAAGCTGCCACGGACGGCAGCTTCCGAGGAAGAAATTGCCGCGAGAATCTTTGATTCTCGTCTGGACAGGATGTCCATCAATCCCTAACGCGTCCGCTTCTCCGTCATTGCGAGCGTCAGCGAAGCAATCCACACCACGTATAGAGATTGCTTCGTCGCTGCCTGCGGCGCTCCTCGCAATGACGGGCTCCGCGCTTTTCTCATCAAATTTCGCCTTTAGCCTTGCGAGCGCGCTTTTTTTAAAGACAGCGTGGTAAGGGTCGTAAAAGTCGCGCAGCGCGTCGCCAAGAAAATTGAACGCGAGCGTCACAACAAGAAGCAAGAAAACTGGAATCAAAAGCCACGGAAAATTCCGCAAGTTGCTCAAAGTCGAGATGTCGCGGTTTATAAGGCTTCCCCAGCTTACCGCAGGGTCGGCGATTCCAAGCCCGAGGTAGCTCAAGGTTGTCTCGCTCATGATAAATCCCGGAATTGAAAGCGTCGTGCTCACAATTAAAAGGCTCGTAATCTGCGGAATTATGTGGCGGAAAATTATCACGCCGCTCGGAACGCCCTCAATCTCGGCGTCCGCGACAAATTCCTCGCGCTTAATCGCATGAATCATTCCGCGCAAAGTCCGCGCGCTTCCAGGCCAGCCCACAAGAGACAAAATCACCGTGATGACCATGTAGCTTTCGCCTGAGTCCATGCTTGAGTTCAAAAGCGAGCGCAGGAACAAAATCAGATAAAGCCCCGGAATAAGCATAAAGAACTCGGAAAAGCGCATTATAAGCCAGTCGGCCGCTCCTCCGTAAAATCCCGCAAGTCCGCCGAACAAAATCGCGAGAAAAAGCGAGATTGCGCTTGCGACAAATCCGATTGTAAGAGAAATGCGGCTTCCGTAGACAATGCGGCTGAACAAGTCGCGCCCAAGGTTGTCCGCGCCGAACAGGAAGACAGGATAAACTTCGCCGCTCTCGTCGGGCAGAGTCGCAAAAAGATGCCGCTCGCACGGAACAAGGCCGAAAAGCTTGTATTTCTCGCCCTTCGCAAAGAAATGGATTTTGTGCGTAAGCCCTTTGACCCGCGCGTATTTCCAAGTGACAGAATCCAGGACTCTGTGCTCGCGCGCGCAAAGCCCGTGCGAAGTAATCTCGACATCCGACGGATGGAAGCTTCCGGCCTCAAAAGCCGTGTTCGGCGAGTAAGGCGCGATGAACTCAGCGAAAATCATCACAAGATAGAGAAAAATAATCACAATTAAAGACGCGAAGCTCAGCGGCCGCGAGCGAAGATATTTTAAAACTTGTTTCATTTTTCTCCTTCGTATGATGAATCATTTTAAACAGCTGATTTAGTTCTTGCTCACCTTAAAGCTTGAAAGCGGAATTTCCTTTGCATAATTCAGAGGGAGATCCGCCGCGTAGGAAAGTTCAGGGAACGAAAGCGCGCTTTCAACGCTGAAAG
>CAZIFO010000056.1:5194-7393 GCA_964538245.1 uncultured Treponema sp.
AGATCCGCCGCGTAGGAAAGTTCAGGGAACGAAAGCGCGCTTTCAACGCTGAAAGTCGGGTTTGTTCCTTTTTTGTTCAGAATCTGCGCGATGAATTTTCCGGCGGTCAGAGTGTTGAGCGTGGCCGTAAGCGGAATTGTTCCGCTTGAGGAAGTGATTTCATTTGTTCCTGAAGCGGCGAGATTTATGAGAGAATTTGCGTCTCCAGTGTTTCCAGTGTTTATTGAGCAGTTTTTAAGCGCGTATTTCCATGCGGCGGAGCCGGCGTTCGCTACGTTCAAGTTGAAGTTGCATTTCAAGTTCAAGTTCACGCCGTCAAAGACATTTTCCGCGACCTGTTTTCCTGCGACAATCGAGCCTGCGGCGAGCGCGGCTTTTACGACAGACATTCCGCCGGAAGTGAACGCGTCCTTAAGCTCGGAAAGGCTCGGAAGAACAATCTGCGGATTTGAAAGCGAAAGCTCAGGCTTAAAAACCGGAACATCAAACGACTTTGTGAACGGAAGCGTCATCGACTGGCCTTCCATAAACGGAACTTTGCTAAGATCAAGCGACGCGTTTCCTGAAATTGTGAACGGAAGAGATTTTTGTCCGCTTGCAGACTTTGCAAGATTCAAGATTGTGTCGTAAGGAATCTTAAAGCTGAACGAATTTGACTTTGAGCCCATCGCCGCAACGGAAACGCCTTCGTCAGCGGAAAGCGAAGTGAATTTTGAATCGTTGCACAAGACATCAGCCGCGACCTGCTTGATTGAAAAAGCGACCGGATAAGGATTTGAAACTGAGTAGTTTGATGTGAATGTGATTCCCTCAAAGTCCAGCGACTTTATTGCGACGTTCTGGAAACTGATTGAAGGCGACGCAATTCCAAGCTCCTTCATTGTAGAGCAAGTTGTAAGCGCAAGAACCGCAATTCCCACGCCAAGCGATTTGATAAAACTGATTTTCTTCATATATTTCTCCTAATTCTTTCCATATCTGATTCTCGGGTCAACGACTGCAAGCAGAATGTCGGAAATCACCATTCCGGCAAGGACAAGCGCGCTTATGAACATGCTGTTCGCAAGGACAAGGTTCACGTCCTGCTGCATTACAGCCTCGTACATCAGCCGTCCGATTCCAGGATACGCGAAGATAATTTCAAGGACAAGGGAACCAGAGAAAAGGCTCGCAAGAAGATTCGCACTTCCGGTTATATACGGATTGAGCGTGTTGCGGAAAGCGTGGTTCAAGTAGACGCGGTGCTCTGAAATTCCGCGCGCGCGGAGCGCAGTTATGTAAGGAAGTCCCATCTGGTCGAGCATTGTCGAGCGGATCATGCGCATTGTTGAGCCGACTCCGCCTAAGAACGACGCGAGAAGCGGCAGAAAAATATGATACAAATAGCTGAACGTGAACTTCGCGGGACTCTCTGAAAAAGGAAAGTCAGGATAAGCCGTAACAGGAAAAAGCCCCGAAACCGACGCGAAAAGCTGGAACAAAATCAAAAGAAGAATTCCCGGAAAAGCATGAAAAAAGAGCGCGAAGAAAGTCGCCGCCACGTCAATCTTAGTTCCTGCCTTGCTCGAAAAGTAAACTCCGAGCAGAAAAGAAAAAACCGTGATGAACACGAGCGAGATAAGATTCAAGATAAGCGAGTTTACAACGCGCGTCCTGATTAAAAAGCTCACCGGCGCGCGCGAAATCAAGCTTACGCCCAAATCGTGGTCAACAACGACGCGCTTTAGCCACTTGAAATACTGGACTGAGAAAGGCTGGTCAAGCCCAAGCTCGGCGCGGGTGCGCGCAATCTGCTCCTCGGAAAAAAGATTCTCGCCCGCGGAAGCTTTCGGTCCGCTAGACGAAGCCTGGCTCATCATCTGCTGCTGAATCATCTGGTCAACAATGTCGCCCGGAGCCAGGGCCATAAGCGCGAAAAGCGCCCAGCCAAGCAGGAACAGGATAAAGACCATCGTTATAAGACGCCCGATGATGAATCCCGCGAGCGGAAACTTAGCGCGGTAGGCGCGCCATGGAGAAGAAACAAGAATAAAAAAGTTCTTTATGCAAGTCATTTTTTCTCAATCTTAAGCGGCTCGCGCGGAGATGGAAGCTCGGCGCAGACAGTGTTCTCAACCTGCGCCGGAATTTTCTCCTGATCCTCGCGCGAAAGCCCCGCGGTTTCTATCGGCTTGTGGAACGTGAGCTTTACGTGCTGGC
>CAZIFO010000057.1:0-6689 GCA_964538245.1 uncultured Treponema sp.
ATATGCAAAAAATCTGCATATTTATACATCTTTATGCATAAAAATTGATTGACACTGCATATTTAAAAAAATAAAATATTTCTATTATGTTAAATCCATTGGCACAAGAATTGAATAACGCGCTTGCCGGAACAACTGCCGCAAGCCTTCTTTCAGATTTAGGAACTAGAATTTTCTTTCCGCGCGGAATTATTTCCCAGGGCGGCGAGGCTAAAATTTACGGAAAAACCGCAAACGCCACAATCGGAACAACAATGATTAACGGGAAACCTGCGATTCTTGAGGCGATTCATAAATTCGCTCCGGATTTAACAGCGGGCGAGCTGGTGTCTTACGCGCCGACTGCCGGAAATCCAGAGCTGCGCGCTCTTTGGAAAGAAATGGTTTATGCGAAGAATCCGTCTTTGGCTGGAAAAAGCATTTCTCTCCCGGTCGTGGTTCCGGGCCTTACAGCAGGCATTTCTTATCTTGCTGACTTGTTCATTGATGAAAATCATCCTCTTCTTGTCGCTGATCCTTCATGGGATAATTATTCGCTCATCGTTGAGACCCGCCGAAACGCGAAGCTCCATTATTTCAATATGTTCAAGAACGGCGGATTTGACATTGACTCTTTCAGGGCCGCGCTCAAAAAGGAAGCAGAATCCGGACAAGTCCGAGTTCTTTTGAATTTCCCTCAGAATCCAAGCGGATATTCTCCGACAAAAAAAGAGGCCGCCGAGATTGTCAAGGCTGTAAAAGAAGTCGCTGACTCAGGCGCGAAAGTTCTTGTCTGGGACGACGACGCGTATTTCGGCCTTAACTATGAAGATGATATTTATCCTCAGTCGCTTTTCGCCGAGCTTGCCGATATAAGCGAGAATGTTCTCGCCGTTAAGATTGACGGACCTACAAAAGAAGATTTCGCCTGGGGTTTTAGAACCGGCTTCCTTACATTCGGCTCAAAAGGAATGACTGACGAGCAGTACGACGCTCTTGTTAAAAAGCTGATGGGGCTTATCCGCTCATCTGTTTCATGCTCAGCGACACCGTCGCAGTCAATCGTTCTAAAGGCTCTTGCAGATCCTAAAATTGAGGAAGAGAAAAAGGCTTTCCGCGATGTTCTTGAAGAGCGCTACAAAGCTGTCCGGAAATTTGTCGGCTCGCACAAATCAAGCGTCCTTGAGCCGCTTCCGTTCAATTCCGGCTATTTTATGAGCTTCAATGTAAAAGGCGTTGACGCTGAGGTTCTCCGCAAGAAGATTCTTGAGGACAAGGCAATAGGAACAATTTCAATTGACTCAAAGACTTTGCGTGTAGCGTTCAGCTCTGTTGATGTCGATAAAATCGAAACTGTATACAGCGCAATCTACGAAGTTGCTGAGTCTCTAAAAAAATAAGAAATCAGGCCGCTGCCTCAAGTTTACGCTTTCTGGCAGCCCGATTTCCGCTGACGCGTAATTGCGAGGAACGAAGTGCCGAAGCAATCGATAAAAATCTTTTCAGTTCTTTTTGTTTCATTTTTGTTTTTCTCCTGCGCGTCTAAAAATATTGTGATTTGGACTGACCGCGCTGAAGTTGTTTCGTGCGCGGAGCTTTTTAATTTATCTCAGGAAAAAGCCAAGGCCGTCGTTATCTACAAGGAAAATCTCGCTTCATCGCTTCCGCCGGCTTCAGACGAGGAAAAGCCGGATATTTTAATTGGCTCGTTTCTGAAAAATTCCGAGATGAAGCACAACTTCACGCCTTTAAATCCTGTCCTAAGCCGCTCAAGAATAAATCCGTCCGCATTCTACGAGCCTCTTCTTGATTACGGCTCGGCTGTTTCAAAGCAATATCTTCTTCCGGTGAGCTTTAATGTTCCGGCGGTGATTTTTGATGAGTCGAAATCCGAGCTCGTTTCAAAAAGCGGCCCGATTGAATTTTCAAGCCTTGGAGAAACTTCTGCCGAGTTCAACGAGAAAAATTCGCATGAAATCTACACAAAAATGGGATTTGCGCCATCTTGGAATTCAGAATTTCTTTATGAATATGTAAAAAGCCACGGCGCGCAAATCAAAGAAAAAGGAAACGCGCTTTCATGGAACGGTCAGAATCTTGAGTCCTGCGTCGAAAAGCTGAAAAACTGGACTTCGGAAAAAAACACAAGCACTTCAGCCGAGCAGGATTTCGCGTTCAAATATCTTTACATGCCGGTTCAAAAACAGGTTGTTTCGCAAAAATGCCTTTTCGCGTATACGACGAGCGACAAATTTTTCTCTCTTCCTCAGGAGCAGACCGCCGGAATTGATTTTAAGTGGCTTTCAAATGATTCAAAAATTTATCTTGAAGATGACATTGTGATGCTCGGAGTTTACAGAAAGTCATCGAACACGCGGAAAGCTTTTGATTTTATAATCTGGATGTTCAATGAAAAAAATCAGAAAAGCATTCTTGAACGCAGCCAGAATATGCATCTTGACATTACGACATTTGGAATTTGCGGCGGATTTTCTGCAATAAAGTCAGTCAACGAGCAGATTTTTCCTGCGTATTATAAAAATCTTCTTGGAAATATTCCAGGCGAAAAAACGATTGTGTGCCCGGAATCACTTCCTCCGCGCTGGAAAAGCCTAAAAGAGCGCGTTGTCCTCGCTTTTCTTTCTGACGCGACCAAAACTGATTCCACAACTCAGCCGAAAACAATGGAAGAGCTTATGTCAAGCTGGCGCAAGCAGTTCAACTAAATTTTTTCTTAATTTTTTATTTTCCCGGCCGATATTTTAAATGAGGTTGGGATTATGGGTGCAGTTACATTAAACGCATACAGCTACACGGGGATTATCGCAGGAGGAAGCTCAAAGCTTTATGTTCCTGTAAAGCCGCAGAATTTAATTTATTCTCATTTTGACCATGTTTCAGGCGTTGCGGCAAGGCCGAATCAGGGCGGCGTTTCAATCAGCAAGATTCAGATTCTAAACTCGCTTTTAAACCAGCTTATTTCAATGAAAGGAAAGCCTAGGCTTGATGTTGAGACTGAGCAGCTCGACAGCAAGCAGCTGGACGCTTTAATCAAGACAACCCAGGGGCAGATCCAGACAAGCGTCCAGATTGCCCAGGCGACTGGGTACGGACTCGCAGGAGCCGCGCCGCAGACCGGAGCAATTTTTGCGCTAGACGTTTAGTCTTAGGCCCACAAAAGCCACAGAACAACGGCGGATGCGCAGGTTGTAATCACTGTGAAAGTTCCGCCGAGCTTTAGCCATTTGCCGAAGCTCATCGGGTATCCTTCTTTTTTTACAATTCCCATCGCAACAACATTCGCGCTTGCTCCGAACGGAGTAAGGTTTCCGCCGAGGCATGAGCCGATAAGAAGCGCGAACATAAAAAGCTCGCCGTTCATTCCGAACCCCTTGGCCATTTCCTGCGCGACCGGCAGCATGACCATGATGTAAGGCACGTTGTCAACAAATCCTGAAATCACAACGGAGACGAGCAGAATTATAAAGAATCCAAGGAACTTGCTTCCACCGCAGAACCTTACGAGAAAGTGCGCAAAGTCATCGAGAAGTCCGACTCCTGCAATCGCGCCGACTACAACGAAAATTCCAATCAAGAAGAAAATTGTCTCCCAGTCCAGCTCCTTGATTAAAGTCCAAGTCTCGCCTCCAGATTTTTTCTGCGCGAAAACATACCAGAGAACTCCGATCGCAGCTAGAATCACAACAAAAAGGCCTGATGAAAACGCCATAAGCGCCGCCGGAAGAATTTTCTCAAGCTCAGGCGACACGAACGAAAGCGCGGCAAGTCCGAAAATCATCAGAAGCATTAAGATTCCAGGAAACGCAGAGATAACCGGCTCTCCCTGGACCTGCGCCTTTTCCTTGTATTTTGCAAAAACGCAGTAGAAGAAAATGCAGCCTGCCAAAAGTCCGGCCTGCACAATAAAGAAAATCGAGAGTTTTCCGTCGTGGATAAAAAAGTCATTGAAATTGTATCCTGCTGCGGCGGCGAAAATCATGCTCGGCGGGTCGCCTACCAAGGTCGCTGTTCCCTCAAGGTTTGACATTACAGCAAGTCCAACCATGAACATTGTCGGGTTCATCTTGAGCTTCTTGCAGAGCGCGAGCGCAATCGGAGCCATTACAAGAACAGTCGCGACGTTCTCAACGAAAATCGAGATGATTCCGGTCATAGCCAGAATAAGGACTATCGCGACACCAGTTGAGGGCGCGATTGAAATAAGGCAGTCAGCGATTTTTGTCGGGATTTTTGAATATAGGAAAAGAGAGGCGATTGTCATTGCGCCTACGTAAATCATCAGAACGTTCCAGTTAATCAGCGAAGTGAACGCGTTTGAAACGGCGAAGAGCCTCGAAGTTTCTCTGGACGCAGAATCAAAAATCACGCCGGGAAAAACAATTCCCAGGACAACCGCGAGCAAAGCTGCAATGCTCGTGAACCAGACTTTCTTCTCCTGGAACGCAATCACAAGCACATACATCAGGACCGCAATTCCAAGGACAACCCATTTTAGAACATTTTCCATTTATTTCTCCAAAAAATAAATTAACTGTTTAAACAGATGAACACGGGTTTAAGGATATAAACGGACAGTTTTTCGTGATATGAAAGTCTTCTGTTATTACTGAAATATTTATAACTCTTGTTTTCTTTCTTATAATCCGTGGAGATTTTTAATCTTCGTTTATCCGCGTTGAATCTTTGAGTCAATTTTATCACAATTTGCTCCGATATTTAAGTATATGAAGAAAAAAATCAAAATCCGCTTTACTTACAACGCGCCTGTCACTTTGACTTTCTGCCTTATCTGCACGTTTATCTTTTTGATTGACCATTTTCTTCTGCACGGAAAATTTGTTCCGACGTTCTTGTCGGCTCCGGCTTGTCCCAAAGCTTCTTCAGACGCTTTTAATCCGGCGAATGCCGGACACTATATCAGGCTTTTTGTCCACGTGCTCGGACACACAAGCTGGAACCATCTTCTTGGAAACCTTTCTTTTATTCTCTTGCTCGGCCCGCTTCTTGAGGAGCGTTACGGCTCAAAAATGCTTTTGCTGATGATTCTTGTGACCGCGCTTGTAACCGGCGTAATAAACGCCTGCCTGATTCCATCGACTTTATGCGGGGCGAGCGGAATTGTCTTTATGATGATTGTGCTTGCTTCGATTACAAAAATTGAAAAGAACCAGATTCCGCTTTCATTTGTGTTCGTAGTCGCGCTTTTTTTCGGCCGCGAGCTAGTGAACGCGCCCAAGGCTCAGGGCGTTTCAACAGTCGCGCACGTTGCAGGCGGTCTTTGCGGCTCTATGTTCGGATTTCTCGTCGCGCCGAAAGCTTCAAGA
The DNA here is from genome assembly GCA_964538245.1 of uncultured Treponema sp. Taxonomy (GTDB): domain Bacteria; phylum Spirochaetota; class Spirochaetia; order Treponematales; family Treponemataceae; genus Treponema_D. Next base: position 5,325 of record CAZIFO010000057.1, read on the forward strand.
AAAAAGAAAGATGATTCGAAAAATCAAGTGGCGCAAAATGATGAGAAAACGAAAAAATCCTCCGGCGGATTTTTCCCGCGGAAGCAAGAACCAGGCGAAAATTATGACGAAGACGGCCTTGAAACTCCAGCCGTCTTAAGAAAGCAAAAAAAATCATCCTCCGAAAAACCAAAAAGTTCCCCGGAAGATGACGAAACCGTTGAAATAGGTTCGATTGAACTGTAACTTACTTTGTCACATTGAACTTAAAGAAAATCACGTCGCCGTCCTGAACAACGTAGTCTTTTCCTTCCTGGCGGTACTTTCCGGCCGCCTTGATTTCAGCCTCGGAGCCGTATTTCTTTAGGTCGTCGATTGAGTAAACTTCCGCCTTTATAAATCCTTTCTCGAAGTCAGTGTGGATTACGCCGGCCGCCTGCGGAGCCTTGTCTCCGTTATGGATTGTCCACGCCCTGCATTCATCTGGTCCGCCTGTAAAGAACGTGCGAAGTCCCATCAGATGGTAAGCCGCACGCGCAAGAACTGTAAGTCCGGACTCTTTAAGGCCCACGCTGTCCATAAATTCCTTGCGGTCTTTAGGGTCAGTGATGTCAGCCAAATCAGCCTCGAATTTTCCGCAGATAACAACAACCTCGCTCTTTTCCTCGGCCGCAATTTTCTTTACAACCTCAACATATTTGTTTGTTCCGGAAGCGATTGTGTCCTCGTCAATGTTGCAGACAAAAAGCTGCGGCTTTATCGTCAGAAGATGAAGGTCATAGACAGCATCTTTCTCCTCGTCGGTCAGGTCAGCCTGGCGCGCGCATTTTCCGTCCTGAAGTAGTGGCAGAATCTTGTCAACCGCGGTCCTGTAATGCGCAAACTTTTTCTTCTCTTCGTTTCCAAGCGCGCGGATCTGCTTTGTAACTTTCTCCTCGCGCTTTGTGATTGTGTCAATGTCGGCCTGACAAAGCTCAAAGTTGATTGTAAGAATATCGCTTTCAGGATCAATCGGAGCGTCAGTCTTGGCGTCCTCGCGCACGTGCTGGATGTCAGGATTGTCAAAGCAGCGGACAACGTGCGCAATCACCGAAGTTTCCCTTATGTTCGCCAAAAACTGGTTTCCGAGTCCTTCGCCTTTTGACGCGCCCTTAATCAGTCCCGCAATGTCAACAAAATCAACTGTCGCATATGTTTTTTTCTTAGGCTGGAAAATGCTAGCCATAAAGTCAAGCCGCTCGTCAGGAAGCTCCACGACGCCGACGTTCGGGTCAATAGTACAGAAAGGGTAATTTTCGGCAGGAGCCGGAGATTTTGTCAGAGCAGAAAAAATAGTCGATTTTCCAACATTCGGCAGACCGACAATTCCACAGGTCAATTTCATAT
>CAZIFO010000058.1:0-6647 GCA_964538245.1 uncultured Treponema sp.
AAGTTCAAGCTGATGGATCCTAGCTCGCCTGAGTATTTTGTCTCAAGAAACTATCTTGAGCTTGTATGCTCATTGCCATGGAAAGACGATTCTGTCGAGGATTTTGATTTGGTCCACGCATACAAGATTCTTGAGCGCGACCATTACGGACTTGACGATGTAAAGAAGAGAATCATGGAGTATCTTTCTGTGCGCAAGCTCAAGAAAGACAACAAAGGCTCCATAATGATTCTTGTCGGACCTCCGGGAGTCGGAAAGACTTCTATCGGGCACTCAATCGCAGAGGCTATGAACAAGCCGTTCTACAGGTTCTCTGTCGGCGGCGTGCGTGACGAGGCTGAGATCAAGGGCCACAGAAGAACGTATGTCGGCGCCATGCCAGGAAAGATTCTGCAGGGACTTAAAATCACAAAGACAAAGTCGCCTGTATTCCTGATTGACGAAGTTGACAAGATGGGAGCGAGCTACTCTGGCGGCGACCCGGCTTCGGCTTTGCTTGAGGTTCTTGACCCGGAGCAGAACGTTAGCTTCCGCGACAACTATCTCGACCTGCCGTTTGATGTGAGCAATGTGTTCTTTATCCTGACAGCAAACACGCTGGACACAATCCCGTTGCCGCTCCTTGACCGCGCCGAGATTATCCAGCTTTCAGGCTACATTGACCAGGAGAAGCTTGAGATTGCTAAGAAATATCTGATTCCGAAAAACCTTGTGAAAAACGGGCTTGGAAAGAATCAGGTCAAATATACAAAAGAGGCTCTGCTTAGAATCGCCGAGGAATACGCGCGCGAGGCCGGAGTGAGAAACTATGAGAAGTGCGTGGACAAAATCCACAGAAAGCTTATCACAAATCTTCTGACAGGAATTCCTGCCGACGCCAAGAAGCTTGAGAAAGTCGAGAAGCAGGCGACAGAAGAGGAAATCAAGGGCGTAAAGGAACAGAAGTTCGTGATTACGGCCGAAGACCTTCCGAAATATCTTGGAAAACCGATTTTCGACGAGAGCGAGCAGAAAAAGGCCGACGTTCCTGGAACTTGCATTGGCCTTGCCTGGACAAGCATGGGAGGCGACACGCTCCTTATTGAGGCGATTACTTTCCAGAGCGACAAGGGCGGACTGCAGCTTACAGGACAGATGGGAGACGTGATGAAGGAGTCTGCCCAGATTGCGATGAACTGGGTTAAGCAGTACGCGATTGAGCACAAAATCAAGAATCCTAACTGGTTTGAGCGCAACACAATCCATCTTCACATTCCTGAGGGCGCGACTCCGAAAGACGGCCCTAGCGCAGGAATCACGATGGCGACAACTCTTATGTCCCTCCTTACCGGAAGATGCGTAAAGCCGCACGTCGCGATGACAGGCGAGCTTGACTTGACTGGAGCTGTAATGCCGATCGGCGGGCTTAGGGAAAAGACTGTGGCTGCAAAGCGCAACGGAATCAAGACAATCTTTATTCCGAAAGCGAATTTGCGGGATCTTGACGAAATCCCTGAACACGTGAAAAATGGTATAAAATTTATTCCGGTCACAAAAGCGATTGAAGTCATGCAGCAGGTTTTCCAGCCTCCTGAAAAGAAGAAGGAAACAACTGACTACGGATTTTAGTTCAATTGAGAATTAAAAATGCACAATTAAGAATTGCACAATTAAGAATTGTGGAAGCGAAGCGGGGAGAGATTTGCTGTTCAACGCGGATGCACTGATAAGCACTATCTGTGTGAATCCTTTTAATCGGTGTTTATCTGCGTTGAATCTGTAAAGGAAATAAAATGTTTGCACGTGTTTTTTTGAAGCCAAAGGAAGAGAACGAGATAAAGCAGGGGTTTCCCTGGATTTTTGACAATGAGATTTCACATCTGAAGTTCCAGCTTGAAGGCGGCGAAGTCAAGCAGTCGCCTCTCGCCGACGCTGTTGTTGAAGACGGCTCTGTCGTCGAGGTGTTCGCCAATGCCGGAGGATTTTTAGGAACCGGTGTAATCAACCGCAAGTCAAAAATCACTGTGCGCATGATTGGGACGGAGCACGCCGACCAGATTATGGCCGATCCTGCTGATTTCTATCTGAAAAAAATCCAGGCTGCCTATGATCTGCGCCTTCTCCATTACAAGAAAAACGACTCTTACCGCCTTGTCTACGGCGAGGCGGACTTTATTCCTGGGCTTATTGTCGAGCGCTATGTTGATATAAATGAGCACGTCTATCTTGTCTGCCAGTTTTCGACACTGAGCGCGGAAGTTTTCAAAAAAGAGATTTTCCACGCGCTAAGAAAAGTTACAAAGCCGTGGGGCGTGTACGAGAAAAGCGACGCTCCGAGCCGCGAGAAAGAGGGGCTTCCGCTCCGCACTTGCTGGGAAGGCGAGGTCCGCGATGAGATTATCACAATCAAGGAAAACGGCGTTTTAATTGAAGTCGATTTAAAAAACGGACAGAAAACAGGCTACTTCCTTGACCAGAAGGACAACAGAAAATACGCCGCGTCCCTTGCAAAAGGCCGCAAGGTTCTGGACACTTTCACGCATACAGGAGCGTTCGGCTTGAACTGCGTGCTTGGCGGAGCCGAGTCTGTCGTGTCAGTTGACATTTCGCCTGAAGCGGTTGAGCTTGTCGAAAAGAACATTGCCCTTAACCATGCTGAAGGCAAGATGAAAGCCGTCTGCGCGGATGTCTTTGACCTTTTGAAGCAGTATGAGCAGTCGGGCGAAAAGTTCGACATGATAATCCTTGACCCTCCTGCGTTCACAAAGTCCGCGAAGAACATTGAGAAAGCCTACGGAGGCTATAAAGAAATAAATCTCCGCGCAATGCGCCTTTTAAATCCGAACGGAATCTTAATCACCTGCTCATGCTCTTATTTCTTTGACGCTGAGCATTTCTACGGAATGCTGATGAAAGCCGCCGAGGACTCCAAGAAGCGCGTCCAGGTTCTTGCGAAATTCGGCGCGGGGCCGGACCATCCAGTTCTTCTCGGCTATCCGAAATCTGAATATCTAAAATGCGCGGTTTGCCGTGTCGTTTAACTGCGTTTTTGTAGTCGGTCCTACGGCAGTCGGAAAAACCTCAATCGGTGTCCGGCTGGCGAAAGAGCTGGACGGTGAGATTATAAGCGCGGACTCAAGGCAGGTCTACAAGGGGCTTGACATCGGCTCCGGAAAAGACCTGAAGGACTATGACTTGGATGGAGTCCATATTCCTTATCATCTTATTGACATCTGCGACTTAAAAACTGAATACAATCTGTTTAATTTCCAGGAAGATTTCTATTCCGCTTTCTCAGATATTGTATCACGCGGCAAATTCCCTGTCTGCGTCGGCGGAACCGGGATGTACGTTGACAATATCATCAGAAACTACGCGATGATTCCCTTCAAGGAAAATCCGGAGGAAAGAGCCGGGCTTGAGAAAAAGAGCGAGAACGAGCTAAAGGAAATCCTGACAAAAGAAAAAGAAAAGCTTCACAACACATCTGAATTCGGCGACAAGGAAAGAATGATAAAGGCGATTCTGATAAACCGCTTCAACATGAGCGAGGAGTGCAGGCTGGCGCGTGAAAAAATGCTTGCCTCGCGTCCAAAAGTCGAGCCGCTTGTGATTGGAACAACTCTTGAGCGCGCTGAGCTTAGGTCAAGAATCGCAAAAAGGCTGAAAGACCGCCTTGACGAAGGGCTTATCGAGGAAGTCGAGAATCTTCATGCTCACAAAGAAGAAAACGGAGCTGAATGGCCGCGCCTTGAGTCGCTCGGACTTGAATACAGGTTTGTAAGCGAATATCTTCAGGGAAAAATCGAATCCAAGGAAAAACTTTTCGAGCTCTTAAGCCTTGCAATCGGACAGTTTGCAAAAAGACAGGAAACATGGTTCCGCGGAATGGAAAAGAAAGGCGTAAAAATCCACTGGCTTCCGCGAACTCAAAGCGTCGAGGCCCGTGTAAAAGCCGCGCTAGAAATTATCGAATCAGAAAAGTAAAGCACGAAGAATTAAAACAGAATGAAAACTCATATAAAAGAAGTGAGAGAATATTATGTTTGCCTTTAAGCAAACATAATATTCTCGTTAGAAGAAAAAAATTGCTTGCAATTTTTTTCTTCTAGGCATTAACCGCCATTTTTGTCGCTTCCGGCACCTTTGTAAGATAGCCAGTTCTGACGCAGCTTTCAAACAGCGCCTTGCTGATATAGTCAGTTGTAACGTCATCGTAGCCGTCCTTGTCGCGGACAATTTTAACAACATAGCCGTCGTCCATTTCGCGGACAACTGTCATGTAGTCAGTTCTGCTTCCGATGCTTTTAAGTGTATACGTTCCCATAGTTTTTCTCCCACATCCGCAAGACGCGGATAAACTTTTAGAATTTGATGGCGGAAAATAACTCCGCCACGCTATACACTTTGATTTTCGGTAAAATAAAATAAAAATTTAGTATAAAATCAGGCCTTTACAAGCTTTGACTCTTTTTGAATCTCAAGCACCTGCTCAATAGAAAGGTTTGTCGCCTTTGCGATGTTCTCCGGAGAAAGATTCATCTCCAGAAGATTCCTTGCAGTCTCAACAGCTTTTTCTTCTCTCGCTTCTTTCCTGGCAAGCTCTGCCCTAAGCTCCATCTCGTCTTCTAGAAACATATACTCGTGCCTCCATCTCGGGTTCATCTTAATCCTGCTGACAACTGCGGAAATCCTCTCCGAGAAATCCGAGTCCGGCTCTTTTCCGCAAAGATACTTGAAGAACGCCCTCAGCTCCTCGGACTTCATTGTATCATACATCTTCGCGTTGAAAAAGATTTTGCATGTGCCGTCGCCCATCCTGATTTTAAGATTCTCACGGCACATGTTCTCGAACGTGTAGACCGGAAGCCCTGCGTCGAAAGCGTCTCCAAGGCACAGGAAGATTACGTAGGTTTCTTTCAGGCCGCTGTATTTGCCGCCGGAAAAGACGCTGTCAACGTCAATCAGGCTCTGGTAATAGCGCGCCCGTTTTGCGAGCGCGAGGTTTTTCGCGGTCGAAGTCTGGACTTCAACGTCGAATGTGCGTCCTGCGCTGTCCCTCACATAGACATCAAGGCGGATTCCTTTCGAGTCCCAGCCGTATTTAATAGTCCGCTCCGCCTGGGGAAATTCAATTTTTTCGATGGTGATTCCGAGCAGCATTTCAATCATCTTTTTGCAGATTGCCGGACTTTCCTCCATCACCTTGCAGAAAATGTAGTTGTCGGCGAAAGTTAGCCGCCTCCATTTTTCCGCCGATGAAAGCTTGTCTTGTTTTTTCATAGAGCCTCCTATTATTTATACGTATTTATACGGAAAAAAATGCGTGAAACAGCAAGAATTTTTGCTGAAACTGTAAAAATATAATGGAAGATTTGTGAAAATGGCATAAAGTTGACTTGGACATTGACCTTGACGCATTAGGCGGCGAAATTACCATAGGTGATTGCGCAGAACGAACATTATTATGATCTGTTATTCCAAGAGAACTTTCCGTCATTGCGAGCGTAGCGAAGCAATCTTGAAAAACGGACAAAAAATTACTTCGTTGCTGCCGCCTTCGCAGCAAGGCTGCTCGTAGACTCGCTAGAATCGCTGCGACAGCGCGGTTTTCCGGCTTTGCCGTCTCTTTCTGCCTCGCATATCTAAAACCTAATAAATATTTTGTTTTGAAAATATCTTAAAATAATTTTTTCTGATAGCTAGGAGTGCAGGTTCTCGTAGTCTTGGAGAGCAAGCTCTCCTAGGCTAGGAGAGTGAACTCTCCTAGATTTGCTTTTAGCGCTGGTAAAAAATAGCGGGGGGGGGGAAAAAAAACTTTGACATTTGCGAAATAAAAATGATTTATTTTCTTGATACAAATATCATCAGTCATCTTTTGGAAGGCAACATGAATGTCCGCCGTAAATTGGTCTGGCTGGCGATTTGAATATTACTGACTGGAACTAAAACTTCGGATTTTCAAGGCAATTATATTTTCCGTCAATCGCTTTTGTAACTGCGAAAACTGCGTTCAAATCCTCCTTGGAAAAATGAAGCAGAGTTTTCTCAAGGTGATGAATTTCCGGCGGAATCTTCTGCGCGGCCTCTTCTTTTCCAAGGACAAGATATTCGACTGAAACTCCAAGCACTTTTGCGATTTTTACCGCGACATCTACGCTTGGAAGCGCGTTGTGTCCGTTTATGTAGTTGCGGATTGTGTTCACGCTGATTCCTGTTTTGTCGGAAAGTTCCTTGGGTTTTATATCTTGAAATTCCATCTCGTCACGCAGATTTTCCTTAAAGCTCATGAATTTAATGTAATCTAATAAGACTGTTTTTAGGTTGAAATAAATCTTATAAGATTGTATATTGTTAAAAAGTGATTATATTTAATCATTTTTTAACTTGATAAATGGCTTTTTTACATAAGGAAAGTTTATTTTGACCAGATTCGCAGTTCTGCTCGGCTCAGCTCCTGAAGATTTCAGACAGAAAAAGATAGAAGATATGTTTGACTTTCTCGATTCAAAACGGAACAAAGGTGACAGCATTGTCACATTCGCGAATGGAATTTCTGAGCTGATGCTGGAGTTGGTTCTGGACAACTCGATAAAGCAGAAACCCGATGAAATTCTTCTATATATATGCACTTCACAGCCGGTTGCGGAAAGAGAGAACTCAATCTG
>CAZIFO010000059.1:0-6331 GCA_964538245.1 uncultured Treponema sp.
GTTCCCGGTAATGATTAACGGAAAGCTCCGCGCAAAGTTCGAGGCCGCGGCCGACACAGACAAGGACACGCTCGAAAAGCTCGCGAAAGAGACTGAAGGCTACAAGAAGTTCACAGACGGCAAGACCGTTGCGAAAATCATTGTGGTTCCAGGCAAGCTCGTGAACGTCGTTGTAAAATAGAACTGTAAAGGCAAGATGCAAAGATTTTGCATCTTGCCTTTTTGATTTAAAACAAAAAGGCCGGATTCATTTCTGAATCCGGCCTTTTAGCTGCCTGTAGGATTTGGACCCACGACCCCGAGATTACAAATCACGTGCTCTACCAGCTGAGCTAAGGCAGCAAGTTTTTATATACTAAAGATAATACAAACTTTTGTCAAGAAGACTAGAACAGCTTCGCAATCTGCTTCCTGTATATCTGCGCGATTTTGTGGCGCATAAGCTCCTGCTTCTGGTTGATTTCCTTTCCGACTTCAAAGCTGTTTTTCAAGAGCGCGAACTTGAAGATCCTCTCGCATGTGCGGAATCCTGTCTTCGCGTTGTCTAGAGAGTCTATCTCGCTTCTAAAGAGGCTCTGGATTTCGTTTGTCTCAAGCAGCGCGTCGTAGTTGTCGTATACGATGTTGTTCTCCTCGGCGTAGGAGACGACGTTGTTCTCGTCAGGCACAATGAGCGCGCTCACATATTTCTGGTCCTGGCCGACAACAACTGCGCGCTCTATGTAAGGGCTTGCGTTCAATGCCTTCTCTATGACAGCAGGCTCTATGTTCTCGCCGCCGAGAAGCACGATTGTGTCCTTTGCGCGTCCTACAATCTTAAGCTCGTTGTCATAGCTTATCATGCCGAGGTCGCCTGTGTTGAGCCAGCCGTCCTTGTCGATTATTTTCTCAGTCAGGTCGTCGCGCTTGTAGTAGCCTTTCATAATCTGACGCCCGCGCACTAAAATAAGTCCACGCTTTCCAGGCTTAAGCGGCTTTGTGTCGGCAATCTGCCCGTCCTTTTCCTTTACGATTTTCACATCGAAGTCAGGGAACACGAGGCCGACATTGTTCACGCGCGGCTTCTTTGAATTTTTCACGGAGATTACAGGCGCTGTCTCGGTCATTCCGTAGCCTTCAAGGAGCTTGAAGCCGATAGCGTTGAAGAATTTCTCTGTCTCAGGCTGGAGCGCGCCGCCGCCAGAAATAGCGGCCCTGAACTTTCCGCCGAACTTTGCCCTGATTCTTGAGTAGACGAGCTGCTCACCAAGGAAATATCCCGGCCACAGAAGAGCGAACGGAATCACGGCGGCGAGCATCTCAAGCACGCGCGGATACCAGCGGAAGCGGCAGCTAAGGCCTAGAACATGGACTTTCATTGAATAGTAGAGCTTTCCGTAGGCTATCGAGTAGTTTACAATCATCTTCTCAAGCGGCTTGAGCTTTTTTATCTCGCGGTAAAGCCCCTGGGCAACGGCCTCCCACAGCCGCGGAACAGCGTTCATCCACTGCGGCTGCACAAGCTGCATGTCGTTCAGCATCAGGGACGCAATCGGCTTTGAATAGGCGAATCCGCCTTCGAGCGCGACAACCATGTAGCAGAACGCGCGCTCAAAGCTGTGCCAGATTGGAAGGACTGTAAGCCAGATGTCGCCGGGCTGCATAAGCCCCAGGACCGAGTGGGCCGACTCGCACTGGGCAATCATGTTGTCGTGCGTAAGCTGCACGCCCTTTGGAAGTCCTGTCGTGCCGGAAGTGAAGATTATTGTCGCCACGTCGTCCTTTTTAACTTCGTCCATGGACTTTTCAATTTCAAGCCAGTCTTCCTTTGTAATCTGGCTTCCCTCCGACTCAAGGGTCGAGTAATAGACAATGCTGATTCCTTTTGCGGCAGCGTCTTCCTTTGTCTTCTCGTCAGGATGGTCAAAAAGGATTGCTGTCTTTAAAAGCGGAACCTCTTCTATTTTCTCAAGGACTTTCTGGAGCTGCCTCGCGTTCTCAAAAATCGAGACTTTGCACTCGGCAAAGTTCAGAATAAAGCGCATCTCGACTCCCATTGAGTCGCAGCCGCGCGGAACGTCAACAGCTCCGAGGGAAAGGAGCGCGTAGTCGCAGATAAGCCACTCGCGCCTGTTGTCGCTCATGATTCCGACATTGTCGCCTTTTTTTATTCCGAGTTTTTTAAAAGCCCAGGCAAGCTCCACGACGTGCTGGTAAACCTGGGAGTAGCTGTAGCGCACGAACACGCCGCTCTTGTTTTTTACCGCCTGCAATGTATAGTTTGGAATTTTCTGCGCCTTTTTGCGGAGAAGAATTGGGAGAGTCTCGCCGAGTCCTTTCTGGAGCTTGCTTAAATCCATATCAGATTCCTTGTGTTTGATTTTATAAGTTTGAAAGTGATGAAAAAGAATGCTCTGCCATTATGACATTTTTCGTCTTTTTGTCAAAGACTTTTCTCTAATTGCCTTTAGAAAGAAAATGTAATATATTGATTAGATAAAATATCTTTATAAAGAGGTTTTTACAAATGGCTGACATTTATGACACATTCCGTGACATCGGAATTATTCCAGTTGTTGCTATTGAAGACGCTTCAAAAGCCGCTGATCTTGCACACGCTCTCGTAAAGGGCGGACTTCCGGCTTCTGAGGTTACATTCCGCACAGCATGCGCTGCTGAAGCTATTGAAGCTATGATCAAGGCTGAGCCTGACATGCTCGTTGGAGCTGGAACAGTTTTGAACGTTGAGCAGGCTGAGCGCGCTGCAAAAGCAGGTGCTAAATTCATCGTTTCTCCAGGATACAATCCTGCTGTAGTTGACTGGTGCCTGGCTCACAATATGCCTACAATGCCTGGTGTTTCTAACCCGTCTGAAATCACTGAGTGTATCAACAAGGGCGTTACACACCTCAAGCTCTTCCCTGCTGAGCGCAAGGGCGGATACAAAATCATCGACGACTTCGCAGGTCCTTTCGGACAGTGCACATTCATGCCAACTGGCGGCGTAAACACTGAGAACGTCGGCGAGTATGCAAAACGCAAGAACATCCTCTGCATGGGCGGAACATGGATGGTTAAAAAGCCTCTTATCGAAGGCGAGAAATGGGACGAAATCACACAGATCTGCAAAGACGCTGTAAAAGCTATGCACGGATTCCACATTGATCACATGGGAATCAATGCTAAGAACGAGGCTGAGGCAAAAGAGATTGCCGCTCAGTTCGAGCTTTTCGGATTCGCTTCTAAAGTCGGAAACTCTTCAATCTTCGCTTCTGACCAGGTTGAGATTATGAAGGAGAACGGACGCGGAACACACGGCCACATTTCTATGGTTTGCAACAACATTGAGCGCGCGCTTGCTTATCTCAAGAAGTTCGGCTTCAACCCAGTTGCTGGAACAGAGAAATGGACTGGAAAAGCTAACGCTTCTCCGCTCAAGGTTGTTTACCTTGACAAAGAGATCGGCGGATTCGCTGTTCATTTGAAACGGGCCTAAGATTTTTCCCCTGCCAGGCGGCGGGGGATTTTTTTTTGCTATACGCCGCGGGATTTTTTTCTGCGTTAGGGATAGTAGCCGCGCCGCAGGCGTTCCGGAGCGAGTGAAACGAGCGGAGGAATGAAGCGCGGATAGCGCGGAACGGCGGATAGCCCGGCCTGCCGCAGGCAGGCAACGCCCGGATATTTAAAATTTTGCAATAATCTTTTCAGCGGCAAAAACGGCGAGAACACCGGCAAAAATGCTTGAGGCGACATAAATGGCTGCGGTCAGGTTCTGGCCCTTTTGAATCAAGCCTTGAGTTTCGAGGGCGAATGAAGAGAAAGTTGTGAATCCGCCGCAAAATCCGGCTTTTAAGAACAAGACAAGGCGTGGATTTAAGGAATTTTTCTCCGCGAGAGAAGCAACAATTCCGATTGCAAGGCAGCCGGCGACATTTATAAGAAAAGTTTTAAAAGGAAAACCGTTTTCTTGGAGCGGAAGAAGCCCGATCAAATAACGGAGAACCGCGCCTGCAGCCCCGCCCGCGCCGACAAGAATGCAATTTATCATGAAAACCACCTTTTTTAAGCTTTTAGCACAAAGCGAAAAATGATAAAATCAAGGCAGAGTTTGAAAAATCAGAAAACAGGGACATAAAAATGGAAATCATAAGATGCACTCTGGACGAGCTTACAGAGCTTCAGAATGTCTGCAGAACGACTTTCTATGAGACTTTCGCGGACTCGAACACGGAAAGCGACATGAAGAAATTTCTTGACGAGGCTTACTCTTCTGAAAAATTGAAATCCGAGATTATGGACAAGGACAGCGCGACTTTCCTTGCAGTTGAGAAAGGGGAAGTCCTGGGATATTTAAAGCTGAACAAAGGCGCGGCGCAGACTGAGAAAGTTTTTGACAGCGCGCTTGAAATCCAGAGGATTTATATTCTGAAAAAAGCCAAGGGAAAAGGAATCGGCACAAAGTTCATGGGCCTTGCGGAAGAAACGGCGAAAAAGCTTAATCTTCCGGTTATCTGGCTTGGTGTCTGGGAGCACAACGAGGCGGCAAAAGCGTTCTACGCGAAAAAAGGATTTGTCCGCTTTTCCGAGCACACTTTTATCGTCGGGGACGATCCGCAGACTGACTGGCTTTTAAAGAAAGAGCTTAAATAGCTATATCGCCTGCACAACCGTATAAATGCAGTCGCCGGCCTTTTCAATCTTTCTAACAAGATCCATGTACGAAAGCTCGGCCTTTACGTCGCTTCCGTTTTCAAGACGCTTCCGGCTCTCGTATTTCAAGGCCTTCTTAGTTTCGTCAATCTTATCCTCAAGAATTCCATACTCGCTTTTCTGCTCGCCTGACATTCCGACTGTAAAGCTTACGCAGACGCGCTCGTAGAACATTCTGACTGACTCAAGATAATCAGAAATTTTTTTTGTCTGCTCGGAAAGAAGCGCGAAAGAGTCACTTTCAATATATTTCTTGAGCGTGTACATGATTGAAGAGCATTCGTCGCTAAGGCTTTCAAGCGCGTCGGTTATTGTAATAAGATGAAAAAAATGGACGCGGTCGTTGTGGTTCGCGTTCGGAAGGCGCGAGCAATGCTGAAGGAAATGCGTGATTGCCTCCGTCATTTCGTCCACGTAGTTTTCTGTCTGCGCGACAAATTCAACTGATTTCTCATCTTCTTCCGGCGACGGCTTTGAGCCCGCGTTTCTAAGAGAATTTTCAATTGCGTCGAACATCTCCATGATTTTCGCTGACATCTTTGAAATTTCACGCTGTGTCTGGAAAAGATAGACATCAGCTGAAACGTGGCTGTTAGGAAGAATCGCCGGAAATTTATAATGGGAGTTCTTTTCTTTTTCAGATTCCTTTATGAGTTTTGATGCGATAAATGCAATCTGGTCAACGAACGGAAGGAAAAGCAAGGTGGCGCACACATTGAAAATCGTGTGGAGCATCGCGATGTGCGTAGTGATGTCAGAATAAGGCGGACCTGGAACAATAAAATCGACAAGCGCAAGGAACGGCTTAAAGAAACAGAGCGCGATTCCAGTTCCAATCACGTTGAAGCCGACATGCACAAGCGCTGTTCTTTTTGCGTTGACAGAAGCTCCAATCGCAGACATAACGGCGTCAATCGTGGAGCCGATGTTGCTTCCAAGGACAATCGCGGCGGAAAGCTCCCAGGTAAGGCTTCCTGCAGCCGCCATTGTAAGGACGATTGCCGTCATCGCAGATGAAGAATGGATCAGAGCTGTTATGAACGCGCCGATAAAAACGCCGAGCAAAAGGCCTGCAAATCCAAAATCAGAAAGCCTGTGCAAAAACTCGGCCGAGGCCGGACTTAGGTCAAGGGAATCTTTTAAGAGACCAAGCCCCATGAACAAAAGCGCGAATCCCATGAAGCAGTCGGCGAAGTTGTGAATCTTGAATTTCTTGAGCCTTTTCAAGATAAATCCAAGGCCGAAAAGAGGAATCGCCGCCGCGGAAATTGAAAAATTAAATCCGAAGAACGAGACAATCCACGCGGTTACAGTTGTTCCGATGTTCGCCCCGAAAATAACGCCGATTGCCTGCTTCAATGTCATAATCTCGGCGTTTACAAAGCTTACGACCATGACCGTTGTCGCGCCAGAAGACTGGATAATCGCTGTGATTCCTATTCCAGTCAGAACCGCGGTAAAGCGGTTGCCGGTGATTTTTCCAAGGAGCTTCTGAAGATTTCCTCCCGCGCCTTTCTGAATTCCGTCAGAAAGCATGTTCATTCCAAAAAGCAAAAGACAAAGAGATCCGATAAAGCCGGCAATTTGAGCCGCAACGTTAAAAATCATAAAAATTCCGGTAGAAAAGTATTTTTTTAGAAAA
>CAZIFO010000060.1:0-6185 GCA_964538245.1 uncultured Treponema sp.
TTTTCTTTATTAAAAATGATTCATACAAAACTGTCCTAAAGAAAAAGCTCAAGGGCTTGCCGTTCCGTATTTTCTGTGGATTATTTTGAACATTGCGCTTGGCGTTGCGATAAAGCTTCTCGCCGTAAAACTAAATCCGTCGCTCGTCAGAAATTCTGGAAACATTGTGGTTTTGAGCTGGAATTTTCTCGGCTGGATAAAAGCGTTTTTCGGCTACGGATTTGACAAATTCAATCATCCTTACGTCGGGCAGCTTTGGTTCGTGCGCGACTTGTTTCTGATGATGATTTTCTCTCCGATTCTTAAAAAGATTTACAGAATTTTTCCGAAAACATCGCTTATTCTTGCGTCTTTTATCTACATTCTCGGCTCTGACCTTTTTGTGATTCAAAAAGAAACGCTTTTGTTCTTTACGCTCGGATATTTCTGCGCGGAAAAAAATTTTGATTTTTTCAAATTTTCAGATTCGTTCAAATGGGCGGAACTTTTTGCGGGATTTTTGATTGCGTTTATCCTGCGCTTTGCGATTTTTGAGCACAATTCAGCCTGCGCCGCCCTGCAGGTTCTTTTCGCCTGCCTGATTTTTTTGAAACTTTCAAAGCCGCTTTCTGGAAATGAAAAATCATTTTCGCTTTCAAAAAAGCTCGCGCCGTATTCATTCTGGCTTTTTGCAATCCACATGCCGGTTCTTCTAAGCTGCGTTCAAAATCTTTGGATTCATTTTTTTCCGATGAACAACGGATTTTTCTGCCTTGCCGAATATTTTTGCGTGAACATTCTTGTGATTCTGACTGGAACTCTCGCCGGAATCATCCTAAAGAAAATCTGCCCGCCGCTTTTCAAGATTCTAAACGGCGGACGATAAGGGATTTGAAGAATTAGCTTAGCTTTTCTTCTACTCAAGACATTCCTTTACCCAGGCGATGAAGTTTCCGGTCGAAGTTCCGTCGCCTAAAGACGCGCGCTCGGCTTCCACGTGGTGAAGCCCCCACACGTCAAAGAACTTTACGTCCTCGACTCCGCTTCCGTAGTTTTTAAGCGCGAGATAATACAAAAGCTCCGTGCTGACCGCGGTGTCGCCCTGGAAGATTCCGGCGTTGATTCTCCAGTATTTGGCGGGCGTGCTTTTCTTGAATCCGCCGTAGGCCGGGCTTAGAAAATACATCGGGTTGTAGAGGTTCATTCTGTAGGAAACATCGAATCCAAGCGAGTCGTTGCGCGCGATTGAAGATGAGTATTCATCTCCTTTTTCTGTTCCTTTTAGGATTTCCGCCATAATCTTGTCAAAATGTCCGCCATTTCCGTCTCCGAGCCCGAACAGGACATTCTCCGGCTGATTTCCGCTCAAGTCGTCGAACGCGCCAACATTTTTCTGCAGCTGCTTTACGTTCCTCATGAACGCCTCGGCGCTTGTGATTTCCGCCGTGTTGGAATCTTTGTCATAGAGAACCCAGTTTTCATTCTGGTTCAGAGCGGAAATATAATCTTCCGCACTGGCGTAAGTTCCCGAAAGCGAAAGCTGTCCGCCCTGCGCTTCTCCGCGCATTACTCCGTCCAAGTCCTCGATTTTTACTGCGCTAGGCTCCGGAAGACGCGGAAAAGAATTTCCGGCCGGCATCATGTTCGAGCCGAGAGCCGCTTTCTGCTCTTCAGGATTATATGGAAATTTTGTGTCGGAAAGAAAATTGTTCAGCGAAGTTTCAATCGTCTTTTTAAGATACTCGTAGTAAGTTCCCGCGTGGTAAAGTCCGTCCACGCTCTGGGAAAGGCTTAAAGAATTTCCGTCCTCGTCCTTTAGATTAAGAGAGTTTAGATATTCGGCGAACTTTACTGCCATCGCCTTTGAAAGCGATTCCGTCTCGCTGTCAAGATTTTTGCGAGCCGCTCCAAGCTCCCACTCATACGCTTCGTCCGCGACGTTCAGGTTCGTAATCGGGCACCAGTCCTGGCTTCCAAGAACGGCGTCACTTTCGTCCATCACAGCGCCGATTGCCTTTAGGTAAGGCTCGTATTCTTTAGAGTCGCCGCTCGCACCGATAACCGCGCTCTGCGCTCCGCCGCCCGACATTCCGTAGGTAAAATATGATTTTGTGTCGCCAGGAAGAAGATTCTTGTTGTAGCGCACATAGCGGATTGCGGCCTTAAAGTCTGTGACGCCTGCCGGAGCTCCGTGGTCTTTTCCACGCGCGCCCGCGTATACAAAGATAAATCCGTTCTTTGTGTAGCCGGCCGCCGAATGTGTGTAGGATTTTGGCGGCTCAAGCGCGGCGTAGCCCGGAGTCTGGATTGGCATTACAAAGGGCGCGTCCCCGGCCGTAAAGTCGCCTGCTTTCGCAGTTTCGTTCACGCGCACTGAATAAGTTTCGTTTCCGGCCGCGTCAGTTCCGCTTTTCTCAGCCGTAAAAAACGCGCCCGGAACAAAGATTCCAAGCGTCTCATATTTTTCGTCGGCGGGACTTGCCGCGTAGGAAAGCCCTGTCTGGTAATAAACATCGTCTTCCGCATTGTAAAGCCACTTTGACATGTCGATTTTCGGAAGAGTTTCTGTGTGATTCTCCTCGTTTAAAGGACTGGACGCGCAGCCCGCGAAAATCATGGCCGCACAGATTGCCAAAAAACTTCCCGCTCTGAGAGATTTTTTAAAAGAAAGATTTTTTGCCTTCATATTTTTTACTCCATTTCATTTTAAAATGAAAAATAAACTTAAATCTAAAATTTCAAAAAACTGAAAGCAAAAAAAGTTATGTTAAATATTTTGTTATTTTTAATAAATTAAAAATCGGCTATTAAAATCCCCGGAATCTCACGTTTTTCCAAAAAGCGGCGTTCTGCATGAGGAACTGGAACCGGGGCTAGTTCAAAACTGAAAGCTTGTGGTATGCTTGTCCTGTCCGTTGCAAGACAAGCATATTCAATAAAGGAACCTAAATTGACGCAGACAAAACAGAGAAACGATTTTACCGGCCGCCTGATAGAAAAACACATTCAAGAAGGAATGAACGTGCTCGACATCGGCTGCGGAAACGGAGACTGCTCATTCTTGCTTGGAGAAGCCGTCGGAAAAAATGGAAAAGTTGAGGGCGTAGACATAAACCGCGCTTCGCTCGCCGCCGCCCAGGAAAGAAAAAAAATGTCGGACGCGCAGAACATTTCTTTTTCCTGCGCTGACATAAACGCTCTTTCCGGAAGGAAATACGACGCAGTTTTCGGCAGACGGATTCTGATGTATCTTCCAGACCCGCTTCTCACCGTTGAAAACCTGAAAAAACTTCTTGAGCCGGACGGAATCATGCTGTTCCAGGAAAGCGACGAGGCAGGCTCTCTTCTTAACGGAGACAGATTTCCTGTTCACAGCCTGGCGCAGGAGTGGATTTGGGAAACCGTAAGACGCGAGGGCGGAGACACACACATCGGCGGCTCTCTTTACAAAATTATGAAGGAAGCGAAAATGAGCGTTGCGGACTATTGCTCGGAGGCCGTGCTACAGACTTCTGAGACCGGAAGCGATATTTTCTGGGTCGTCTCGGTCATGAAGAAAAGAATGGAAGCGGCCGGAATCAACGCCAGGCTGGATTCACTTGAAGAGCGGCTTGGAGAAGAAATGCGGAGCTCTTCATTTGCCTTTGTGCGCGACCTGGCATTTGGAATCTGCGCAAAAAAACAAGATTAAAAACGCCGCGCTTTAATCTGGCGCATTTAAGTCACACTTTTTCCACGCACCGCTTCACGCTTGTCCTTGAAATTCCAATAAACTTCGCGATGCGGTTCACGCTCATTCCCCACTCGCGCATTGTGCGGATCTGAAGCTCAAGTCCGTCGGTCAAATGCCTTTTATTTGGAGCGCCTTTCGGCCGGCCGAGCTTTATGTTCTGCGCCTTTTTAAGAGCAAGAGCCTCGCGCGTGCGCTGGCTGATTAAGTTCCGCTCGATTTCCGCGCTAAGGGCGAACGCGAACGCAAGCACTTTCGACTGAATGTCGTCTCCGAGCCTGTAGCCGTCCTTTACAGTCCAGACGCGCGCGCCCTTCTCCATAATCTGGTTCAAGATTGACATAATCATAAAAAGCGAGCGGCCGAGACGCGAAAGCTCCGAGCAGATAATCAGGTCGCCTTCTTTTATTTTAGAAAGCAGAGCACCGAGCTCACGCTTTTCAGGTTTCAGGGTTCCGCTGATTGTCTCTTCAATCCACTCATCGATTTTAACTTTGTTTCTCGCGCAGAATTTTCTGATTTCAAAACGCTGGTTCTCGACCGTCTGCCTGTCCGTGCTCACTCTTATATATCCATAGACCATAGATTAAAGATAATGACGCAGAAGATGAAAAGTCCACAGAAATTTTATGATGTAAAAACAAGCAAAGCAACAATCGCATATCTAAAATTTCTTGATTTCACACATTTTAATGTGTAAGATAATATTATCAAAGGAAGACTAAGAAAAACTTCGCCTAGAATGACACATAAGTTTTTTGATAAGTTTATGTCAAAAAACAAGTGCTTTTTGGAGGAATCTTATGGCTACGAACCTGGCAATAAATGAAACTCTGCTTGAAACGGCATACAAAATCGGAGGATTTGATTCTAAAAAAGAAACCGTAAACACGGCGCTTGAAGAATTTATCCAGCGGCGGAAATCAGAAGATTTGATAAAGCTTTTTGGTCAGATAGAATATGATCCTGACTACGATTATAAAAAACTAAGGTCAAGATGAGTTTTATTCTAGTTGACACATCCAATCTGTGCAGAAGCCACGGAATACAAGGCTCCCACACAGACTTTTTGATTTGCAGTGCCGCGCGGAATCATAACTTTTCAATATTCACTTTAGATAATGATTTTTCACATTACAGCAAATACATCAGCTTCAATTTAATAGGGCTAAGCTAAAACTTTTTTTAATTTTTCCCTTTTCACTCGCTCTCTGAAAAATCCGTGTCCATAACGGCTTCAATTTTGTAGCCGCTGAACTCTTTGCGCACTTTCTCTACTGCGTTTTTGTATGTTGCAAGCCTGTCAGGAGATGAGAAGCTTACAACAAGGTCGAACCTGATTTTCTTTTCGGCCCCGTCTATAAAAAATCCGTGCATCTGGATTACAAAAGGCTCCGAGAACACAAGCCTCTTAATTTTTTCCCGCGCGGCGACAACGGCAGGATTTTTTGTGTTCACAGAATACACGCTGATTGCGGTTAGAATCACATTGTGCTTTTTAAAGACTTCAAGCGAGATTTTTCTTGTCAGGCTGTCAATCATCTCAGCCGAGAAAGTGTCCGGAACTTCGATATGGAGCGAGCCGTTGTAGCAGTCAGGACCGTAGTTGTTCAGAACAAGGTCGTAGACTCCGCTCACGCCTTCAAATTCCAAGACAGTTTTCTTGATTTCTCTCGCAAGCGACGCGTCAGCCCTCTCGCCTAAGATTTCCGACAATGTTTCCCTGATCATTTCAACTCCGGACTTTATGATTGCAAGCGAGATGACGGCTCCAAGATACGGCTCAAGCGGAACTCCGGTAATTATAAAGATAACGGCGGCGGCGAAAGTCGACGCGGAGATGATTGAGTCTAAGGCCGCGTCTTTTCCGGAGTTCACAAGCGAGTCGGAATTGACTTTTCTGCCGACTTTTATTGTGTATCTTCCAAGCGCAACTTTTACAGCGACAGCCGCCGCGATTATTATTAGAGAGACGGCTGTGTACTCAGCCTTTTCCGGATGCAGAATCTTCTTGGCCGATTCCACCAAAGATGTTATTCCGGCGTAGAGAACAATCACCGAGATAATCATCGCGCTTAAGTACTCGACTCTTCCGTAGCCGAACGGATGTTTTTTGTCAGCAGGCTTTGAGGCGAGCTTTGTGCCCGCGATTGTGATTACAGAGCTTGCCGCGTCTGAAAGATTGTTCACCGCGTCAAGGACAACTGCGATTGAGCCTGAGACGAACCCCGCCGCGCCTTTGAACGCCGCGAGCAGAACGTTCGCAGTGATTCCGACAATTCCAGCCTTTACAATCTCTTTGTCGCGGGCCGTGCTTTTTTCAAGAAGAGCGTCTCCGGAGTTTCCGTTGTCTTCCATAGAGCCAAGTCTTTCTTTAATTCCGGCCATTTCCATATCTCCAATGTCTTATTTATGCCTATATTATATAGCCCTAAATTCGAGTTTTGACTCTAGGATAAAATTTCAGCCTGCATTG
>CAZIFO010000061.1:0-5987 GCA_964538245.1 uncultured Treponema sp.
ATTTTGCAATGCAGGCTGAAATTTTATCCTAGAGTCAAAACTCGAATTTAGGGCTTTTTAGATTTTGAAACGCTCCGACTTTTCAATTAGCTTTCCTTTTTCACGGCGTTCAAGCTACCTTAGATTCTAGCAATAATACTTCCGTAAAAGAAGTTTTGCAAGGGACAAGATAAAAACGTTTTATTTTTTGAAAAGCTAAAAAGGCAAATTTTTAGATTAATCAGTAAAATGCAAGTTGACCTTTTTAGATTTATCTGTAAATCCTTTCTTTAATTTAGGAGATTTACCAGTGAAATCTATCTGTTCCCATTGCTTCTTAGAACCTTTAAAATAAATATCGGTAATACCAGAGCAATAAAAAGCAGTGTTATCAATTGACGTCACACTGGCTGGAATTACAACACTCGTGAGCGAGAGGCAGTCCGCGAAGGCATATTCACCGATTGATGTCACACTGTTAGGAATTGTCACGCTTGTTAGCGAGGTGCACCAAAAAAAGGTCCTGTCTCTGATTACCGTCACACTGTTAGGAATTACAACACTCGAGAACGAGCTACAGCCATTGAAGGCATCTCCACCGATAAACGTCACACGGTCTGGAATTACAATACTCGTGAGCGATCCGCAGTTATAGAAGGCACCTCCACCGATTACAGTCACACTGTCTGGAATTACAACACTCGTGAGCGATCTGCAGTCCTCGAAGGCATCGCTACCGATTGTCGTCACACTGTTAGGAATTGTAACACTCGTGAGCGATCTGCAGTCCCTGAAGGCAGCTACACCGATTACAGTCACACTGTCTGGAATTATAACACTCGTGAGCGATCTGCAGTCCTCGAAGGCACTTTCACCGATAAACGTCACACTGTCTGGAATTGTCACGCTTGTTAGCGATCTGCAGTCATAGAAGGCTCTTTTTCCGATTGATATGACGCCGTCTGGAAGAATTATGCTTTTAATAGTTCTACAATCATAAAAAGCTTCATTTGGAATAGACTTGAGTTCAGTATATGAACTTAAGTCTAACGCAGGATCATATTTGTTCTTTTTTATTGTTTCTATTAATAGCCTATCATGTTTTTTTTGCCATTCCTCTAATAGCCTATCATGTTTTTTTTGCCATTCCTCAGGATTCTCATATTTTTCTATTAAATCTTCATATTCGCCTGCGAAAGAAAAAAATGAAATTGAAAACAACAGAAAAAATATAGATTTTAATTTAGCCATTTTTAATGCCCCTTATAAATTTATTTTTTACCAGTTTCTATATGGTATTTTACTTTCTGTAATTTTTATATTTTTTTGATGCAACTCTTTATCAATATAAAACTCTATTGATGACTTTATAAACTTTTTGTCAGGACGAGCTGGTCCTAATTTTACACCAGTTACAGCATCAAGATTAAAACCAAATTTGTAAAAAGGAATTATTGACGATTTCCCGGCTCTATAGGAAATTTTATTTGAAGTTTTCGGAAGAAATATTGCAAGCCGCCATTCTTTTTCACCCTTAAATGACTTTTCCTTTAAGAAAGGGGCAAAAAATGTCAACAATTCAGCCGCATCACAAGCATTCGAGTAAGAGTCAAAAAAATCTTTTCCGTTAGGAATTTGATTCTCTAAATCATAAAGCAGGAATTTTTGCAATTCTTCGCTATATAAGCATGGCATTAATAAACAAAATTCTTCCAATTGTTGCTTTTCAAATACTGCTTTTTGAATTTTATCTATTATGCAATCTATATTTTTTGATGAAATAATACTTGCCGACAAACGGACCGGATTAAATTTTATATTTAATCCGTTAGGAGTATCGGCATACCCACGCCATTGATTTAAATCATCTGAACTTGATGTAAATGAAACAATGAATATATTAGTTTTTTCAAGATTTTTTTTTAAATTTTTCAAAAGATAATCAAGCTTTTCTGTTCCATCACTCTTTTTCGAATTTGATTTTTCTTTTTTATAATTTAAAATTTTTTCTAAAATATTATAACCAATGAGTCCTTCTAGAGAATCATTCATAAAATTAATATGGGTAGCCCATAGTTCTTTTTTCTGCATAATGCTTAAAAATGCATTCGCATCCGTGTAATGAAAAATTCCTTTTGTTGGTGGATTTTTTCCAAACCAATTTTTTATATTATTAAAAAAACTTGCATACAACATTTTTTTTATTTCCTATTTTTTTTCTCTTCCTCAACAATTCCTTTTATTTCCCGCAAATCCTGCTTTGGGTTCATCTTGCGCACAAGTTTTTCGTTGAGAGAGCTTGTCTGAACTGCTTTTCCGCTTACAGTGCTTATTGCGCGGATGTTCGAGAAGTTGAATGTGTAAGTGCTCGGATTATTTTCCGGAGCGGCAATTACGTTGTAGTCAAGTTCAAAATACAAGACTGGATCGCCGCGGACTAAAAGAGAGTTGTACATATCAACATTGTTCGCATATTCAGTCAGCTCCGCGTCGGTGGCTGTTTCTATTTTCGGCGCGCTCTTTCCGGCGAGAGCTTCGTATTTTACAATGAATGTATCCTTAAAAAGCAAAATTCCGTCAGAATAAAGCGAAACATATGCATTCCAGCCGTATCTGTCGCTGTCAAACGTTCCATAGCTTACTTTTAGCTCGTCGCCAAGGCTGCTTACAGTTTTTACTTTCGCAAGAGTTGAGTAGTCGGCATTTATATCAGAAAGAAGCGCATTTTGCTGCGTCATCGTCGCCTGCTTTACGCTTTCACAGTCGCTATAGAATTTTGCCAGGAGCACATCATTGTTTGCATACACTTTGTTCACTCTTCTCTGCTTTGCCGCTTCTGTCGGCTGTCCGTCTTTTAGTTCAACTGTTGTCCAGCTGGCTTTTAGGATTTTTAAAGCTTGTTTAGTCTCATCATTTTTCATCTGCTTGTGAAGTTCTTTATTCCGTTCTTCAACTCCCTGGCGGATTTCCACAAGCGCGGCCTTTTTGCTTTCAAGCGTCGTTATAAAGCTCAGAATGCCCTGTTTTTCTATTTTCATTTTACGTACTTGCGCAGCTTTTTCCGCAGCCTGCTTTGCAAGATTGTCTCTCTGGGTTTTTAACGCGATGCTTCGTTCATTTTCAAGTTTTTTATCAGCTTCAGCCCGCTGTTTCTGAGCCTGCAAGTCCTGCTGCTTTTTCTTTTCTGCGTTCTGTTTTTCTTGAAGCAAGGCTTTCTCTGCTTCTATCTTCTTTTTATTTTGAATTGAATTTATGTCGTTTGATGTTGAAAGTTTGGCCAAATCCGCATCATAGTCCGCCATCATTCTGTTGAACTGCGCTTCATTCTGCTTTGCAAGTTCAAGCTGCTCGTCAAGGCTGAAATTTGACGAGCCAGTAGAAAGAAGATTTCTGTTCAAATCGCTTATCCTGATTCCGAGTTTTTCCGCAAGTTTCAAAGTTATTTCATCAACTGCTCCAGTAGAACCATAAAGAGATGAAACCTGAGTGTATTCCTGCGAGCTTGCGCTAGCTTTCTGAACTCCTGTAGTCAAATCTGTATAATCTGCCGTTATTGTATATCCGCCCGGAGTTTTTCTGATTTTCGTGAACAATGCGAATTTTGCCGTGGTAAGTTTTCCAAGCTCAATTGCAGCATCCTCGTCTCGGCCGGAAGATTCTGAATCTGCCTGGAGCTTTTTCACCGCGTTTTCGCTTTTTGAATCGACAATTGTTGTCATATTCAAATAGCTCTGCATATTTTCTTTTAATTTGTCCTGAATCTGTCCCGGAAGCCACGCTGAATCCGATGCTGAAAGATTAACGCTTTCAGGCATAAGAACCTGCACAGTTGCATTGTTCTGTGAATAGATAAAACCTGTGGCAAAAATTGCGAGAATCAGTGCGATTTTGTTTTTCATATGTAATTTTTCCTAATTTTACATTAAATAGCTTGAAAGACGCTCCGCTTCTTCTGTCGCCTCTTTTGTCTGAGCCTCCTGGGCGCTCATTTCTTTGGGTTTTGCAGATTCTGCGCTTGGAGAAGCCGCGTTTGAATTAGCTTTTTCCGCATAAAGTCGGGCCATCTGAGCCCTGTAAAGCTTTTCTTCCTCTGCCTGTTTTGCCGCGTCTTTTTTATCAGCATCGGCCTTCATTTCGCTGAACAACGCGCCGATTTTTTTCTGCGTGTCTGTTGTTAAATCAGCTCCGCCCATTACATCCATCAGATACTTTTTACAGATATTATCCCAAGTTGATTTGTCCATTGAATAAACTGTGTAATAAATAAACTGCTCTGATTTTTCGCCTGTATCAGCGTTTGTCGTGCGGACTTTCTGGAAAAATCCTGTCTCCTCGCGAAGTCCAGTCATCTCGGCTTTTGTTTCGCTTGCAGCAAGATACAAAGCTTCAAGCTGGCCTGCATCATTCAATCCCTGTCCTACACGTCCAATCACTTTCTGGCTAAGTTCAGCCGCCTGAGTATATGCAAATCCTGCGCGGCTCAACGCCTGGGCAACTGCCTCTGTCCTTCCAGTCGCCATGCTCACTTTTACAACACGCGCGGCATCAGTTCCCCACATCTGCTTGAATGTGTCAGAATTTCCGCGGCGCATATTCTTAAGCCAAGTTGGAGCGGAAACTTCTCCAAGAGCGCGGTCTGTCCAGTCGACAACCACAACTTTGTCAATATCGCTTTTTGAAGCTTCCGGCACTTCGTTGCGTTTGTCCTGAACAGGCTTTTCCACAGCAGTTTTCTCGTCAACTGTTTTTTCACTGACAGTTTCCTGCTTTGGAGTCGAGGCGCATCCAAACAACGCAAGTGCCAACACGGCAGCGATTCCTGCCGCTCCTGAAATTTTTGCAATTCTTTTCATTTTAAAGTCTCCTTCTATAAAAAATGAATTTATAATTTTGAAAATTCGCCGAGATTTTCTCCGACGGCATCTTCCATTTGCTTTGACAATTTTGGGAACGCTTTTTTTTGCGCGCTTTCAATCGTATATCCAAGAGATTTTTCATCTGCTTCTGACTCGTATGAAAATACTGTTCTTTCTTCCGAGCTGGCAATTTTTAAATTTAAATTTGGTTTTATTGAAAAAGGATTTTCGCCTAACACATTGTTATCAATTTCAACTTTCGCCGTGTAATTTGCTTCCGCCTTATTTTTAACAACAAGGAAACCGCTCTTAGAAAGAGCAGAAGAAAGAGCTGTCTGAATCATCTTGTTGTAATCATTTTCAACGGTAATAAAAACAGCGCATTTTTGCTTTGAGGCCTCAAAATCAGCCGGAATTTTAGAAACATCATCCCGCTCCTTTTGATAGGCGGCCTCTTCTTTTGGATTTATGATTCTTCCATATTCAAGTTTTTGCAGCAAAACTTTTCCCTGCTCCAAGGCCTTTTTGTAAAGCGAAAGCCTCATAAATGAATCGGTTTCTTTTTCAGCATTTTTATAAAGCGAGCTGAAAGTATTCTTACTGATTTCTATCTGAGGTTTATATTGATTCCACGCATTGCTTCTATTTAAATATGCGACACAATACCATTTGCTGTTTTCTTTTAAATAATAAGGCTCTGTGTATTCAAGACCGAAAAGCTCCACTTCTGACTGCACAGAAACATCATCAACAACGGAAGTTTTTTCATCAATGGAATATCCGCTCGCAACCGATGTCATTGTTGCGGTAAGATTGGCATTTACATTTGCTTTTAGATAACGCGCCAAGGCTGAAGTCGCGTCTGTTTTTGCCTTTTCCGCGCTGTCTCCGCTTCCGCGTTGCGCGAGATATTCAGAATCAGGATAAACTTTTTTGTAATTTTGAACCCATTCCGGAGCCGTTTTTGCGGCTGCAGTGTGCAAACATAAAAAGACAAAGCCCAGCCGCAGAAAGCGCTTGAGATGAGCCTTTAAAGATTTTTTGTGACTTAGTATTTTTTTAGAATTTTTAGAATATAATAAATCTACCGCAGTTGAGCAGTTGAGCAGTTGAGCAGTTGAGCAGTTGAGCAGTTGAGCAGTTGAGCAGTTG
>CAZIFO010000062.1:0-5887 GCA_964538245.1 uncultured Treponema sp.
TAAAGGATTGCGCCTTTTTTGTAAATTTTTATAAAACTCGAAATTTGGGCTATATAACACAAATTAAACAAAAAAAAAAACGCTGACTTGCCGGTCAACGATTATTATAACCATTTTAGTTACATCAATTTTTGGAGGAAGATATGGCACTCAAAAACTTGAAAGAATGGGCCGCGAACGGCTCAGCATGTGGCTCAGGCGACAAACCGGCTGCCTGCGGCTCGTCAGGAAAACCGTCAGCCTGCGGTTCTTCTGGAAAACCTTCTGCCTGCGGTTCAAGCGGCAAATAATATTGAAGGCTTTTTAGGCTGGCACCGGAAGACTCAAAGTTTTGTTTTCCGGTGCTTTTTTATTTTTTGATATGCGAAAAAACGATATGAACTACTTTGCTTTTCAGTGGCAGCTTCTTGACGACTGCGACCAAAGGTGCAAGCACTGCTACATTTTTCACGGCAACAACGGAATTCCTCTCACGCGGATGAGCTGGGAAGAAATCAACAGGACGCTTGAAAACTGCCTTGACTTCTGCAGGACATTCAACCGGCTTCCAGAGTTCTACATCACAGGCGGCGACCCGATTCTCCACAAGGATTTCTGGCATCTTTTGGAAAAACTCCACGAGCTTTCAATTCCGTTCACAATCATGGGAAATCCGTTCCATCATACAAAAGAAAACTGCGCCCGGATGCACGGACTCGGCTGCAAGAAATACCAGATGTCGCTCGACGGACTTGAAAAGACGCACGACTGGTTCAGAAAACAGGGGAGCTTTAAGACAACGCTTGAAAAAATTCCGCTCATAAACGCGGCCGGAATGCACAGCGTGATAATGTCAACCGTGTCGTCAAAGAACATCGCGGAAATCCCGGAGCTGATTGACATTTGCGCCGAGCACAACGTGGACATCTTCGCCTTCTCGCGCTACTGTCCGACACAGGGCGACACCACGAACGGAATCACGCCTCTTGAATACCGCGACTTTCTCTTAAAATGCGACGAAAAGTTCGAGCATTACAACAATCTTTATTTTGAAGGGAAAGGACGGCTCTGGTGCAACAAGAAAGACCATCTCTGGACGCTGCTCGACTATGAGAAAGGTCGGTTCAAGATTCCAGAGAACGCGGAAAAAGGCATGATTTACTCAGGCTGCAACTGCGGAAACTGCCACCTTACAATTCTTCCGAGCGGAGATGTCTACGCCTGCCGCCGCGTGGCACACAGCAAGGTTGGAAACGCGTTCACCGACCGCCTTAGCGACTTGTGGCTGAACCAGATGGAAAACTACCGCGACTACGGAAAGTTTGAGAAATGCTCAAAGTGCGAGCTTCTTCCGTATTGCCGTGGCTGCCCCGCCGTCGCCTACGGAACGCACGGAAGCTTCTATGCAGAAGACCCGCAGTGCTGGAAAGAGGTCGGCTGATGTCAATTTCAGCGGAAAACAAGAGGATTCTTGAGGACAGGCGCAAAACCGAAATAATGGCGGCGGCGAAAAAACTTTTCTTTACGCGCGACTTTGACGGAACGAGCATTGAGCAGATTGCACAGGCGGCCGGAATCAGCAAGGGGCTTGTCTATCATTATTTTAAAAGCAAGGAAAAACTTCTTCTTTCGTTCTACAGCGAGATTGAATCATATCTTGAAAATCTAAAGAAAATGGAAAATCCGCTTGAGGCGCTAAGGACGTTCGGCGAGGATTTTCTTGTGAACGATGTGGAAAAATATTCCGGCGCGCCGCTTCTGCAGGTTTTTCTGATTTCGTTCGCAGAGCATAAATTTGACATTTCCAAATACGAAAGCGTGAACCCGATTCTAAAGGATTTCGGACGCGAATATTTAGCGGCTTTCTTTGAGCGCGGAATTGAAAGCGACATTTTTAGGAAAGGAGACGCGAAAAGCTATGGAGACATATACTGGTCGTTTCTGCTCGGAAAGCTTCTTCCGGTCAAGAAAGGCCATGAAAGCCTCGGCGCGAAAACTTACGTAAAAGAGATTCTTGATATATTTATGTAAACTGCATTAAGGAGGTGCTAAAATGGATGCGAAAACTTGCATTAAAAAACTTTCCTACGTCGGCGTCTTGGAGTTCGCCACAGTTGACAAGGCGGAAAATAATCCGCCTGAGTTTTCAAATCTTGCTATTTATAAAGCGCGTCGTTCAAGGCCTTTAGTTTTGCGTCGCGTTCTTTTGTCGCCTTTACGTCCTTTCCGCCAGAATAATCATAAAATCCTTTTCCGGACTTTACGCCGAGCTCGCCTGCGTCAAATTTTTCCTTTAAAAGCTCAGGAACCTCATGCGAGT
Organism: uncultured Treponema sp.; assembly: GCA_964538245.1. Classification (GTDB taxonomy): domain Bacteria; phylum Spirochaetota; class Spirochaetia; order Treponematales; family Treponemataceae; genus Treponema_D. The sequence goes on from CAZIFO010000062.1 coordinate 2,300, forward strand.
CTTCCAAGTCTTTCATCAGATATTCGCTGATATGATAAAAAACATCGATTCCGCCGAAGTCGAGCGTTTCAAGCGGCCCAAGGCAGGCCCAGCGGAATCCGAGTCCGTATTTCATAACCGCGTCTGCCGCCTCAACGCTAACAACGCCTTTTTTTACCATCGAGCAGACTTCGCGCACAACCGCAAGCTGAATTCTGTTCGCGGCGAATCCCGGAACATCCTTTTCAACAACGGCGGGCTTTTTTCCGATTGCAAGAGACAAATCATAAATCGTCTTCGCGACTTCCGGCAATGTTTTGTCGTTTTTTATGATTTCAATTAGCGGAATAAGAGTCGGCGGATTGAACCAGTGCATTCCGAGGAACCGCTCCGGCAAGACGACGCTAGAGGCAAGCTTGTTTATTGAAAGCCCGGACGTGTTTGTCGCGATAATCGTGTTTTTGTCCGCGAGCGGCGACATTTCTTTATAGAAGGAAAGCTTTATTTCAAGATTCTCGGCGATGCTTTCCACAATCAAGTCGCGGCCCTTGAACGAGTCCATTTCCGTGGAGAATTTGATTTTGTCAACAACTTCAGCGGAAATTTTTGTTCTTGCCTTTTGCAAAGTCGGCTCCCGGTGGTTCCAGAGAATCACATCAAAACCTTTGCGCGCGAAAATCTCCGCCATCGAGTAGCCCATTGTTCCCGCGCCCGCGATTGTAATTTTTCTGATGTCCATTTTTCCTCCTAAAAGTTTAGCTTTCCAAAATATCTGAAAGCTGGCCTTTAATTTCGTTGAAATTCAAAACCTTCTCAGGATTTGAAGGATGACTGCCAATCATTTTTTCCATCCAGACCATGTCGTACCATTTTCCGAACTTGTATCCGCAGCCGTGGAATTTTCCGGCGAGCGTGTAGCCAAGATGCTCATGAAACTGCGCGCTGTTTTTTGTCAGATATTCATCATCTTGCTTTGGATAGCCAATGCAGGCGTTCAGATTCAGAATATGCATCCGCCTTAAGATTTCTTCCATCGCAAGATAAAGTTTCTTGCCCGCCCCGCAATGCCGTTTTTCCGAGTCAAGATAAATCGTCGTCTCAACCGCCCAGCCGTAAGCCTCGCGCTCCTTGAACGGGCCAACGTACGAATATCCGATGATTTTTTTGTCTTCAAGCGCGACAATATAAGGAAATTTTTCCATTGTGCGCTTCATTCTAGCCTTGAACTCTTCAAGCGTCGGAACGGTCCATTCAAAAGTAATCGCAGTTTTTTCAACATAATATCTGTAGATTTCAAGAATTCTTTCAGCGTCGTCAAGAACAGCGTTTCTGAATGTAAGTTCCGGCATAATCTTCTCCGAGAAAATTTCTTCTATTGAATTAAGATTTTTCGATTTGATAAAAAACGAAGAACTAGGCGGTTTTTATTGACTCAAGAGCCTTTTCAACTCCAAGCGCAAGCTGGTCCGCGCATGAAGTTCCCTTTGAGCCGCATTTGTTTCCTTTTAAGATTTCAACCGCGCGCTCTGCGGAAGTTCCTTCAAGAAGTTTTCCAACCGCGGCTGTGTTTCCCGGACATCCGCCGGTAAAATGAACGTTGTAAAGTTTTCCGTCATCAATATCAAAACTGATTTCCTTTGCGCAAACTCCCTGCGGCTTTACATGATAGCTTTTCATACAAGAACCTCTTAAATAAATTATATCAACAGTCAAAATGCTTGACAAATTTTCCGCGGAAAAATATATTTTTTTACATCATTAATTTTTCTGCCGCCGGGCAGATGAATTGCTATTGAGCCTTTTTAGGCGGCGCGTCCGAAAGGAAAGCGGGAAAGAGCATTCACATAAGAATACCGGAAGGTCAGGAAACGGAAGTTTTCTGCGGTGTTCTTGTGCGAGTGCTTTTTTTTTGCAATTTGGAGGTTTTTATGAAAAAGAATTTTCTGGTTCCGGAGCTGAATATATTTGAAAAGCTTCTCTGGGCGTTTTCGGCCGCAGGAGTCACGGTTTTATTTTTGCTCGTTCCGCAAAAAAATCCTCTCACCTTGATTGCGACAATTACAGGCGTAACTTCTCTTCTTTTTACAGCGAAAGGCCACGTTTCCGGGCAGGTTCTGACGCTCGTTTTCTGCGCGCTTTACGCAATCGTCTCGCTTAGCTTTAAATACTACGGAGAGGCAATCACTTATCTTTGCATGACTTTTCCGAGCGACTTGGTTTCTGTGGTTGTCTGGCTAAAGAATCCTTCAAGGAACGGAAAAACGGAGGTGAAAATCTCTCATCTTACGCCGAAAAAATTTGCGCTCGCGGCTTTTCTTACAGCGGCCGCGACATTTGTCTTTTATTTTGTCCTCCGCGCGCTAAAAACTGCGAATCTTGGAATAAGCACAGTTTCAATCGCGACAAGCATGATTTCATCAGTTTTTACAATCATGCGCCTTCCGTATTATGCGCTTGGCTACGCGGCGAATGACATTGTTCTGATTGTGATGTGGATTCTGGCGAGCATGGAAAATCCCGTCTACGTTCCGATGGTCTTTAATTTCGCGATTTTTCTCGCGAACGATTTGTACGGATTTGCAAGCTGGAAAAAAATGCGCCGAGAGCAGGAAGCGGAAAAATAAAAATCTTTTGAAAAATTGAAATTTTATCAAGAGAAAATCCTAGATAAAGGAAACAATTTATTTTTCACTAAATAGAATCTTGACAAAATCACGGCGGGAATAAAGGATTCGCACAATGCGGACAGTTTCGTTTTCTATTTTATAAAAAATCGAATAATTGTTTGCCATTGCGAATCTATAGTCAGTTGGAAAAGATACATACTTTTGAACTGGAACTCCGGAATTTGGAGAATTTCCAAGAGCTTCATAAACTTCAATTATTTTTAACACAGTATTTTTTGCGGCAATTGGATTTTGAAGCTCACATTCAATATATTCTTTGATTTCTTTTAAATCCTCAACAGCCAATGGAGAAAGCTCAACTTTATACATCACAGCCCCAGCATTTTTCTTGCGTCTCCAGCCTTTATCCACCCAGATTTCAAGGCCGAATCCTCGCCTTTTTTCATTTCTGAAAGAAATTCTATTTGCGCATTCAGTTTTTCATAGTCCGAAATTGTCAGAACTGCATATGCGCCGCGGCCGTTTCTCGTAAGATAAACTGGAGAATCATCAGCGACATCAGTCAAAACTTCATTATAATTTCTTAAATCTGAAACAGGCTTTATATTAATCATACATTTCTCCGCCATTTTTTTCGTAATATTTTACGAAAGTATTATCAGCATAATTTTAGAAAAAAGCAACTGCGAATAATAATGGACGCAACTTTCCGTGATGAAAATTAGTTGACAAAAGGTAGTTACCTACTTATAATTCCGTAGGAAACTACGAAAGACAGGAGACATACATGAAGATAGACAAAAGTGCGATTCTGATAAAAAAGCTTGCGCTTGAGTTTGACAAGATTGCAAACCCTGTGCTTGCGGAACACGGAATTACAGCGTCCCAGTACAGAGTGCTTAAATTTCTTTATTTTCAGGAAACTGAATCGGCGCGCGTTGTTGACATTGAAAACGAGTGCTCAATTACGCATCCGACAGCT
>CAZIFO010000063.1:0-5830 GCA_964538245.1 uncultured Treponema sp.
CGAAACCGTTAATAGCAACTTTTACTGCCATTTTTATTCTCCTAAAATAAAGATTTCAAATCAAATAACACCATAAATATAAACTTTTTTTTTCAAACCGTCTATAAATTTTTTGTTTTAAGATGAAATTAAGAGAAAAACTACTCTGATTTTTTAAATTTTATGTTATCAATCAGCATAACGCCGTCTGAATTTGGATATTCAATCACTTTAAAGCCTTCCATCACAGAATCCAAACGTTCATTCACTCCGACAAATTCCTCGAAATCAATGAAATCTGTTCCATTTGTAGAAACAGCAGAGGGAATAAACTGGATTGAAGTTTCAGAAAGCTTATACGTTCCTTTATACATGAAATCATATTCAAGATACGGTTTCAGTTCATCTTCGTTAAAATATTCAGGTTTTCCGTTTGGAAAATCAACAGAATCAATTTTCTGAACGATATGAGCATTAAAAGTTCCGTCATTTGAAAAATCAAAGTTGCGGGTTTGAACAGTGAACATTGAACCGGCAATTTCACCGTCAGGATTTTCAGCATCACGAGGAAGCTCGGTCTTAAACTTTACAGAGCCAGTCCAATTGCCTGAAATATCTGGAAAATTTTTAGATTTGCAAGAATTAAAAGACATAACACAAAAAATTAATATTGAATAGAAAAGAAATTTAGCTTTCATAGTTTTTTCATAAAAAAAATGGACATCAAGAAAACTTGATGCCCATTACCTAAAAACAGCAAGAATATTTATAATAAACTCACAGCCCTTAGTTCAGTGGCTTACTCACCTGTTACGATTGTTGTATTCCAAACAACAATTCCAAGGATAGAGTGTCTCTTGAAATCTACAGTAGCAACCTTTTTGATTCCACCATTTTTAGCCGCTGTAGCAACAGACCAGTCAGCAGATGTAAGCGGGAGTGCTCCGAAAAGAAGAAGACCTGTAGCCTCACCTGTCTTCTCAATTGATGCGCTTGAAACCATTCTTGGGCTTACAGTTGTGCAAGATGTTGCAACAGCTGCCAATGCGATTGCTGCCAATGCAGAAACAACTAACTTTTTCATAATTATCCTCCAATGAAATAAGTTAGCTTATCATACCCCCCCCCGTAACAATTTGTCAAGTAAATTCTCATATTTTTTCTTCGAATTTTAATAATTTTACTTATTTTCCTTGTTTTTATATAGTTTTCTAAGGACGAGGAAAGCCTTTTTTCTCCTCAGCTTTTTTTCGGTCAAAATATCCTGAGTCAACGAGATACTGGCGGCGTGTCATCACAAGGCTTATAAGCTCCTGATACATATTGTAGTCAACTTCAATCGCCATCGGAAGAATAAAATATTCCGTCTCATCGCAGTAGCGCTCAATGAATTTTTCGTCAGTCACAAATCCGAGCGAAATCATGTTGCTGATTCTGTCTGCGCACTTTAAGACCTTTGCTTTTTGGCTTCCCTTGTCAATGATTCTCTTCAGGAACTGGGCCTTTGTCTCGTCAGGGCGGCGGGAGACCTCAAGAACAAGCTTTAAGACCTCCGGGCCGTCCGAGTCGCGGTTCTTAATTAAATTCTGGTCAAAGCCGGGAATATCTTCTATTGTATCATGGATCACAGAAGCTTTTAAGAGCACAGAATCAATATAGCCATAATCAAGAAGGATTGCGAGCGTGTCCATCTGATGGCGGAACATATTTCCGCCGGCACGACGTCCTTTTCCAATCAGCGCCGTGGCAAGCTGCATGTATGGAGCAAGAGCGATGCCAGAAAGATCAAGCATCTGCTGATCTTCCATGTGCGTTGGTTTCTCAGTTTTCATCTCATATTTCAAAGCCATAGTTTCTCCTCCTGACAACTTGCAGCCGCAACGCGTGTTGACGAACAGTCCGGCTATTTAAGCTCGCTCACGTAGCCTTCAAGCTTTTCGATTCTGCGCTTGATTTCGGCGAGCTTGTCGCGCTCGGCCTGCACTACTTCCGCAGGAGCGTGCTGTCCGAACTTGCCGTTGAGCTTCGCCTCGATTCTCTCAGCGTCTTTCTTGCCCGACTCAAGGTCCTTGTTGAAATGCTTCAAGAGCTGGTCCTTGTTTACATTATCGTCAAGAAGAATGAAAGCCTCAAATCCAGTTCCGACAGTTCCAATAGAAGAATCCGGCTTTTTCTCGACAAACTCGACGTTTGAAAGCCCTGCAAGGAGCTTTATCATGTCGGTCTTTTCCCTGCATACTTCAGCCGCGCTGCCTTTTACAATAAGAAGAGCAAGGTTGATTTTGTCGGCAGGGTTCACGCCGCACCCGTTGCGAAGTCCGCGAACGCTTCTGATCACATCCTTGAGCGAATTGAACCGCGCTATAATCTTCTCGTCGTCGCGCTCTTTCTTGTATTCAGGATAAGGAGCCGCGACAAGAAGACCGTCGTAGACTTCAGACGGAAGAATCTTCTGCTCTCCGGCAGCCTTTCTGTTTCCGTTAATCTCTTTTCTCGGAAGCTTTGAGTAAATCTCTTCCGTGACAAACGGGATGAACGGATGCAAAAGCCGCAGGCTTTCTTCAAGCACGTCCATCAAAACAGAAACCTGCCTGTCTTTCTCCGCGTCTGTTCCGTGCCAGAACACGAGCTTTGTAGCCTCAACGTACCAGTCGCAGAAGTTGTACCAGAAATATTCATAAACTGCGCCCGCCGCGTCATTGTAGCGGTAAGAGTCGAGGGCGTCGCGGGTTTTCTTTGCGGCGGCGTTAAGCTCTGTGTAAATCCAGCGGTCAAGCTCAGTAAGCTCCCCGTCTTTTACAGGAACAAGATTCCTTCCCTCAAGATTTCCGAGGATATAGCGGCTCGCGTTCCAGACTTTGTTGCAGAATTTTGAGCCGAATTTAAATGAATCGTTGTCAATTAAAATATCCTGTCCCTGCGCGCAGAGATAAGTGAGAGTGAACTTGAGCGCGTCCGCTCCGTACTGGTCGATAATGTCGAGCGGGTCGATTCCGTTTCCGAGTGACTTTGACATCTTGCGGCCCTGCTTGTCGCGCACGAGTCCGTGGATATAAATGTCGTGGAACGGAGCTTTTCCAGTAAACTCAAGCCCCGCCATAATCATGCGGCTGACCCAGAAGAAGATGATGTCGTATGCTGTGACAAGGGCTGTTGTAGGATAGAAACGCTTGAAGTCCTCAGTTTCCTGTGGCCAGCCGAGCGTTGAGAACGGCCAGAGCCATGAAGAGAACCATGTGTCGAGAACATCAGGATCCTGCTTGAGCTGAGACTTGTCAGCCCCGCATTTCGGGCATTTCTCAGGATCAGTGCGGCTGACAATCATCTCGCCGCATTTGTCGCAGTACCAGACCGGAATTCTATGTCCCCACCAGATCTGGCGGCTCACGCACCAGTCGCGGATATTTTCAAGCCAGTGAGTATATGTGTTCTCCCATTTTCTAGGATAGAAGACAATCTCGCCGTCCTTCCAGGCTTTGAGCGCTTTTTCCGCGAGCGGCTTCATCTTTACAAACCACTGGTAAGAAAGATAAGGCTCAACGACAGTGTGGCAGCGGTAGCAGTGTCCGACAGAGTGTGTCATCTTCTCTTCGCCCTTGAAGTTTCCGCTTTCCGTCAAATCCTCAATGACTAGCTTTCTTGCGGCGTCAGGCTTTAGTCCGCGGTATTTTTCCGGAACGTTATTGTTCATTGTTCCGTCCGGATTTAGAAGATTTATGACTTCAAGATTGTGTCTTTTTCCGACTTCCCAGTCGTTAGGATCGTGCGCCGGAGTAATTTTCACCATTCCGGTTCCGAATTCCTTGTCAACGTAAGCGTCGGCGATAATCGGGATTTCCTTGTTAATCAATGGAAGGACAACTTTCTTTCCGACAAGGTTCTTGTATCGCTCATCGTCAGGATTTACGGCTACGGCCGTGTCTCCGAAGAATGTCTCAGGGCGCGTTGTGGCCACTTCGATTCTTCCGGAGCCGTCCGCGAAGTTGTAGTAGATATGGTACATCGCTCCGGCGGTGTCCTCGTGCTCAACCTCGTCATCGGCAAGAGCGGTTCCGCATCTAGGGCACCAGTTTACAAGGTACTGTCCCTTGTACATAAGCCCGCGCTCATACAAAGTTACAAAGACATCGCGCACAGCCTTTGAAAGCCCCTCGTCATATGTAAAACGCTCGCGGCTCCAGTCAACTGAGTTTCCGAGCTTTTTCTGCTGCTTTACGATAATGTCGTGGTGCTTGTGTGTGACTTCCCAGGTGCGCTCGATAAAAGCATCGCGGCCGAGGTCGTTGCGTGTTTTTCCTTCTTTTTTAAGCTGCTTCTCGACAACGTTCTGAGTCGCAATTCCTGCGTGGTCTGTTCCCGGAATCCACAATGTGTCGTCGCCCCTCATTCTGTGGTAGCGGACAACAACATCCTGCAAAGTGTTGTTAAGTCCGTGTCCCATGTGAAGAACGCCGGTAACGTTCGGCGGCGGAATTACAACTGTGTATTTGATGTTTGTTTCTTTCCGCTGTGAATGAACAGGCGAGTCCTTGTCGCTCGCAGGCTTAAAATAGCCTTCGTCAACCCATTCACTGTAAATTCTGTCCTCAAAATCCTTAGGATTATAAACTTTGTCAAGTTCAATAGCTTTCATTTAAGAGCTTCCCTTTCAACTTAAAAAAATCAAAAATAATATACAATTATAATGCTTTTTTTAAAGTTAGAGAATAGGAACAAAAAATCAACAAGTTCTTAATTAATTCGCAATGAGTTCAGCACATCTGGCACAATATTTTCAATTTCAGAATTTCGGTTTCTTTTATTCACATAGACATAGATAATTTTTTCTTTGCTTTCAAAAAAATATATTTCGTCTGTCGATTTTGAGTTTTTCTTGACAGAATATTCAAAGTCTTTCAACCCGCTTGGAAGCGTTTCTTTTTTTTGCGAAATCTCCTCCGCTGGAAATTTGTCCTGTAAATAAGAATCAAAAAAGATTTTAAAATCCGAAAAATTTTCTACATCCGGGCCGCATTCTTCCGGATAAAAAGAGCCGATGCAAAGAAATTCTTTCTGAGGCTTTTCAAACGAGAATTTGGACCAGTAAGAATAATCAACGGAAGAATAGCAATTTGCAACTTTCAGCTGACTGGCAAAAAGCCTGTGTTTTAGGGCAGTGAATTCTTTGAAATTATGCGGAAGCACAAACGAAAAATCATATTCTTTTATTTTTGTCTCGCCGCGAATTTCCCACTTAAACTCCCCGTCATAAAGACTGTTTTCATAATTGAACACCGCGCCTATCAAGATATGGCTGTCGTCATAAACGTGCTCCGTTCCGTCTTCAAAAATTATTTTAAGATGCAAAAGCCACAAATATTCGTTCCCAAGATTTTCCATAAAGTTTTCTTCCGATATGCCGCTGATTCTGCCTGTGGGAAAATTTTTCAGGACATACTTGCATTTTTTGTTTTCAATCTGAACGGCCATTTCATAAGCGACCGCCTCGCCATTATTCTGGTCAAGAAACTGCAATGTCGCGCTGCCCTGAACAGCCTTGTCCTTCGGAATTGTAAAAGTAATTTTTTTGATGTCATGCTTGTAATACATCGCCTTTTCGGAAAATGCAGATGCGTAGCCACTTTCTGAAATCGCCTGCGAAGCCGCGCTTGAAACGAGAATCACCAAGAGAACCATAACTGTGATAATTGAGATTTGTTTTTTCATTTTTATGATAAAAAGAATTCTCTCAAAATATAGGAAATATGGCAACAAGGAAAGTGCAAAAAAAAGCAGGCGTAAAGCCTGCAAAAGTGCGGAATAGTAGATTCGAACTACTGACCCCCACGATGTCAACGTGATGCTCTAACCA
>CAZIFO010000064.1:0-4967 GCA_964538245.1 uncultured Treponema sp.
TGAACCCGGAGACGCGGCGCAAGGGCGGAATGCACTACACTTCAGTCCAGAACATTCACAAGGTCATAGACCCGCTTTTTCTTGATGAACTGAATGCGGAATTCAACGCCATTTCAAGCGGAGCGAAGCAATCCCAAAAACAGCGTTCCGCATCCCTCGCCGCTTTCCAGAAGAAGCTGGGGAGCCTCACGTTCCTTGACCCGGCCTGCGGCTCAGGCAATTTTCTAACGGAAACTTATCTTTCTTTGCGCCGCCTTGAGAACAAGGTTATCTCTCTTCTGAACAAGGGCGAAAAAGTCCTGGGCTTCGACGAGTTCATAAAAGTGAAAATCAGCCAGTTCTACGGAATCGAGATAAACGACTTCGCCGTTACGGTCGCAAAGACCGCGCTCTGGATTGCAGAAAGCCAGATGATAAACGAGACAGAGAAAATCATCAGCCAGGAGATTGACTTCCTGCCGCTCAAGACGCAGGCGAACATTGTCGAAGGAAACGCGCTAAGAATGGACTGGGCGACGCTAGAGCCGGAGGACACAAGCGCGCCAAAGGAATACGGCCTTTTCTCCGGAATCACGACGCACGTTGACGGAAGCGAGCATCACTACGACTACATCATGGGAAACCCGCCGTTCATCGGGGCGCGTCTTATGACGGAGAAGCAGAAGGACGATGTCCTGTCTGTCTGGGGCGATGTGAAAAACATCGGAAACGTCGACTATGTTTCATGCTGGTACAAGAAAGCGGCGGACTTAATCAAGGGCACAGGCACAAGATGCGCGTTCGTCTCCACAAACTCAATAACACAGGGAGAGCAGGTCGCAATCATGTGGAAGCCTCTCTTCGCCCGGGGAATCAGGATTGACTATGCCTACCGCACGTTCCGCTGGGACTCCGAAAGCTCGGAGAAAGCGCACGTCCACTGCGTGATTGTGGGGTTCAGCTGCCAGGATGCCGACGAGTCGTCATTGCGAGCCGGAGGCGAAGCAATCTCGTCTGCGGATAAAAAAGATTGCTTCGTCGCTTGTGCTCCTCGCAATGACGTGAGGCTTGCCGGTGCGCCTCGCAATTACAGACTTTCTCAAAAATTCATTGTGTCTGAGAACGGCGAGAAGAACGCGGCCCGTAACATCAACGGCTATCTTCTCGACGCGCCGGACGTGTTTATCGAAAGCCGGAGCAAGCCGCTTTGCGATGTGCCTGAGATTGGAATCGGGAACAAGCCGATTGACGGCGGAAACTATCTTTTTACGGAAGATGAGAAAAATGAGTTTGTTAAGAAAGAGCCTAGCTCAGAGGAATATTTCCACAAGTGGCTTGGCTCGGACGAGTTTCTGCACGGATATTTCCGCTATTGCCTCTGGCTTGGAGAATGTTCACCTGCGCAAATCAAAAAAATGCCTGAATGCTATAAGCGCGTCCAGAAAGTGCGCGAGTTCCGGCTTAAAAGCAAGAGCGCACCGACACAAAAGCTTGCCGACACTCCGACAAGATTCCACGTGGAAAATATGCCGGAGGGGAATTATATCTTGATTCCGCGAGTTTCTTCTGAAAAGCGTTTTTATGTTCCGATCGGATTCATCGAGAAGGGAATTCTTTGCAGCGATTCTGTCCACGTTCTTGACTGCGCAAAGTCGAATCTTGATCCGGTTTATGTTTTCGGCGTTCTTACGTCCAGCGTGCACATGGCGTGGATGCGCGCCGTCTGCGGAAGATTGAAGAGCGATTACCGCTACTCAAAGGATATTGTGTATAACAACTTTGTCTGGCCGGGCGCAGTGGATGAGTTTATCGAAACCACCAGCAATGGAAAAGGGAATTTAGACAGGCTCAATGACTACAAATCAAAAATCGAGCAAACCGCGCAGGCGATTCTTGACACAAGGGCGAAATACCCAGATTCAAGTCTCGCCGACCTTTACGACGAAACCTTGATGCCGCCGGACTTGCGAAAAGCCCACGAAGCAAATGACCGCGCCGTAATGCAAGCCTACGGATTCGACGCGAAGATGACAGAAGCGGAAGTGGTGGCGGAGCTTTTCAAGATGTATGAGGAAATGGCAAAGCAGAATTAAAAGAGTTTTCCATAAAGCACACTTTCTTTTGCTAATTCTCTGCTTTGCAAAATCTTGAATCTCTTAGGAATCTGTATGATTCTATCCTTGCTGAAATATTCATAAACCCATTCAGGTATTCTGTCATACCAGCAGATTACAGACGGCTGAACAACTTTTAACATTTCAAGAAATCCATTTCTAAAGCAAATCCAGTCTGAAACGCCTTCTGTTGAAATTCCCACGGCAGAGCCTTTCTCGATGTTTAAAAACGCAGTTTCATAAGTTTCTTTTCCCGCCCAGCTCAAAGTAATGACAACAAACCTGTCTTTCTGCTGCCAGTACGAAGCGACAAGCCTGTTCAAAAGCAGGAGCGCGTTGTTGAATTGCGGATAAGTGTTTGTAAAAACGCTGAAATCAGTGCTGAAAACTGCGTATACTTTATCAAGAAGCTCTGAATGTCCGTCAGGATTGCAGGCAAAATTCACTTGTTTTTTATCATCGATGAAAAAATGAGGAACAAGCTTTTCAAGCGGTACGGACTTTGACACGCTTTCAAGTTCGTCATACGGAACAAAGATTTTATCTCTAACATCAATGCTCTGCCTGTAAAACATAGGAATCTCTGCATTTTGGGAAAAACCGCACCACTTCTGACAAAGCGTGAAAAAGTTATTTTCACTCATCATTTTCTTTTTCTCTCCTCCCGCTCTGCTTTCTCGTACATTTTAAGACCTTCCGTGTCATCTTCATTGCGCATTTCTTTTTTGTCCTGCTCCCAGTCTTCCGCTGCAATTTTGTCTGCTCTTTTCACAGCTTCATCAATTTCCTTTTCCGTGGGAACATGAGGCGGAATCTCTGTTCCGAGCGGCGTAAGCCATTTTGGATAAGACGGAAGAATCGAGTAATCCCAGCCGTTTGCGTCGCACATCATCTGTGCAAGAGTCTTGCCGTTTGCCAACTTAAAGTTGTTTATGAATTCAAACGAGTTCTTGATGTCATACTGTGCGACTTCGTATTTTTCATCATAACAGTCTGCGTCTTCCGGAACTTTCGATAAGTCTGTTACAGTAATATGCAGCAAGCGCGGATTTTCATTTGTTCCGTATTGCTGAATGTTGTACATATAGTTATCTACATACAATGTCGGCTCATCATTGTCATAAAGGTCATAAAGCGAGTCAAAATCATCATACCAACCATTCATTTCATTTCCTCCTTACTTGTTCGTCACGGATGGCGAAATAATAAGCACAAAGCGCCTCCTTGTGCCTTGAGAAAGTTTCCATAACAACCCGGACTTTTTCTTTCATCTTTTTTGTTAAACGCATTTTTTCATCAGATTCTCTTCCCAGCCTGTAGCCTTTTTCGTTGCAGTGGTGAACATGTGGCTGCATTCCATGATGAGGCTTGTCCAAGTCAATCTCATATTGCTTGACTCTGCCTTTGTAGACAGAAATACTCTTTGGGTTTCCATCCTTGTCCAAAGTTACATACGTCACATTAGGCGTTTTTGACATGACAGGAGCTGAAATTCCGCCGTCGTTGTGGTCATGCTGCACAAGATAATGTGTATTCCGATATTGAAAAACTTTATGGTAGTCGTACCAAGTAAAGCCGTTTGCGGTAGGTTTTGACCATTTTCCGCGTCCGCCCATAATTGAGCCTCCTTTAAAAATAATTTTTGTATAGTGGATTTTTAAAGGCGCTTGGGATATTCTAAAACTTGTCTAGGGTTGTTGAATATCTTTCAGCAGCTTTAAAAGTCCGCTTGTGCTTATCCGCATAGGCGGATTTTTTATGCATTCAAAGTATTTTCTCCCTCTTCTGCCAGCGCAATAAGCTGTCTTTCATAATTCGTAAATTCTTTCGGCCCATATGCAATTCTCCTGTTAAATCTTTCACGAGCATATCCTGCTAAAGAGAATGTTGTCCAAAACTTTTCCATAATTTCTTCTTCCTCGATTAATTTAAAATAGTAAATCAATGGAGGCGGTGCTAAAAAATAACTTGCGAAAAAATTTGCCTCGGCCTCGTTTTCCTCATCGTGTATAATATGGCGTAAACGGATATGCCCAATTTCATGAAAAACAGTTGAGCGTATTCTTTCTATGCTTTTTGATGGGTTATAGAAAATTCTATAATAATTGTTCAACTTAAAAACTATTCCATCTTCGCTTGCGCGTATGACAGAAGAAAAAGTCCGCTCGTCAAACTGATTGTATGATTTAAGTGTTATTCCAAGCCCTTTGCAGACATCCATAGCCATAACAGGAAATTTAATTATATGCAGCTCGTTGTAAACGTCAGCAACTTCTTCTTTTATTTCTTCATAACGCTCATCAGAAAGCCTCAATATTTTCCTCCTCGCTGTCAGAAAGAAGAGCATTTATAATTTCACGTTTTTGTTCGTTTGTGAGGATTTTTGAGTTGCGTGCCAAAAGAAGTTTTATCCGTGGAAATTCGCTCTGAAAATCAGAATTATCTTCTTTGCCGACAATCTCATCGACTGTAGTTCCAAGAACATTTGCTATCTTTACAAGAACTTTCGGACCTGGCTCACGTGCATTGCTCAAGTATCTTGAAACAGAAGCATCTGTTGTGCCAATTTGCTCTGCAAATTCTTTCTGTGTAATATTTCTCGCCTTCATCAGCCTTGCTATTCTATCTCCCATTCTCTCTTCCATATCGTTGCTCCTTAGTAAATAATTTACTTACCACAAATATAATTTTAATTACCGATTTAGTCAATATATATGGTAACAAAAATTACCGTAGTGGTAAGGATATGAAAATAAAATATTGTAAATACAAAAAATCATTAATAATGTGATATAAGCAAAAAGAAGGAAATAAAAATGCAAGGTGATTCCAAATATCCGCTGGGGAGATGAACGGAGCTACGAGTTTGCTTTT
>CAZIFO010000065.1:0-4773 GCA_964538245.1 uncultured Treponema sp.
TCTGAAGTCCAGAAACTCCAGAATAAAGTGATCTCATCATACTGCTACCCTCGTTTTATAATTAACAAATTAATCTGCCGCACGGATGCGGCAAAAAAACTAAGAGAGAAAATTCTGTATCTGCCTTCAGGTGAACAGAATTTTCTCGTTAGATTAAAAATTACACGGACGTAATTTTTAATCTAAAAGTTATAAACGGTTTTAATCTTGTCCATGTCGTAGAACATTCCGTTTACCTGAACCTGCGGCTTTGCTGTTCTTGTCGCGCCATCGACAACGCCCTTAACACTTGCGTCGCCCAAGTCAATCTCGACTGTGCGTCCAAGCAGGCTCTGAGCTTCCGATGAAGAAACCATAGAGGCAAGCTTCTCAAAGTTTGTGCTCATGTTTGTCATCTGCTCCAAAGAAGAGAACTGCGCCATCTGCGCAATAAACTCAGTATTTTCCATCGGGCTTGTCGGATCCTGGTTCGTCATCTGCGCCATCAGAATCTTAAGGAAGTCGTCTTTTCCAAGCTCGTGGCTCGGCTGTCTTCCGTTTACCGCGATTGACTTATTGAACATATTTACGGCATTGTCAGTTTTTAGCTTGTCAGCCGCGCTCATCGCTGTGTTTATTTCCATTTTCAACTTCTCCTGTCATTCAGGTACTTTAAATATCGGCATCCAGATTTCCGACTTAAGATTTTTTAGGCTCTCAACTAGCAATTAAACAGGATGCACACAGATGAACACGGATAGGACGCAGATTGAAAGCAGAGCAAGAAGCATTTATTTTTGGATATATATGCGAAAATCTTTCGTTGCAACTGAAAAAATATCGTAAGCCAAAATTCTATCCGTCTGAATCCTTTTAATCAGTGTTTATCCATGTTGAATCTTTATTAAATTCCTACGCGACAATGTTCACGCTGTAATCTTTTCCGGAAGAATCAAAAACAGCTTCCTCAGAAGATGACTTTACATCTCCAAGCGCGACAAAGTCTCCGTAAGTCTTTTCGGCGAAATACGACGCTGAAGGATTTTCGCTTCCGCTGTTTCCGCCCTGCGCAAAGCTCTGCTGGCTAAAGTTCAGGTCAAAGTTTCCTGTGTCAAATCCGCTCTCGGCAAAAGCCTGCTTAAGAGAATCAAGATTTTCCCGGAACGCCTCGAACGCCTCGCGGCTCTGCACGCTTATCTGGCCTGAAATCACCTTGTCGTTGAGGTTCAGGCTGATTTTTACGTTTCCAAGCGCCTCGGGCTTTAAAATCAAGTTTATCGAGCCCTGGTTGTTGTCTTTTAACACGATGTTTCCAGCCTTGACAATTTCTCCGGCGTTTTCCTGGACGGAAGCCGAAAGCATCGACTGGAAAGTTGAGCCGCTAGCTCCTGCCGCCTGGCTTGAAGACGAAGTGATGTCCGCGCTCGCTTTTCCTGAAAGCTCCATTGTAAGCTGGGAAGCAGAGTCGTTTTTCTGCGCAACTGAAGCCTCAAATTCTTTTTTGGCCGCAGTTTTCTGCACGGCTTTTTCATCCGCGTTTTCCACGTTTTGGACTTTCGAAGTTCTTAAATCATGGACATCAAAACTGAGCCTGTTTTTTTTTGATTTTGATTCCTCTGCCTTTTCGTTTTTGCCGTCTGAAAAACTCGCTTGATTTTTCTGTTCAACTTGCGCAATTTCAGCGTCGGCAAGCGCATGAACCTGCGCAAGAAAACTTTCCGGATCAGAAATCGCAAGGTTCTGCGCGTTTTCAAGCTTTTCAGCCTCGCTTTCGCTGCCCGGAATAAACTCAACGGCAGCGTCAATCAGCTCGGCAAAGTCATCAGAAATTTCTTCACTCTGGTTCTGTCCGCTCACCTTTTCTGATTTGAGCCACGCAAGAGATTTTTCATTGATTTCTTCGTTTCTTGAAGCATTTTTTACATCTTCAAGTTTTTCATTTTTCAATGATTTTTGATTTTTTGAAACTGGCTTTGATTCCGCTTGGATTTGATTTTTTGCAAAAACAGCCTGATTCTCAATATTTTCAGCAAGCTCTAGTTTTTTAGATTCTTTTTTTTCATCAGAATCATCAGATTTTTTTGCAATTTTATCTTTTGACGATGATTTTTCTTCCGCTTTTTCTGATTTTTGCGGTTCTTCTGATTTTTTTGAGATTTTTGTTTCGCCGGAAGTTTTTTCTTCTGCTGATTTTTCCTCAGATTCTTTTACGGCTGAGTTCTGCTCAAGTTTTTCTGATTTTGCGCCAGATGATTTTTGAACGGATTTTTCTGAATAATCATCATTTCTTTGCGCCGCCTTTAACGCCTCGGCAAAAGATTCACCGCCCGTTTTCTGCGTCTGGACAGGATTTAAATTCTGCGCCTGCTGCGGCAAAATCATATTAAGCTGTAACGAATTCATCGGCACGACCTCCAAGTTTTAAGAACTCAAAACCCGCGCCGTTTCTTTAACTTTCCAGAAGCTTAGCCAAAAGCTAGTCGGTGATTGAAACCGGCTTGTTCGCCATTTTCCGCTGGATTGTCGCCGCTCTTTCTGCGTCCATGTTCATAAGCCAGACGGAAGACATTGATGTTGACTTTGAATTCGCAGCAAGCGTATCGGCTTTGCGCAGAATATCAATAACATCCTGGTCATCCATTGCCTCAAGCTCAGCGACAGCAGTTTTTGGCGGCATACTGTTCAAGTACGTAACGATAGTTTCGATGTTCCTATCTCTATCATCGTACTTTTTCAGCTGATTATTAAATGTTTTTTCACGTTCATCCTGAGATTTTTTTCTTTCCTCAAGTTCCTTTGCAATAGCTTCGTTCTCGCTTTCTGATTTTTCAATGTCAGACTCGCGCTTGTCCAGCTCCTGCTTTCTGATGTCGAGAGCTTCAATTCGTTTTGCGAGCCTGTCGTCATCTAAATCGGCTGTCAACGGCTTTGAAGTTGTCGCGGTGACAGAAGTCTGAGGCGCAAGGCCAAAAAGCTTGTAAACTGGCGAAAATATTCTTTTAGCGTTGATTACTCCGAGATAGTCGAACCACAAAAGTCCGCCCATCACAAGAATAAAAATCAAGAATAAAAGAAAAATTGTTTTTCCGATTCCGCCGTTTCTGCCCATTTTTATCCCCTTTTTTGAATACTCTTTTCAATAATCGGTATTTTATCATAAAATTTTAGTTTTATCCGCAGATAATTTTTGATAAAATGATTCTATGAAAAAAATCACGATAATAACTGGCGCAAGCTCCGGTCTTGGCGCGGAATTCGCGCGGCAGATTTTCAGGCTTCTTTCAGAAAAAAATGATAATGAAAAACGCGAGATTTGGCTGATTGCGCGGAACAAAGAAAAACTAGAAAACGTGAAAAATGAAATTGAGGGAAAGGGATTGCTTCGCTGCGCTCGCAATGACGGGAAAATTGAAGCCCGCAATGACGGGAAAATTGAAGCCCGCAATGACGGAGAAAATGCGAGCAATGACGAATGTGTCGCGGAAAATGATAATAATCTTGAAATAAAAACGGTTCCGATGGATATTTCTGGCTGTGAAGGCATAAAAAGGTTTTCTGATTTTCTTGAAAGCGAGAACGCAAAAGAAAATCTTGAAATAGAAAATCTCGTGAACAACGCAGGATTCGGCACTTACGGGCCGGTTGACGAGACTCCGCCTGAGCGCGAAATGGAAATGGTTGAGCTTAACTGCGTCTCGCTGACTGGAATCTGCGGCAAAGCGCTGCCGTTCATGGAAAAAGGAAGCGGAATTATAAACGTGTCGTCGCTCGCGGCGTTTTATCCGCTTGGAAACTTCGCAGTTTACGGCGCGACAAAGGCGTATGTCTTAAATTTCAGCATTGCGCTCGCCGCGGAAATAAAAGGCAGGGGCATAAAAGTTACCGCTCTTTGCCCCGGCTCTGTCAGCACGGACTTTGCAAATATCGCTTCAAACGGAGCTCGCAAGGAAGTTCTGCATGGAAAAAGCCCTGTAAAAGTCGTCGCGCACTGCCTTAAAAAATATAAAAAAGGAAAGCTCCTGGCCCTGTGGTCGCCAAAATGGAAGCTCGCGGCGTTTTTCAGCCGCATTGTAAACCGCTATCATGCGGCGCGTTTTACATATCTTTTTGTAAAACGTCCGCACTAGAGCAAGCTTACATTAAAGTTTCGTTCTCGTGATCAAGGCGCCAGCGGATGCATCGGTTCAAGTAGTCAACATAGTCAGCGTTCTTGCACATTCCCTTGCCGGTCGTGTCGCTTATCTTGGCCACGTCCTGGCCGTTGCACTTTGTAACTTTCATGACTATGTTCAGAGGCTCGTCGTCAGTGTCGTTAGCTATAAAAGTTCCGATTCCAAACGCGACGTGCGCCTTGTCCTTGAAATACTTGTAGATTTTTGTGGCGCGCTCAAAGTCAAGCGAGTCGCTGAACAAAAGAGTCTTTGTGTGCGGATCGATTCCAAGAGACTTGTAGTGCGCAATCATCTTGTCGCCCCACTCAAAAGGATCTCCAGAATCATGGCGGACACCGGAGTACAAAGTAGCGTAAGTGAGCTGGAAATCGCGCAGGAAGCAGTCGGTCGTGATTGTGTCTGTGAGCGCGGTGCCGTTTAAGATTCCGTATTCTTTAACCCACGCGTCAAGCGCGAACCAGTTTGAATAGGCAGGATTGTGCTTGTGATTTCCCTGCCCTGTGCACATAATCCACTCGTGAGCCATTGTGCCGACCGGAGTAACATTGTATTTTCTTGCAAGATAGACATTTGAAGTTCCGACAAATGTTGATGACTTAAAAAGATGGGAGTTTTCCTTTAG
>CAZIFO010000066.1:0-4677 GCA_964538245.1 uncultured Treponema sp.
GAGTAAAATGAAGAAATCAGGTTTCCGACGACAGTCTTTCCGAAGCGTCGCGGACGGCTAACGCACATATATTTGTTTCCGTGCTCCATAATTTCATTCAATACGGAAATTATCCCCGACTTGTCAACGTAAACAGGCTGGCGACTGATTTCTTTGAAAACTTCATTTCCTGGATTTAAGTAGATTCCCATACGGAGATTATAACATAGAAAAGCTAAAATTCATATTTATAAAAATGAGTAAATCTTGATTTTGAAAAAAATCTCTGATGTTTTTTCCCTTGTCTTCCTGTATAATTGTTGTATGCCTTTTTCTCCGCCAGAACAATATACGCTCTGCACAAATCCTGACTGCAAAAAATCCAGGAACTGCCTTAGGCATCTTGTTTTTGATGATCTTTCAGAAAGTGACGAGCAAATCTATACCTTGAATCCAAAATGTTTTCCCAAGGAAGATGAAGAATGCAAACACTTCAGGCCGGACGAAAAAATCAGGATTGCCTGGGGAACAAGAAAAATCTTTGACGACGTTCCTGTAAAAAAGGCTGAAATCATAAAGAACAAGCTTCTGCGCCATTTCGGAAAAACTCTTTTCTACAGGTTCTACAGGAGCGAGCGTCCAATAAAGCCGGAGGCGCAGAAATATATAGAAGAAACTTTCAGGGCAAACGGAATCAGCGCAGAAATCCAGTACGAAAGCTACACCGAAGACTACGACTGGCGGTATTGATGTTAAAAAAGTTTCACACCAAGAAACCGCAGTTTCAAGGCTAGAAACTGCGGTTTCATAGGGAGAAACTCAAGTTTCATTTTGTGAAACACGGATTTCCTTCATAAATCATTTGCCAGACGCCCACGCAAATCCTAATCTTAGAACCCGAATGTCTTTACGCTTTCCTCTCCGAGCAGCTGATCCGGACTCAGAACTTTGACTTTTGACTTTGAATAATCTTTTATATTCCTTGTAATAATATAATCAATGTTATTTCTCAAAGCAGTTTCGGACATTACGGCATCCTCATAGTCACTCATTTTTGAATCAACAGCATTAATACAATCCAAGCCGTAAGTATCAATCACTTCAAACAAAAAAAATAGTTTTCTAAGCACATCCCTTGTTTTTTTATCATCATGAAAGAATCTGTGCATAAGATAATAAATATCCGTCACTGCTTTTGCGGATATACAGCCAATATATTTTCTTGCGGCAATATCAAGAAAAATCTGCTGCGCATATTGCGAATGAGGAACACGGTTCTGCAACGCGTCTACAATTACGCATGTGTCTAAAAGAATTTTCATATTTCAGACAACCTTTCCTCTTTCGAGCTTTCAAGATTTGCGTCATCTGGCAAAATTCCAAAAAGAGATTTTGCTATTTCTGTTCTTTTAACGACATCATGATTTGGAGAAGTAAGCACAGCGACTATTTTATTTCCGTCAGAAATTGAAACTTGTTCTTTTTCCGCAAGCTCTATATATTCATTTAGATTTTTCTGGAGCTCAATCACTGTAACTGACATTTTTCCGCCTCCATTAGACATGTTCGAAAAACTCTTTCAGCTTCCAAACACGTCCATTAAAAATATAGCACGGATTAATAATAATCGCCAAGTTTTTATTTTATTCGCATCTAATCTTAGAACCCGAATGTCTTTACACTTTCCTCGCTGCTAACGACAACCCACGAGATTTTTCCGCTTTCGGCCGCGCTCTTCAAGTATTTTTCATACGCGGCGTTCACCTGCTTTGCTGTTACGGCCTGGACTTTTTCAGAGCGTCTTAGATACGCAGTCTCCGAGCCGTAGTATTCAAGGCTTGAGACCATGTTCGAGGCGATTCCGGCGGCGTTCTGCGACGAGCTGAACAAAGTCGAGATGTACTTGTTCTTGTATTGGTCAAGTTTTTTGGAAGTTTCGCTTTCATCAAAAGACAAAAGCGCCGCGTTTATCAGCTCCTTTAGGTTCTTTGAGTTGTTTCCCTTGTACACCGAAAGCGCGCCGAGCAAAACTTTTCCGCCCAGGACGCCGGTTCCAATCGAATAGACCGCGCCTTCTTTCTCGCGCACCTGGTCAAACAGAATGTCGTCAAGATACATTGTAGAAATTGCGAAAGGAATGTAATCCGCAGCGTCCCGCTTCGGGCAGACGAACGCGCCTGTGATATATCCTGAGTCGCCGGCCTGCTCGTTCGCGGCGTAGACGGTTTCGCCTGAAACAGAAACAGACGGAATCTCCGGGCGAGTCCACGTTTTCTTTTGAATCTGGCCGAAATATTTATCAAGCTCAAGCGCAAACTCTTTTGTCTCGTCAACGCGGAGGTCGCCCACAACAACAAACTTAATCCTCTTAGCGTTCAGCATTGAGCCAAGATGATTCTTCAAGTCGTCAAGCGTAATAGAAGAAAAAGTCTCCTCGCGCGCGGAAGATGAAACTTCATAAGGATGGTTCTTGAACAATAGCTTTGAAAGCTCAAGCCCGAGCGTTCCCGACGGATTCGCCCTGCGGCTTTCAAGCGAGTCCAAAGTTTCTGTCTGTAGCTGCTTAAAATCTTCCTCCGACATATTCGGATTTAAGATTGCGTCGGCAAAGATTTCCGTAACTTCGTCCAAGTCGCGGAAAATGCAGGTAAAGCCCGCAGTTGAAAAGTCGCGGTTTGATGACGACACAACCGAAAAGCTTTTCTCATATTCAAGCGTCTGCAAGACTTCATAAGGATAATTCTTGCTTCCGTGCAGCGCGAGAGAAAGCGCGAAGTCCTCTATTCCGTCCTTTTTGTCCTCGTAGGACGCGACGCCGCCCTCAAAAATCATTCTTAAGACAACAACCTTGCTTCCGTGGTTCTGCTTAAAGTAAACAGGAATTCCGTTCGAAAGCTTTTCCGTCCTGAAATCCGCGATGTTGTCAGCGTAAAAATCCGCGCCGCCGCTTTTCGCCGTAGAAGCGCAGGAAGCAAGAAGCAGAACGAGAAGCAAAGCAACAGTAATCAGTGAACAGTGTTTAGGGACTAGCGGCCAGTGATTTATAGACAGTGAACAGTTTTTTGTTTTCATATTTTATTCCTTTTAATCATAAAAATTCATTTTTGGGCGTTCCGGCTTCGCCGTCGGCAGTTCCGCACTTCGCTAGACGCTCATTCCTCCGCTTCACTTTGTTCCGCTTCGGAACGCTCTTCGAGCGGTGCTTCATTGCCTAACGCTCTTCCAGCAAAGCAAGCGGAAGCAAAACATCTTCTCCAGCTTTCACAATTTTTCATATTTTCTTCCTTTCTAATGAGATTGCTTCGCTTCGCTCGCAATGACGCGCAATTCATAATTCATAATTCTGCATTCTTAATTGTTCTTAATCCAGAACGCGTTTTCTGCCGTAATCTGCTTGTAGCCGGCTTTTGTAAAGTCGGCTGAATATTTCTGCCAGAGCCCTGGGCTTACAGTCACAAGATAGATACCGTTCTTGCCCGCGATGTATTTGTTCACAAAGGAAACGACATCATCTTCCGTAACGCGCGCAATGTTCTCGTCATAAGAAAAGAAATAATCTGCGCTCACGCTCGCCCACACGCTTGAAATGTTTGAGACAAGAGCCTCCGCGGACTCAAGCTCGTAGATTCTGCTGTCCTCAAGCTGGCCCACAACTGTCTTCAGCGTTTTTTCATCAAAGAACCTTGACTTGTCCTGCATCATCGGAACAAGCTTAGAGTCAATCACGGAAAGGAGCTTCTCCGATTTCTCAAGCGGAGTTAAATCTCCTGCGCTAAGCATTGCGGCGGAAATTCCAATCATTCCGCTTGCGCGCCTTGTAGAATAGAAGCCGCCGGCATAGTCGCTGTCAGGAATTCCAAGTGATTTTTCCGATGTGAAAGTTTTTGCGAACGCGCCTGAAGGATTTGAGGCCATGTTTGACCAGACATCTGCCGCGTAAGTGTCGCCTGCGTCGCTTTCGCCGTCAGGCCCGCGCAGGTAAAGCCCGGCTGAGATTATGCTGTCTGAGCTTCCGGGATTCACAAAAACATATTTTTCAGTCTTTGCGACAGGAGCTTTTGACGGAACGCCGTAGTCAGGAACTGGATTTTCAGAACGCTTCCAGTCTCCGTAGATTTCCTTTACATATTCATAGATTTCTTCATGGTGAACGTCGCCGCCGACAAAGACGGCCGAGTTTTCAGGAACATAAAAAAGGCTCTGCATTTTCTTCAGGTCGGCGACAGTCGCGTTTCTTACAACGTCGGGATTTCCGCCCGGATCAAGCCGCCACGGACAGGCCGGGAAAAGAGCCTTCATCAGCCCGCTAGAACAGATTTTTGAAGGATTTGAAAAATCAGCCTCAATTTCAGACAGAACAACCTTTTTCTCGTTCTCAAGCTCCTTTTCATCGAGCTTCGGCGTTCTGACCGCGTAAGACCAGAATTCAAGGCCGTTTTTAACTTCGGACGACGGAATTGTAAAGAAATAGTTCACGCGGTCAATGCTTGTAGTTCCGTTGTGGTCAATCTCGCCCATTTTGTTCATCGCCTCGGTGAATTCAACCTGGTTCGCGTACTTTGCGTTTCCTTTAAAAAGCATGTGCTCGTAAAGATGGAAAAGCCCGGCGGTCTCAGGCGTGTGGGCGACAGAGCCTGCGCGCACGGCGATTTCAACATACGCAAGAGGCGCGGCAGAATTTTCCGCGACAAAAAGCTC
>CAZIFO010000067.1:0-3735 GCA_964538245.1 uncultured Treponema sp.
ACGTTCTTGATGCCGGTGTTCCGGTTCTTAGCATGCATGCGCCGTGGGAAATCACGTCGCGCGAAGACATAACCCAGGCGTTCAACGCTTACAAAGCATTCTTGACACTTGAGTAAATTAAGCGGAATAGAGTATAAAAAAGAGCCTTTCAAATGAAAGGCTCTTTTTTTGTCGGAGTATAATTAAGCAATCTGTTGCTGCACAAGAAGCGTGTCTAAGTTCGGTTTTGACTTTCCAGTGACAATGTCCTTTGTTACAACAAGTTTCTTGCGGCCTTTTATGCTTGGCGCCTCGTACATCAGATCCATAAGCAGCTTTTCTACGATTGAACGCAGTCCGCGAGCGCCTGTCTTCTGCTTGATTGCAATATCGGCGATTTCATCGAGCGCTTCCGGCGTGAATTCAAGATCAAGATCATCCATTGCAAAGCTTTCTGTAAACTGCTTGACAATCGCATTTTTCGGCTCTGTAAGAATTCTTGTCAAATCTTCTTTTGTAAGTTCTTTCAGCGCGACTGTAATCGGCATACGTCCAATAAGCTCTGGAATAATTCCGAATTTCACAAGGTCATCCGGAGTGCATTGGTTTAAAAGCTCCATGCGCTGTGTCTCGTCCATTTCTCCGACATTTGAGCCGAATCCAAGGGAATGAGCCGCAACTCGCTGTTCAATGATTTTATCAAGGCCGACAAACGCGCCGCCAAGAATGAACAGAATGTTTGAAGTGTCAATCTGAAGCATTTCCTGGTTCGGATGTTTACGCCCGCCCTGCGGAGGAACTGAAGCGACTGTTCCTTCGATGATTTTCAAAAGCGCCTGCTGGACGCCTTCTCCGCTTACGTCACGCGTAATCGAAGTGTTTTCGCTTTTCCGTCCGATTTTATCAATTTCATCAATAAAGACAATTCCACGTTCCGCGGCCGGGATGTTTCCGTCAGCGGCGTTGATAAGCTTCAGAAGAACATTCTCAACGTCTTCTCCGACGTATCCAGCTTCTGTCAAAGTTGTAGCGTCGGCAATTGCAAATGGAACCTTGAGCTTTTCTGCCAAAGTTCTCGCCAGCAAAGTTTTTCCGCTTCCTGTCGGTCCGATTAAAAGAACGTTGGATTTCTCGATTTTCACATCGTCCTTTTTGCCTTCATCGAGCTTCGACATTCTTTTGTAATGGTTGTAAACAGCGACAGACAGCGCTTTTTTCGCGTAGTCCTGGCCGATTACGTATTCATCTAGATAAGCCTTGAATTCCTTTGGTGTCGGAACCTCGCTCATGTCTATCGGATCAACGGTCTTCTCCATTTGCTCGACCATTTCTTCGCAGACAGCCACGCATTTGTCGCAGATAAAAATTGTATTTGACGGATTTGCCACAAGATGTCTTGTTTCGCTTCCAGGTTTTCCGCAAAAAGAGCAATATTCAATATTATTTTTACCGAAAACTTTCATTTTTTACTCCTTTTTTATGTCAAGAGATTAAGATTCTTTTCCTCTGTGTGACATAACTTTATCTATGATTCCATATTCTTTTGCTTCGTCCGCGCTCATAAAAAAATCTCTTTCTATGTCGGAAGCAATTTTTTCTTCTGTTTTTCCGCAGTCTTCTGCAAGATATTTTATGGAAAGTTTCTTCAGCCTGATGATTTCTTTCGCCTGAATAGAAATGTCGCTTTCCTGGCCTTGAACTCCGCCTCTCGGCTGGTGAATCATAACTCTGCTAGATGGAAGCGCAAATCTCTTGCCTTTTGCTCCTCCAGCAAGAAGAATCGCAGCCATTGAAGCCGCCTGTCCCATGCAGATTGTCTGGATGTCACATTTTACATATTGCATCGTGTCGTAAATTGCGAGGCCTGCGGTTACACTTCCTCCCGGCGAGTTGATGTAAATGCTTATATCTTTTTCCGGATTTTCTGATTCAAGAAAAAGAATCTGGGCAACAACCAGATCAGCGTTTAAGTCATTTATTTCGCCGTCAATAAAAACAATCCGGTCTTTTAAAAGCCTAGAAAAAATATCATAAGAACGCTCGCCGTTTCCGGTTCTTTCAATTACAAACGGAATATTGTTATTAAATTGAACGCCCTTGTTTGTTTTATAATCCATAAAATTCTCCATAGATAGATATTATATCTTAAATATAATAAAAAATCTTCATATAGACAAAAAAAGGAACGTTCCTTGATAAAAAATCAAAGAAACATTCCTTTTCAAAATCTTTATCTTAAAGAAAAGTTAAAAAGACTTTTTAAAGTGAACAAAATTACTGACGCTTCATAAGATCAGCAAAAGAAACTTTATCGCCTTTTGAAACTTTTACTTCTGCAAAAATTTCCTTGTAAAGCTTCTGCTCTTTTGTATCATCAATAAGATATTCCTTAGAGCGAGGATCAGAATAATGATTTTTGACTTCGTCAAGTGTGAGACCGTTGTCATCAGCGATTTTCTGATACTCAGCTTCAATTTCTTCCGGAGTTACAGAAATATTTCTTGCTTTCATCAAAGAATCAACAATAATGCGGCTCTTGAGCATTTTTTCAGCGTCGCCAGTCCATTCTTTAAGCATATCTTCTTTTTTCTGGCCAGATGAAGCCACGATTCTGTCGAGTTCCTCTGGAGTTGTCTGGAACTGCTGAGCCATCATTCTCCATCTTCCGTCAAGCTCTGCAGAAAGCATGCTTGCAGGAATTTCAAATGGATTTTTTTCAATAAGCTGAGTAAGCAAATCATTTACTTTTAGTTCATTGATTTTGCGGTCTTTTGCAACTTCAAGTTTTTTTGTGATGTCTTTTTTGAGATCATCAAGAGTCTTGAATTTCTCGTTTACATCCTGAGCTAAATCATCATCCAAAGCAGGAAGATTGCGGATTTTAATCTGTGTGACTGTTACAGAATATTTCTTAGTTTTTCCGGCAAGCTCTTTGTCTGCTTCTGTTTTTGGGAATTTCTTTGTGATTTCTTTTGTTTCGTTCTTTTTCATTCCCAAGATTTCATCATCAATCTTGTAAACATCTTCCGCAGTTCCGATTGTGAAAGTAAATCCATCGCGTTTTGTCGATGCAATATCTTTTCCTTCATCATCTTTTTCAACAATGTTGATTGTTACGATATTGTCCTTTTCAACAACGCCGTCATCATCCTTGTCTTTTACAATCGCGTTTCTTTCCTGAATTCCTTTGAGTTCTTCCTGAAGCTCAGCATCACCGATTGAAACCTGAGGCTCTTTGATTGAAACGCCGTCAAAATCTTTGATTTCTACTTTTGGGAAAACATCGTAAGTAACTGTGTAAGTAAAATCCTTTGAAGTGTCAAATTCCGGCATTTTTTCCATTTTTGGCTGAGCGTATGGAAGAGGGCGGTTCTCTAGTTCTTTTTCATCAGAAAAAATTTCATTCAATGATTTGTCGATAAGGTCGCTTGCAGCCTCAATTTTAATCTGATCGCCATATTTTCTTTCGAGAACTACAGCCGGCACATGGCCTCTTCTGAATCCTGGAATCTGAACTTGCTTAGTATATTTTCCAAGTGTTTCATTGTAACTTTCTGCCACATCTTTTTTAGAAACTGTTACGGTGAGTTCTGCTGCTGAGTGTTCCAGCTTTTTGATTTCTTTGGTAACTTTCACTCTAGGTTCCCCTTAAATAATAGAAATAAAAAAAGCGATTCAGATGAAATCTAAATCGCCAAAGTTAGAGCGGAAAACGGGATTCGAACCCGCGACATCCACCTTGGCAAGGTGGCGCGC
>CAZIFO010000068.1:0-3664 GCA_964538245.1 uncultured Treponema sp.
ACGAGAAGATTCTGACAGACACAATCGCGCTCGTAAAAGACAAGATGGAGCACGCTGTAAAACTCAAGGTTCCGCTCCGCGTCTCAATCGAGCACGGAAAAGCATGGGGAGAGTTCCATTGATGCCAAACTTCAGTCTGAACCTTCCTTCCGCGCCGTGCGTCATCTGCGTAACAGGCCAGATGGCGGCGGGCAAGAACTACATCTGCAAAAAGCTCACTGAGCATAACCCGAATCTTGTTTCGATTGACTCTGACCAGACCGTGCACGAGGCGATTTCGCTTTGCACGCCGCAGATTATCGAGGCGTTTAGCACAGAAGCGGAAAATGCCGGAATCAACCTGCAGAACGCTGACGGAACTTTGAACCGCAAGGCCCTGGGATCATTGATTTTTCCGCGCCCGGATCTTCTAAAAAAGCAGGAAAATATTGTTTATCCCAAGACAATCGAGCTTACAAAGAAATATATAGAAGAAAACAATTCAAAAGGCCGCTCTGTGATTATTAACGCAACTGTCCTGTACAAGATTCCGTCTCTTATGTCGCTGTGCTCAAAAATTATTTTTGTAAAAGCTCCGTTTTTCACGCGGCTTATGCGCGCAAGAAGGCGCGACCATCTTCCGTTCCGGCAGATTCTTGCGCGCTTTAAAAGCCAGAGGAATCTTCTTAGTGAATACAAGAAGACTGGGATTGAAGTTGTTGTTTTTAATAACAACTAACGGCACGGGCAAAAGGGGCGTTGCGGGGAGCTCCCCGCAGAATGGGGTATGGCGAAAACGGAGTTTGAGCCTAGGGGAAAGGCTTTTCCCCTTTTACATTTTTTAATTTTCTAAACATTTTTTCTAGATTTCCGATATTGGAGATATGGGAACAGAAAGTTTCGGCTTTCTGGAAAAGAGGATTATCACAATATGGAACAGAAAAAAACTTTATGGATTGTCGCCGCTGCGGGAATTTTTCTTCTTGTTGTTGTCGGCGCGGCCCTTATTATTTATTCTCCGTCGCTTCACAACGCGCCTGTTCAGCAGGCTTCTTTTGATCCTTCGACAGGCTGGGTGAACGCGAGCGCATTGTCTGGCTCAAGCGCGGAAAATTCCGTTTCCCAGGAAAATCCGGCGGCAGCTTCGCCTGACGCTTTCGCTGAGCAAACTTCATCTCCAGCTCTTCCGGCGTCGCCTTTTGATCCGCTCGCCCAGAGCCCGGCTTCCACACTTCCAAAACCGGAGCAGAACGCGTCTTCTTCTGACTCAAATACGAACGCTGTAATTAATACTCAGAACGTGAATGTTTATGCGCAGGGCACAACGACTTTTGATTTGAACGCGCTCAAAGCGGCAAGCTCATCTTCCGCGGAAAATAACTCAAATGTAACGGCGCAGAATGAGAAAACCGCCGAGCAGCTCGCAAAGGCAAGCGAACAAAAATCCGAGGCAAGAAATGAGCCTGAGAATTACTACGCGCCTTCTTCAAGAGCTTCTAAACCTGCGGCAGTTGCAAAGTCCGCGCCGGCAGCTTCGTCAAAGCCTGCGGCTAAATCTTCCGCGGCAAGCCCGTCAAGCGCAAAAAGCAACTCGGCTTCAAAATCTTCAGCTTCGACAGCAAAAAAAGTGGCAGACGCCTCAAAAACGCCTGCGAATCTTTTCTGGGTTCAGGTCGGCGCATATTCAAGCAAGAAGAACGCTGACTCGGCGCGCGAAACTCTTGAGCAGAACAAAATTCCTGTTGAAGTCTTTACCGACGGAAAATATTACAAAGTCCGCGCAGGCTCTTTCACAACGAAGAGCGAGGCGATTTACTGGCAGAAGATGATTTCTGAAATCGGCAAGTTCTCAGGCTCAAAGACAATGGTGGTTAATTCCGCCGTTCAAAAATAAAAACAGAACTTACAAGAGGCTGCGTTTTCCGCAGCCTCTTTTTTTATAATTTTTTTCTTATTTTTAATTTTCTTTTTAGATTTCTTGCCGTTTCATTCACTTTTTTTCGTATATAAGTGTATGAAAGAAATCTTAAAAAATTTGGCTGGAGCTTTTGTATCCAGTTTTGTGTTTTTTGCCGTTTGTTGCGCATGCGCGCGGCTTTGCGCGGAAACTAAAGTAAATCTTCCGCCGTTTGAATATTTGGATTTTGGCTCGGCGGCGAATTTTACATTGCCAATGGAATCGTCTGAAAAAGAAAAGGCTGTTTCCGCGAGCGCTGGTTTCCAGGTTAAATTCAAAGACCTGGACTTGCGGTTTTACCGTTCGCTTCCAAAAACCGGCTTTCCAAAAATCGAGGAATGTAGGAACTGGAACGAGCGTCTTGAGCTTCTTGATGATTTCCGCTATGGAGGCGCAATTTCCCTTTATCAAAAATCAACGCCGGTTGTTTTTAAGCTTGGAATGAACAGTTTTTCACGCAGCATTTCGCGCCTGAAAAATCCGGCTCCGTCGTCTTCTGTAAATCCGCTGAGAAAGTCGCTTGGATTCTCGTCCGGAATCGGAGCGAGCCTTCCATCTTTGAGCTCTTCCGTAAAGCCGCAGTCGGCCGCGGTTTTAGTTGAGCTGCCGTTCACAAAAAGGCTTGAGATTGATTTCCAGGGATTTTTAACGGAAGAGCAGACTTCCGGGCTTTCGGCGCAAGGAAAAATCAGTTTCTCAAGAATCACTTTTCTTGAGATTTCTGCCACGCTCGGACGCTTTTATATAGAAAACAATTCAAAAATCCTAAAGAAAAATTACTGCGAATTTGAGCCGGATTTCTTTTACGCGGCAAGCTTTGAAACTTCATTTAAGTCGCCGTTTTTTAAGTCTAATTTTTATTCTGGAATCCATGAAAATCCGTTTAAGGAAAATGAATATGAAAATTTTCCAGCCTTGAATTTCTGGCTGAAATCTGAGAACCGCCTGGCGTTTAAAAATCTTCTTTTGGATTTTTCGTATTTTTCAATTCCGACTTCGAAAAGCTCGCCGAAAGCGGCTCCTTTGATTTCCGGCTCGTCGTCAATTTGCCGCACAGTCGAGCAATGGAGCGTGAATCCGCAGTTTTTGATTCCGATAAATGACAGGAACCTTTCAACATTGCGGTTTGGGATTTCTTTCGTGGACAGCTGGAAAATCACTTCATCAGATTTGTCTGAAGAATATCAGTCGGCAAAAATAAAAGGCGGCGTTCTTTATGAAAACAGATTTGCGTCTTTTAAGGCCGAATATTCGCTTGAAAACCTGGTTCTAGGCGAAACGCCGGCAGAAGACTCTTCTCTTCCGGAAAAATTTCACGGCGCAAAGCTTTCGTTTTCCTCACGGAGAGAGAAATTCAATATTTCCGCTTCCGCCGCATGTAAAATTTATTTTGAGGATGAGCTTTTCTCAAGTGAAAAGCGAAACTATTCTTTTAATCTGAATATCTCGCCGAAATCAAAAATTCTTTCATCATCGTCGTCGCTGAGCCTTACACGGGAGAAAAAAGATGAAAAATCAAAGACAAGCGGAAATTTTTCATCAAGCTGCAGCATAAAGCTCAAGACAAGCAAGAAAATCCGGGCGAGCTGCAAAGTCGGCATCTCAGTTCCGTTTTAGCGATATATTGAATATCAAACTAAAATTTCGTATAATTATTAGATATTTTAATTTGCAATTCAATTTTTGAGAGGTAACAATATGGCTTATGATATTACCAAAGTTCGTAAT
>CAZIFO010000069.1:0-3175 GCA_964538245.1 uncultured Treponema sp.
AATTCAATTTTTGAGAGGTAACAATATGGCTTATGATATTACCAAAGTTCGTAATATCGGAATCAGTGCCCACATTGACTCAGGCAAAACAACAACTTCTGAACGCATTTTGTTCTATTGCAACAAGATTCATCAGATTCACGAAGTTCGCGGTAAGGACGGTGTCGGCGCTGTAATGGACAGCATGGATTTGGAACGCGAGCGCGGAATCACAATCCAGTCTGCAGCAACCCAGGTTCAGTGGAAAGACACAACAATCAACTTGATTGACACTCCAGGACACGTAGATTTTACAGTAGAAGTTGAGCGTTCGCTCCGTGTTCTTGATGGAGCTATTATGATTCTTGACTCAGTTGCAGGTGTCCAGTCACAGTCTATTACTGTTGACCGCCAGCTCAAACGCTATCATGTACCGAGAATCGCATTCGTTAACAAATGTGACCGCCAGGGCGCAAACCCGATCCGTGTATGCGGAATGCTCCGCGACAAGCTTGCTTTGAACGCTCATATGATTGAGCTTCCAATCGGACTTGAGGACAAACTCGAAGGCGTTGTTGACCTTGTTGGAATGAAAGCAATTTACTTCGACGGCGCTAACGGCGAGAACCTCCGCTATGCAGAGATTCCGGCTTACTTGAAAGATGACGCAGCTAAATACCGCCAGGAGCTTGTTGAGGAAGCTGCGAACTTTGACGACGCGTTGATGGAGAAAGTTCTCGACGGACAGGAGCCTACAGAGGAAGAGCTTATCGCGGCAATCCGCAAGGGAACACTTGCAGAGCAGCTCGTCGCTGTATTCTGCGGTTCTGCCCATATGAACAAAGGAATTCAGCCGCTTCTTGACGGCGTTATCCGCTATCTTCCAAACCCGACTGAAGTTCATAACTACGCTCTTGACCTCGACAAAAACGAAGAGAAAATTGAACTTTTCAATGTTCCAGACAAGCCGGCAGTTGCTCTCGCATTCAAACTTGACGACGGACAGTTCGGACAGCTCACATACATCCGTATTTATCAGGGAAGAATTCCAAAGGGAAGCGAGCTTACAAACACTCGTACACAGAAAAAAATCAAGGTTGGACGTCTTGTCCGCATGAACGCCGCTGCAATGGAAGATATTCAGGTTGGTGAACCTGGAGACATCTGCGCTTTGTTCGGAGTTGACTGCGCTTCAGGAGACACATTCTGCGCAGACGGAATCAATGTCGCAATGACTTCAATGTTTGTTCCGAAACCAGTTATCTCAGAAGCTATCAGACCGAAAGACAAGTCTATGGCTGCAAACTTTGCAAAAGCTCTCAACCGCTTTACAAAGGAAGACCCTACATTCCAGACAGAGCTTGATCCAGAGTCTAACGAGACAATCATCAAAGGCATGGGAGAGCTTCACCTTGCTGTTTACGTTGAGCGTATGAAGCGTGAATACAAGTGCGACGTTGAAGTAACTCCACCAAAGGTAGCTTACCGCGAGACAATCACTGTTCCTGCAAACTTCAACTACACACACAAAAAGCAGACTGGTGGTTCTGGTCAGTACGGACGCGTTGCCGGAATCATGGAGCCTCTTGATGGAAAAGACTACGAGTTTGTAGACGCAATCAAGGGAGGAGCAATTCCTAACGAGTACATTCCGTCGTGCGACAAAGGTTTCCGCCGCGCAATGGAAAAAGGCTCTCTTATCGGCGCTCCTGTTGTTGGCATTAAGATTACAATCAACGATGGACAGTACCATCCTGTTGACTCTTCTGATATTGCGTTCCAGACTGCTGCAATCGGAGCTTTCCGCGAAGCTTATGAGAAGGCAAAACCTGTTATTCTTGAGCCGATTATGAAAGTTTCTATCGAAGGACCTACAGAGTTCCAGGGAAATATGTTCGGCCTTATCAACCAGCGCCGCGGTGTAATCCTTGAGTCTACAGATGAGAACAACCAGTCAACAGTAAACGCAGAGGTTCCTCTTTCTGAGATGTTCGGATTCTCTACAATTCTCCGCTCTTCTACACAGGGAAAAGCAGAGTTCACAATGGAGTTCCTCAAGTACGGAAGAGTTCCGAACGCTGTTGCCGACGAGCTTATCAAGAAGCATTTGGAAGCTAAAAAAGCTGCTAATAAATAAGGAGGAGCATGATGGAAAAGAAAGATCTTTTTGACAAAAGCCCAATCCGCCTTTTTGACGCTGTTTCTGACGGCGGACTCAAAGCGGGAGAGCTTGGACTCGTAACTGCGAAAAAAGGACTGGGAAAAACATCAGTGCTCATCCAGTTTGGAATGGACACACTTCTCCAGGACAAGCAGCTCATCCATGTTTCTTTTGATGTTCACTCATCAAACGTTATTTCTTGGTATGACAGCATCTTCGCTGAGATTGCAAAGAAAAAGAACGTTGGAAACGCAGCGGAGCTCAAGAATGATGTTGTTTCAAAACGTACAATCTTGAACTTCTCTCTCGACAACTTCTCCCTTGAGAAAGTCGTGAACACGTTGAACGCTCTTAAAGCAGGCGGAATCGCAGTTGCCGGCGTTGTAATGGACGGAATCGACTTTGCAAAAGTTTCTGAGGATGATGTAAAAGCTGTTGCTGACTATGCAAAGAAAGAGAACGTTGTTCTTTGGGCTTCTTCTGATTCAGTTCCTGAGAATCTTGAGAAATATTTCTCTATCATCGTGAACCTTTCACAGGCTCAGGATGCCGTTGTTGTTGAGATTTCAAAGCTCAACGGAAAGAAGAACATTTCAACAGATCTCAAGCTTGACTCAAAGACATTGCTTATCACCAAAAAGTAAAATTACATCCTTGTAATTTTACTTCTTACGAGAATCTTCTAAGACAAGATAGAAGATTCTCTCTTTGCTTTTTGCCGCCTTCCATGGCGGCAGAATTGCTAACAAGCAAAAAAATCCCGGAGCGGCGGAAATGCTGCTTCGGGATTTTTTATGCCTAAAAAAAAATTGCCGGAACAAGTCCGGCAATTCAAAAATTTAAAATAAAAAAGCAGATGACGGGAGTCGAACCCGCACGCCAACCTTGGGAAGGTCGTATACTACCGCTATATTACATCTGCAAGAGGGGATTTTCATCCCCTTAAAAAGCTTTTTTACTTGTTTCCAGGGATAACAACTTTATCCCAGTGGTTTGGATCTTCGAGAAGTCCGTACTGGCGGCCTTTGAGAAGTC
>CAZIFO010000070.1:0-3003 GCA_964538245.1 uncultured Treponema sp.
TGAACCCGAGATGGAGGCACGAGTATATGTTTC
The DNA here is from genome assembly GCA_964538245.1 of uncultured Treponema sp. GTDB lineage: Bacteria > Spirochaetota > Spirochaetia > Treponematales > Treponemataceae > Treponema_D. Next base: position 34 of record CAZIFO010000070.1, read on the forward strand.
TAGAAGACGAGATGGAGCTTAGAGCAGAGCTTGCCAGGGAAGAAGCAAGGAAAGAAGCGAGAGAAGAAAAAGCAGTTGAGACTGCAAGGAATTTTCTAGATCTTGGAGTTTCACCGGAACAAGTTTCAAAAGGAACAGGTCTTTCTCTTGAGCAGGTGCTTGAGATTCAAAGAGAGTCAAAGCTTGTGAAGGCCTGACCAAATTTAACTATAGCATTGCGCCGGCAAAGCTTCCTTTGCCGGCTTTTTTTATAACGCAGAATATTTTAATACTTGAACGTGCTTCCGCCGATGAACTCGCGGATTATAGACTGCTTTGGAACATAGTCCGACGGAATCGGCTCGAAGTTGTCAAGAAAGCGCAGAAGCCTGACTGCCTCTGTGAATTCAGCTTCGTTCGGCTTTACTGCGCGGAGCATAGGCTCCGCGTAGACTTTAAGGACTGGAATCTCGTAGTCGAGGGCCGTGTTCAGCACAGCGTCGGCGTTGTTCTGGAACGGGAAGATATGGAGCTGCTCTCCGCGCTGGACGCTGTCCCACATTCCGATTGTGCGCTTTGCAGGCATTCCGCGGAAATTGGCGTCGCGCACAATTCTTCTTATAAGGCGGTTGTCGCTGGTCGGCACGCGGTTGTGGTCGTCAAGGTTCAGCTGCGTCAAAGCCGAAAGATAAATCTTGAACTTGAATTCAGGTTTTACGAGAGGAGTGAGCTTGTCGTTGAGTCCGTGGATTCCTTCCATAATAAGGATGTCGTTGGCCGCGAGCTTCATGAATTTCCCGCTTTTGTAGCTCTGCCCAAGATCAAAGTTGTATGACGGAAGCTCAATTTCTTTTCCATTGAACAAATCAACCAGGTTCTGGTTCAGCATTTCGATGTTCAGTGCCTCAAGGCACTCAAAGTCGAGCTTGCCGTTCTCATCGCGCGGAGTCTTGTCGTGGCCTAGGTAATAGTTGTCAAGGCTGATGACTTTCGGGTTGTAGCCGAGCGCGCGCAGCTGGAGCGACATCTTGTAGGCGGAAGTTGTTTTTCCTGAAGACGACGGGCCTGCAATCAGAACAACTTTTACGTTTCCGCGGTCTTTAATCATCTTTGCGACGCGGGCGAAATTCTGCGCCTGGTAAGTTTCGCAGATGTCGATGAACTCGTTTGTGCGCTTCTCGACTGTAAGCTCGTTCAAATCGGCGACAGAAGTCACGCTGACTTTTCTTCCCCATTCCTTGTAGTTCTTGTAGACTTCAAAAATCTTGGGATTATCCTTGAACTCTGGCAATTTTTCCGGCTCTGTGTGCTTAGGAAACCTGAGCAAAAATCCCTCGCCGTACGGAAGAAGCTCAAAGACTTTAAGAATTCCTGTCCGCGCGACGAGCGGGCCGAAGTACAAGTCCGCGAATTTTGTGTCGCCTGCAAATTTGTTCACGAGAACTTCGCGGCGGCAGACATATTCAAGCTGCTTCCGCGACTCTGTAAGCTTGAAAGTCTCAAGCGCGCTTATAGCCTCCTCATACGAAATATGCTCAGTTTCAATCGGAATGTCGGCGGCGGCGATTTTTTTCATTTCATCTTCAAGAGCCTTTATCTGATTTTTATCAAAAAGCTTTCTGCCGTTCTTGTTGTCTTCAATCGTGTAATAATATCCGTAGCCCAGACTGTGGCCGACAAGAAGACGAGAGTCAGGAAAAAGCTTGTGCGCGGCGGCGGCAAGAACAAAGCACAGCGAGCGGCGGTAAATTGAAGCTCCGTCCTTTGACTTTAGGAAAACGCCTTCCACCTTGCTTGAAACTCTTATCGGGCGGCAGAGAGAGATAATCTCGTTGTCAGCTTTAATTGCGACAATGCCGCCCTTGCCTTCAGGAAGAAGGTCAAGAATCTCGCTTCCTTTTATTCTCTGGTTAACTTCCACTTTTTTGCCGTTAGAAAAAGTGAGCTCTATCTTTCTCATAATTTTCTCCATTAATAAACGATTTTTTTTCTTGTTTCTCAAACAAAAAGTTAGTCTTCCAAATCCGGAATATGTTTTTTGAGCGAGCGCATAAAGTCCTCGCCTGTCGAGCCGTCTTTTAACGCGGCGAAAATACAGCTGTCGCCTGCCACGGTTCCTAGAATCTCGTCCAGATTGAAATAGTCGATTGCGTTGGAAACAGGATCCGCGTAGCCTGCGAATGTCTTTATTACAACTGTCGTCTTGTTCCAGTCGATGCTCACGTAGCCGCGCAGAAAGTCCTGCACGTAAATCTGCTCGCTCTCGCCGCGGTCCTCCTCGCTTTGAAGCGAGTAAACGTAGCCTGAGTGTCCGTCGCTGATTTTGCCGACCTTCAGAAGCTTTAAGTCGCGGCTTAGCGTCGCCTGTGTAACATCGAATCCTTCTTTCTGAAGATCTTTCAAAAGAACGTCCTGGCTTTCAATCTTATTGTTTTTTATTAGTTTTTTGATAATCCGCAACCGTGATGCGCGTTCCTTCATTTTGCTGTCCTGCTCCTAATTTTGCTTCTCTTGCCTTGTTCCGCTTTCACAATTCTTAATTCTTAATTTTGCATTCTTAATTGTTTCTATTGTATTTTGATGTCACGATTTCGTCTATCGCGTTCTCTTCCTCTTTCTGCTGCTCTTTTTTCCATTCGGCCTTTTTCATTTCCTTGAAATTCTCAATCGCCTTAACCTCGCGCATTGCCCGCTCCATCGCGGCGCGCTTCTCGTCAGTCACGACTTTTGCGCGCGTAAGCTCCTCGACGGCAATCTCCTTGCGCTCTTCCAGAAGGGAAAAATAATGCTGGACCGAATAAAGCGAGCCGATGTCCTTCATCTCGTCTGCGGCGCGGATTGTGTCAACCTTTTTCCTGGCAATCATGTCGAGCGTGTTCTGGATTTTTGTCTCTTCCTGGACCGCCTTTCCAAGCTCCATTTCCGCCTGCTTCTTCTTGAATTCCTTGAGATTCTGAACTTTTTCGAGAGAGAAATTAAATTTCTTCATAG
>CAZIFO010000071.1:0-2954 GCA_964538245.1 uncultured Treponema sp.
TAAATTCCTGTTTATCCTTTCATTCTCCTCGATCTTGTCATCAATAGACGACAAGATCGAAGAAATCCTTATTTGATCCTCCTTTAATTCTGGTACACGAACTTCAATACCACGCATTGTTTTTCCAGACACTTCTTTAAAAGTTGTACCTGAACCCATGTGTTCTATATTCTGTCGCTCATTAAGTAATAGGTAGTACAGAAACATATAGTCCGTGTTCTCATTTGGCACAACACTCTTGAAGCCCTGATTTGTACAAACTTCATTATCAGCAATAGCGACATAACCAATAGGTGCCCTTGAAGAGAAAAGCACACTATGTTTTGGCATCATCTGCGCAGAACAACTATTAAGACCTGTTTCAGTAATATCACGTTCTCCGTGAGCGATAAAGCGACCTGAAAATCCTGCTAAATCTTTGGGAGTGATCCAAGCAATCGTTCCTCCCTCGTAATTCTCAGGCCTTTTTGTTGATGGAGTTGCCCCACCAACAACCGTCCCCAAATCCGCAATTGTACAAGTCTTCCACTTTCCCATCTTTCCACTTCCTATCCAATAAATCTTTTACATTCTCCTTTGATGCTTAAAACAGCTTGCTATCCGCCATAAATCCCGGAATATTCACATGGACAATGCCGTTTCGCTTCTGAATCGGGTCGTTTCTTGTCATCACATATTTTGGATAATTGTCGCGGATTGCCTCAAGCGGACGGTACTCGCGGTTTTCGGTGTCCGCGCTGTTCATTATCGTCATGGCAACCTGAATGTACGCGTATTCTCTGCTTTGGGAACGAACAATAAAATCGCATTCCAGTTTTCCAATCCGTCCTATGCTAACCGAATAGCCTTTAGAGCGCGCATAAATGTACACAATGTTTTCCAGAACAGGTCCGTAGTTAATGCGGTTGTCTGTGTTTGTGGAAAAATAAAAGCCCAGATCAGCAAGATAATATTTTTCTTCTCCCGCAATCGAGCGACGGGACTTTAAGTCGAAACGCTCGCATTTATGCAGTATCTTTGCGTCGAGCAAAATCTGAATGTACCGGTGCAGCGTTTCCCGCTTTATGCGGCTTCCGTTCCTCGCTAAATCGGAAAGCATATTTGTAAGGCTTGTGGCCGCCCCGAAATTATTGATTACATAGCGCATTATCTTGACAAAATCAGCAGTGTTGCGAATTTTCACCCGCCTTTTTATGTCCTTTTCCAGTATTTCGGAAATAACGCTTTTTACATACGCCTGCTTGTCTTCCGCTGTCTTGTATTGCAGCGTTTTAGGAAAACCGCCTTCAATGATGTACTCGTCGAATTCTGCGGTTAAGTCCGTCTCCTGCGGCAATCCCAGAAAATGCTTCATCTCAAGATATTCATCGAAAGTGAGCGGATACAGCTCAAACTCGATGTATCTGCCGGTAAGTTTTGTTGCCAGTTCTCCGCTCAGCAAGTACGAGTTGGAGCCGGTAATAAAAATGGAAAAATTGTCCTCTTCGCGGTAGCCGTTCAGGACTTCCTCAAAACCTTTCACGTTTTGAATTTCATCAATGAAAAGATATATTTTCCCATTTGCCTTGCAAGTGCTGTCTATCAATTCGTCCAACTGGGCGGAAGTTTTTATATGGGTGAACCCCCGCTTGTCCAGATTGATGTACACAATATTTTCTTTGTGTATTCCTGACAATTCCAGTTCCTCTGCAATCGTCTGCATCAAGCAGGATTTTCCGCATCTTCTGACACCGGTAATCACTTTGATAAGCCCTGTGTCGTTGTAAAAGCCGCGGATTTTCTGCAAGTACTTTTCCCGTCTGAACAATTTCATAAAAGTATTTTCCATTTAGAAAAAATATAGCTCGTAATTGCAAAAAGCTCAAGTTAACGGGGTAAAAATTGCACTTTTATCAAAATCTACCCCGTTAAGTGGACATTTTCCTATCCAATATATTTCTTATGCGCCAGCTTCACGTTGCTCTGCTTGACCATCGCATACTGAAGCGTCGTATCTATTTTTTTGTGACCGAGCAACTGCTGCAGCTGCTCAATCGGCATTCCTTTGTCAATCGCCTTTGTAGCAAGCGTCCGGCGGAACTTATGCGGATGTACTTTCTCAATGTCAAGACGCTTTCCAATCTCCCGGACTCTCGACTCAACACCGCCAATCGTCAATCGTGTGTGTGGCGATTTCAGGGAGACGAACAAAGCCTCGCAGTCATCATCCCGGCTGTCGAGATAGTCTTGCAGATGTATCTTCGTGCGGGCATCAAAATACACAATCCGTTCCTTGTTGCCTTTTCCGAGAACCTTGCATTCCCTCTCGTTGAAGTCGATATCCAACCGGTTCAGCAGTACCAGCTCGCCGACCCGCATTCCCGTAGATGCAAGCATGTCAATCAGCGCAAGATCGCGCTTTTCCTCGCAGCTGTCGCGCATCTTCTCCAAGTCTTCATCCGAGTACGTCTCCTTGATGATGTTCATCGTCTTAACTTTGTGAATACGGCGAATCGGACTTTTTATCAAGTATTCTTCATCCTCCAGCCATGAGAAGAAGCTTGACAGAATCCTGCGCACATTGTCAATCGTAATCCTGCTGAGGTTATTCTGCTTTTGATAATCAGTAAGATATGTTCTCAGGTCTTCTGTCATAAGGCGCATCACTTTCTTTCCAGTTTCCGTCAGCATGCGGTTAATCGTGTTCTGGTAGTAGGTCAGTGTCTTCTCGGAACATCCCTCAATGCGCTTTGCCTCCAGGAACTTCCGAAGCAGCTCCTGGCTGCTAATCTCTTCCTTGTCCGGCTTATTCTCCATATACTTGCATAGAACAGATTCCAGCGTCTGCTCGAGCGCCTTAACCTGCGCGTTATCTAAAAGCTGCAGCATTCTCTGCAGCACTTCCTGTTTGATTGATTCTTTCATGTTATCAATTCTCCTTCTATAGATTTTCCAAAGAACGACTTCAACGGCCG
>CAZIFO010000072.1:0-2706 GCA_964538245.1 uncultured Treponema sp.
ACCAATGATTTTGCAATGTATTCAATCAGGTCTTTTTCCATTCCCCGTTACTCCCCCGCTAAACTATCTTCTAAAGCCTTTTTTGTTAAACAGTTTGAGAACAGTGTGTGATGGCTGAGCACCTACACCAATCCAATACTTAGCTCTTTCTTCATCGAAAGAAATCTGAGCATCTTCCGGAGCAATCGGCTGATAAGTTCCAATCTCCTCAATAGTTGCTCCGTCGCGCGGTTTGCGTGAATCAAGAACAACGATGCGGTAGCAAGGTCTTTTAGCCGCTCCGAATTTCTTAAGTCTGATCTTAACCACTTTATTCCTCCATAATTAGAATAGTGAAATAATAATATATCTGTTTTAAGCAGAAATATCAAGAAGATGAGGATTCATATCGGCAGTTTTTATTAAAAAATCCAGCATAAATTTATCAAAAGAACTATTTGTTTTTTGATTCAAGATAAAGCGGATAAACTTTTCCGACAATAACTTTCAAATCTTTGATTCTGCTTTCGTTCGACGGATGAGTGCTCATTATTTCAGGAATTGAAGAGCCGCCTAGCGATGACATTTTTTCCCAGACAGCGACAGCTTCGTTCGGGTCGTAGCCGGCGCGCGCCATAAGCTCAGTTCCGATGTGGTCGGCTTCAGTCTCGTGTTTGCGCGAGAAAGGCAAAGTTATTGTGTACTGCGAAGCAAGATTCAAAATCGCGCTGCTAGTGTCACTCAGCCTTGCCACAGAAGAAACAACGGCAAGCCCCGCGTTCTTGACAGCCTCGCTGCTCGCCTGCTCCCGGCTGTGCTCGCGGAGAGCGTGCGCAATTTCGTGGCCCATCACCGCGGCAAGCTGCGCATCTGTAAGATTAAGGGAATCAATAATTCCTGTGTAGACAACAATCTTTCCGCCCGGCATACACCAAGCGTTCACAGTTTTGTCTGTGATAACGTTGACCTGCCAGTCCCATTTTAGCGCGTCCTCGCGGAAAGCTCCGGTCTGGGCGATAAGATTTTTTGCGACTTTATTAACACGCGCAACAGTCGCGCTGTCAACATTTAAAGTTCCGGCCTTTTTCGCCTCGGCGAGAACCTGCGCGTAAGATTCATTCGCGCTTTCTTCCATCTGCTCCTCAGAAACAAGCATAAGCTGGCTGCGGTCAGCGCCGACATTTCCTGCGGAAGTTGTCGTCGTAAGGCAAGAAGAAAAAGAAACAACAATAATAGAAGAAACTAAAAATCTGAAAATATTTTTCAAAGCTTTCATAAAAAATCCTTTTGACAAAATTAGCATTTTTTAGAATAAATTAGAATAAATTTATAGAGAAAATTCTTCAGGGAGCGGAGCTTTTATCTTTAAGATTTCGCCTGAAATTGGATGAGGAAACTCAAGGCATTCCGCATGGAGCATAATTCTGCTGAACGGCTTTTCGCCATAAAGCGTGTCGCCTAGAATCGGAAGAGAAACGCTCGCAAGATGGACACGTATCTGATGCGTGCGGCCTGTGAAAGGAAAACAATGAATAACTGAGAAAGAAGAATTTGATGGAAAAGATTTCAAAAATTCAAACTCCGTCCTGCTTGGAACGCCGCCTTTTGATTCTAAAAGCCTGCCCCACTTTGCCGCCTGGGACTTGGGGCTTATTCTGCCCATCGGAAACTCAACCGAAAAAGATTCCTGACGAGGAACGCCGCATACGACAGCCACATACGTTTTTTTGACCTTGCGACCCTCAAAAGCCTCATGGAGAGCCTTGTTCACGGCGCGCGACTTTGAGAAAAGAATCACGCCGGAAGTATCGCGGTCAAGCCTGTGCATAATGCCAGCGTAAGGCGGATTTTTCGCATTTGGAGCAGCAACTTTCTGCCGCTCGAAAAGGAAATCCACGACGGCGCCATGAAGGCTCTTTCTTCCTGCGACAATAGTCTCCTCGGTCGGAAGATGAGAAGGCTTGTTCACGACGATAATAAAATCATCTTCATAGAGAACATCTTTCTGCGTTAGCGTAAAGTCGATGTCATCAGGCTGCTTCTCAAAAAAGAGCCTTTCCTCGTCAACGTCGGCCTTGACCTCGCTGCCTGAGAAAACTTCAAACGACGGAACGCGGACTTGCCTGCCGTTAACAGAAACAGAGCCTGAGATAACAAGGCGGCGCAGCTTTGAATTTGAGATTTCACTTCCAACAAGAGCCGGGAGCTTTTCGCGCAAAAGCACGTCCAGACGGACTCTTGAAGGAGAGTTTATGATGTAGGATTTCATTTTGGATTTCTAGAATCCAAGCTCTTCGCCGACAATCAGAACTTTGATTCTTCCCTTGCCGCCGCTTCTTAGAATCTGGATTATATTGCAAAGGCTTTCAGACTCCGCCGGAGAAACGCCGAAGCGGATGCAGTTCTTGCGCGCGGCTGTTGTCTTTGCGCGTGAGAGCGCGTCTTCCGCTGTGTGCGCGATTTTATTGATTCCGACAATTGCAATCACGCTCTTAGGGCCGAAGCCAATCGCGGAGGTTCTGTTTCCGCCGCCGTCGATGTTCACGACAACTCCGTCCTCGCTCACAGCGTTGAAGCTCGTCAAGAAAAAGTCCGCGGAAAGGCATTTTATCATAATCTCGCGCCTCTCCTCCGGATTTGCCGCAGTGTCGCGGTCAATCAAAGTGAACGCGCCGGAACGGATTTTCTGCATAAGCCCGCTTTCCTCAAGAGAAGCCGAGCCGCCCC
>CAZIFO010000073.1:0-2608 GCA_964538245.1 uncultured Treponema sp.
CCACGACCCCGAGATTACAAATCACGTGCTCTACCAGCTGAGCTAAGGCAGCATTGACTTCCTTGCGAAAGGTGATATTAACTATATCGAAACAGGATAAACCTGTCAATAACAAAAACACGAAAAAAATGATTTTTTTTAATTTTTTTTGTAACAGCCTTGTTATCGCTTTGTCTTTCTAAAATATGTAACAGTCCGGTTATTTTCATTTCTTCAAAGCGGAATGTAACACTTTGTTTATCGCAAAAGAAAAACAGCAGGCTGCAATCATATTGTCACACTTTTGTTATCCAGCAGCGGAAAGCAGAAAAATGTCACAGTTCTGTTATCAGCCTGAATGTAACAAACAGGTTATCCTGAAAGCAAAGCTGGACCGGCCTGCCGTAAAAATATCCTATCTGGAAATAATTTCTTTCAGCTAAGCGAAACGTTCCGCCCTAGATGTAACAATCCGGTTATCTTAAAATGTAACAAATCTGTTATGATTTTCAACAAAAGGCTGTTGAAAACTCTGAAAAAATGTAACAGTTAGGTTATAATTGTGGAATACTTGAAAAGCCCGTAAACAAAGGCTTTGTGGAAGACTTAAAAAACAGAAGTCACAGTCTTGTTATCAGAAAGTCACAGTTTTGTTATTTCTTCTATTATATCTAATAACTAACTAATAATATTTAAAATCCTAATAGTAAACGCGCGCAGAAAGTGGAAAAGCCTGAAATTGATAACAGAACCGTTACATAGTTTTTGATAACGATTCTGTTACATTTTTTAATCACTCAAGGTTTGTTGAGACAAGGGCATAGCGCACATCGTCCTGAAGAACCGGAGTCGGGCTTTTAAACAGCGTGATTCCGCTTCCGCTTTTGTCGATTTCGACCTTAAGCTCAGGATAATACTTAGTCTTGATTTCCTTTATCTGCTCGACAATCCGCGAGTAGTTCACGTTAGCAGTCTTTGGATCAGAGCCTTCGGCAACCGGCATGAACTGCTCCACAAGCTTGTCGCGCGGAACAAAGACCGGCTTGTCAGCCTGGAGCCCGTTGTTGCGGTAGACAAGCCATGCGTAGATATCTTTTCCGACCGGGCTTGTGATGTCCTTGTAGACCGTGTAGTTTATCGGAACTCCGTGCTGCTGGCAGAATCCGGCGAAATTTCCGGACAGGATTATCTTGAATTTCCCTACCCGCGGATTCTTTGAGTTTTCGTCAAAAATCTCCTGATACTGGACGCCCTCTGTAAAAAGAATTGTTCCGGTTGAAGTCGTGCGTACTGTCACGTCACTCTTCGGAAGCTTCTCGCCCGGCAGGTACAAATCTTTGAAAAGATAGCTCTGCCGCTGCTCCTCAATCTTCTGCTCGAAAGAGAATGTCGCGCGCTTAAAGCACTCAAGCTGCTCCTGGATGTCCTTTCCTCTCTGGCGCGGAAGCTGCATTTCCTTTAGAAGCTGGGAGAGCGAGTCGAATTCAATCACGACGGGAACATTTTTTTCCTTTGAGAGAACCGCATGCGTCGTAAAAATGCTTAGGAGAAGCCTGCCGTACTTTCCATAAGGAACATTTTTCGGAGAGTTCAGAATCAGAGAAATTCCGTTGCTCGCTTTCCTTACAAATTCCGTTTTGTTGATGTTCTTGAACGGAAGCGACGCTGTCGTGAAAAAGCTCGGAATGTAGCTTAGAAGCTTCTGCTCCGGCGGATTTTTCGCCTGCTCGTCCAGAGCCGCGAAAAGCTCGTTCGCGGAGTTGTCAACAGGAACAAGCGTGTTTTCGTTTTTTATCTTTTTCCCCATTTCTTAGCTCTGCCTTAGTTTTCGACTTTTGTGATTCCGCCTTTTGAAATCACAATATTTCCGGCCGCGACTTCCCTTGAAAGAAATTCAAATGAAGACTCGATGTATTGAGTCACCGTGACTCCGCAGTTTGTGCAGAATTTCTTGATTTCATCTCTCCTTCCCTCCGAAAGCCTTATGTTCATGACGTCCGCGTACTTGCTTTTTCTTGTTTTTTCCGCTGGAAACTTTGATGATGGAATTTCATCCGCTTTTTTTTCATCATGTTCTTTTTTAGGAAGAATGTCTTTCTGCGCCTCGTTCTGGCTTGAATCGTCCGGTCTTTTTGTCAGGTTTGTGCGCATCTGGTCTAAGAAATCCTGCGGGACTGCTGTCTTATGTGCGATTGGCATTTTTTATGTTCTCCTTTTTTGCCGCGGATGGCGGAATTCTATCTGACTAGGTCCGCGAGCTTTCTCAGCGACTCGAGCGTCTCTTTTTTGCCGCCGCGCTGCTGGATTGTCTGGCGCGCGACTGTGGCGTATTTGAAGTCCTGGTCAACAGGCACGTAGACAACGTTGAAGTCGCCCTCGCTCAGTCCTTCCGAGATTATGTCCGTGAGCTTTATTGAGCGGTTTATTTCGTTCAGGACAATTGTCTCGAATTTCGGATTCTTGACATGCTTGCGCTTCTTGAAGCTCTCAAGGTTCGCCTTGAAAATCTGGAGACCGTCCTGTGAATAGGCGTCCGCCTTTATCACTACGATAACTTCGTCGCACGCTGTCATTATGTCTTCCTCAAAGTCGTCGAACGCCGGAGACGTGTCGAAAATGCAGTAGTCAA
>CAZIFO010000074.1:0-2571 GCA_964538245.1 uncultured Treponema sp.
AATGACGTTGCACTTTCTAAGCCAGACAATGCCGCTACATATCTTCCTCTACAATTTTATTTATCTCGTTCAGCACGCGTTTTTTATCCGCCGGCCACAATGGAGCGGCAAGAATCGACTTGGGCGGGTCGCCGGTAAGACGGTGGACAACGGTGTTTTCAGGAAGATGGCTTAACGCCTTTTCTAGAAGCTCAAAATATCTTTCCTTAGAAAGCGGCTCGTACTCTCCATTCTCATACATTTCGTAAAGCCTTGTGTTCCTGAGAACATACAGCGACGTGATTTTTATCCCGAAACAGCTTTCTTCCGCCGCCGACTGCAAAGCTCCATTTTTATCTTTTTTATCCGCGTTTACCTTCGTTGAATTATTCACTTTCACCACAAAATCCACCGAGCTCATCATATCTTCTTCTGTTTCTCCGGGAAGGCCGAATATCAAGTGGGTCACGACATGGATTTTTGGGTTTGCGGCTTTGATTCTCTTTACCGCGTCAGCATAGTCGCTGTTTGTGTAGCAGCGGTTTATCAGCTTTCCTGTCTGCTCGTTTGAAGTCTGAAGCCCAAGCTCTATCTGGACAAAATATTTCTCAGAGATTCTTTTGATGATTTCTAAGATTCCGTCAGAAACGCAGTCCGGACGTGTTGCGACGGCAAGCCCCGCGACATCTTCACAGCTAAGCGCCTCAAGATATTTTTTCTCAAGCTCTTCTGCGTTTCCGTAGGTCGAAGTGAAATTCTGGAAATACGCGATGTATTTTCCTTTGCGCTTTCCGCTCCGGCCGCGGAGCTTTTGCTCGATTCTTGACTTTGCCTCTTCCACTTGCTCTTTTATTGATTTTGTTTTTTCCGGCGTAAAGTCGCCGCTTCCGTTTTGTGAGCAGAATATGCAGCCGCCACTTCCTTTTGTGCCGTCGCGGTTGGGGCAGGTGCACGACGCGTCGAGCGAGATTTTATATGTTTTGCAGCCGAAGACAGACTTGTAGAAGTCAGAAAGTTTAAGCATAAAAAAAGATTCAACACGGATTTCTGCTGATGAACAAGGATAGACGAAAATTGCAAGCAAAGCAAGAATAAAAAAAGAGAGAACCTCGTTTTCACGAAATCCTCTCTTTCCAATATCCGCGTTTATCCTTTTAATCCATGTTTATCCGCGTTGAATAGCTATTATCGCTTCAAGCTCAAAACAGTCTCAAGAAGAGTGTCTGCGGTCTGGATTGTCTTTGCGTTTGACTGGAATCCGCGCTGTGTTACAATCATGTCTGTGAACTGCTCGGTAAGGTCAACGTTTGACATTTCCAAAGCTCCGGCAAGAAGGCTTCCTGCTCCGGCAACTCCAGAAGCATTGACTTTCGCCTCGCCAGAGTTGTTGCTCTTTACGTAAGTGTTGTCTCCGGCTTTTTCAAGTCCGCTCTGGTTTGTGAATGTCGCAAGGGCAATCTGTCCGAGAGTGCGGTTTGTTCCGTTTGAATAAACTCCTGTGATTGTTCCTGTAGAGTCAATCTTGAAGTTCTCAAGGTAGCCGAGCGCATATCCGTCCTGATAGAAAGCCTTTGTTGAAGAGCTTGAAGCTGACTGCGTGACAGTGTTAATCATCGAGCCGATTGTTCCAAGGTTGATGTTCATTGTCTGGCGGTAAGGAGTTCCGTCCTCGTTCGCGTTTGAGTCAGGAACATTGTAAGAAGCCTGAAGAATCACCTCGCCTTCCGGGTTTGAGTTGTTTCCGGCTGAGTCTGTGATTCCCGCCAAAGTTCCGTAGTTGTCAAAGTTTATGATGAACTCGTTGTTCTGTCCGTCTGTTGTGCCGAGTCCGACACGTGTCTGTGTCGCGTCCGCATTGTCAGGGTCAACCTGAACGTTAGCTCTCCACTGGTTAGGATTTCCAGAAACGCGTGTGAAATTTACAGCGAGCATGTGCTGGTTTCCGAAAGAATCGTAGACTTTGAACTCTGTGTTCCAAGTTCCTTTCGCAATGTCGGCTTCTGTCGGATTTTCCGGGATTTCCGGAGTGTTTTTATTAAGGTTGCAGGCAAAGTTTATGTTCTGGGTAGCTTTTGCAGGGTCTTTTGAGCCGACCGGAATAACGAGGTCTGTCGGAGTAGCCGCAGTCTGGACAACCATCTCGCCGTCAAGCTCACGCGCCATCCATCCCTGGACGCGCATTCCGTTTGCAGGATTTACGAGAGTTCCGTTCTGGTCAAGGCCAAAGGCTCCGGCTCTTGTGTAGTAAGTTTTCTCACCGTTTTTCTCAATGAAAAATCCGTTGCCCTGGATTGCGAGGTCAGTTGAGATTCCAGTTGACTGCAAGTTTCCCTGTGTGAAAACTGTGTCAATCGAAGCGACAGTCATTCCAAGTCCGACTTCCTTAGGGTTTACGCCGCCTTTCTCTTCTGTCGGCTTTGCGGCTCCGGAAAGCTGCTGGCTAATCATGTCCTGGAAATTGACACGGCCGCGCTTAAATCCTGTTGTGTTAACGTTGGAAATGTTGTTTCCAATCACGTCCATTCTTGTCTGGTGATTCTGAAGTCCAGAAACTCCAGAATAAAGTGATCTCATCATACTGCTACCCTCGTT
>CAZIFO010000075.1:0-2302 GCA_964538245.1 uncultured Treponema sp.
AGCTGGACAATCCAGCCGGTCCAGCTCGTCGGAACAGGCCCGAACGGAAACATATGCGTCAAAATCGCTCTTGTTTCCTTGTCGGAAAGATTGAATCTTTTTCTCGCAGTTTCCGCGGCGACTCTCGGATGAACAAAAAGCTGCTTTGTGTGCTTGTGCGAGGCATCATGAAAATCATAAAGGCAAAAATCATGGAGGAGCCCTGCCCGCGCGCACGAGGCCGCGTCAACATGCAGAAATTTCGCGATTTTGTATGAAATAAACGAAACATTTATGCAGTGCGAAAGCCGGCGCGTGGAAATATGCTGAATCCAGCTGTCCATATTCTGAAAATCCCTGTGGTCAAGAATTTCCTCGACTATCTGGATATATTCCGGGTCGTAATATGACGATTCAATTGTTTTCAAGATAAACGCCTTCGAGAAAGCCGCTTCTAATTTGTTGAGAAATCATCGCTTCCTTTATATAATTTAATGCAAATTCATAAAAAAGAAAAACAAAGATTCAAGAAAGTTTCAGAATCTTCTATTATATAATCTAAAAAACAGCAAGGTGAAAAAATGGGCGCAATCATCAAACGGAAAAATCTCCTGAAAAAACGCAAGCTCTCAAATCTGCGGGCGCACAGCCATTTGTTTTTAATCTTTTTTCTTCTTCTTGTCCAGTTTGTCTTTTACATTTTTCTCTGCCTGAAGATTCTTCCTTACACAAAGTTCATGCTCGTTGGAAACGAAATCTTAAGCGTGATTTTTGTCTGCTTTATTGTGAACTCGAACGGAAAGAACGAATTCAAGCTCGCATGGATGCTTCCGGTCGTCGCGTTTCCGATTTTTGGAATCTCAATGTATTTTCTGACCAAGCACAACACTGGCTGGACAAGAATCAGGCGCAAGCTGGCAAAGACAAAAAAAATCACAAACGAGCACACAAGGCAAGTCCTTAAGGAAAACCTTGCGAAAGAGAAAAACGCTCCAGACGCGGAAAATATATCTGACCTTGAAGCCTACACTCTTTCCACGGAATTTTTTCCCGCGTTCACAAAGAACCGCACAAAATATTATCCGAGCGCGGAGGCGGCTTTTCCCTTTATGCTCGAAGAGCTAAAAAAAGCGCAGAAATTCATCTTTCTTGATTACTTTATAATCGACGTGAGCCAGATGTGGGACAGGATTTTTGAGATTCTCAAGGAAAAAGCGAAAAACGGAGTGAAAATCCGCGTGCTTTTCGACAGCATCGGCTCAATAAACATCGCGTCAAAGTCATTCTGCCGTTTCCTTGAAGAGCACGGAATCGAAGCGCGCGAGTTTATGCCGATGATTCCAGTCTTCAACACAGGGCTGAACGACCGCGACCATCATAAAATCATGGACATTGACGGGAGGATCTGCTTTACCGGCGGCGCGAACCTGACAGATGAATACATCAACCTTGCGCACCCAAGGTTTAATTACTGGAAGGACAGCGTCATAAGCGTCGAGGGAAGCTCGGTGATTTCATTCACAAAACTTTTCCTGCAAATCTGGCACACGCAGGAGAAAAAAGTCCTGAGCCGGAAAGTCGGAGCGGACGCAAGAAAATATCTTGTTCCGTGCGAAGAGACTTTTGACAGCGCGGGAACTGTGATTCCCTACGGAGACGACGGCTACAACGGAGAGGAGCTTGCCGAGAACGTCTACCGCTACATTCTTGGCCGGGCGAAAAAATATGTCCACATCATAACGCCGTATTTAATACTCGACAATAAATTCCTGAGCGATTTGATTTTTGCCGCAAAGCGCGGAGTTGACATTGAGATTCTTTTTCCGGCGCATTACGACCATTTTTTAACTTACTGCGTCGGCCTGCGTTTTGTAAAAATGCTGATTAAAAACGGAATAAAAGTTTACTTCTACGAGCCTGGATTTATCCATTCAAAGAATTTCGTTAGCGACGGCGACATTGGAACAGTCGGCTCGATAAATCTCGACTACAGAAGCCTTTACCATCATTTTGAATGCGGAATTCTTCTTTACAAGTCAGAGAGTCTAAAGGACATTGAGGCTGACTTTGAAAAGACAAAGGCACAGTGCACGCTCGTAACACCGAAGATATTCAAGGAGCGTGTTACGCCGGCGAGAATGATTCTCGGCTGGATATGCAGGATTTTCGCGCCGCTCATGTAAAAAAAACCGCCGCATCCATGTGGAACGCGGCGGTTATTAAATTTATCGCTCAACTGAGCTTGATAGTTATTTAACTGCAGCCTGAGTCTCGGCGCTTCTCTTCGCCTGCTCCTTCTGCATCTTCTCCATTTTCTTCTCTT
>CAZIFO010000076.1:0-2180 GCA_964538245.1 uncultured Treponema sp.
TCCATAACATTCAGTTTTTAACCGTATCTTTTGCTTTGCAAATTGTAATTTCCAGGCCATCATATTATAATTTCTATCAATTTACTAATTGGGCTTAATTTCGAGTTTTTTGAAAGTTGAAAAAATACGTCATGCTGAACTCGTTTCAGCATCTGTTTTTAACAAATTTTGATATTATAGATTCCGAAACATACAACGCTAGCGAGCGTTGCGTTGTGCCGTAGGGTTCGGAATGACACAAATTTATCAAAAAGATAAAACTCGAAGTTTGACCTAATTACTAATTTTTTTATCTGTACACAATTCTGGAGACAAAAATGAGGACATTCATCACATTCATACGGATTTTGTTTTTTATGCTGAGCAAGAACAATCTTAGGCGGCTTGCTGTAAAGTACGACAAGCAGGGGAACATCGAGGAGCGCGACAAAGTTGTTGACGGCATTGTTCCTGTCTGGGCGAGAAAAGTCTTTGAAATTGCGCATGTCACTGTGGAAGTGCACGGCGAGGAGAACATTCCGAAAGACCGCGCTGTTGTTTTTATCGGAAACCATCAGGGCGATTTTGATATTCCTCTATTATATGGCTACACAAACAAGAAGATGGCGTTCGTGGCGAAAGTGGAGCTTTCAAAGATTCCTGTCCTCCGCGACTGGATGAAGCTTTTGCAGTGCACGTTCATCGACAGAAAAAGCCCGCGTAAGTCTGTGCAGGCAATCCACGACGCGGCAAAAGGCGTTCAGAAGGGATATTCACAGGTGATTTTTCCGGAGGGCCACCGCTCAAAAGGCTTCGCCCACCGCGAGTTCAAGCCGGGAAGCTTTAAGCTCGCTTTTCTTTCAAAGTCGCCGATTGTGCCTTTTACGATTGACGGAACCTGGCGCATTTTTGAGGAGAAAGGACGCATTGTCTACGGCCAGCACGTAAAGCTCACGTTCCACAAGCCGATAGAAACCGCGGGGCTTTCGCGGGAGGATCAGGAGAAGATTCCGGCGCAGGTTGAGAACATTGTATGCGCCGAGCTTCCATCTCCGCGCGAGCCGCTGAAGATTGAGAAATAACAATGGATAATTATCAGAGCCAAGCAGCGTAAGAAAATAAAAAATCCCCGCCCGAAGCTTAAAAAAGGCGCAGGCGGGGCAAAGCATTTCCTACTTTATTGTTTCATTTAAGTTTCAGCTCGCAGTCAGCGTGTTTTTGTAAACAAGCTTTCTTATAGTCTTGTTCACGGTTTTTCCGCGTCCGGAAGCTGTTTTAATTACAAAGTTGTAACTTTTTCCAGACTCAAGATTTTCCGGAAGCGTCAGCTCAAGATAAACCGACGTGTTCCTAAAAAAACTTTCGTCTGCAATTCTAATCCAGTCAGATTCAGTTTCGTCAATTTTTCCGTCTGCTCCCAGCGGGGCCAGAAACAGTCCGGTTTTGTCAGGCTCGCCTGCAATTTTCAGCCTTCGTCCAGTAATCCGGACAGGCTTTCCTTTTGTTATTGAGCCGTCTTTTTTGTGTGTAAATAAGTCTTCTATCTCCGTAACTGCAGGAGATGTGTCTTCTTGCTTCGCCATTGAAACATTAGCTTTTCTAATCGCATCAAGGGAATCTTGTGATGGTTTAAATCCGAGAGTCAAGCCCGGAATATCAGATAAATCAGGATTTGTTGAAGAAATGCTGCCAAGAGCGTTTGGATAGGCTGTTACAATTTCAAGCAGATTTACAGCAATTCCTTGTGAAAGCAGCTCAAGGACTGTTTCTTTAAATAGCATTGACACCGCAGTCAGAGTCGCGGTATCGTAAACTTTTGTCTTCTTTAGGATTTCAGCAATCACGTTGTTCATTCCGGCGGTCGTCCGCTGGACTTTAGCG
This sequence comes from uncultured Treponema sp., assembly GCA_964538245.1. Lineage (GTDB taxonomy): Bacteria > Spirochaetota > Spirochaetia > Treponematales > Treponemataceae > Treponema_D. The sequence goes on from CAZIFO010000076.1 coordinate 1,861, forward strand.
TAATTTAAATCCTTGTCTTTTAGCATGTAGTTTTTGTGAATCGTGACATTAACTTTGCCACCCAATGTTTGAATTGAATTTGTATCCATTATGTGACCTCTTCGATTTGGATATTGTAAGCATTAAACTGAAAATTGTGTCTTTCATAGCACTAATTTCCTTATCTATAATAAAAGTCTTTGTCCGTAACAGGAACCGGCGCCGATGACCCGCTTCATAAAATGAAGGCTTCCTTATGACGTTCAAGATTCGACGAATTGCTCTCGCATCATCTTTTTTTAGTGTCCGCGCATCTTCGGATTTGATGCCGGACGTTACTC
>CAZIFO010000077.1:0-1728 GCA_964538245.1 uncultured Treponema sp.
TTTTTCGTTATGATTTTTTATGTGGCTTTGGAGAATCTGACGGATGAAGCATTTTTCTAATCTTTTAAAATGTAGCAGGGCGTTTTTTTTCGCTCTTTTGATTTTTATTTCCTCACTGGCCTTTGCCGACGGAACTTTTAAGATTGATGTCGCCACGAACGGCGGAAGCGGCAGGGCGCGCGTTCTTTCCCCCGCTGAGCTTGCACTTTCGGGCGGAAAGGCGAGTGTAAAAATCATCTGGTCAAGCGCGAACTATGACTACATGATTCTTGGCGGCAAAAAGTATCTGAACGAGAATTCCGGCGGAAAGTCATCTTTTACGCTGCCGCTTTCTCTTTCCAGCGCGCAAATTAAAAATCTTGAGGACGGAAATATTGACAAGGTTTCGTTCACGCTCAAAGTCAGAGCCGACACAATCGCGATGGGTCGGCCGCATGAAATTGACTACGAGCTTGTGTTCGGACGCAATGGAGAATCGGCCCGCCATGACGGAGAAAGCGTGTCATTGCGTGATAGGAAAACGACGAAAGAATCTGTAAAAAAAATTGCCGCAAGTCCGGCAATAACAGTTGGCAATTTCGCTCTCACAAAAACTGGAAGCCTGCCTCTTTCCTATGCAAAGGAATTTTCGGTGGATTTTTATGATGATGTTCGTCATTCTGAGCGGAGCGAAGAATCCACGGATAGGATTTCAGGTGATTTCGACAAGCTCAATCACCGCACTTATTCCCTCATCACAATCTCGAACGGCGGCAGGTTTCTGCTCGTTCCGGAAAATGCTGAAGTTCCGTCGAATCTTCCTCCAGAAACTTGCGTCTTAAAGCTTCCGCTCGACAAGACTTATCTTGTCTCAAGCTCGGCGATGGACTACGTGGCGAAACTTGGCGCAGTCGGCTCGCTGCGTTTTTCGGGGACAAAGGAAAGCGGCTGGTTCATTCCGGAGGCAAGGGACGCGATGAAGGCGAAAAAACTTCTGTATGCCGGAAAATACAGCGCGCCCGACTACGAGATTCTGCTTTCGCTCGGCTGCAACTTTGCGCTTGAAAACACGATGATTTATCACAATCCCGAAGTCAAGGAAAAGCTTGAGGAGCTTGGAATCCCGGTTTTGGTGGAACGCTCCGGCTACGAGGCGGATCCGCTCGGGCGGCTTGAGTGGATAAAGCTTTACGGACTTTTGTTCGGAAAGGAAAGCGAGGCGCAGGAATATTTTGAAAGCGAGATAAAAAAAATTGAAACTGTCCTGCAAAAAAATCAGAATGGCGGTGCGGACCTGAAAAATCAAAAGTCCGTCGCGTTCTTTTTTGTGAACTCAAACGGCGCAGTCAATGTCAGAAAGGGCGGCGACTATATCTCGAAGATGATAGAAATTGCCGGCGGAAAATATGTTCCCCAAGATGAAAAAAAATCGGACGGCAGAAAGCACGTTTCCACGGAGACAGTCCAGTTTGAAAGTTTCTATGCCGCGGCGCACGATGCGGACATTTTAATTTACGACGGCACGATTGGCGGCGAGATTTCAAGAAAGGCGGACTTGCTCAGAAAGAATCCTCTGTTCGCGGGTTTCAAGGCGTACAAGAGCGGGAACATTTACTGCGTGGGCCGCGATTTTTTCCAGCGCAGCACCGGCACTGCGGACTTTATCTCCGACGTGAGCAAGGCGGTTTCAGGTGAAGAGAGCGGACTTGTGTTTTTGCGGAAAGTGAAGTAGGTGGGCGCGGCGTGCAA